>JAIYCU010000029.1 GCA_027487835.1 Bacteroidota bacterium | reverse complement strand
TCAGACTTAAAGCTGCTTAATTGCTCTCTGATGATGGCTGATACCTCATCGGGTCTTATTTCTACCATAATGAACTGTTATTTTGAAATGTAAGTGTTTAATAATTCGTGTTTTGCTTTCTTCAGTTTACCTGAAATGCTGGCGTCGTATAAACGGTCTTCAATTTGAATCACCATTCCACCAATTAATTCTGGGTCGACTGAATTCTTTAATTCTACCCGCTTTCCGGTTTGGGCTTCTAAGAAGCTTTTCACTTCTGCTTGAACCGAGGCACTAATGCTCACAGCGGTTTTAACATGGGCGGTCGTAATTTTATTTATTTCATTGTATTGAACAATGAACTGTACAGCGATATCATGCAAGAAGAAACTTCTGTTTTTAGCAGTAACCAAGTTAATAAACAATAGGCTAAGTTCAGAAATGTAACTTGAAAAAACTTGCTTGATAATGGCTTGTTTTTTATCTGCTTTAATGATTGGGCTCTTTAGCATATTGGCTAGAGAGGCATTGGCTTCAATGGTTTGCTTAAGCAAAACCACATCGGCGTAAACCGCATCCAAGGCTTTGCGCTCTAAGGCTAAATCTATCAATGATTTAGCATATCTGCCGGATACTCTTTGTTCTGACATGTTAGTTCAGGGTAATTGATTTCAAATTTTCGTTCACAAAAGCTTCTTGTTGGCTGCGGTCTTCCATTTTCTTGCGAAGCACTTTTTCTGCCAAATCAACTGATAATACAGCTACTTGGGTTTTAAGTTCATTCATCGCATTTAATTTAGCCGATTCGATGGCCTCATTGGCTTTGGTAATAATTTTTCTGCCTTCTTCATCGGCTGAACGCTTAGCTTGTGCAATGATATTGTCTTTCATTTCACCTGCTTCTTTAAGCATTAGCTCGCGCTCGGCGCGCGCCTGGTTTAACAATTTTTCATTGTCTGCCTTAAGGGCATCCATTTGCTTACGCGCATCTTCTGCTGAATTTAACGCATTGTTGATAGAGTCTTCTCTTTCTTTAATTGCTGCAAGAATTGGCTTCCATGCAAATTTGGATAGAATGAACAATACGATAAGAAAAGTAATGGTCATCCAAACGATAAGACCTAAACCAGGTTTAACTAATTCCATTTTGTTTGATTGTTATTTTTGAATAGAGAGAATTGAAAGCAGAGACACAGTAATCAACTGTATCTCTGCAATAAAAAATTAAAGCAATACGATCAAAAGACAAACTACGATACCGAAGAATGCAGCACCTTCAATAAGAGCAGCAGCCACGATCATGTTTGCACGAATATCTCCTGAAACCTCAGGCTGACGAGCGATTGATTCCAAAGCTGTTCCACCGATACGGCCAATACCAAGACCAGCGCCAATTGCAGCTAAACCTGCACCTAAGCCAGCACCCATTTTCGCAAAACCTGGATCTACTGCCTCAGTGGCGGCTTGTAATAGAATGTTTAATAGTGTCATAATTGTTGATTTTTAGTTGATTATAATTTAATTAATGATGTTCGTCGTGGTGGGCATGTTCTTCTACTGCTGAACCAAAATAAAGCGCAGAAAGTAGGGTGAATACATATGCCTGTAAAAATGCTACTAATAACTCAAGGAAGTTCATGAAAGTGGTGAAGGCAACTGACATTACTGAAACCCCTAATCCCAATCCTTCACTCATAGCACCAAAGATGAAAATAAGTGAGAAGAATCCTAACATAATAATGTGACCAGCCGTAATGTTGGCAAACAAACGAATCATTAATACGATAGGTTTATTTAACATTCCAATGATTTCAATGGGTACCAATAAAATCCATAAAGCTTTTGGCACGCCCGGAGGCATGAAGATATGTCCCCAATAGCTTTTGTTTCCATTGATTGAAGTAATCACAAAAGTAAACAAGGCCAATACCAAAGTCACCGCAATATTACCAGTTACGTTTGCGCCTCCCGGGAAGAAAGGTACTAAGCCAAATAGGTTATTTAAAAAGATAAAGAAGAATATGGTTAACAAATAAGGCATAAACTTCATGTACTTAGGACCAATACTTGGTTTGGCAACTTCATCCCTGATAAACAAAATTCCCATTTCGATGAGGTTAGCAAATCCTTTTGGGGCTGCCCCTTTGCCTTTTTTATATGAACTCGCTACACTAAGCATCATCCAAATTAATACAAAAACAGAAATAAGCATGGCAGCTACATTCTTGGTAATGGATAAATCAAAGAATGAAGCAGATTCATTAATGCTACCATCTTCGTTAACGGCAACAATTTTACCATGTTCTAGTTTATATCCGTTGTATGCATCGTGCCCGTGGTGGAATTTAGAAGAACTAAAAATATGAAATCCTGCGGCATCTTTAATAATAATAGGAAGCGGAAGGGTAACATGTGTATGTCCGATAGTGGCCATGTGCCAATCATGTGCGTCTCCAATGTGCTCCATAATAAGTTTACCTGCATCAATACCCTCCTTTTCAGTATGCTCTGCAGCGGGCGCATGAACTTCCTCTGAGTGTGCAGGTGAAACAGAATCTGTAGCGTGAATTTCAGCTGCATGTGCAGTAGAATCATTTGAAAAGGCATTTATAGCGCCAAAAGACGATAGTGTTAGAATGAAAAAACCTAAAACTAAATAATTGATACTCTTCTTTTTGATGGCGTTCATGAAGGATTCTTTTTGTTTAAATCGGGGCGCAAGTTAACCACGAGAAAATAAATTTCAAAAGCTGTGTAAAAGAAATACAATAAAAGATAGACAATAATAAACGGCATTTCCCTTTTTGGATAGAAAATTAGGTAGATAAAAAGTGGGAAAATAGAGAAAATAAACCGGATACCAATTGCACCATAGATTCTGGTAATGAAGGTTTTATTATCTTTTTTAACCCCAGAGTTGGCAATCTTAAAAGTGAGCCAAGTGAGTGCGAAAAAATAAAATAAAGAAATCCAAGCCAAAGAATCTAAAATCCATTTTGTTTGAAAAGCTTGAAACGCAAAAATGAGCACCCCACAAATAAGGGTTAGCCCAACCAAACTTTTATGAAAATTGATTTTTTGCATTTTTTACTGCCCGCAAAAGTACCCTTTGATTTGCCAGAAAGCAATGTGATATTAATTATTTTTTAAGTAAATCTTTTAAAACTTGGTAAAGGGCTGCAAAAACACCAAAAATTACCAGCACAAGGGTAAAAATTGGAAACTTCCTTTCAAGGTATTGGTCTAAATATTTGCCTCCCAAGGCGCAAATTACCATGGTTGCAATCATTTGAAACCCTAAATTGGCATACCTAAGCCATGTTTTATCATTGGTATCTTTCGCCTTAGAATCAGGTTTATTCTGGAGAGGCCGCATTTTTTTGTTCGGCAGTTTTCAAAGATTTGGCAGGTTCATTTCTAAAATCGGCGGCCATGGCTAAGGGTCTCATGGCACTATTGCCATTAAACTCTGCCCCTGCTTCTATAATTAATTTACTACAAGCAATATCACCTGTAATTTTTGCGGTGGCCTTTATGGTTAACAGCTCTGTTACAATAACATTTCCAGCCACAACGCCAGAAACATCGCAGTTTTGGGCATTTATATTTCCTTTTACATGGGCACTTTGACCCAAAACCAATTTGGTTTTTACTTCTATGTTGCCTTGAACCGAACCGTCCACGCGCAAGTCGCCTTCAGAACCTAAATCACCTGTAATGCGCGTACCTGCATTAAGGATGTTAATTTCTTGGGGGTTAAAGGTTGTGTTTTTGGCTGGTTTGAACATTGACATAGTGGTAGTAATTATTGGTTCAACACAAAATGAACCAATTACAAAACTAGCAAATTTTTGGTTTTTTGCAACTTTATGTCTTTTACGGTTTTGGATTAGGGCCTTGAACCACACTATCCGACAAGCCCTCTCCGCCTTTCATGATATTTGAAACATTTTGAAAATATTGCTCTTTGGTTTTTAATACCCGCTCTAAGGAATCTGTCTTATACAATAGTTCCTGTAAATTTCGTTTGGTCTTTGTGTCTGTATAGCCTGGCACAAATTCCCTCACAGAAGTATAAAACACAAGTGAAATGATTAATATGGCAAAAAGTACCATCGCCGAACTAAATCCCACAAAAACATTCATGGGCGTTAATTTAAAAGAAAGTATTTCTTCAAATGATTCATCATTTATAAGCACCAATCTGTACTTATAACGTAGTTTATGAATGAATTTTTTCTTTGTAGGTTCCATACCTTTACGAATATTGCCAAAGATTGGCTAAAATTGTACAATCCAAAATTCAAATATAGGAAATCAATTCACACACTTTGCTATTAAAAAGAAACATACCGCTGGCAATTGCTCTTTTAGGCTTATTTGCCTGTAATCCAACTAAAGATAAATGGTTGAACCGAAAGTTTCACACACTTACAGGTCATTTCAACGTTTATTTTAATGGCGAGCAAAAACTCTTGGATGCTGCCAAACAAATTGAAAGCTCGCACTTAGATGACTTTTCTCAAACCCTCGCGGTAATACAAACGGGTTCTCCAGAAGCAGCCAAAACAGCGGGAAATATTCTGGATGAAGCCTTAAAAAAGTTTTCTGCTACTGTCCAAATGCACCAAATTGGCAGCTATACCGATGATGCTTACTTTGCCATTGCCAAAACGCGTTACTATAAACAAGACTATTATACCGCCATTGAAACCTTTCAGTTTATTCTTGGCAAATATAAAAATGGCCCTTTTACCCACGCAAGCACTTGCTGGATTGCCAAATGCTACCTAGGTTTAAATAAAATCCAAGAAGCTGAAGCCATTATGGGCCAATTGCTGCAAGTTAAAACCTTTCAAAAAAATGATATTGGCTTTATCTATTCAAATGCAGCGGATATAGACCTGATAACAAACAAGCCTGGCAAGGCCATTGAACACCTTAGCTTAGCCTTAAAAGGAAAACTAACAAAAGACCAAAAAATTAGATTCCATTATATCCTTGGTCAATTATGTTATAGCCAAAAGAAATTACCTGAAGCTACTTACCACTTTAACAAAGTAATAAAATTTGTACCACCCTATGATTTTGCCTTCAATGCCACCTTGGCTTTGCTAAAATTATACGATTTAAAAAATCCAAAATCTGCAGCTAGGGTCAAACATAACCTTAGAAAAATGGCGAGGGATGAAAAGAACATCGACTATTACGACCAAATTTGGTTTGAAATGGGGAAGATTAATTTAGCGATTAACAAAGAGGATGAAGCGATACTCGACTTTAAAAAAGCGGCTGGTTTGAGCCAAAAAAATAAGAATCAAAAAGGATTAGCCTATCATGAAATAGCAAAAATCTTCTTTAAAAGAAAAGATTATAAATTGGCTCAAGCCTATTATGACAGCACCGTTTTAAGCTTAGACCCAAAGTATAAAGACTATACAAGTATAAAAAACACAAAAGTTACCTTAGGCGATTTAATTAGCAACCTAGTGGCTTATGAAACGCAAGACTCCTTGCAAAAATTGGCATTATTAAGCAATGATGCCTTAGAAAGAAAAATAGATTCTTGGATAGCTGAGAATACGAAAAAGAAATTATTAGAAGAAAAAGAAGCCAAAAAACGTGCAAAGGTTTTGGCGAGTACCGCTGGAAATGCTGGAAATGCTTTACCTGCGGCACCTGCTGTTGGGAGTGGAAGTGGTGAATGGTACTTTTATAATACCTCACTAATGTCTAATGGAGCTGCAGAGTTTTTTAGCAATAAACGCTGGGGTCAACGCAAAAATGAAGACTTTTGGCGCATTGCAGCAAAAGAAAAAACACAAGAAGCAGCTGAACCTGGAAAAAATACGAGTCAAAATGCGACGGGCGATTCAAGTGTAAAAAAGGAAGAAAAGCCAGCAGAAAGCGCTAGTGAAAGTGCAAATGCGAATATAATTACAGGCAATAAAGAAAAAGATGCATGGGTTAAAAATGTGCCCTTTGCGTCGGCTCAAAAAGAAAAATCAAATGCTATAATGTTGGATGCATTGCACAACTTAAATGTAATGTATTATGATAATTTGTTGAACCCAATTGAATCGATAAAATACGGAGAGAAAATTCAAGACAAATTTCCATTTAGCGAATATGAAGCCTCTACTTTCTATTATCTATTTAAAGCACATGCCGATTTAAAAAACATGGCTAAAGCTGAAAGTAATAAGCAAAATCTTATCACTCAGTTTCCAAATAGCAATTATGCATTGCTGGCCCAGAACAAAAAGCCAGTGAATGCTGAAGCCGAAAATAATAAGCAATTAAAGGATGCCTATGCCATCATTTTTGAATCTTACAAAATAGGTGATTGTTCAAGTGTTGCTGCACAAAAATTATACTTAGATAAAAACTGGCCCAACAACAGCTTAAAACCAAAATACGATTTGCTAGAGGCCCTTTGTATTGGAAAATCTAAAGACCGCACAGCTTTTGAAAAAGCACTGGCTTCGGTAGCTAACCAACATAAAGGAACGGAGGCCGGAAACACTGCTGAAAGCTATTTAACTGCGCTTAAAAAAGAAGCCCAGAAAACTGCCTTTGTAGGTAAAGACACCAATGCTGTTTTTCAATTTGATTTAGAAACAGAAACAAGCTTTTATTATGTGCTTGCCCTCAAAACTTCAGGAGTAGATATAAATGAATATAATCTTCAATTTAATGCCTACAATGAGTCTTATATGTCAGACAATGGCTTAAGAATTAATGCTTACATGAGTAATGAAGGATTTCAACTTTTTGTAGTAAGAGAATTTACCAATTTTAAACAAGCAAATGATTATTTGAATGGATTAAAATTAACTGATTTTAAAAACAAAAAATTAAAACTAAAAGACACCTTTTATGAATATGTAATTTCGGGTGTAAATTTTAAAAAGGTTTTAAAGGATAAAAAAGTAGCCGAGTTTGAGGCATTTTATAAAAAGCAATTACAGCAAACACAACAAATAAAATGAGTTGGAAAGATAATTTTTGGAAAAGTCCGTATTGGAAATTCTTAAGGTTCTTATGGATTGGGGCTTTTGTAGGCTTGCTATTATTAACTGGCTTAATTACAGCCATTGGAATGGGTTGGTTTGGACAATTGCCTCCCATTGAAGAACTAGAAAACCCTAAAACGCAATTAGCGAGTGAAGTATTTGCAGAGGATGGCACGCTTTTAGGAAAGTATTATTTTCAAAACAGAAGCAATGCAAATTATGAAGATTTAAGTCCGCAATTAATTAATGCCCTTATTGCAACAGAAGATATTCGATTTTATGAACATAGTGGCATAGATAATAGTCGGCTTTTTACCATTATAATTTACAACCTAATTGGAAGAAGGCAAGGCGGAAGTACCATTTCACAGCAATTGGCAAAGAATTTATTTCCAAGAAAAAAGTTCAACAATTTTAAAGATAAAGCCAAAACTAAAATTCAAGAATGGATAACCGCCGTATTGATTGAACAGCGTTATACCAAAGATGAAATATTGACCATGTATTTTAATACGGTTGAATTTGGCAATAATTCTTTTGGAATTAGAAGCGCTGCTAAAACCTATTTTGGTAAATCTCCAAAGGAACTTAATGCCATGGAGGCGGCTGTATTAGTTGGCATGCTTAAAGGGCCTACAAAATTTAACCCCATCAGAAATCCTGAAAACGCATTTAATAGAAGAAATACCGTTTTGAACCAAATGGGTAAAGCAGAATTAATCTCAGAAGATTCTTTAGCCTACTTTAAAAAGCAGCCCATACAACTCAACTTCCAAGAAGAAAGCCATAATGAAGGTTTAGCAACTTATTTTAGAGAAACCTTAAGAATAGAGTTGATTGATTGGTGTGAGGAAAATGGCTATAACTTATACAAAGATGGTTTAAAAATTTATACAACCATTAACCCTACGCTTCAAAAGATTGCAGAAGAAGTAGTGGCCTCTCAAGTAAAAGAACAGCAAAGAAAATTTTATGCGCATTGGAAAGGCAGAGAGCCATGGGGACAATTTAATGAAGGCATTATTCAGGCCATGAAACGCAGTGACAGGTATATCATTGCAAAAAAAATAGGAAAGTCGGAAGCCGAAATAAAAACAGAATTTGACACCAAGGTAAAGATGCGTGTATTTAGTTATAATAGAGGTGAAATTGATACGGTGATGACGCCCATGGATAGCCTAAAGTATTATAAGTACTTTTTACAATGTGGCTTTGCAAGCATGGACCCAACAACAGGAAAAATTAAAGCTTGGGTAGGTGGACATAACTACAAATATTTTCAATATGACCATGTAAATATTAGCGCAAAAAGGCAAGTAGGTTCAACCTTTAAACCCTTTGTATATACCGCGGCGATAGATAATGGCTTTTCGCCATGCACCATGGTTCCGAATAAACCTGTGAGCTTTGAAGGTTACCCAGATTACAACCCAAGTAATGCAGATGAAAAGTATAGTACACCAACCATGACCATGTATAGAGGTTTAAAATTATCCTTTAACCTGATCTGTTTAAATGTATTAAAAATGTTGGGCGATGATGGTATTAAAACGGTCATTGGGTATGCCAATCGTTTAGGGGTTAAAAGTAAAATAGAGCCTTACCCGGCTTCAGCCCTTGGCACTGCTGATATTTCTTTATATGAAATGTTGGGCGCTTATTCAGCGTTTGCGAACAAAGGTGTTTGGATCAAACCGATATATTACACAAAAATTGTAGACAAAAATGGCAATGTAATTTTTGAAAATTTGCCAGAAACCAAAGAGGCTTTGAGCGAGCAAACCGCCTATGTGATGTGCAAAATGTTAGAGCAAACCACCACAACTGGAACGGCTGCAAGAATCAAGTACCATTATAAAATCCCTGGGGCTTGTGGTGGAAAAACGGGCACCACGCAAAATTACAGTGATGCTTGGTTTATGGGCATAACACCTACCTTAGTAAGTGGCTTATGGATGGGTTGGGAAGATAGAGCCATTCACTTTAGAACCATGGACCTGGGCTCTGGTGCTGCCATGGCTATGCCGATTTGGGCGGAGTATATGCAAAAAGTTACAGCCACTCCAGGCTTAATAAACATTGTAAACGAATGGCCTAGCCCGCAATCTCCCTTAAACATAGAAATAAACTGCGATAACTTTGAAGCAGCTTCAGAAGAAAAAGCAGACTTTATGGAGGGTGAATAAGGCCTTTTAAATTTGTAGATTTCTTTTATATTGCCAAACAGAATTCAATTATTATATGGCAAATTTTTTCTACACAAAATCCCTTCAGGATTTATTACGACATCATGACGGCTCTCAATTAAAACGCACACTAACGGCAGCAAATCTAGTTGCCTTGGGCGTAGGCGCAATCATTGGAGCTGGATTATTTGTTAGAACGGCAGCAGCATCTGCCGAGGCCGCCGGTGCGGCTGTTACCATGAGTTTTATGATTGCAGCCGTAGGCTGTGCATTTGCAGGTATTTGCTATGCAGAATTTGCCGCGATGATTCCAATTGCGGGAAGTGCTTATGCTTATTCTTATGTAACCATGGGCGAACTTGTGGCATGGATAATTGGCTGGGCCCTCATTATGGAATACGCCTTGGGTGCTGCCACAGTTTCTATTGCTTGGAGTGAATACCTTAATAACCTGCTTGGGGGTGCAATTCCTTATGAATGGTGTCACTCGCCACTTGAAAGTTCTAAGAAAGTAATTGGCCAAGCTAATATCGAACAAATAATTGCCGCATTGCCAGACCAGGCAAGGTTTGTAAACAATGGCAAACTTATTCTGAGTGATGAGGTTTATGAACACTTACCAGAAAACCTTAGCAGCCTTGTAGAAGTAACAAGAGGTTTTATTAATGCACCTGCCCTAGTTATCCTATTTTTACTTACCCTTCTATTAATAAAGGGAACACAAGAATCTGCAATGGTTAATTCAATTATTGTTTTTGTAAAAGTGGCCATTGTATTATTATTTATTGCGATTGGTTGGCAATTTATTAACCCTGCTAATCATGAACCGTATATGATTCCTGCCGATACCATTGGGCATTCAGGATTTTTTCAACATGGTTGGGGCGGTGTGTTGGGTGGTGCTGCCATTGTATTCTTTGCCTTTATTGGCTTTGATGCTGTAAGTACTGCAGCCCAAGAAGCTAAAAACCCAAGCAGAGATATGCCAATAGGTATTTTAGGTTCATTGGTAATTTGCACCATACTTTATATTCTGTTCGGACATGTACTTACAGGAGTAGCCAATTGGCAAGAGTTTAAAACTGCCGGAAAAGAAGCTTCTGTAACTTATGCCATACAACAATATATGAAAGGATATGAGTGGCTTGGTACGAGTGTAACGGTAGCCATTTTAGCAGGATTCTCATCTGTAATATTGGTGATGTTAATGGGCCAAAGCCGTGTATTCTTCTCTATGAGCAAGGATGGTTTATTACCAAAAGCTTTTAGCGAATTGCATCCAAAGTTTAAAACACCTTATAAAGCAAATTGGATTCTATTAATTTTTGTTGGGGCATTCGCTGCCTTTATACCAGGAAGTGTGGCTGGAGATTTAACCTCTTTTGGAACCTTATTTGCCTTTGTGTTGGTATGTTTAGGGATTGTTATTATGCGTAAGAAAGAACCAAACTTAGCACGTCCGTTTAAAACACCTTTGGTGCCATTAATTCCAATATTAGGGATGGTAATTTGTTTAGCTATGATCATTAGTTTACCTGTTCCAACCTTAATCAGCGCTTTAGGATGGTTAGTATTTGGGCTCTTAATTTATTTTGGCTACAGTGCCAAAAATGCTCGCAAAATGAGAGAAGGAATTACCAAGTACTAGGTTTCAACATAAACAATAAAGGAATAGATACCCGGCTGCGCCACGCATCTTCATTGTGTGGGGCACCCGGGTATTTTAATGTCAAAAAACTCTTGATGGTATTATATCCATTCTCCCTGCAAAGCGAATCCATGCGTTGTTGGTGTGGTTCATACCAAGCATCTAATGTGGTGGTGCCATGGTCAAAGTAGATTTGATGATTGCGCGGATTTGGCAAATTGTGTATGAAATAATCTTGATAGGGTTTACTTATTTCAAAGTTGTTTTCTTTTAAGCTTAAAGGCCAATGTGTAGATAAGCACGCAGCACTTTTGAGTTGATTGCTATACTTGCAAAGGGCATACAAACTTATTTGACCGCCCATGCTTGAACCCATCATAAAGGTTTGTTTCATTTCTGGAGCAGTTGGAAACCTTGCATCTACCATGGGCTTAAGGGTGTTAAATATGAAGTCGAGATAGGCATTTGCTTGAGAACCGCCCGGTCTTTCTAAATCGATTTTGTATTTTTGAAGTGAGTCGAGTTTCTTATACGCATCCTCTGGATTGTATTCAATAAATCTTCTGGGTGAGTTCCAAATTCCCACTACAATGGTTTGCCGAATTTGTTTAAGCCTTAGTAAACTATCCATGGCTTCGTCTATCCCCCACTCTTTGCCTCCAAAAGCATTGCCAGGTAAAAACAAATTTTGTCCATCATGCATATAAAGCACTGCGTAACGGGTTCTTCCACTTGAGTCGAAATTTTGCGGAACCCAAACGTCAACATTCCTAGGCAAGATGCCTTGGCCTTTTACCTCAGAAAAGCGATACAATGTACCTTTTAATTGAGGATGTTTTATTATTTCTTGCCCAAATAAGCAGTGAGAAAATAATACAAAAAATAGCAGTAATTTTTTCATGTAACAAATTTAACTATTCAAAACTTCATGCAGCACTGCAGGCGATTTTAAATCACCAAACAACATCACATGCATTTGGTAATATCTAATAAAACTATCAAGCAAACGCTTACGTTCCGCGCTAGATAAACGTAAATCTTCCATATTTTGATACCCTGTTCTACCTAAATTAAAAAACAACTCACTTAGGGGCATTTCAATATAGTCTATGCCAATATGGTTGTTGCTAACAAAAACGCCTTCCATTAAACTAAAGCAGGGAGTATCAGCTTCAAAATTGGGCTTAGGATAGAACCCCAAAAACTTGCTAAGTTGATGCATAAACAACAAAGGGAAATTGGCACAAGATTGCTGAGTAATATCTAGTATTTCGATAGAAGCACTTATAAACGAAAACAAATCTTCATCGGGTTGTTGCTCTTCTCGCAGGCATTTACCTAGCAATTCTGCCATAAATAATGCGATGGCAGATTTCTCTATTTTAAAATGAAGTTCATTTAATATGGGTATAGTTTTTAATTCCTTAATTCGCTGTAAACCCTTTCCTTGTTTTGGGCTAACCACTAACTCAACCAAGGTTAAAGGAAGTAACTGCGAAGGTTTAATAGCAGCTCGTTTACTATTAATACTATTTATCATATAGCTCTGCATACCTAATGCATGGGTATAACATTTCAGAATCACGCTATTCTCCGCATACGCTACATGCCCAAGCACAATGCCCTTCAATTTAGCCTGCATGCTACCTAGAATTATGGGCCATTAATCCTTCTTTAGTTGCTAAATAAGAGTAGGCGCGCATATTGTCTGCATCATAAATAAAGCTTCGCTTATATTCCTGTAATTCTTCATTCCAAAACATAGCAACCACAAGTTTACGTTGAATTAAAGATTTCAATACATCGGCTACAATATTGGCCGGATAGTTTACTTCCTCTAATATTTTATCAAAGGGTTCAACAAAATAAATACAATTTAAAATATCAAAAGCGATATCATCTAATTCGTGTATCATTTGTGGTGGGTTCTATTTTTCCAAGTATAAGGTTTAAGGTTTGCCCAAACCCCTATAATAATAACATAAATAATATGAAAGGGTTCTGCTAAGGGCAGTAATAATAATAGTTTAGGCTTGCCAAAGAATTTTGTAACCTGAAATAAAAATAGGCCTTCTACCAACATTTTTAATACGGTTTGAACCAAGCCAATTTTAAAGTAGCTAGGATGCCAGATACCGTATATTAAATTAAAAGGAATGCTAAAATTAAATAGGTAAGCCCCTACCAAAATTGCAGTAATAAATCTTTCCTCGTATTTCGTGCTTTTAGAAACCCATCGTGTGCGTTGTTGCGCTAATTGCTGCAAAGATGTATTGGGTGCAGTTTCTACAATGGCCCTTCTATCTTTTAAAAACCACACCTCATTTGGATACTTCTTAAAAATTTTATGCAGTAAAAATTCATCATCACCAGAAGCCATATGAATATTATCTTTATAGCCATCCACCTCTAAAAAAGCTAATTTGCTAAAAACTAAATTAGCAGCGCTACACATGTTAGGATTTTTTAATTGAATAGCGGCCCCGCCTATACCAACCAATCCAGAAAATTCTAATGATTGTAATTGCTCAAAGGTATTACTAGCAGCAAAAAAAACAGGCGCATAAATCATCTTCACGGGCTTAGTTTGAATAAAAGAATCAATGGAACCCAACCATTCCTTCCCCCTAATACAGTCTGCATCTGTTAGGATTATATAAGGGGCTTTAGCATAAGTAATACCCAAAGTTATCCCTTCTTTTTTATTTCCTTTTGGGGCAAGTAAATGCAATTGAAGTAAGGTAATACTAAAATCTTGATGTGCCTCTATAAAGGCATCAACAATTGCAGCTGTTTCATCCTCTGAATGATCATCAATAACAATAATTTCAAATTTTGTATTGGGATATTTTTGGTCTATCAAATGCTGCAAACAACTTGAAATCACTTTTGACTCATTTCTTGCAGGTATTAATATGCTGAATGTATTTACGGGCGCTTTAATTGGTTCAACCCGTAAAGGAATTAATTGCCAAGCCATCCAATACACCAAAATTAAGAGCAGGTAAGCAGCTAAAAGAACCAAGGATATAATTAGAAATACTGGCATTATTTAACTTTATAAATGAAATATAATCCTATTAGGGCGGGCAATAACATATTAATTATCCATAGCGAGTAGGCTGCCAATAAAATGCCTGTTAGGTTACTACTAAACATCGAAAAAAACCAAAGGGCGCTTGCACCCCTCAAGCCAATTTCTAATAGCAAGAACGAAGGCACAACGGTTTGTACAAAAAAGGTTCCACTAAGGCAGGAGAAGGCATCGTTAAAACTTATATCTACCCGATAAAAATAGAGCAATAACAGGTATTGGGAAGTAAATATGAGATACCTAAATAAAGATAGAAACAACAGAATTATTAAATCCTTTGTAGAAAAATCGCCAAATACATCTGCATACTTTCTAAGGGAAGCAAACCATTTAAATTGAATTAAATGCTTATACAAGAAACCCATATTTAAATAGAAAAAAACCGCCAAGGAAATAGCTGTGATGCCTATTCCTACAACCCATTTTTGCTTAAAAACAGTATCTCCAAATATCCATAGCGCATAGGCTCCAAAAACACAGGTAACCAGTACTTGCGCCGCATGGCCAATCACTGTGGCCAATGAACCTTTAATTTTATCCAATACTTGTAAATGTAAAACCCTACCCGCAAAATCGCCAATATTATTAGGTGTAATAATGCTTAGGGATGCGCCAGAAAATATTGCTTTTATTGCAAGTCCAAAACTTACTGGCTCATACTTGCTAATAATCTGACGCCATTTTAAAGCCTCCAAACTCCAATTTAACAATCCCAAAATGAGGGCTAAAAGTAAAAAATGGGTTGAACCAAAGGCTTCGTTTCTGTTAAATTTTACAAACAAACTATCGATGTCATAGGCAACAAATAGCTTATAAAAAATAAAAAAACTTACAAGAATTGCAAGTAAGATTCTAGCAAATTTAAGGATTGGCGTATGTGATTTGATTTGAAACAAGGATTGGAATAACTATGTTTGACAAAGAAACAACTCCCTACCTCCTAAAACAAATCTTATGGCATGAAACCTCAACAAGAACGCATCATTTTAGGAATAGACCCAGGCACAACGGTTATGGGATATGGCATTATAAAAGCTGTTGGAAAGAATTATGAAGTACTTACTTTGGGTGTTTTAAAGCTTGAAAAATATGCGGATTATGCCCTTAAACTAAAAAAAATATTTGATAGAACTGTGGGGTTAATTGATGAATATAAACCTGATGAGTTGGCCATTGAAGCACCCTTCTTTGGCAAAAATGTTCAGAGTATGCTCAAACTTGGCAGGGCGCAAGGTGTTGCAATTGCCGCTGCTATGAGCCGCGAATTGGCTGTAGTAGAATATGCGCCTAAAAAAATCAAACAAGCGGTTACGGGCAATGGAAATGCCAGTAAGGAGCAAGTTGCTGCCTTGCTGCAAAAACAACTAAATTTTGAATTTGATAACCAATACTTTGATGCAACAGATGGCCTCGCTGCTGCTTATTGTCATTTGGTTCAAAATAAATTGGTTCAAACCGAAAAAACTAAACTCCAAAAACTACTCCCTACTAAAAAGAAAAAGACCTCCACTTGGGAAGTCTTTGTCAATCAAAATCCTGAAAAGATTAAGAAAAAATAACTAAGCAATTTCTTTAATGGCTGCTTGAATATTTTGTGCTAATTGAGCAAGTTCCTCCCCAGATAAGTTAAGTTTTGGATTGGCAAAATTCATTTGTTCCATTTGGGTAAAGGGAATTAAATGTATATGTGCATGCGGAACTTCTAAGCCAATTACACAAACCCCTATTCTTTGTTGTGTAACATGTTTAAGTGCTTTTGCTACCATTTTGGCAAACAATTGCAATCCAACAAATAACTCATCATTTAGATCAAAAATATAGTCCTCTTCTTTCTTTGGAATCACTAAGGTATGTCCATAAGTGAGTGGCCTAATGTCTAAAAAAGCAAGATATTCATTGGTTTCTGCCACTTTATAACAAGGCAACTCTCCATTAACTATGCGTGTGAATATGCTGGCCATTATAAACTGATTGAGAGCACTTCCAATTTAATTTTCCCAGCTGGAATTGAAACTTCACAAATTGCCCCAATCTTTTTATTCATAAGGGCTAAGCCTATGGGCGACTTAAACGAAATCTTTCCGGTTTTAAGGTCGGCTTCTTTTTCATTTACCAAGGTGTACACAATTTCTTTTTGAGTGTTATGGTTTAACACTTTTACCTTGGTTAGCATCATCACTTGGTTCGTGTTAAGTTTCGACTCATCTATAATCCTCGTTTTGGTAAGAAGATCGTCTAGCTTTGCTATTTTGGCTTCAAGCAATCCTTGGTCTTCTTTGGCGGCATGGTATTCTGCATTTTCACTTAAATCTCCTTTATCCCTAGCATCAGCAATTTGCTTGGTTATAAAAGGACGTTGCACATATTTAAGATCTTGCAATTCTGCTTGCAATTTTTCTAAACCTTCTTTAGTAACATAATTGATATCTGACATAATCTGATTGCATTAAATAAAAAGAAACGTCCCACTTGAAAAGTGGAACGTTTCTAATATGATACGAAAATAAGAAAAATTATCCCTTTTTGCTGCCTATTGATAATTTGATACCAACAGTATGCATGCCGTTAAAAAATCTAGTTGGCGCATAGGCATAATCTAATGCAAATGAAGTACCCGATTTGGAAACTGGCATTTGGAAAGTAAAGCCTGTCCATAAACCATATACCGGTGAATTATAAGATGGATTACTTGCATCATCAATAAATGCTTTCTCTTCGCCAATATAGTTATAACCAGTTCTTAACATAAACATATTCTTGTATGAGTATTCAGCGCCCAATCCATATACATTAGATTGAAATGCATTGTAATTAAAGTTAAATGAACCTGTTAATTTATGGTTATAGGTTTCGTTGTTTTGATCCAAGCGCATATCATAGCCTAAACCGATATTCACCAGCGTAGGTAAATTAAACTTATCTGCTGCAAAAAGCGCTTTTCTATCTGCACCTGTTGCTTGGTTAATTGAACGAAATGATAAACCTGGCCCATCAAATCTTAAATCGCTACCTATGTTACGCATAGAAATACCCAACTTAAAATCTTCTTTCTTAATTTTAGCATTTGGCTTCTTAGGGTTAAGATTGGTTTGGTATTGAACCCCAAAATCAAAAGCAACACCTTGTGCTTTAACGTCGTTAATACCTTCAGAAATAATTCTTAACAAAAAACCACCTGTAATACTGTTTGAAAACTTGCGCGCGTAGGCCGCAGAAACATTCAATACTTGTGGACTAAAGCTAGGTAAAGTTCCATCAGGATTTTGGTAGGTAGTAATTGGAATATCTCCAAAATCCCAGCTTGCAAAACCTAAACCTAAAACACCTCCTTCGCCTTTCTCGCCTACTTGTTGTGCCAAACCAAAGTTATTGATATTTACACCAGAACCTTGTAAAAAAGACATTCTAGAAAATACCACCTCTGTGCTAGGTGCAAAAGCTAAACCAGCAATATTTAAGTTAAAGGATTCAAGTCCTCTAACTGAAGCTGTATTGATGCCGCCGTATCCAGCAGAGCGAGCATAAGGATTAATTGTGAGTTGAGTTGCGCCTGCCCCACCAGACCTATCTGGATTACCGGCAAATGCTGGAATTGATGCGAAAAGCATCCCCACAATTCCAATTTTGTATAGCGTTCTTTTCATCTTATTAATTTTAATTTTTATAAAATCCGGAAGCACTAGGCTTCCGGCTGAATACATCTAGAAAGTATCAAAATCTACAGGTCTCATAATACCAAACCACTTAATTACTCGCTCTCCCATTCCATCTGCATAAACATGAATTAAGTATACGCCACTTGAAATTGGCACATTCGCATCATTTTTCAAATCCCAATCTACAAAGGTTCTGGTATCATCATCTTTTCTGATTCTTCTTACTAAATAACCACCTTGTGTATAAATTGAAATCACGCATTTCTTAGGTAGATTGATGATTTTAATACGAGTATCTAACTGGTTGGTAGGATCTTCATATCCAGCATAAGCATAATAAGGATTTGGCGTAATTGAAATCAAATCTAAAGCACTTTTCATTACTTCTTTTTCGCCAATCACTGGCGCCAAGTTTTTTGTAGAGAATTGGTAGTAAGGCATACCAGAAGTATCATTTGCAGAAGCGTCATTAGAGAACTTCTGTGCATAAGGACGCTTAACATTGATATCAATTGTAACTTCACAAGGAATGCCACCAATATCGTTTAGGTTTCCTAATTTAACCCTAGGGTCAGTTAAGGACATACTTACCCACATTGCTTGAGAGAAAATACAACGCTTATTTAAAATCGCACTTACGTTGTTATCAATAAGATTAAACAATGAGTCGTAGGCTTTACTTGCATCATAACGTGGACCTCTAAAGAAGCTATTTGAACTAACCCTAAAGCTTTTTGTACCCATTACATAAATATGATGTTTGCCACCTAATACATAATCAACACCAGCAGTAGGTGTATTTCTGAAGAAATCACCAGTTGGATTCCAAATCATATCTGTTCCATTATCTAAAGGCAATGATGAATCTTCGGCAAATAAAATATTTAACCGCTCGCCAGTTTCTTTATTCAATGCATAACCAGGGAACCATCCTTTTCCTATTCCATCTCCATCTGGCTTGCCATCTTTTCCAACAGAAGGTGATTTTCTACGGTTCATTTTTACTGCGCCACCAATGGTAGTAGCAGGGTTCTCGCCAGCTTCTAAAACAATACAACGAGACCATTTAGATTTATCAGCAGTTATGATTACTTGTACACTTTGTAAATCAATTAAAGGGTTATCAGCAGAGTAACCACCATTGCCATTTGGCGCCCAAGCTGGACCATAAGTTGGGGTTGGGGTTACAGCGCGAGCAGCTAATCCATAAGGAGCCCAAGTTCCATCTAAAACTTTATTGTATTGCCTTCTAGGATCTATTGGTGAGCCACCTACAGCAAAGTCGTGCTCTGCTGGATTATTAAAGGTTGGTGTTCCTGTATTACCAGATCTAATCCAATTGAAAGGTGGTAAAGGAATTACCTCATCAGGAATGCCTGATAACCATCTATTGGTAGGGTTTGAAAAGGTAATGGTTGCACTTACAAAACCATTGTCTTGGTCGGTTTGGTTAAAAGGCTGACCAGGACCAACCACTTGACCCACTGTAATGGCTAAACCTATTTCACCAAACACTTGCTCATTTGGCGAGTTGATTGCTCTTTCAGAATTATATTTTTTACCATTAGTTAGGTCTGTTAAAACCCAATAAGAAGTTCTACTTGTTAAGGTATCTGCTTTTACAGTTGATACAGAACTATCAATAAAACGCAATTCAAAATCTGACAACGGAAGCTTAAAAGGATCAATAACCCTTACCTTCACTGGGCCTGCAGCGCGCTCATAGGTTGGAGCAGGTGCATAATACGGTGCAATCAAAGCTTTTTCAATTGTAGCTTTGGAAAGCTTCAACACATTACCATCATTACCAATTCCACTGATTCGTGTAATCTCTGGACCATCACCATAAGTAGAATTCAAATCTGTACCCATTGCACGGGCCAAAGGTTTGTGAGCATTAGCAGTATAAACTTTAATTGCAGAACCATCTGCCATCTTCCTTCCTGCTAAATATTGCAAGGCATCATCAGTACAATTATCGGTAGCTGCGTAGGCCACTAATAAATAATAGTAGTTTTGGAAATTAACTAAGGTTGGATCAGATTCAATTGAAAATGCATCCTTAGTAATTTTGAATGAATGTCTAATACCTTTATCTTCTCCATTCACCATGATTTTCTTTACTGAACCTAAATCAGGATCATTTACAATATTTACAATCATTTTATTACCATCCAAAATATCACATTGTGCTACGAGTTTGGCTTCTTCTTGATTGTAAAGATCACTTGGTATCGAACTGCGCTTTAATTGGAAAATTTGATAACCTTGAAATTTATATTTAGTAAACTGTGCACATAAACCAGCAGACGAATCTACATATGCCTCTGTTCTTTGGTAATCTTTGATGGTTAATATTAATTCTCTATCTAATTCTACAATGTCCATTTCAGGCACCCTAGGTCCATCTAAAATTACGAAATTGTTTTTATACAGTACGAAGGCTTTATCACTTGCTTCTTTTAATAGATTAAAAGAACCTGTTGCACCTCCAGTTGTGGCTCTTGCCCAAACAACGGCTACTGTTACCTCATTTTTTGAACCTGGCAATAAACTAAAGGGTCCAGAAACTTGTAAAAATCTTCTGTCTTGAGGGGAATTACCAGCCGTTCTTTCAGTCCAATTCTCTCTACCAGCAGGATCTGATAATCCTGGAAACATAAAGCTAGCAGTATCTGTACCACCTCTACCATTTCCGCCATAAGTAATGCTTAAACCATCTTTCCAACGACCATTTAAATAATTCCAATAATGCTCAGGTCTAGAAGGATTTCCTGTAACTGAAAAGTCATTGTTATAGTATACAAATTTTGTCAATCCAATTTCAATGGTGTCTAAACCCACAATTCTTTTGGGTCCTTCAAAAAAGTTAACCCCTATACTAGGTGGATTTAAACCATAACCTAAAATACCTTCGTCATTGTCATCACCATTGTAACAAATACCCAAATTACGTTTAACATCGCACTCAACATAATCATCTGCATAATTACCTAAATCGGCATCTACCCACTGACCAAAAATACATGAGTCGATAATATCTGAACTTCTATTATAAATAGTGGTTCTATAAAAAGTCATATTATTTACCTCATCATTTGTAGAGAAGGCAAAACTTTGCGTATGTAATTCCAGACCCAACGGTAAACCTTCAGATTCCGAATGGATATTACCCTTATCATTATAGATAGTGTACAACATCATATCTGGAATATTCTTATAATTCTGTTGGTCAAAAGTTGGGAAATCACCTGCAGCAGGCTCATACAAACCATTAGAATCTGCGTCAAAATATGGAGCTAAAAATTTTGCTTCCGAAAAGCTAGGATCTCCAGTACCAGGCCAAGACTGAATTGCATCTATTGGGCTCGACCAATTAGCGGTATCAACCTGAAATGATTCAATTTCTGACAAGGTAATTTTCCAAATTTTATCATAAAACTTGCAGCGATCAGCAGTAATTGAGGCAGAACCATCTACAGCTAAAGCACCAGGATAATAATCACTACCGCTCTGACGATAGGTTTGTGCTGCAATTCTTAAATTACCCAAAGTAACACCACCTATCCATAAAGCACCTGAAAACAAAGAATGCTTTGGGGTATTGCCTGGCTCAACTTTAGGAATCTCATATCTTGCATTTTGAAGGTTCCACCAAACGTCTCCACCATTTAAAATGGTGGTTCTAACGTTGTTTAAATCCAAATCTTTTTGTTGGGTTGCGGCTGCACATCCTGCACCAAACTTTCTTAAGGCAGGTTTTTTACCCGACTTCTGCAAGCCGATGTTTTCTCTTGCCTGTGCATACTGAAAACCAAACAAAAGTGTTAGCAGCATCGCTGCTTTCATCCAATTGATTAATATTACACTATTTTTTTTCATGATAATCTTTTAATTTAATGTCTTAGAAATACAAGGCAGCTCCAAGACGAGCGGTTCTAGGTAATGCAAAACGGTCAGGGTTTACCATTCTGATATTATATAAGTCAATATAAGACTGTGTATTGGTTGCAGACTCAATTTGCTCTTGTGCAGCAGGGGATGCCAAGAATCCATCTGTATAAGCTGAACCAGTATATCTGAACACAGAAGTGATATTAGCTGTATTTAATACGTTTTGAACCATTAAAAATACTCTTAATCTATAATTTACGGTTGAACCATCAATCTTTTTGCTCTTAAAGTTATAGTTTTTATCTACGTTTAAATCTACTGTAAACTGAGGAGGCAAGTTAGCACCGTTAATAGTACCTCTGATTGGGCTACGCACAACAACTCCACTTTGAACACCACCTGGTGTTGGATTTAATTCTTGCGTGTAAGGTCTGCCTGAGTAAGCCGCAAAGTTTACATTGAAACCAGCATCCTCAAATATTTTCTTGCCGTTTACAATTGGACCATTGTAGTCTTTACCAGTTTTGTAATGGTAATCGAATACCGCCTTTAAGGTATGACGAGTATCAAAGTCTAATGGGAAAATGGTACGTAAAGTTCCTAAACCTACTTGTACCAAAGAACTACTTGAGTTAGCATTTGAACCTGTACCATCTGCAAATTGCAATTGGTAATTTGCACTTAAAGTAATATTACCAATATCAGTAATGCTGTAATCTACCCCAATACTTTTAACTGTTGCAAAGTCGATATTTCCAAAAGTGGTATAATCAATAGGCCATGCTTGAACATATCTAAATTGTTGCACATAGTTTCTGTACTCTCTGTAAGATGCAATGATACCTAAAGCCGCATCATCACCAATTTGTTGACGGAAACCAATTTCATAATCGGTTACTTGTACCATTTTCAAATCTGGATTAGCAATTGGCCCACCACTTTGTCTATTTAATAAGTAATAGTAGTCATCAATTTGACCCACATTATTAATAGGACGTTGCGCCAAGATATCATAGGTTCCAAAGAATTGAGAAGTAGTTGAAATTGGGAATGAAAACCAAATACGTGGCAATAACAAAACATCTGGTGTATAATCTGCAAACGACTTACTAGTTGGTGAATTCGGGTTATTTGGATCAATCAATAAAGGTGTATTACGATTTGTTTTACCATCACGTGCAATTTGTTGCGGATCTGTAATTGGATTACCACTGCCATCAAACCAGCGATTTCCATCACGGTAACCAACTAATTTAGCATTAGATAAACCACTTGATTGCAGGTTTGCATCTTTATCTACGTAAACAGTAAAATTATCATCCATATTACCTGGAATCTGACCTGCTAAAGCGCTAATAGCAGCATCAGCAGATTTCTTAACCTCTCCAACTGTATAGATTGGAACAGTAGAATATGGATCTTTAAGTACGGGTTGGTTTGCATCAAAACGCTCTAAACGGAATCCAATACGCATAATTAAATCCTTAAATACAAACTTATCTTGAATCCAAGCTGCAAAATATACAGGTTGGTAAGCCGGCAATAACCTGCGCTCTTTGTCATTTAAGAAATCATCAATGCTAACCCTGCGACCTCTTACAATATTTCCCAAGTGGTCATAACCATTATAACCAACCACAGAGTTACCATTGTTTAATAATTCATCGGCATTAAACATATCTAATGTATATACTGAAGGGGCATAAGAATTTACATCTAAGAAAGAATTTGAATCAATGGTATTACCAAATGCATCCACGCCTCCCATTCCAATAATTTTATTTCTTAAGTTTCTGTCAAAATTGGTTTGGTCTGCCCAAACAATTTTTCTACCTAAGTTTACTGTATCATTAAATACGCCATTCTCATCAAACTTCAACATGGCTTTGTTTGAATCCAAGCCTGCAAACTGACGGTTAGCATATAAACGCATTAAACTCCATAAACCAGTTGCACCCAAAGAATAGTTTCTTCTGAACTGTTGTTCAAAGTTTAATCCTACTTGAATTTCATGTTTTGCCTTAGGATTGTTTTTAGGCGCTACAGAAAACTCACTTTGAATATATAAATTGAAAGTTTCTGCCATGCTCTTACCATAACCCGCTTGTTGTGTTCCAACATTACCCCACATATTAGAGTAAATTCCATTTGGATTATCTCCATTAATTAAACCTCCAACCTGACGAAGCGTTCCTAAGTTTCTGATATTTTCTTTGCCAAAATAATCATAAACAGCACGCGTATAGTTACCTCTTACTCTGTTCACATCCGCTTGCTCAAAAGTATAAGCAGTATCTCTATAACCAATTTGACGGTAATAGTCAGTTAAACGGATATAATTATTATTTACAAGGAAAGAATCGGGTTTGTCATTTAAACCTTTAATTACCCTTGTGTAAACTGGCGCTTGGTAGGTTGTAAACTTTCCAACATAGCCATAATTAAAAATATCATCCATATGGGTTTGATCCATGGTTTCACCATAACCTCTTTCATATGATAAACGAACTGAATAATAGGCATTAGAAATATTTGAGTTTGATTTTTTTGCAGCCTCTTTATCATCCTTATCCTTCTTTTCATCTGTTTTAAAGGTTTGTGTAAACTGTAAATATGTTCTAATAGTGTATCCTCTAGAATAAGAGTTATTATTTGCGTTTAATAAATAATGGAACGTATTTGAATTCAAACCTTGGTTATAATTACCATAATATCCCAAACGAACATTGAAGTTTTTGGTAGGCTGAAAATTGAAGTTACCATTCACATCAGCAGAAAAACCATATGCATTCGGGCGATTGGTAATCTTTTGAAAATCATTCGCGGTTAAAAATTCTGACGCCGGAAAAAGTGTTCCAGTTGAGCCTGGCACCAAAGGTGTTTGTTCAATTTCTTTCATTTTTTCTGGCTTCACTTCGTACAAGTCAACTACCGCAATTGGCTTAGAATAAGTAGCACTTGCTGAAATTAAGAAACCTAATAACACGCGTTCTTCGTCGCCACGACCCTTATTAACTAACTTTAATGGACCAGAAAAAACGGTTTGAAAATTATTATACTGGGTATTGTCTAAGGTTCTGGTAAAAGGGGAAGCACTTGTATATTCAAAAGCCCTCAAGAAATTCTTAGAAGGTGCTTTGGTTGTAATACTAATGGCACCACCCACAAAGTCTCCGTATTGCGCGGGCGTACCTCCTGTAATAACTTGAATATTATCAATTGCATTTGCTGGGATATCACGGGCACCTCCTTGAACACGCACCCCATCAATATAGTAAGCAGTTCCTTCTGCACGAGCTCCTCGAAAGATTGGTGTTCCGCCTGTTCTAGATTCAACCCCTAAAGTATTACTGGCCAAACGATCAATTGAACGTGTGCCGCTACCCATTAGTTCTTTAGAACCAATGTTTGCACCCTTTACCCCACCTGGGTCGATTTTAGGTTTTTTGTACCTAGAAATTACTACCTCATCTAAATTGGTGGCAGATTGCATGGTAAAGTTTACAAAACGATCTTCTTCCGCAGCAAGGTTAATCCCTTCCAAAACAACGCTTTTGTATCCAACATAAGCGGCAAACAAGGTGTATTCACCTGGTTGCAAAGTCTTAATAATAAACGAACCATCATCATCAGACATGGTGTTAGCTTTTGTAACCCCATTGAGCTTTACTGTGATGCTTACATAACCCATTGGTGTCTTGGCTTTGGCGTCCTTAACCGTTCCACGGATTGTTCCTAAACCACTCTGAGCAAAGACGCCCAGCTGCAGAACCAGCATGCAAAACAAAAGTGTATATATTTTCTTCATTGACATAGCATTTAAAAGTTCAAACTTTTTTTAAGAGCGGTAAAATAAAGGAGTTAAATTGTAAATTACAACTATTCTCTTTACCATACCTTAATCATTATTTCATATTCCTACTAAAAAACAGGAACTTATCTAATAGTACCTGCGAAATTTTCAGGTAACTCTCTTGCGTCCATCCTCCAATATGCGGTGTTAATATGACATTTGGGGATGCTTTTAAGATATTAAATCGTTCCAATTCCTCTCCAACTAGGTTGGCAATCTTTTCATTTTCCAGCACATCTAAGGCAACACCTTTCACTTTTTGAGCAGTCAATCCATTAATTAGGTCGGATAAATTAACTACTTTTCCTCTGCTAAGGTTCAGCACAAAAATTGGCTTTAGACAGGCCTCCAAAAAATCTGCATTAAAATAATTTTCTGTTTCCTCGGTAAGAGGCACATGAAAAGTAATTATATCAGCTTCTTCTTGAATGGTTTTTAAATTTGTTTCCAAAATTTGGTTCGAACCAAAATCTTTAAGGTATTTATCATAAACCAAAACCTTAACTCCAAACCCAAGTAATTTTTGAGCCACAGCTTTCCCTGTATTACCGTAGCCAATAATTCCAAGGGTTTTTCCCTTTAGTTCTATTCCTCTATTTGCTTCTCTTTGCCAAATGCCTGCTTTAACCTCGGCATGTGCCTTACTTAAATTGTGCATAAGCATCAGAAGCATTCCTAACGTATGCTCGCCCACTGCATCTGCATTGGCTTCACCTGCGTTTTCACAAATAATTCCCATTTTTTCGGCTTGAACCAAATCGATATTATCTAATCCGGCTCCAGCCCTGCCTATCCATTTCAAAGAGCGCCCTTGTAAAAGCAAGTCCTTATCGGCATTCACCCCAGTTCTAAGTACCCAAGCATCCACTTGAGGAAGAATTTCGGAAATTTCTTCCTTGGTAGCACCCGGTTTATAGATTACATGGTGGCCATCTGCCAAAACACCGTTTATGAATAAAGCATGCAAATCGTCCGAAATCAAGATGCTAAGCTTTTTTGATAAAAGGTTGTTTTTTGCTTTCATAAGAATAGTAAACAGATTTTTTGAAAAGGTTGCATCTTTAAAAAGTTTGATACAACATCCTTCCTATGGAAAAGTAAATTACAATGCCCAATAAATCATTGCTTGTGGTTATAAATGGCCCTGTGGCAATGGCGGGGTCAATGTTTACCCTGTTTAAAAACATTGGAATAAAAGTTCCAAATACGGAAGCAAAAATGATAACTGTTATAAGCGCGATAGCAACCGTTAAAGCCAATTCTAATGAATCGTTAAAAATTAAATTATAGGCCAAAATCAAAAGGGCACAAATTAATCCATTGAATAAACCTAGGCGTAATTCTTTTAAAATTTTCTGCCCAATATTTTTAGTCCCTAAGGTATCATTTGCTAAACCTTGCACCACAATTGCCGAAGATTGTACACCAACATTTCCACCCATAGCAGCTATCAATGGAATAAAAAAGGCCATTTCGGGGTGTATTTGTATTTCTGATTCATACATTCCTAAAAAGCGAGAGCTTGCAATACCTCCTAACAAACCAATAATAAGCCATGGAAGACGAGCCTTTGCTAAATCAAAAACAGAATCGGTTGGATCAACATCTGAGGTAATACCTGACATTAATTGGTAATCTTCATCGGCTTCCTCTTTTATCACATCTACTACATCATCAACCGTAATTCTACCTGCCAATCTTCCCAAAACATCTACCACAGGCAAAACCACCAAATCATACTTTTTAGTAAGATTAGCAACCTCTTCAACATCTGCTGAGGCTGCTACAGCAATTACTTCAGTATTATATACCTCAGAAACTTTTAAGTCGTACTTGGCCAATAGTAGATTCTTAAGCGTAACAATACCCATCAATCTTCCAAAATCATCTACAACATACACAACATAAATATTGTCTACGTTTTCATCTTGTGTCCTTATTTCTTCAATACACTCTGCTACAGTTTGATTAATGCGAACTTTTACTAATTCCAAGGCCATTAAGCTGCCGGCAGTATTTTCTTCATAATTGGTTAGACTGAGTAAACTGCTAGCATATTCAACATCTTGCAACTGACCAATTACATCTTCCTTTATCTTGTTGGGTAAATTATTTAAGAGATAGGCCGCATCATCACTGTCCATATGTTCAATAAATTTATCGGCAATTTCAAAGGGTGAGTAAGCGGATAAGAATTGCGCCCTATCCTCCTCATCCATATTTACCAATACCTTTATTACTTTGTCTTTATTAAGCAGCCCTAGTATTTCTCTAGATTCATCTATAGGCAACCTATTAATTAACATGGCAATATCCTGCGCATACATCTGCGAAAGTTGCAGCCCAAGTTCTGCAATATTCTCGGTTTGTAATAACAATCGAAACTGTTTTACCAGCGCGTTATCTACTTGTATCTTTTCCATGTTTAAATGCAGCAATTAAGTTTGTGAGTATTACAAAATCATCAACAGAAAGTTCTTCGGCTCTTTTACTTGCAAAATCACCTAAGTCTTGGTCGTTAAGGCCAAAAGCAGAAATTGCGTTTCTAAGTTTTTTTCTTCTTTGGTTAAAACCAGCCTTCACTACCTTTTTAAATAAAACCTCATCACAGGCCAACGCATCTTTGCGCCTTTGCATACTAATGACGCCTGATTTTACTTTTGGCGGCGGATTAAATACATGTGCCGGAACAGTAAAAAGATAGTTTACATGATAATAGGCTTGAACCAAAACACTCAAAATTCCATAATCTTTCCCTCCATGGCCAGCAGCCAAGCGCTCTGCCACCTCCTTTTGAAACATGCCTACCATTATGGGCACATTGTCTCTATGGTCGATAATATGAAATACAATTTGTGAAGATATGTTATAGGGAAAGTTTCCTATGACGGCCACGCTACTTGGAAATTTTTGGCTCAAATCGATTTCCAAGAAACTCTCTTGCAATAATCGCTCAGATAAAACAGGAAAATGTGCACACAAATAGGTAACAGATTCTTCATCAACCTCAGCAGCCCAAGTATTTATTTCTTTGACAGGTAACAAATATTGTGTGAGCACACCCATGCCTGGCCCAACTTCTAGTACTTCACCAGTCGCATACAAATGCAACAAGGAATTAACAATATCCTGTGCTATTTGTTGGTCGGTTAAGAAATGCTGACCCAAAAACTTTTTTGCTTTTACCTGTGTGTGCATAATTTGTAGCGGCAAATAAAACTAAATAATCAAATAGCATTTACCTTTACCGCAAATTGAAAGAAATAATATGAGAACTTTTGTAAAACATCTTGTGTTTCTATGTTTCCTTTTGTTAGCAAATTATGAAAATTTGTCGGCACAAACTGTTTATGTAACAGAAAACGGCAAAAAGTACCATGCAAAAAATTGCAGTCTTGCCAAAACAGGTAAAAAAGGCTTAACACTTAGCGAAGCAAAAAAGGGTGGCTTTGAGCCTTGTAAAGCTTGTAAGGCAGAAGCCATTAAACCAGAAGAGAAAAAACCAACCGCACCTAAACCAAAAGCAAAGTCGTAATTATTTTGAAAACATGATACAGTTTACTTATTCAGAAAAAGCAAAGGCAAATAAGAGTGCCGTTTATTTATTTTCAAAATCAAATGAACTTCAAAACTTCACCTTAAGTAAGGATGAAATTTCTTATGTAGATAAAAAATTAAAAGAAGAGGAAAAGTTTATTGCCATCAATCGCTTTACTCATTTTATTTTTTTGCATCAGATTGCAGAAATCGAAGGAAAATCGGAAGCCGCCAAAAGAGAAAAATACAGGGGGCTTGGTGCTAAAATAGCGCAAACTTTAGTTGCTCACCAATATTCGGAAGTTTGGATTGGTAATCATGAAAGTAATCCATCTGCTAGTTTGTTTGTAGCAGAAGGCACGGCTTTAGCCATATACCAATTCATAAAATACAAGAGTGACAAAAAAGAGAATACACTAAAAAGCATTTTGGTTCAAACCGACAAAAACCAAAAAGCCGAAATAGCCGGCTTGCAAATTTTAGTAGAGGAAACTTTAAGGGCAAGAGATTGGGTTAACGAACCTGTTTCACATTTAGATGCCGTTGAGTTTGCCAAACAAATTAAAACTGCGGCTAAACAAAACGGTGTGGCTTGTGAAGTATTAAATAAAAAACAAATAGAAACCCTTAAAATGGGTGGACTTTTAGCGGTTAACAAAGGCAGTAAAACACCTCCAACCTTTACCATTCTTGAGTATAAACCAAGTAAGTTTAGCAACAAAAAACCAATAGTTCTTGTGGGCAAAGGAGTGGTTTATGATACGGGTGGACTTAGTTTAAAACCTACAGCTGGCATGGATACTATGAAGTGCGATATGGCTGGTGCGGCTGCGGTAGCTGCCGGTATTTTTGCCATCGCTAGGAATAAATTACCACTTCATGTAGTGGCACTAATTCCTGCTACAGACAATCGCCCGGGGGAAATTGCTTACACACCTGGGGATGTGATTCATATGTATGATGGACAAACAGTTGAAGTTCTAAATACGGATGCTGAAGGCAGAATGATTTTAGCGGATGCCTTAGCCTATGCTCAGAAATATGATCCAGAAATGGTGCTTGACTTTGCAACCTTAACAGGCGCGGCAGCGGCAGCAATTGGCGCGTACGGAATTGTTTGCATGGGAACCGCCAGCGAAGAACAAAAGCTAAAAATGAAAACAGCAGGCGAACTTGCGCATGAAAGATTAGTAGAATTTCCGTTTTGGGAGGATTATGCGGCTTTAATAAAAAGCGATATCGCAGATATGAAAAATATTGGTGGCCCAGTTGCAGGTGCCATAACCGCTGGTAAATTTTTAGAGAAATTTACAAAATACCCATGGATGCATTTTGACATTGCCGGACCTGCCTTTATAAGTGCCAATGATACTTATAAAACCAAAGGAGGAACGGGTGTTGGGGTAAGATTACTAGTAGAATGGGCCAAACAACTAACAAAAAAATAGAGTACTCATCATTTAACTAAACTAAAGATATGCGTAAATTACCCATTATTGGTATTAGCATTGGCGATATAAATAGCATTGCTGTAGAGGTAGTGATAAAAGCAATCCAAGACAATCGTATTTTGGATTATTGCACGCCCGTTGTATATGCCTCCTCAAAAGTAATTTCATATTGGAGAAAAGTTTTGAACCAAAATGATTTTCAGTTGAATATTATAAAATCTTTGGATCAGGTAAACCCCAAAAGAGCCAATTTATTGGCAGCTTGGGAAGAAGAAATAGAAATAAAACCAGGAGAAGAAACTGAAGTTGCAGGGAAATATGCATTTAAATCATTGGAAATGGTTACGAAGGATGCTGTGGCTGGAAAAATAGATGCCATCGTAACTGCCCCGCTAAACAAGCATAATGTTAACACCGACAGTCTTCCATTTAATGGGCACACAGAATACCTAGCGCAACAGGCAAATAGCGAACATCTAATGATTTTAACTTCAGACACCTTAAGGGTGGCTTTAATAACAGGGCATTTGCCACTCAAAGATGTTTCAAATAAACTAACACAAGCCCTGATTTTAGAGAAAATAAACTTGTTCAATCAAAGTTTAAAGCAAGATTTTGGCATTATTAAACCAAAAATTGCCGTTTTAGGGTTGAACCCACACGCAGGAGAAAACGGATTATTAGGAGCCGAAGAAAAGGAAATAATTATTCCTGCTGTTGACAAGGCGCGTAATGACAGGCAAATCGCAGTTTATGGCCCATACCCTGCCGACGGCTTTTTTGGTTCCAACCAATACCAACAATTTGATGGTATTTTGGCTATGTACCACGATCAAGGCCTTATTCCATTCAAATTTATGGCCTTTAAAGATGGGGTAAATTATACGGCTGGACTTCCATTTGTGCGCACATCCCCAGATCATGGAACGGCATATGCCATAGCTGGAAAAAACCAAGCAGACGCCCAAAGTATGCGAAATGCTCTATTTATGGCTATTGATATTTGGGCAAGAAGAAATCATTTTCAGGAGATTAATGAAAAATCCTTACCCATGACGCAATTTAGGCGTGAGAAATTTAGAATCGACTTCTAATCTTATTAATTCGCTGTATATCTGAAACTTAATATTGTTTTATTGGCTTAAAAGTCAAAAAACTTTCAGAAGTTATTTTTAAGCACTTATCTTTGCAGGCTACTATACATGGGAACGCGGAAGAAGGACTATACAATTGAATTCAATAAACTTCGATTTGGAGTTAACGAAGACACGTTTGTTATAGACGAAATTTTCTTAGGCGATTTTGAGTATTCGCCTATAAAAAAAGCCAATGTTGCAGTAACTTTAAAACTGGATAAATCAGAGAATATCTATGATTTAAAGTTCCATTTTGAAGGAAATGTTTCAACGGTTTGCGATACCTGTGCAGAAGAAATTGATATTCAAATTTCGGAAGAATTTGAAATGTTGATGAAATTAAGTGAAGTAAATAATTTTGAAGATTTTGAAATTATTTACATTGCTAGGACGGAAATTGAGTTTGACCTCAGACAATATTTGTATGAGAGTCTGCTATTGGCGGTTCCGCAAAGAAAAAATTGCAGTGAATTAGCCAATCCTAAAAGTTGCAACCCTGAGGTGTTGAAACTTTTAGCGCAAGCCGAGAATATAGAAAATGAAGATACTAAGGGTGATGAGAGTGATTCTACAGACCCAAGGTGGAACAAATTAAAAGATTTATTAAATTAAAAAAGGAGAAATACTACTATGCCTAATCCAAAACGAAAAATCTCAAATTCAAGAAGAGATAAGCGCAGAACTCACTACAAGGGAGCAAATCCAACTATCACTACAGATCCTACATCTGGCGAGGTACATTTACGCCACCGCGTAACGCCAAATGGATATTACAAAGGGAAATTAGCTTTTCCTGACATGCAGAAAGATATTTAATTGTATCGCTTTCTAAAGTCCCTTTACCCTGCTAATGAAAATAGGATTTGACATCATGGGAGGCGATTACGCCCCTAAGGAAGCCATTGCGGGCGCAATTTTGGCTAAAAAAGAACTTGGCTCTAAGGTGCGTATCGTTTTAATTGGCAATAAAGAAGAAGCTTTGCACCAATTAGCAAATGCAGGTGCAAATGAATCAGATTTTGATTTTGTTCATTCAAGCGAAGTAATTGGGATGAGCGAACACCCAACAAAAGCTATTTCTCAGAAAAAAGATTCTAGCATTTCAGTTGGATTTGGTTTGCTCGCACACAAGAAAATTGATGCTTTTGTAAGTGCAGGAAATACGGGTGCTATGCTTGTTGGGTCTATGTTTTCTGTAAAACCAATTGAGGGTGTTATAAGACCTTGCATTACAGCAATGGTTCCAAAGGCTAATGGAGGCGTTGGATTAATTGTTGATGTTGGAGCAAATGCAGATTGCAGACCCGATGTTTTATATCAATTTGGGGTACTAGGTTCTTTATTGTTAAAGCATGTTTATAAGAATAGTGACCCTAAAGTTGGCTTGTTAAGTATAGGCGAAGAAAAAGAAAAAGGTAATTTAGTTACCGTTTCTGCGCACAACTTAATGGCTGATTCTACACAGTTTCATTTCATTGGAAATGTGGAAGGCAGAGATATCATATCTGATAAAGTAGATGTCATAGTTTGCGAAGGCTTTACAGGCAATGTAGTATTAAAGGCGCTTGAGTCGATGTACTTTGTGCTTCATAAACGTGGCATTCAGGATGATTATCTTGAGAGATTTAATTATGAAAATTTTGGTGGAACCCCAATATTAGGTGTTAATGCCCCAGTGATTATTGGGCATGGCATTTCCAACAAAAAAGCATTCAAAAACATGATTATAAGTGCACATGATGTGATAGAATCTAAGTTAGTATCTATTATTCATGATGCTTTTCAAAATATTGTTCCCCCCTCACAATAATGACAAAAATTACCGCAGCCATCACGGCCATCCATGGGTATGTTCCGCCAGATTTGTTAACAAACAAAGATTTGGAACTTTTGGTGGATACTTCAGATGAATGGATTACAACAAGAACTGGAATTAAAGAAAGGCATATTCTTAAAGGACAAGGTCTTGCAACATCCGACATGGCGGTAGAAGCAGTAAACGGCTTGTTAAAGAAACGCGGCATTGGGGCAGAAGAAATTGACTTAATTATTTTTGCAACCGTTACGCCAGACATGGTATTTCCTTCAACGGCTTGCATTTTAGCAGATAAAATTGGCGCCAAAAATGCTTTTGGATATGATTTGGCCGCTGCCTGCTCTGGATTTTTATTTTCGCTAGAAACAGCTTCTAAATTTATTGAAAGCGGAAAATACAAAAAGGTTTTAGTAGTGGGGGCAGATAAAATGTCTTCAATTATTGATTATACCGACCGAAATACCTGCATTATTTTTGGAGATGGGTGCGGAGCAGTTTTGCTTGAACCAAACGAAGAAAATTTAGGTATTATAGATTCCGTTTTAAAAATTGATGGATCAGGCAGGCATTTTTTACACCAAAAAGCAGGAGGCTCTTTGAAACCGCCTACGCATGAAACAGTAGATGCCAAAGAACATTTTGTTTACCAAGATGGTAAAACTGTGTTTAAATTTGCCGTAACCAACATGGCGGATGTTTCTGCCCAAATTATGGAAAGAAACAACTTAACAGCTGAAGATATCGCTTGGCTAGTGCCACATCAGGCAAACTTAAGAATTATTGATGCCACCGCAGAGCGCATGGGCTTAACCCGTGAAAAGGTAATGATTAACATAGACCATTATGGAAATACAACCAATGGTACCTTACCGCTTTGTTTATGGGAATGGGAAAGTCGACTTAAAAAAGGTGACAATATTGTTTTAGCTGCCTTTGGAGGCGGTTTTACTTGGGGTGCTATCTATTTAAAGTGGGCTTATGATGCTAAATAAGCATTTCGTTTCAGTTTAACTTTTTCAAATCATTTTTTTAAATATATTTGATTTCTCTAATCCTCGAACTATGGAATTAAAAGAAATAAAAGAGCTTATTAAGCTTGTTTCAGAATCTGGCGTATCAGAAGTTGATGTTGAACGTGGAGATTTCAAAATCTCTATCAGAAAAACAGAAGAAAAAACAATGTTGGTTCAACAAACTCCAACATACATGCAAGCGCCTTTACAAGTTGCTTCAACGCCTTCATCATCACCAGTTGCAACTGAGCGTTTAGAATCTCATGCTTCAAAAACAGACTCACCTGCTGGTAATTTTATCACTATTAAATCACCAATGATTGGAACTTACTACAAATCGCCTTCGCCTGATAAGGCTGCGTTTGTGCAAATTGGTGATGAAATTAAGCCAGGTCAAGTACTTTGTATTGTAGAAGCCATGAAGCTTTTCAATGAAATTGAATCAGAAGTTTCTGGAAGAATTGTGAAAATATTAATTGACAATTCATCTCCAGTTGAGTACGATCAACCTTTATTTTTGGTTGAGCCAATTTAATAAAAAGCAGGTTACCGCTTTTTAGATTGTTAAAATTTTAACAAGCAAAATTTATGTTTAAAAAAATCTTGATAGCCAATCGTGGTGAAATTGCCTTAAGGGTAATAAGAACTGCAAAAGAAATGGGCATCAAAACAGTGGCAGTTTATTCAACTGCCGATAGAGATAGCTTACATGTTAGGTTTGCAGATGAAGCCGTGTGCATAGGCCCTCCACCTTCTGCACAATCCTACTTAAATATTCCTAACATTATAGCTGCAGCAGAAATTACCAATGCTGATGCAATCCATCCTGGTTATGGTTTCTTATCAGAAAATGCAAAGTTTTCTCAAGTTTGTAGAGACCATGGCATTAAGTTTATTGGTGCGAGCCCAGAGATGATTAATTCTATGGGTGACAAAGCAAGTGCAAAGGCTACCATGAAAAAAGCAGGAGTTCCTGTAATTCCTGGTTCTGAAGGCTTATTAAAAGACGCCGAGGAAGGCAAAATGTTGGCAAAAGATATTGGCTATCCAGTTATTATTAAAGCCACCGCAGGTGGTGGCGGTAGAGGGATGCGCATTATTTGGGCAGAGGAAGAATTTGAAAAACATTGGGATAGCGCGCGCCAAGAGGCAGCAGCCGCTTTTGGAAACGATGGCATTTACATGGAAAAATATGTAGAAGAACCTCGCCATATAGAAATTCAATTAGCAGGCGACCAATATGGAAAAGTTTGCCACCTCTCTGAAAGAGATTGTTCTATACAACGCCGTCATCAAAAACTAATCGAAGAAAGCCCTTCTCCTTTTATGACAGATGAATTAAGGGAAAAAATGGGCGCAGCAGCTGTTGCAGGCGCTGCAGCAATAAGGTACGAAGGATTAGGTACGATTGAATTCTTGGTTGACAAACACAGAAACTTCTTCTTTATGGAAATGAATACACGTATTCAAGTTGAACATCCAGTAACAGAAGAAGTAATTAATTTTGACCTAGTAAAAGAACAAATTTTAATCGCAGCAGGAGTTCCTATTAGTGGTCGTAATTACTACCCAAGCCGCCATTCCATTGAAGTGCGTATTAATGCAGAAGACCCTTATAATAATTTTAGACCAACACCCGGTAAGATTGAATATTTGCACAAACCAGGTGGACATGGGGTGCGCGTGGATACTCATATTTATGCTGGCTATACCATTCCGAGTAATTATGATAGTATGATTGCTAAAATGATTGTAACAGCTCAAACCAGAGAAGAAGCTATCATTAAAATGGAAAGAGCATTAGGTGAATTTATAATTGAAGGACCTGGCCTAAAAACTACCATTCCACTTCACATGCAGCTTATGCAAAATGAAGATTTTAAGAAGGGTAATTTTACCACGGCCTTTATGAACACTTTTGAAATTAAAAAATAACAAAACAAAAAGTTTTTGCTAATCCTTTATTAAGTTGATATGATTGAGTTACTTGTCATGCAGCTTTTCTTTCCTCCTGTTTTGGGCTATTTAGCGACAACAAAGGGTTATAAATTTTGGTCTTGGGCACTTATTGGTTTTTTTGTTCCAGTGATTTCTGTATTTATACTTTTTGCGATGAAGAAAAGAATAGTGCAGCCAGATGAAAAAGATAGATATGTGTATATAAACCATGACAAAATTTTATGGAGTAAAGATCAAAAAGTGAAGAAATTAGTTAGTTAACTTTTGGTTCAAACCGAAATAAAAAAAAGCGCAAGTGTATTACACCTGCGCTTTTTTGTTGAAATAACTTTAAGCTTAATGCCCTGCGGCAGCTTTCACTTCATCTACGTTTATACCTTGTGTTTTGAGAATTGCTTTAGCTCTTAACGCAAAAAATGCTAAATAAGCAAAGCATAAAACAGGGATAAAATAAGAAATGTGAATGCCCATTGTATCGGCTACTTTTCCTTGAATTGGTGGAATAATTGCACCACCCAAAATCATCATAATGAGAAAGGAGGCACCTTGTGAGGTATATTTTCCTAAACCGGAGATTGATAATGAAAAAATACTAGGCCACATAATGCTGCAAGCCAAACCTCCACTCATGAAAGCAAATAAGGCAATATTTCCGGTAGTCATAAGTCCAATTAACATTCCCGCTACCCCAATACCTGCAAATAACAACAAGGTTTGAGCCGGTCTTTCATTACCAATAAAAAAGGCAATAACCGCAATAAGAATACAAACCGCATAAGGAATTAAATCAGCAATGGCATTTCCACTCAAATGATTAATTCCAAGGATCAAGGCAAAAGCTACAAAAGGCACAATAAAGGTTAAAATCTTACGGGTATTAGCACTCATTTGAAAAGCTGAAATAGCACCTGTCCATCTTCCAATCATTAAGCTACCCCAATACAAACTAATAAAATTAGAAATAGAGGATTCATCATATCCTCCAAATTCTGGCAACTTAAGCAAAGCGCCCATATTACTTTGAATTGTAACTTCAACACCAACATAGGTGAAAATTCCAATCATGCCTAGCACAAGCTGCGGATAATGCATTGCACCCCAACCATTGGCATTTTTCTTGGAAGCGCCTAAGGTGTAAATTAATACGCCTACAATTACAATCAAACAGATATAAATGAAGTTATTGCTGATGATGGCTGGCAAAAAATTATTTAAGAAGAGCAAAATAGCTGTTGGAATTGCAATGATTGCGAGGGTGGTTGTAGCCTTTCCACTATTTTCTATTTCCTCGTCACTGGTTACAACTGGTAAACTTTTATTTAAGAAAAAGAATACCGCTACCACACCAAATAAGGCGGCCAAAATTAAATATAAGGTTTGTATACTTCCTAAAGAAGCCTCTTGGCCACTTCCAATGGCACCAAAAAGCACAATACTAACCACAATTGGCCCAAGCAAAGTACCTAAAGAATTTACACCACCTGTAAAGTTTAAACGATGTGTACCCGTTTCAATTGGACCTAAAGCTACCACAAAAGGCTGTGCAGAGGTTTGCTGAAGAGAAAATCCCAAGGCAATGATAAAAAAGGCACCTAATATCATTCCAAAGGTTACGGTAGCCATTCCAGAAAACACACTTAGTAATCCAGCACCAACTACAGAGGCTAATAAACCATAAACAATTCCAGATTTAAACCCAATTTTATTCAAAACATCATGCTTGTTATATTGCGATAACAAGTACAAAAAGAAGGAACCAAAGAAATACGCAGCATAAAATGAGGCGTCAATTAACTGTGATTCATATTGTGATAAATTAAAATGGGTTTTACAAAATGGAATGAAAATTCCATTGGAGGCAGCTACAAAGCCCCAGAAAAAAAACACCACCGCAAGGGTATAAAGTGATGTTTGTTGTTGTTTTGAATTACTCATAATTGCTATTAAATTGGGTATAATTAAGCTATTACAATGGGAATTTCCAAACCCTTTTTTTTAACCTTCTTAGAATAGTTGATTATTATCATTCAAAATACTGAAAATACTTAGGAAAGTATCCGCAATTGAAGTGTAAATTTGATTACGAAAAGTTTAACAATAAGTTAAAACCCATTCTATACCTTAGCAATTAAATCTAACCTATTATGATAAGCAAAATTATTGTCCCAACAGATTTTTCTGAACCTGCAAAGCAGGCATTAAATTATGCCATTGCCTTAGGCTCAAAAACAGGTGCAACTTTACATATCATTCATGTAAACCAAGTAGCAATGGTTGATGCAACTATGCCAGCCGAAACCTACCAAGTTTTTGTAAAAGAAATTGAAGATTCTACTGAGGAAGCCTTCAAAAATTTAGAGACAAGCTTATTGGCACATACAAATATCCCTTACCATTTTAAAACTACTTATGGTTTTGTGGCCGAAGAAGTATGCGATTATGCAGTAGCACAAGAAGCAGATTTAATTATAATGGGAACTACAGGTGCAAGTGGTGCTGCAGAAATTTTAATTGGAAGCAATGCTGCCTCTATAGTTTCCAAATCTATAGTGCCTGTATTGGTTATCCCTAATACATTAACTTTTTCTGATTATACAAGAATTGTATATGCTACAGATTATAATGAACCAGAGTTTCCAGCTTTAATGCGCCTAATTTACTTTGCAGAATTATTTGATTGCAGGCTGGATGTAATACATGTTAAATCTGATTCTGATAGATTTTTTAATGCAGAGAATAACTTCTTTGTAAAGAATAAAGCTAAAATTTCTTATCCAAATATTCACTATATCGAACTAGAAGAAGGAGATGTTGTGCAAAGTATTAATGCCTATGTAGATTTACATAACGCTGATTTGTTAGTAATGGCAAAACACAACCGTAGCTTTTTTGACAGACTCTTTCATAGAAGTCTATCAAAAAAGATGGCTTTTCATTCAAAAATTCCTTTGTTGGTATTGGTTAAGGAATAATATCCTTATCCATTCATAGAAGCTAAGAACTCCTCATTAGAACGCGTTCCTTTCATGTTCTTTAGCATAAGATTCATGGCTTCTTCCGTATTCATATCGGCAAGGTGATTTCTCAATACCCAAATCCGTTGAAGGGTGCTTTTATCCAATAATAAATCATCACGTCGTGTACTTGAGGAAATAATATCTATGGCTGGGAAGATGCGCTTATTTGCCAACTTCCTATCCAATTGCAACTCCATATTACCTGTTCCTTTAAATTCTTCAAAGATAACATCATCCATTTTTGAACCAGTATCTGTTAAAGCAGTTGCGATAATCGTTAACGAACCTCCTCCTTCAATTTTTCTAGCAGCACCAAAAAAGCGTTTTGGTTTGTGCAAGGCATTTGCATCAACCCCACCAGATAGTATTTTACCAGACGCTGGTTGGGCTGTATTAAAGGCACGTGCCATACGGGTAATAGAATCCATTAAAATCACCACATCATGACCACATTCTACCAATCTTTTTGCCTTTTCTAATACAATATTGGCAAGTTTAACATGCTTCTCTGCGGGTTCATCAAAGGTAGAAGCTACTACTTCTGCGCGTACACTTCTTTGCATATCTGTAACCTCCTCGGGCCTTTCATCAATCAATAAAATTAATAAATATACCTCAGGGTGGTTTTTGGAAATTGCATTGGCAATATCTTTTAGTAAAATTGTTTTACCTGTTTTAGGTTGAGCAACTATTAAGCCCCTTTGCCCTTTACCAATTGGTGCTAATAAGTCTATGATGCGCGTTGAATACGAATCTGATTTGACTGCCAACCTTAACTTTTCATCAGGAAAAAGTGGTGTTAAATGCTCAAAGGCCACCCTATCTCTAACTTCGGAAGGGTTTCTTCCATTGATTGAACTAACTTTTACTAACGCAAAATATTTCTCTCCTTCTTTAGGTGGCCTAACAGTTCCTAAAACAGTATCACCTGTTTTTAAACCAAAGATTTTTACTTGAGAAGGTGAAACATATACATCATCCGGTGAAGGCATGTAATTATAGTCAGATGACCTTAAAAAGCCATACCCGTCTTGCATCATTTCTAAAACGCCTTCGGCATCAACTATTCCTTCTAACTCAGGATAAGCAACTCTTTCAATGCGTTCCTGTCTATTATCCTGGCGCTCTGGTCTGTTATCTTGACGTTCTGGTCTATCTAATCTTTCAGGTCTGTCTTGGCGTTCAGGCACATTTGCATCAGGCTTGTTTTCAACCCTATTTTCAGCATAGCGATTTTCATTTCTTCCTTCACCGCCTCTATTGTCTGGCCCACGACCATCATTACGATTTCTATTATTTCTATCTCTCCACTTATTATCTCTTCTTTCAAAAGGTGGTTTGTTTTCAATCTTTTCATTGGTTTCGGTTTGAACCGATACCGATGGATTTTCTGAATTATTCTGAATTACGATTTCTGCAACTGGTGCAATTTCTAACTTGGTTTGTAAAGGCGCTGGCTCAGTTTTTATCTTCTCAGCGGCCTTTTCTTTAACTGGCTTCTCAGTCTCCGTAACTTCTTCAGACGCTTCTTTAACTGCCTTTGGTTTTCTACCTCTTTTTTTTGGGGCCGATGCCTCTTCACTTGGGTTCAGTTCAGGTGTTGCACCCGTTTCTTCAATCATCATGTATGGATATGAATATTAATTTGAAAGTTAAATGATTCTACTCAGCAGGGACCATAGAAGGTGCCAAAAAAGCATGAGTTGAATTGATTTGATATGCAAGGATAAGCATATTTTTTATCAATACAAGTTTTTTTTGGCACGCCCCTAAAGTCTATAAGCGCCAGCGAATTCCGCCATAAATCATCCGTCCAAATACGGGTCCCCAAATCAATCCTGCATCAAAATGCTGACCGTAAGGTTGCATGCCATCAATGATGGCATTAGCTTGTTTGTAGTTAAAGATATTCTCACAACCTATATAAACATCTAAATTCTTTTTAAAGGATTTGGTAAGCTGTACATTTATTATAGAAAACACAGGAGAATAATCATTCCAAGCATGCATTTCACTTGCGGTTGCGGCAGAGGGCAATCTTTTTGGGCCAGTTAAATTACCTGTAAGATCAAAACCCCATTTGCTTTTGGTTTGATATGCCAAATTTATAAATCCTCGGTGGGGCGCAATTAAAACCTCTTGCTGCCAATTACTCCAATACCTAGCTTCCACTTGATAATATCGGTAGGCCATTCGTATATCAAATCTTCTAAATGGAGAATAATCTAACTGAACTTGAATACTATTAGAATAAGATTGGGTAGCATACACTTCGGCATTACTTGCCTGATAATCCCTATCCACTAATACTCTGTTATCGAAAAATGAATAATAGTAATCGGCACTCAAGGTGCCCTTGCGATAATTTAACTTAAAATCGTAGGTTAAGTTTAAGCCCATGTTCCAAGCCGACTCTGGTTTAAAGCCATACGTAGGCCAATTATTAAATTGTGTAGTTTGCGGCCATATACGCATCACTCTATTACTTACCCATACATTAGAATTTTCGGCCAATAAATTAGCAGTACGCCAGCCACGACCTGCAGAAGCCCTTAGCACAAAATTATCATTAGGGGCAAACCTTATATGGATTCTTGGGCTAAGCAACCACCCAAAGTAATTGTGATAATCTGCTCTAATTCCACTCACAAATGTAAACTTGGTAAGATGCGTGTATGTATATTCAAAGAATGCACCACTAACCATTTCATTGCGCTGAAAATGCTGTAAACTGCCATCCAAGAATGAGTTTCCAGTATTCATAATTCTAAATGCCGAGATTTTCTCATGCACTTTATCTTGCTGAAAAGTTAAACCAGTTCTATATTTATGGTTGGAATTTGCAATAATACTTTGGTAAATTAAATTAAGGTAATTACTATTCATGTTTGCCAAATATTGAGTGATGCCAAACATCTGCTCATTATTCTGATGAACAAAGTTGTATTGTAAACCAATACTTTTATACTTCTTGGCTGGAAATACATAGCCTACTTTACCAAAACCATATAAGCGTGTGACTTGGCTTTGTATGCCATAAGGTAAACTGGTATCATTGTTTTTAAATTTATCCTTATCAAAGTTCAACTCGCCCCCTGTTCTATTGTCTTGTAAACCTTGCAAAGCACCTTGGAAAATCCATCCATTTTTGGGATCTAGCTTAAATCGATACATCAAATTATATTGCCTTCCAATTGGATTATCCATAAAGCCATCTTCATTTCTATCCATCCGTAAAGTTGTAGTATTGGCATGCAACAAAAAGCTTTGTGCAAAAAACGGATTAGGCTTATGAGCAAATACTGCATTGGCTTCATACCTACCCCCTTCGCCCGCATAAACATTAAACAATGCTTTATCTTTTACATCAGGCTCATGCAGTTCCACATTAATTAAACCCGCAATACTTTCAAAACCATTCACTACAGAACCAACACCTTTAGACATTTGAATAGAATTAATCCAAGCGCCGGGTATATAAGCCAACCCAGCATTACTGGCAATACTTCTAACACCGGGTATTTGTTCAAGACTAACTTGGGTGTATTGTCCGGCAAGTCCTAGCATTTGAATTTGCTTAGCCCCCGTGAGTGCGTCTGTAAATGCTACATCAACACTTGGATTGGTTTCAAAACTCTCACTTAAATTACAACAAGCTGCTTTAAACAACTCCTTTTCATTCATGATAGTTGTCTTCCAAGGATCAATAAATGAAATTTCAGAACTTTTACGTTCATAGGTAACTAATGCCTCTTGTAATTGGGATTTACTTACCAATAGAACTTTCAAACGATTGGTATCATTCACTAAAATTGTATCAGATTTATAACCTGTGGCTAAAACAATTAAGTATTTTTGCAATGTTTTCATGGGTATTTTAAATACCCCATTACTATCAGAGTTAACGGAGACTGTTGCTCCTTTCCAAAAAATAACGGCGCCACTAATGGGAGAAAATGCGCCCTTAGTGCTTGTTTCTACTACTATACCCTGCAGTAAAGTAGTTTCCTGAGCTTTTATTACTTGACAGCAAAAAAAGCCCAGAAACCCTAATAAAAACCTTTGCATTAGTCTGTATGCGTATTCGGATTTTCTCTAAATAAGCAACAGCCAGGCAAGGTCTTATAAACTGCATCTTCGGCCTTTTTTGTTTCTGTATCATGTCCTGCAGCTGTAACCAATGCTTTTATTTCTTCCAAAGAAATTTTTGCAGGCACATAAGCAACCACTAATTTCTTAGTTTGAATATTCCACTCTGCGCTTTTAACGCCTTTGGCATCTAAAGCGGCTTCGATGCGTGTTTTACACATGCCGCAATTCCCAAAAACAGTAATGGTATCGATGGTAACTTTTTTTTTTTTTTTTTTGGCTTGAACCGAAACGCCCAAGGCGAAAATGATTAGTACTAGAACTAAACGAATATTGATTTTCATATTTTTTTGATTTAATAATTTAAAATAATTTACCCAAAGGGTTAAAGGTAATACTAAAAACTAAAAAATCTTAAATCAACAACTTGGTAATCTCCCAGCTAATAAGCCATTGGGGAGGCGCTAGCGTTCTAAACCATACATTATCTGCAATTGGAACTTGGGTTAATTTTGGTTCAAACCGAAAAAACTTGGAAGCATAAGTAACTTTACCATCAAGTTGCATTTTTGGCAAAGAGAGCGAAGATTGACCAATCCCCAATTCATCGTTTGATGCATGAACTTCAACGTCATGACAGCAACCTGATTTTTCATAGGTTTCCCCACAGGCGCACAAATTCGCTGAACTATTTTCTTCAAGTGCAAAGAATTGCAAATGGGTAAGTCTACCCATACAATAATGCGATTTTGCATGCACACCAAAATGGCTAAGCAATAATAAAAAAGCAAGTGATATGGCAAGAATTCGTTTCAGAATATGCAAATTTAGGATTATTTACATAAAAATAACCTTGTTAAGAAAAGTTTGTGAAAACCTTTATTAAGGCAGTTCACAGGGGTCAAAACTAGTTCATTTAGGTCCTGTTTTAGGACAAAGTTTAAATTGGCAACAGGTTAATGTGGGCAAATCGCCTGAAAATCACTAAATTTGCAGCCCTTTAAAAGTGAATATGCAGAATATCAGAAATATAGCAATTATTGCACACGTTGACCATGGAAAAACAACCTTGGTAGACAAAATCATTCATCAGACACAACTTTTCCGTGAAAACCAAGAGAAAGGAGAGTTAATTTTAGATAACAACGACTTGGAGCGTGAACGTGGGATAACCATTTTAGCGAAAAACATTTCGGTAAATTACAAAGGTGTAAAGATTAACATTATAGATACACCTGGTCACAGTGACTTTGGCGGTGAGGTTGAACGCGTTTTAAATATGGCTGATGGTGTTTTATTATTAGTTGATGCATTTGAAGGACCTATGCCTCAAACAAGGTTTGTGTTACAAAAAGCACTTGCTTTAGGTAAAAAACCTATCGTAGTTATTAACAAGGTAGACAAACCTAATTGTCGCCCTGACGAAGTACATGACGCTGTATTTGAGTTATTCTTTAACTTAGAAGCAAATGAGGAGCAATTGAACTTTCACACAGTTTATGGCAGCTCAAAAATGGGTTGGATGGGAAGAGATTGGAAAAATCCTTCTACCGATTTCACCCCATTATTAGATGATATTATTTCAGAAATCCCGGCGCCAATAGTGCATGAAGGTACTTTACAGATGCAAATTACCTCTTTAGATTATTCTTCATTTACGGGAAGGATAGCAATTGGTAGAATTTTAAGAGGCAATATTAAGGTTAACCAACCTGTTAGTATCGTTAAGCGCGATGGTAGCATTCAAAAATCTAGAATCAAAGAATTATACACCTTTGAAGGCTTAGGCAAAATGAAGGTTGAAGAAGCTTTAGCAGGTGATATTTGCGCGGTGATGGGTATTGAAGGTTTTGAAATTGGCGATACCATTGCTGATTTTGAAAATCCAGAAGGTTTAATTCCAATCAAAATTGATGAGCCAACCATGAATATGTTGTTTACCATCAACAATTCTCCATTTTTTGGCAAGGAAGGTAAGTTTGTAACTTCACGACATTTACGTGATCGTTTATTCAAAGAATTAGAAAAAAATCTTGCACTAAGAGTTGAAGAAACAGGTGCTGCAGATTCATATTTAGTGTTTGGTAGAGGTATTCTTCACTTGTCTGTTTTGATTGAAACCATGCGCAGAGAAGGATATGAACTTCAAGTGGGTCAACCACAAGTTATCATTAAAGAAATTGATGGGGCAAAATGTGAGCCTATTGAAATTCTTACAGTTAATGTACCTGAAGAATACTCAGGTAAAGTAATTGAACTAGTAAGCCAAAGAAAAGGTGACATGCTAGTGATGGAACCTAAAGGAGATTTAATTCACCTTGAGTTTGAAATTCCATCAAGAGGTATTATAGGTTTAAGAAATAATGTACTTACAGCAACTGCTGGTGAGGCTATCATGGCACATCGTTTTAAAGCTTTTGAACCTTGGAAAGGTACAATTCCTAATAGAGGAAGTGGCGTAATGATTTCAGGAGAACAAGGAAAAGCCATTGCCTATTCTATTGATAAATTGCAAGACCGTGGAAGCTTTTTTGTAGAACCAGGTGAAAATATTTACATGGGTCAAATCATTGGTGAAACCAATCGTCAAGACGATTTAGTTGTGAATATTACCAAAGAAAAGAAGTTAACCAATATGCGTGCCTCTGGTACAGATGATAAAATGAGAATGGCACCTAAAATTAACTTCTCATTAGAAGAATGTATGGAATATATACAAGGAGATGAACTGGTTGAAATTACACCTAACTCTTTGCGTTTGCGTAAAATTCATTTAGATGAAAATGAACGTAAGCGCGCAAAGTCTTCTATGGGAATGTCTTAATATAAGCAAGCATAAAATTTTAGCGCGATGACAAGTGAGCAACTAAAAGACTTAGGTTTAAGGGCAGAAGCCCTGAGGAGGTATCTTTGACGTTGATACCAAATTACTAGATATAAAAGACGAAGAAGCACGTAGTTTAATGCCAGACTTTTGGGATAACCCCAAGGAGGCTGAAAAGCTGCTTAAAGCGACCAAACAGAAAAAAATATGGACCGACGCCTACGAAGGTGTTATAACGTCTATAGATGATTTAGCTGTTTTATATGAATTTTTCCAAGCAGGTGAAGGCACCGAAGAAGAGGTAGAAAAAAACTATACCAGCACCAAAAAACTGCTTGAAGAGTTAGAATTTAAAAACATGCTCAGCGGGGAGGAAGACCAGATGAATTGCTTGCTGCAAATAAATTCTGGAGCAGGCGGTACAGAAAGCCAAGATTGGGCAGAAATGCTCATGCGCATGTATATTATGTATGCCGATAAACGTGGTTTAAAAGCGCAGGTAGTAGAAGAACAAGCAGGCGATGGTGCTGGCATAAAATCTTGCACCATTGAGGTGAGTGGAGAATTTGCATATGGGTTTTTAAAGAGTGAAAATGGCGTACATCGTTTAGTGAGGATTTCGCCTTTTGATTCAAATGCCAGAAGGCATACCTCGTTTGCCTCCGTTTATGTTTATCCTTTGATTGATGATACCATAGAAATTGAGATTAAAGATGCAGATATAGAAATGCAAACCTCAAGATCTGGCGGTGCGGGAGGCCAAAATGTGAATAAGGTAGAAACCAAAGTTCAGCTTACCCATAAACCAAGCGGGATTGTGGTGGTTTGTCAGGTTGAACGCTCACAAATTGGAAATAAAGAAAGGGCCTTACAAATGATTAAATCTCAGTTGTATGAGCTTGAATTGCGCAAACGCAATGAAGCAAAAGCCATGGTTGAAGCAGGCAAGAAAAGAATTGAATGGGGTAGTCAAATTAGGAATTACGTTTTTCATCCCTATAAACTTGTCAAAGATTTGCGCACCGACGTTGAAACCTCAGATGTACAACATGTAATGGATGGAGGTTTAGATGAGTTTATCAAAGCTTATCTAATGGAGAACGCTAGTCATTAACTCTTTTTATGAATAATGCCTGGCATAGGTTGAGCCGTTGGCATGATGATGAGTTCATTAATATTCACATGTGCCGGACGCGTAATTGCATATAAAATAGCATCGGCAATATCAATTGCTAATAAGCTATCGTATCCTTCGTAAATCTTTTTGGCTCGTTCTTCGTCGCCATGAAATCTAACAATTGAAAATTCTGTCTCTACGGCACCAGGATAAATACCTGTAACCTTTACAGGTGCAGCCGAAAACTCTATCCTCATGCCCTTGTTTAATGCGTCTACAGCAAATTTTGTGGCGCAATATACATTTCCATTTGCATATACCTCTTTGCCTGCAATGCTTGCAATATTGATGATATGCCCCTTGCCCCTTTCCAACATTCCTGGAGATAATTTCCTAGTTACAAATAGCAACCCTTTCACATTGGTATCTATCATGTTTTCCCAATCATCCAAGTTTCCTTTATCCAAAGTTGAAAGCCCACTTGCCAAACCAGCATTGTTTACTAAAACATCAATTTCTTTACACCAATCAGGTAAAGAATCTATGGCATTAAAAACTTGTTCCTTAAATCTTACATCAAAAATACAGGGTGCTGTTTTGACCCCAAATGTAGCTGAAAGCTCCTGACAAAGCGCGTCAACTCTATCTTTTCGCCTTGCAGCTAAAATAAGATTGTAGCCATTGGAAGCCAATAATCTTGCAGTGGCTTCACCAATTCCGGCAGAAGCGCCAGTAATAAAAGCTAATTTGTTCATCATTTTTTTTATTTTCGAGCATTAAGGTGGGGCAAAGATGAAAGATTCAATGGAAAAAACCGAACAATATATCGTAGTTAAGGCGAGCAGTCATAGGCTCGATGTGAGCGAAGCTAACCATCAGCTACATTTGGTTCAAACCGAAAAGAAAGATAATGAAATAAAATATGTATTGCTAGACTTACAAGGGGTTGAACTTTTTGACGAGAATTGTTTTGAGCCTTTGCTTAAGATACAAATATTATGCGCTGAAACCTTGAGCTTATTGGTTTGCTTCAATGGCAAAGAAGAATGGATGGATATATTTGCAGATAATGGAATTGTATTGGTGCCTACAAAACATGAAGCAATTGAGTATGTTTATATGGACCAATTAGAGAAGCAATTTTTAGCCGACGAAGAATAATATGTCATTTGAAGTAACCATATTAGGAAATAGCTCTGCCTCTCCAACGCTTAATAGGCACCCTAGCGGGCAATATGTAAATATATGCGATCATCATTTATTAATTGATTGCGGAGAAGGCACACAAATGCAATTACAACGTTTTAAAATAAAGCGTTCAAAACTTTCACATATTTTTATAAGCCACGTGCATGGCGACCATATTCTAGGCCTGCCAGGACTATTACTCTCAATGAATTTGATGAAACATTTGCAGCCTGTGCATGTGTATGGACCTACTGAATTATTTGAAATTTTGGATGTATTTTTTAAATACTCAGAAACTACCTTTTCGTTCCCTTTACATTATCATAGGCTTGATCCAAACAAAGAATCGATTGTGTTTGAGAATTTATATTTTAGTGTTAAAGCATTTCCGCTATTTCATAGAGTTCCAACCATTGGTTATATGTTTGAGGAAAGAAGCATCCTAAAAAAATTAAATGTTGATGCTTGTCAAAGAAATAAAATTCCATTTACTCATTATAATGATATCAAAATGGGTAAAGATTATTTATCTCCGGAAGGTGCTAGGGTAAAAAATGAATTACTAACATTACCTAGCTCAAGGCCAATTTCATATGCCTATTGCTCGGATACTTTGTATGATGACAGAGTGATTAAAGCAATTCAAGATGCAGATTATTTGTATCATGAGGCAACCTTTATGCATGATAAACTGGATAGAGCCATTACTACCATGCACACAACAGCGAAACAAGCCGGAATGGTTGCTAAAGCTGCAAATGCAAACCAATTAATAATTGGACATTTTTCTTCGCGGTACGAAGATTTATCTCCATTATTAAATGAAGCAAAAGAAGAATTTCCGAACACTAGAATTGCCCAAGAAGGTACTACCTTTGTGCTAGAATGATACAAACTTTTACGCCACAAAATTGGAAGGATTACGAATTGCTAGATTGCGGCAATTTTGAAAAATTAGAGCGCTTTGGGAAATTAATTTTACGCCGACCAGAGCCTCAAGCTTTATGGAATAAAGTTTGGCCAGAAATAGAGTGGAAAAAGCTAAATCCTATAACATTTAAACAAAAGGGTAGTCATAATGGAGAATGGATTAACCCATACAAGGTGGCTACTAAATGGCAATTACCTTACCAAAGTCAAGATTTTGAGCTTACCTTTAACCTATCGCTTACCTCCTTTAAACATGTTGGAATTTTTCCAGAACAAGCCAATAATTGGGATTATATATATTCACAATTGAAGAAAATAACCTCGGAAACCCCAAGATTTTTAAACTTGTTTGCCTATACAGGCGGCGCCAGTATAGCGGCAAAAGCAGCAGGAGCGGATGTTACCCACGTAGATTCTGTGAAACAAGTTATTTCTTGGAGCAGAGAGAACATGGAATCTTCTAAGCTTGATAACATTAGGTGGGTGGTTGAAGATGCCTTAAAATTTGTAAAGCGAGAAGTGAAGCGAGGTAAAACATACCATGGTATTATATTAGATCCACCTGCTTATGGCATTGGCGCCAGCGGAGAAAGATGGCAATTAGAAGACAATATTAATGAGATGTTGCAAGATGTTGCGCTGTTACTAGACCCCAAACAACATTTCCTTATCCTTAATGTTTATTCATTAGGATTAAGTTCTTTATTGGTTCAAAACTTAGTACAAAGAAATTTTGAAGCAGCAAAGAACTTAGAAAATGGAGAATTGTATTTACAAGCAAAGTCTGGAGTACAGCTACCGTTGGGCATTTTGAGCAGATATACCCATGGCATTTAGTAATTAAACTTTATACTTCTTCTTTATTTGGAAGAAATAGCTTCTACTAATTTCAAATGGCTTCTCAACACCTTTTAGAAAAAGTCTTCCTGTATCATTTGTCCACTTCTCAATTTTTACCACATTAAGTAAGTTAACTATTGAAGAACGATGGATTTGGATAAATACATCATTTGGCAAACGGTTATCCCAATTTTTAATTGAGTTATAGGTTATACTTAACTTACCATCATTCATGTAAATTTTGGTATAGTTTCCAAAAGCTTCGATGTAGTTAATATCCTGCACTTTGATAAAAGTTAACTTACTATCAAAATTTAATAAGATAATTTGATCTGCTTTAAAGCGTTCTTGTGATTCATCCATAATTGAACCTTCCATTGGTTCTGCGCCCATTTCAGTTACGCGATCTATGGCTCTACGCAATCTATCTGCGCTAATAGGTTTTAGGATGTAATCAACAGCGTTTAGTTCAAACGCCTTTATGGCAAAGTCTGGATGAGAAGTAATGAAAATGATTTTAGGTGAGCAATTAATTTCGTTTAATAAATCAATGCTAGTAAGTCCATTTAAATCAATATCTAAAAAAACCAATTCTGGCTTTGTTTCATTGATGAGTTGTTTTGCGGATTCATAGTCTGAAGCTTCTCCAATAATTTCAATATTTGGAAAACCGTCTAACACTTTTTTAAGCGTCACACGCATCATGTCTACATCGTCTACAACTACTGATTTTATAGTATCCTTTGCCATAATTCTTTTTGATATGTTAAATAGTTAGGCTTGAACCTAAATGAATGCTTTATTTTAACATTACTGCAAAAAACATTAAGTTAATCTAATATGCCAATACAAATTTGGCAAAAAATGCAACTTATTGTTTTACAGGTGCTTAATAATTCTCTAAAAACACTAATTTTTAATTTCCGACGCTTCTTCGTCGGTATTTTTAAATTTTGCTTCAGGCCTCATTTGAGGAAAAAACAAAACATCTTGAATGGACTGTTGGTTGGTAAGCATCATACAAAGTCTATCAATACCAATTCCAATACCAGAAGTTGGGGGCATTCCGTATTCTAATGCACGCAGAAAATCATGATCGATAAACATGGCCTCATCATCACCCCTTTCCATCAATTTAATTTGTTCTTCAAATCTTTCGCGTTGGTCGAGCGGATCATTTAATTCTGAGTATGCATTGGCAACTTCTTTGCCATTAATCATTAATTCAAATCTTTCTACTAAGCCTTCCTTGCTTCTATGCTTTTTGGTAAGTGGGCTCATTTCTACTGGGTAATCTATAATAAAAGTTGGTTGAATAAATTTACTTTCACAAGTTCCGCTGAAGAGTTCATCAATGAGTTTACCTTTACCCATGCTAGGTTCTGTATGGATATTTAGTTTAGTACAAACCTCCCTAATTCCTGCTTCGTCGAGGGTGCTAACGTCATGTCCGGTAAATTCTTTAATGGCATCAAAAATTGTGATGCGTTTAAAAGGTGCTTTGAATTCTATTTGATTTTCTCCTAATTGAACCGAGGTAGTACCATGCATATCAATGGCCACTTTCTCTAGCATTCTTTCTGTAAAATCCATCATCCAAAAATAATCCTTGTAGGCCACATAGAATTCAAGGATAGTAAACTCTGGGTTATGGGTTTTATCCATCCCCTCATTTCTAAAATTGCGGGAAAATTCATACACCCAATCAAAGCCTCCAACAATCAGCCTTTTTAGGTAAAGTTCATTAGCAATTCTAAGGTAAAATGGAATATCAAGTGCATTGTGATGGGTTATAAAAGGGCGAGCCGCAGCCCCGCCAGGAATATTTTGCAAAACGGGAGTATCCACCTCCATCGCCCCATGGTCATTCAAAAAATCCCTAATAGTACGAATCATTTGGGTACGTTTCCTAAACGTATCTTTAACCTGAGGGTTAACAATTAGATCTGCATATCGTTGACGGTATCTAAACTCTGGGTCTGTAACTGCATCAAAGGTTTCACCTTCCTTCTCTTTTACAATTGGCAGTGGTCTTAACGCTTTTGAAAGAAGCACGAGTTCCTTTGCATGGATTGAAACTTCGCCTGTTTTGGTAATAAAAACAAAACCTTTTAAACCAATTATATCACCAATATCTAACAATTTCTTGAAAACGACATCGTACAATGATTTATCTTCAAGCGGACAAATATCATCTCTTCTTATGTAAACCTGTGCTTTCCCTGAATCATCCTGAATAACTGTAAATGCGGCCTTCCCCATGTCTCTTACACTCATGATACGGCCAGCAATCACAATCTCTTGCCATTTGCTGTTTTCTTTATCAGTTTCAAATTTGGCTTTGATATCAACAGCAGTAACATTTACAGGAAATGCTTCTGCTGGATAGGGATTAATTCCCATGTCCAAAAGGTCTGATAATTTTTGACGACGTAGCCTTTCTGGCTCACTTAAATGTAATTGATTTTCCATAAAGAGCCGCAAAAATAAGCTAAGTAAAGCAGAAGTTAAAACTTAAACTTTTTCAAGTTCTTGTCGTGTGAGTTGGGTATTTAAAGGTTTTACGATAAATCCATCTACACAATCAAAACCTAAAGCTCTTTCTTTATCGGTGGGATCGATGGAGGATGTTAATATGATAACCTTAGATTTATTGGGAAATTCTTTGTATTGATGTAGGAACTGCCAGCCATTGATGTGTGGCAAATCGATATCAAGAAAAATTAAGTCGGGTGTGTTTTCCTTCAAGTATTTTAACGCATGGCTTGCTTCTAAAAACTCTGTAACATCTGTGCCAGGAAGTGTTTTTTCAATAAACTTCTGGTTAACATAATTATTAATAGGATCATCATCAAGTAGTAGAACTTTTTTCATAAACAAGTTGAATAATCAAATTTAAATTTTCAGAATTAAAAATCAACTAAAAAGCCGAAATCTTTTTGAAAATCGGCTCTTTAATTTTTGTTTATTGAATTACGGCTTAATATAAATCTTTGCGTTGTTTCTGTTTCCGCTTAAGTTTTTATACCAATCTGGAAATTGGCTTCCACCGCTTTGTACCCAAGCTGCAAACTTCAAATGCGCATTAATAATTTGTTCTTTTTCTAATGGATAATCAAAAGTTTCAGGAATTGAAATCGCAAATGGTAAACCATTAATAGTTTTGTAAAACACCCCAGCGCTTGGATTAGTTGCATCTGCATTGGTTCCAAGCACTTCTGCATTGACTAAAGAGCTAGGTGCCTTACCGGGCAAATGCACTTCAAATCCACGTCCCTTTTGAGCTTCATTCACATAGATAAAAGGATTAAATGTGCCTACAGTGGCCTCAATTGCGTTAGTTAGGGTCATTCTTGCAACAATTGTATCAGTTTCAGCAAAAGACTTTCCAGCTAAGGTATTGTATGTACCAATAAGTGCTTTTGAATTGTTAAATACTTTAAGAATGGCTTCGTTTGCTTCTGCCTCTAATCCAACTACCGTGCTGCCTTCTTTAAGCGTAACATTACTTCTATTAAAAGGAAAGGCTACAGAAAACCCATTTTTAAATACACCACCAGCAGCACGTAATTTAAATTTAGCATTTAAATCTTTAATCTCATTATTTCCATTGGTAACTGCATGATATTGATAATCTACCACTACATCATTTAAATCGTAATCGCCTTTACTTGGCCATAAATCTTCAAATGCAACTGTTGCCATTCCAGCTCGAGAAGGATAATAAACATTAAAAGCTCTAGCAGGGTCATTTGGATATTCATCATAGGTATCACTTACACCATCATCATCTGCATCATTTGACGGGGTAACTGGAGGAATATTAGTATTTTGAATTGCCTTTACTGGATTTGCAGTTGCATAAACAATCACATCATTAAAGTCGTTATCTGATCCATTACCAGGGTTTCTATTTATATCTTCAAAACCAATTAAAAACCGTTGGGTTGGATTGTCAAATAACAAAACAACATGTTCTCTGTTAGCCGGAGTAGTTTCTGGATTCATTGAACTGATTGAAGTATAAAATCCATATCCATTTCCAACATTGGTTCCATTCCAACCATTGGCAGCAATTGCAAAACCGATAGCTGTATCTGCGCCAAATCTTCCAATGCGCACCTTATTTCCAGAGTTGAGTCCGCCGCCGCTGCCACTATAAGAAGCATTAGGAAAAATAGAGATAAATGAATCTACTTGTGATATTGAAGTTGGCTTGTTATTTACATTATAAACAAAGAAAAATAAACTATTTTGATAGCCAGCGCCTTCGTGCACAAAAGTTATCCAAACATCACATTGCTCTTTAAGAATTAAGTTTTTCTCAACATTTGTGGTTAGATATTCTGGCCTAAACGTTGGCACTGGTTGTCTTTCAGGCAAAGAGGCATTTACATCTCCTAAGAAGTTGGAACTAATTACATCATTGGTGGGGGTCAAATATTTTGGAACTCCAGAACCTCCATGAAACTGTCCTAATCTGTAGGAAAATTTTGTTTGATTTTTTCCTAAAGGAGCAGTTGGCCTATTCATATTCACATCGGCAGTTATTATACGTTGTGGATTTTTGCCACCAATTGTAACTGTACCTCTGCCAGATTCTAAATTCATAATAACATTATTCGGTAAACCAATATAATCAGTGTTTACAATAACTTGTTTTACATCTAATGGCATCTCGCGTTTAACAAGCATTCTACCATTGGCATTTGTGCTACCTGTATAAAGAATTTTACCACCTTCTTCAGGGGTTTTATCCATTATATCAATGCGAATTCCAGAAAGGGGTTGATCCGAATTGTTAAATAGATTTACTGAGAACTCAACCGCCTTAGAGGTTTCGTAATTAAATCCAGGAGGGGCAATTATTTCATTGATATCTGAAATCTCGCTCGATGGCATACTTGTTTCTTCCGTGGAAGTTGTGGTCTTTTTGCAGGCAGTTAGGGATAATGCTGCAAATAAAATTAAAATTGACTTTTTCATAGTTTGTGTTTTCATGTACATTTCAACTTTTCTGCCAATAATTAAAATACTAATTAACAGTTATTTATAAAAATAGAGAACTCTAAAAAATTCTCTTATTGGTATTTATTCTCATTTTGAACCTAATGAAAAATATAAAGAAATAAAAAAAGCCATGTCTTTGGAACATGGCTTTTCTTAAGAAAATGTGAGATTAACAACTAAGGTTTTGCATAAATTTTAGCAGCATTTCGGTAGGTACTAAGATTTTTATACCAATCTGGAAACTGACTTCCACCACTTTGAACCCAAGCTGCAAATTTTAAATGCGCAAGAATAATTTGTTCTCTTTCATATGGATACTCAAACTTCTCTGGAATAGAGATTGCAAATGGTAATCCAGTTGAAGTTTTATAATATACACCCGCTGCTGGATTGGTGGCGTCTGCACTGGTTCCTAAGATTGCATTATTAACCAAAGTACTTGGCACCTTACCAGGTAAATGCACCTCATATCCTCTACCCTTTCCAGCTTCACTGATAAAGATAAATGGATTAAATACACCCAATGCAGCGGCCACCGGATTGGTTAGCGAAATTTTTGCATACAATGTATCTGTTTCAATAAATGATTTGCCTGGCAAAGTATTGTAAGTGTTGATTAATGTTTTTGAGTTGCTAAAAACATTCAGAATAGCCTCGTTAGTTTGGGTTTCTAATCCAATTATTGTAGTACCTTCTTTGACAGTAACATTGTTTCTATTAAAAGGAAGTATCACAGAAAATCCGTTTTGGAAAGTTCCACCTGCCGCACGTAATTTATATTTAGCATTTAAATCTACTACTTGATTGCTGCCATTAGTTACTGCGTGGTAATTATAATCTACTACTACATCATTTAAATCATAATCACCTTTACTTGGCCACAAGTCTTCAAATGCAACTGACGCCATTCCACTTTGAGAGGGGTAATAAACATTAAATGCGCGCGCTGGATCGCTTGGATACTCATCGTATTCGTCGTTTACACCATCATTATCAGCATCTTTAGAAGGGGTTGTTGGGAGCAAGCTTGTTACATCAACTGCCTTTACAGGATTTGCAGATGCATAGATAATGGCATCATTAAAATCTTGGTCTGAGCTGTTTCTGTTTTGATCTTCAAATCCAATTAAAAACCTTTCAGTCGGATTATCATACAACAAAACCACATGCTCTTTTAAGTTAGGATTTGTCTCTGGATTCATAGATTTAATAGAAGTATAAAATCCATTACCAGCTGTAGGGGTAGTTCCATTCCAACCATTTCCTGCTAAGGCAAAGCCAATGGCAGTGTCGGCACCAAATCTACCTAGGTAAACTTTATTGCCAGATACCAATCCACCTCCACTGCCGCTATAAGAGGCATTTGGGAAAATGGTGATGAAAGAATCAACTTGTGCAACTGTTGTAGGCTTATTATTCTTATTATATACAAAATAAAACAATGAATTTTTGTAGCCTGCCCCTTCATGCACAAAAGTAACCCAAACATCACACTGCTCTTTTAAAATTAGGTTGCGTTCTACGTTTGCGCTTAAATACTCAGGATTATTAGTTGGCACAGGTTTATACTCAGGCAAAGAAGCATTTACATCCGCTAAAAATGTGGCACTGATTGCATCATTGGTTGGCAATAAATACTGAGGTACTCCCGCATTAGAACCTGTAGAAAAACGACCTAATCGGTAAGAATATTTAGCAGGATTTTTTCCTAAAGGCGCAGAAGGATAAATCTTATTTGCATCAGTTGTGGTAATCCTTTGTGGATTTTTACCTCCAATTACAATAAAGCCTTTGCCTAATGCAATTGGCATAATCACATTGTTAGGCAAACCTATATAATCTGTATTAACCACAAGCTCCACCATATCTAAAGGAAACTCACGTTTCACATTCAACTTTCCTAGTGCATCTGTGCTTCCAGAAAACAATACTACGCCACCATCTTCTGGCGCCTTATCCATTATATCTACTCTTACTCCTTTTAATCCCAAGTCCTCATTGCTTAACAAGGTAACTGTTATATCAGAAATAATAGAGGTTTCATAGTTAAAACCTGGAGGTGGCACAACTTGATTAATATCTGTAATCACTGTGGTGTTTGGGCCCTCAGTTGGTGAATTGCTGTTCTTTTTGCAAGCAACTAAGGAGAGGGCAATTGCGAAAATTAAAATTGACTTTTTCATATTATTTTTCATAGGTGGCAAAGTAAATACCATTATATAACTAACTGTTTTTCTATTATTTAAGAACTTAGTACTCATTTATTTTTTCTCAAAAAAAGCATCTATTTCCCATTTTGAACTGAGCCTAATTGGTTCAAACCGGCCTTGGCTTTTTGCCTTATACTATCTTCATAATCATAATTACTAAAGGTAGTAACCTCGTCAAAATAACGCTTTGCCATGGGAAAATAACCCAACTGTTTATAGATTAAACCCAATTGCAAGCAAGCATTAGGTTTATAGTACGTATTGACATTAGCACCAGCTGCTAGACAGGCTTGATACATTTTAATGGCTTCCAACATTTCACTTTTCTCTTGATGAACTCTTGCCAGTCGATAAAAATACTCCGTTTTCTGATATACACTTAAAAGTTTGCTTTGATCTACTTGCTTTACCTCCTTTAAGGATAAATCATAATACCCGCCATCATATAAAAACCTTGCTTTCAATAAGTGGGTATTCAAGCCAATTTGCTTTTCTAAATCCTGATTAATGAGCAGTTGTTCGGAACCTAATTTGGATTGCAACTTTTCTCCCATACTTTTATAAAGCAAATACTTATCCTTATCATTTTGGAGTAAAGAAATTAAGGATAGCTTATTATAGGCATCCTTTGCAGAATTCTTACTTACACTGTATATTAGGTATTTCTTATACCAAGTCGCTGCTTCAAAATTTAGTTGATGTAACAAATATTCTGCTTTTAAAAAATGAAGATAAGGTAATTGCTCATAATCAAGGCTGGTTGGCCTATTATCCAAAGCCAACAAAGCTTCTTTGTTATGACCAGATTTACCGCCAATATAAGCAATTACATAAACCTGCATAAGGTTTGATTCTAGGTTTTTTGCATAGTTGTGATAATACTGCCAAGCCGTTTGCTTATTGCCAAAATTAAACTCAATTAGGGCCAAGTAAATGGCGGCCTGCTGCTGCTCCACCATTGGTTCAAACCGACACTTAGCAAGATATTGTTCAATTTTATGAATACCACCAGCAATGGTACCATCCAAACCTAATGCGCTAACTACCCAATGATATTGAGCTGGCAAACTGCCAATCATAGCCTCAAGCGCACCTAAATCTTTAAGATTGGCAATAAATTGAGGGTATTTTTTATGATTAACTTTTAATTCTTGGTAAGCCGACCTAAACCCTGTTGCAGCCTCAAAATATCGATTAAACGCACCGGCAACGATTGCTTTCATGAGCAAAGCACTTCCTTTATTATATCCCTTTTGAGGGGTGGTGGATGGCAAATTTTCATTGAAAACCTCAAACACTTTATATGCATTTGTAAAGGCATCAATGTGCTTCTCTTCTAGATGAACCAAGACTTTATAAAAGGACGCATACAAGCGCATATAGGCTAAACTTGCATTATGAGGATCTAAAGCAGTATGTTTTAAAATTAATGTTTCTGCTGTTTGTAACCTTAACTCGCAAATTGCCTTTTGAATTTCGTTATGTTCTGGCTTATAAGCAAAATAAGCAGCTGTATGGCTTCTTGCATTTGCAAAAAAAGACAGGAAAAGGGTAATTGCAAAAAGGCTAAATTTCACAGGGTAAAGTTAGACAGAAAAAGCCAAAAAAAAAGCTGTCAATTTTGACAGCTTTTTAATTTTAAATTTTTGATTCTTCAACTACTTCTTCTGCGAGTTGGGCATCTGTGAGTACCCTACCGCAATTTTCGCATACTATAATTTTCTTGCGTTGTTTAATATCACTTTGGCGTTGTGGTGGAATACCTGCGTAACAACCACTGCAACTGTCTCTTTCAATTGTGGCTACACCAATTCCATTTTTTACACTCTTTCTAATTCTATCATAAGAGTAAACCAATCTATCATCTGCAACTTTAACTGCATTTGCACGAACTTTCAATAACTCATCTTCTTCCTTTTGGGTTTCATCTACGATGGTATCTAATTCTGCTTTTTTATTTTGCAAATCTAATTTACGACCTTCTAGTTCGGCCTTAGAAGTTTCTACAGCTTGCTTCTTTTGCTCGATGTCAAACTGTGTATTCTTGATACGCTTATCTAAGGCTTGCTGCTCAAGACCCTGAATTTCAATCTCTTTGTTTAATGCGTCGAACTCTCTGTTATTTTTAACATTATCCAACTGCTTTTCGTATTTCTTAGACAAAGCTTTTGAATCTACTATTTTAGTTTTGTTAGCAGAAATCGATTCCTCCATGCGCTTTACTTCCGTTAACAAATTATTTAACCTGGTGTCAAAGCCAATGATTTCATCTTCCAAGTCGCTCACTTCCATTGGTAACTCACCTCTGACAGCAGTTAATTTATCAATTTTACTGTCGATGAGCTGAAGTTTATAAAGCGCCCTAAGTTTTTGTTCAATGCTAGTCTCTGTTGCTCCTGCCATATTGCTTTAGCTATAGTAATTATTTGGATTTAAAAATTCCGATAAAAGGATTGCAAAACTAAGTGTTTTTTTTGAAAATTAACTCATTTGTATATATTTAGTTAACTTTAGATTTGAATTTGCATCAAAAATGCTTTGAAAATTGGCTTTGGTGCCTTCACAAATTTTTGGTAAAAATTCCAAATTATGAGAAATTAATAAAAAAAATTATACATTAGATTAAAATTCTAAAATATGAAACACATTTTCAAACTGACTTTTATCGCATTATTTGTATTGCTTGTATCTTGTAATAAGGACGAAAATACTAATAATCCCACCACAAAAGAGCTAATAACTTCAGCTGCTTGGAAAGTAACCAATTTCAGTTCATTGGCTTCAGATCCAGTTACCCTTTCAGTGCTTAAAGATTGGAATGATGACCTAGTAGCTAATCCTTTGTTTGTAACTTACAATTCAAATGGCACCTATTTGTATAGCGATAGTTCAGATTATGGAACCTGGGAATTATCTGGTGATAAAACAATTATTTTTGAAAAAGGCACTGCCAACCAACTTACTTCTACCATAGACAATATTACCTCAACAAGTTTTATAATAACTTATCCTTGGGCAATGAGTGATTCGTTAACGGTGAATGTTACAGAAAAAGCGGTGAGATAACTTCAATTAAATCATTTATTGGAAATAATTCACAGGATTGGTGTTGATTTTTGACTCTTCCACCCGTTGAGTTGGAAATCCATTATGAATTAACTCTCTTAAAAGGCGTATGGTAAATTTCTCACTTTCATAATGCCCAATATCTGCAATCATGATTTTGTCTTCGGCATCAAAAAACTCATGATATTTAAAATCTGAAGATACAAAGGCATCCGCATGGTTTGCGATGGCTGTTTTCAATAAAAAGCTTCCCGCTCCTCCGCAAACTGCAACCCTTTTTATGGGTTGATTAAAATGCGTAAATCGAATGCATGATAATTCCATGCTTTCCTTAAGGTGGGCAAGAAAATCGTTGGGTTGCAAGGCATTTGGCAACTCGCCAATTATTCCGGCACCATTGGAAGAGAAATCATTCTTTAACGCATACAAATCAAAGGCAACTTCTTCATAAGGATGAGCCGCTTTTAATGCGTTTATTACCTTGTGTTGCAACCAAACAGGCAAAATAACCTCCACCCGCATTTCTGATTCGGTGTGTTGCTTTTGAATTTCTCCAACATACGGATTTGCCATCTCATTGGCTTTAAAGGTGCCATTGCCTAATGTTTCAAATGAACATTCACTATAATTTCCAATTTGGCCAGCACCCGCTTCAAAAAGTGCATTTTTCACCTTTTCTGCTGAATCCACAGGCACAAAACTTACTAACTTTAGTAAATTGCCAGAAGAGGCCGCCAAGGTTTCGGTTTGAACCAAACCTATTTGCTGTGCTATTTTATGGTTAACTCCCTTGCCCCAATTGTCTAAGTTGGTATGAATTGCATAAATAGCAACCTTGTTTTGAATTGCCTTAATAACTGTTCTTTCCACATAATTTTTACCATTAAGCTTTTTTAACCCGCTAAAAATGATGGGATGATGTGCTATTATTAATCCGCAACCCTTTTGAATGGCTTCATCTACCACTGCCTCTGTGCAATCTAAACTAACCAATATGCTATCAATGTTTTGCTCAAAATCACCTACCAATAAACCACTATTATCGTATGACTCCTGCAAAGCCAAAGGAGCTAATGATTCTAAATAGCTTGTTATTTCTTTAATTTTCATGAATTAGTTGTGGTTTTATGTTTAAACTTCCATTGGCGGTAAAGCTTGAAAAATGAAGTATGTTGCAATTCTCTAATTAGCTTCACCTTGCACCAAATAATTGGATAACTCAATAGATTAAGCATTGCAATTGGCAAAGGGAAATAAATAAAGCTAGCATGTATATATTCGCGCATCCCTAACATGCGTTTTTGATAGGTTGCACCCGTTACATCATAAAAGGCAATCACCCTATTTAGATAATGCGTTTTAAAATCTCTGTGCTTAAAAAGACGAATAAACCATTCGGTATCAGATATTAATTTGTACTGGGTATTAAACTTACCTATTTCAGTAAATACTGACTTCTTAGCAAAAGTACCTTGGTGGCAAATAGGATATTTAAACCAAAAGTCCTTTAAGTTTACGGAAGCCCCTGCAATATAATTTACCCCTGTTGGTTCATTAATGGTTTGCACTTGGGCATAAATAAAATCTGCTTTTGTTTGCTCTGCCACCTCCTTAATATTTGCTAAAACTGTTGGGTCAAAAAACGAATCTCCAGCATTTAAGAAATAAAGCCATTCCCCATTGGCCATGTCAACTCCTTTGTTCATGGCATCATAAATTCCAGCATCTTTTTCCGAAATCAAGCCTCCAATTTTCAAATTAAAAGGTGCTAACTTCGAGAGGGTATCATCCGTGGAAGCTCCATCTACAATTACCAATTCAAAGTCTTGAAAAGTTTGCAAGCACGCCGACTCGAGGGTTTTCTGAATCAAGGGTGCCGCATTATAGCAAACAGTAATGATGCTAAATTTTGGTTTTTTTTTATCCATTAAAATTTAGGACAATTGCATTTTTTATCCCTCGCAATCCCTTTATGACTGCTGCAAGCGGTGGTTAAAAGAACTACACTCACTAAGAGCAACAAAATTAATTTTAGATTTGGACGCATACTACAAAATTAAAAAAACCAAGGAGATTTTAGTAAACTTGCAAATCATTTATTAGCAAATGGAAATATTAGAGATTTTAAAACAACTGCTCACTAATACAAAACCTTTTTTAGAGGCGTTTGTAGCAAATCATGGTTTATGGATTTATGGATTGCTATTTTTAATCGTTTTTTGCGAAACAGGTTTGGTGGTGCTTCCACTGTTACCTGGCGATTCTCTTTTATTTACAGCAGGTGTTTTGGCTGGCAACCCTAACAATAACTTAGATGTTGCTTTAATCATCTTATTATTAATAATGGCTGCCTTGTTAGGAGATAATACCAACTACTTTATCGGTAAATTTCTTGCCAAAAAGGGTGAAGGCGCCAAGTTATTTGGCATCTTTACGATAAAGAAAGAGTACATCAAGAAAACCGAAGATTTTTATGAAAAGCATGGCAGTGTTGCTATTATCATTGCTAGGTTTGTGCCTATAGTTAGAACTTTTGCCCCTTTTGTGGCAGGAGTTGGAAGCATGAAATACAGCAGATACATCACCTTTTGTATTATTGGAGCTATTTTATGGGTTTGCAGTATTACACTTGCTGGCTATTTTTTAGGCAGTAACGAATGGGTACAAAAGAACTTTGAAAAAGTGGTTTTAGGTATCGTAGGATTATCTGTTTTACCTATCCTATTTCAGGTAATTAAACATCAGTTTGCGGGCAAAAAATAACTTTCTATTTCTTTTACTATGTTTGGTTCAAACCGTATTATTTGGAGAAAGAACCAGCGGCCATTGTAGTATTTCAGAAGATGAGAAAGGAAAAAGTGTTTTATCTTTACTACCAGGAGTAAGCTTTTATACTGAGGCGCCAGGCCAAATAAAAGTAAGAATTTGGCTAGAAGCTTTCGTAAAAACATCCGACCTATACGATGAACTTCGTTTTAATGTTGGCGCGAAGATTTACGATAGAAATAGGAAACTTATTGGGCGGGTGATTGAAGCATTTAATCCGATGCAGAGTTTTGACGCAGTGGATAGCTTAACACCCGTTATTATTTGGGGGTATTTAGAAAAAAGCTGTTTAGACAATACACATTTACCCGAAGAGGAATTGAGCAAACTGCTGTTAAAAGCGAGTGAAAATAAAAAGTTAGAACCCTTCCTTCCCTTTATTGAAACTTTTGGTTTGGTGCAACAAACAGATACCTCAGATTATACTTCATACCTATTGGTTCAACCCGAATTTACTAGACAAATATTGGCGCCACGCATCTTGTTGGTATTTTATAAAAAGGAACTTATTGCCATTTTCCATACCAGAACTATAACTGTGAAACACTACGATTCGATTGAAATGGGGAAGCAATACAAGATGATTTATAACTCCAAATTTGCGGAAGAGACCAAGGTAGAAATGGTAAATATTTTTAAGAGAAAACTTTAAAGAAAAAATAATTCCCAAATCCGGAAAAAACCTTGCATCTTTGTTTTGTCAGCAAACCCCATGGCAAATAATAAAAGTAATTTCAAGATTTTTGTAGTAGAAGACGATACATGGTATCGAAATTTTTTAAGCTACACCATCCAACTAAACCCAGATTATGAGGTTCAGGCATTTGAAAACGCCAAAGACTGTTTAGCCAATTTACATTTAAAACCAGATTTAATTACCATTGATTATTCATTGCCAGGCATGAATGGTGCTGAATTAATCAAAAAGATTAAGGAATTAGATGAACAAATTCAGCTCATTGTAATTTCTGGACAAGAGGATGTTTCTACCGCAGTTGAATTATTAAAACTGGGGGTATTTGACTATTTAATTAAGAATGAGGATACAAAGCACCGCCTTTTAAACTCGGCCAGAAATGCCTTAATTAATACAAATCTTAAGACCCAAATTGTTGAACTAAAGGAAGATTTAGGTAAGAAGTATGATTTTAGTAAAACAATTATTGGCAACAGTGACGCAATTAAAAAGACTTTCTCCTTAATTGAAAAATCGGCAAACAGTAAGATTACAGTTTCTATTACTGGTGAAACCGGCACTGGAAAAGAATTGGTGGCCAAAGCGATTCATTATAATAGTGAGAGAAAGAAATCATCATTTGTAGCAGTAAACGTTGCCGCTATTCCAAAAGACCTAATTGAAAGTGAGCTTTTTGGCCATGAAAAAGGCGCCTTCACTGGAGCAGATGCACGTAGAATAGGTAAATTTGAACAAGCCATTAAAGGGACCATTTTTTTAGATGAAATTGGGGAGCTAGATTTAAACCTACAAGCAAAGCTATTAAGGGTGCTTCAAGAAAGGGAAGTAACACGAATTGGGAGTAATACACCCATTCCAATTGATGTTAGAATCATTGTTGCTACGCATAAAAATTTAGCACTCGAGGCGCAAGAAGGTAGATTTAGAGAGGATTTATACTACCGATTACTTGGTTTACCTATTCACTTACCTCCATTAAGAGAAAGAGGAAATGATGTGGTGCATTTGGCCAAATATTTTATTGACGATTATATCAAAGAAAACAAATCGGCTAAAATTTCATTATCGGGAGAAGCACAAAAGAAATTGATGGACTATTCATTTCCTGGAAATATTAGGGAGTTGAAAGCCATTATTGAATTAGCTTGTGTTTTATGTGAGAACCAAACCATACAAGCCGAAGACATTACCTATAATAATGATAAATCTATCAATAATATTTTAACCCAAGAAATGACTTTCGATGATTATTCTAATTTAATTATCAAATTTTATTTAGAAAAATATGATGATAATGTAATAATGGTTGCCAAAAAACTAAACATTGGTAAATCTACTATTTACAGAATTATGAAGACAGATAGTTTTCAAAAACTTATGAAAAAATAAAATTAGCCAAAGCAATAACGACTATGAAAAAAACACTTTTAGCCCTGGATGATGAATTAAGCATTTTAAAAATTTTAGATTTTTACTTTAACAAAACTTACACAGTTGTTGCTAAACAAAATGGAAAGGAAGCCCTAGAATGGATGCAGCAAGGCGTAATTCCGGATGTAATTATTGCGGATGTGAACATGCCTGAGATTAATGGTCTTGAATTCATTAGACAAATTAGAGCAAGTGGATTCTTTAAAGATGTTCCCTTGATTATGCTCTCTGGTAATGAAGGTTCGAGTGATAAAATCAAATGCCTAAAGGCAGGTGCAGATGATTATTTGATTAAGCCATTTAATCCAGAGGAACTGGAGGCAAGAATTGATAATATATTCAGAAGATTAAAAAAAGTTTAGCGATGGAAACAATTAAATACAGAATTGCTTTCATAGCGGCAAGTCCCGATGCAATTGTAGAATTTTCCCATACCTTCAGAGAAGAATTTGAAATTTTTCATTTCGATAATATCTTCCAATTTATACAGTGGACCAATGCAAATGAGGCTGTGAAGATGGTAGTTACCTATTCTGACTTGCTTGGTGCAAATGGTATAACCTTGCGGAAAAATTGTAAAAATGTGCCTAAAATCGCAAATGTTCCCTTTGTATTAATTGTAGATAGAATCACAGATGCAAATAAAAATATTGCGTTAATGGAGCAATTTGCAGAAATTTTTGAAAGGCCGGTAATCCATGAAGAGTTTCTAACAAGGGCAATTTACTTAATTGAAAATCCACCTAGGTATCATAAAAGTATTGTTACGGCTCGGAATAATTTCTCTAAATATAGTATTCCAGTTGCTAAAAGAATTTTTGATATTGTATTTGCATCTTTAGCCTTATTATTTTTACTCCCCTTCTTTATTATTTTTTCAATCATCATTATGTTGGAATCGAGAGGGCCTGTTTTTTATGCTGCTAAACGCGTAGGCACAGGATATACGCCTTTTGATTTTTATAAATTCCGTTCGATGCGCCAAGGAGCAGATGCGATGTTAAAAAACTTGAAGCATCTTAACCAATATAGCAACGCCAATGAAGCGAAATCTTTAGAGGATTATAAAAACTATGTTTGTGAGGAATGTAAAGCGTCCAATATAGCGTGTAAGAACAGTTTATATATGGATGGCGATAAGATTTGTGAAAAGGTTTTTGCAGATTACAAACGCATCAAAGAAGGCTCAAAGTTTATTAAAATTGAAAATGACCCTAGAATTACGCGTTTTGGTAAAATTATGCGTAATACTAGTATAGACGAGCTTCCACAATTATTCAATGTGTTAAAAGGTGATATGAGCATTGTAGGCAATAGGCCCTTACCTATTTATGAAGCTGAAAAACTTACAACAGATCAATTTGCTTTAAGGTTTCTTGCACCAGCAGGTATCACTGGTTTGTGGCAAGTAACTAAAAGAGGAAAAGGTGGCCCTATGAGTGAAGAAGAACGCATGGAATTAGATAATGAGTACGCTAAAAATTATTCTTTATGGAATGATATAAAAATTATTTTAAGAACCATTCCAGCCTTGTTTCAAAAGGAAAACGTATAAGAAAGTTTTATTACCTAAAAGCCCCTTAATGCAAAAGACATTAAGGGGCTTTTTAGTTTCGGTTTGAACCAATAACTATGCATTTTGGTAAAATATAAAAGCAATTCAGTTCAAGTGAGAAGCAAAAGCAGTTTACAAAGATTTAATTTCAATCTATAGACGACTTAAATTAAGTGTAAATAGATTTAATCTGTTATTAGCTTGAAGCAAAAGAAGAAAAAGGCAAAGCATTTTGCTTCTATGCTGAAGCACATTATTTTTCCATTGATGTGATTTTGTTAAAACTCCAACCCAACAATGACATATTATCATGAAATCAATGAGAATATCAAAGCGATTAAGTAAATGGCATGGCAGTAAAACAAAACAGTGGGGCGGCCTTCGGCCGCCCCACTGTTGAAGCAAACTATTGCAAATACGAATTAGTCTTTAATTACTTTTCTAACTACCCATTCGTTGTTAATTTGAACTCTTACTAGGTAAACCCCAGCAGATAATTTAGCTAGTTCTGTTAAGCTGATGTTTTCACCACCTGCTTTAACTGTATAGCTAGTTTTATAACAAACAGTACCCATTAAATTTAACACTTCGATATTTCCTTTAAGCGCATCATTTGATGCAATGAAAATTGAAATCTCGTTGTTAAATGGCACAGGATATAAAGTAACATCTGTTTCTGCATCTTTACCAAAATAAACTGTTTTAACGGCACTATATTCAAATGAACCGTCTTGATCTACCATTTTTAGACGATAGAATACAGTATTTGTATTAAGTACTTCTGCTACATTCTTATCATTAAATTGATAGTTAAGCATTTTCTGGCTATTGCCAGCAGCTTTTAGCTTTTCAATTGGTTCAAACTTACCATACTCACTTGCTCTTTCGATTATGAAATGGCTGCTGTTCTTTTCTGAAACTGTATTCCAATATAAACCAGCGCTAGCTTCACCTTCCTTAACTGCTTCAAAGTTTCCTAATACAACAGGTAATGGAGAGATATCTGAAGTTCCGGTAAAATCTGAGAAATCAGATAAACCATTAACCCCAAAAGTAAAGGCTAAAGTATCAACTGCAGTAGCAGTTGAGCCATAATGTGTCCAGTAGCCAGTACCTGTAGGTTTTTTAGCTAATTTTAAATCAGACATAAAAGGAACAGTACCCAACATATTTGGATCAAAGTTTAGGGTCAAATCATAATTATAGAATGAACCTCCAGTGGCATTGATTCTCCAGAATACATCCATATAATGAGCACCAGTTATAGTGCCTGTATTGGTTGGATTACTAATGATTGCACCTGTATGATAGGTTGCAGACATAGCGCTTGGCACTGTACCTGTAAAGCCCCATACAATTTTACCAATGGTGTCACCAAACACTACCATGTGCTGCGTATTTCCGCCGCCTATAGAGCCTGTAAATGCAACTGCTGGCGGTGTAGAAGTAGGTGTAAACTCAAATGCTCCAATATCTGTTGCACCTGTTGCTACCATTGTGCTTCTATTTGCACCTGTAAAATCATTGGTAACAAAAGTAGTTTGAACACCACGGCCATTAGCAGCCCAAGCATTTGAGGCAGTAAGTGATGGCAATAAATTGCTACTAGAAGCAAAATTGATATTTGAACTTAATGACCTTCTATCAGATCCAGCATAGAGTGCATTTCTAAAGGTTAAGAAACTAGCAGGTGTATAATTTAAGCCATTAGAAAAAATAAGATTAGTACCACCTGTATAATACAAGTTATTATCTGATTGTAAAGTACCAGTTATTGCTTGGAAGTTTGCATAATAAGCTGCATAACCATTATTCGACCAAAGGATATTATTAAATAACCTTACGTTATTTGAAGCTGTAACCTGCGGTATAGATGGATTAGTTGAGTGCCCTGCATAATAATAAGCAAAAGAAGTCGAAGAAGTATTCAACCTAATTGTATTATTCATGGTGTAAGTAGAAGAAGTATTAAACAAAGCAATACCATACTGGGTGTTAGTTGACAACATATTAATAACGTTATTCTTAATATGCGCTACCCCTGTTTCTCCATAGTATCCATTTTGTGAAATGTAGATACCATAAGTTGAAAATGGCAATTGAAAATTATTTCTACTTACCTCGGTATTACCTGAAATACTTACCATATAGATACCATAATAACCTTGAGTTGTATTTCCATCAAAGAAATTATTTCTAATCTTGGTTTCATTTCTGCTCGTTAAATTGATAGAAGCCCAGTATGGTTGAACAAAATTATTTGAGTCAATTTCTAAACCAGGTGTAAATTGGTTAATGACATTTTGACCACCCATCCAAACTCCATAAGAACCTTGGCGTATTTGGTTGTTAACAATGCGAATATTTGTTGCATTATCTCCATTTGGACCATAGATAATAGCCAATAAATCACTTGTACTAGTGGTGGTAATACCTTCTAGAATACAATTTCTTATGATTAGATTATTTGTATTGGTATTGGTTGGAGTCCATTTATTGATTGAAAACACCCTACCATTTGTTGGATTGGTATTTCTAATGGTAACATTTAAGAAAGATGCAAAAGAAACACCTCTTAAACGAACCGTGAAATTGTCACCTGCGGTTGCAGTTGAAGAGGTAATTATCACATTTGCAGGATTACCTGTTTGTGAGCGGAAAATAACTCTCGAAGTATCATTTGTTCCTGCAATTGGTGTTAGGTCAAATTGCCCTGTATAAGTTCCAGAAGCAATATTGAATATTACATTACCAGCAACGCCACCACAAGTTAACCTATTAATTGCATCACCGATTGACAAGAAGTTACTTGTTCCTGAGCCTGCCGGATTAATGGTATAAGTACCTACCAATGCCCCACAAATACTTATAAAGGTAGTATCATTCAGATTTTGAAGATCAACTACCGCATTTGGTTGTGAGGTATAAGCTTTAAAGTTAATACTAGCACCCGTGAAATTAAACCTTTGATCTGAGCTACTTGGCCCACTTGTGCTGTCGAATAAAACAGTATCAGTAGCGCCTGGTAAAATTGATGTTGTAATGGCTCTAGTAACTGGCGCACCTCCACCTGTGTAATGAACATTTAGTGAGGTTATGGTACTAACACCAAAGTTTCTAACTACCACTCGAACATTAGTTAAGCCAGCAATTGTAGGTTGAGAAGGTTGTAAAATTGCAATAACCCCAGCATCATCATTTGGTTTAGCAAATTCATTTACACCTGCATCAGGGGCAACTGTACTTCTTGAAACACCATCAATGTCATCAACCACAGTTGCGATTGGCATACCAATAGAATCTAACTGAGGATTAATAGAACGCAAATTTGTTGTGGAAAGGAAGCTTGGATTTGTCCAAATACTTAAAGAATCTAAGCCTGGAACAAATACGGCCATAGCTGTAACATAATTTGGAAGGGCTTGGTAAATTGTGTTTACGATTCTGTAAGGATAGGTTGATGTTGAGAAGTAAACATTATTATTTGCCAAAATCGAACTGGTAGAAAGTGATCCAGTAGATGGAATCCACGATGCCATTGCACCATTAGGAGCAGAAAACACATTATTAACCATTCTTAAGTTGGAAGAGGTTAAAGTGTTGTTATAATTTAAATACACTGCACAACTCACATAACTTGCATCTCCAGAAGTGTTATGCACTGAATTATGCGCTATATCAGTGTAATTATTTCCAGCATCATAAATACCGTAGGTAGTATAGGTTATGGCTCCCAATTGGAACATGTTATTCGCAATCACATTTCTATTGCTTAAAGTTCCATTGTTTTGACTTAAAAAAATTCCGTATCCACCTAATTGGTTACTACATTGATTTTTAGTTACATTGATACCATTATCACAAAAAACAAAATACAATGGGCAAGCAAAAGTATTGATACCATTTCCTGAGCCTGTAATTCTATTTCTGGTTGCTATGATTCCGTTTTGGGCATAGGCGTAAACTCCATAATAAAATGAATTGATAAAGTTTGTATTTCTAACCACATTTCCAACAGACTTAGTAGTGGTGTTATTAAAGAAGTTCACACCATAATAACCTCCAATAATTGTGCAACTGTCTACCAATAAAACATTACCATTATTACCTGCAGTGTTTAGGTTCAAAACGTTACCACTAGAAGCAACGCCTGCAAAGGTTGTAAAGCCTGTGGTTAATTGAGCTACTCTAATCGTAGAACGAATAATGCTGTTACTATCTGCGCTATTGGTAAATAAAACTCCATAACCACCGCCAGATAATGCACTTGATTCTATTGTTAGGTTTCTAAATATTAAATATTTAGCGCCATCCAATAGAATGGTTGCTCTTTGGCCAGATGCACTGTGAACAATTTTAGTAGTAGCAGAATCTAGGCCTCTAAACGTAATTGTATTTATTGGTGAAGAACCTGGAATTTTGCCGATAAAAGTTAAAGCACCATTATAAGTACCTGGGGCAATATTTACTACAACAGGTGCATTTACACCACAGGTTTGTAAAACTTGGCTAACCGCTGCAATGCTATTGAACGTAGAGTCATTGGTTGGAACGGTTGCATTTACAAATAGATTGCCAGCAAGGGCTGTACAAACCGTTACCCTAACTGTATCATTAATTGGGAAGCTATCTGCGGCCGAGTTTGGCAAAGAAGACCAAGCTTTAATTCTGTATAATCCTGGGTTAACAAAATTGTAGGTACCAGCCGATGTAATGGCTGTATCATTTTTTGCCAATGACCCATTCCAAAGGTTTGGCGATTGCAATGAATCATTCACTGTCCAATTAATAAATGAGGTAGTAAGTGTATTAGTACCAAAATTCTTTAGCACTACATCTACATTTTGCACCCCTAAACCAATTGGATTTATTGGGGCAGTAACGCGGGTTAAACCTGCATCATCTCCAAATACACCAAATTCATAAACACCTGCATCTGGCGTTGTAGTGCTTCTAAGTGCACCCGTAACATCTCTTGGCACATCAGCAGTTACAAAACCAACATTATTTACAGAATCGCTGCCAGGCATGTAATATTCTGGACCTACAGACAACCTAAATTGAGGATCTGCATCCACACTATTTTGATCATAGGCGCTTGAATTTACAGCTTTCCAAGCAGTAAACGTATTCACATTTGCAGCATGGAAACCTACAAAATTATTGGTACCAGTTTGTTTTAAGTGAACTACATTATTATTAATTACATAACCTGCCCCAGTAGTGGCTAGGTAGTAAATGTACTTTGCGCCTGAACCACCTCTATTTAAGAACCAAATATTGTTTCTAATGGTTGTGGTAGTTGGCGTACCCGAGTTGTAATATAAATATGTAACACTAGTTGAAGTGGCAGTAGGATGATCTACCACAAAAATATTGTTTAACAATCTTAGGTTACTAGCACTCAATTGATAAAATCCATAAATGGTACCATTAAATTTAATATCATACATTTGGTTATTACGGAAAATATTTGGACGTCCTGTTTGCGTGTTTGTTGCAATTAAGTAATAGCCATAAAATGTACCAGTTGTAGTTTGTAAGGCCTGATAAGGTTGTTTGATAATGTTGTTTTCGATTGTATCTTGATTAACACTATTAACCATATAAAAACCATAGAAAGTTGTAGGTGAGGCTTTGGTAGGACGAGAAATTACATTTCCAGAATAGGTTGTACCCGCGCTATATGCTACATAAAATCCAAACACCGTAAAATCTCTCAATGCATTATTTCTAAAAACATTAAACGTGTTTACGCCATTATTTACCGCTTGTGGTTGATAGGCAATACCATAATAAGGACCGCCTGTAGAATTTCCGATGATTTGGTTATTGGCAATTAGGTTATTAGTACCATTTACACCAGCAGTGGTAGCGTTACCTAAACTTCCTGTGAAGGCAATACCCGCAGATAGTGAGCTACCTGTTACTGAGCCAATATCTATGGTGCTATTTAGAATTTTGTTGAAATCTGCACCTGCTGTAAAAATAACCCCAATTCCATATGATGCGTTTAATGACCTAATAGAAAGATTATCAAAAGTCATGTAATCTGCACCTATTAAATTCAAAATCCCAATATTTGATGGATCTAAATTATTGAATTGAAGTGTATTTGCATTACCATTTACATTGATAGTATTTGTTGCGCTTACACCAGGAATTGCATTAAAGAAAACTTGCTCTGTATAAGGGCCTGAACCCGAAACCACGTTAATGGTAACAGGACCCGAAACACCGCCTATAGATAGCAAGGTTGCAACATTTGTAAAGTTTTGGAAAACGCCTGCACCTGTACCAGTAGAATTGATGGTTAAGGTACCAAATGATGCCGGTGCAGTAATTCTTGACAATGAATTATTATCTGGATTTGGATCTGGGCTACCATTCACATTTCCTATGGTTGCAGTAATATTGAATAAGGTGTTTACAGTTAAATTTACACTGCCTAATAATATATTACTTGAAACTGCTCCACCTGCTAATGGACCTGTGTACATTACCGGTAATTGAGGTACTCCATTCAAAGTCCAATTAATCATTGCACTGTCAATGGCATTAACACCAGCATTTCTAATTTTTACATTGATATTTTGCAAACCTGCCGCATAAGGTGCAGTAGGAACTACAATCTCTGCCATGGCACCATCAACAGCCACTGGTGAGGCTTCCCAAGCACCAATATCCATTGGGTTTACCCTGCTAGCACCTGTAAAATCTACTGGAACTATTGAAAGTAAAGTAGTATCGCCACTTCCATTATAGGCTCCATCCCTTGGTGAATAAACGTTCGCAACTGGATTGGTAAAATTTGGAGACACTTCAATACTTTGCTGATCAGCCACTGTAAGTGCAGCTCTCCATTGGGTCAAACCTGCATAATTAACACCTAGATAGTTTGCTAAATTATAATTTGTTGCACTTCCAAAATAAGCATTTCTATTTACAGTAGCGCCTGTAAGCCAACTCCCTGTAATATTTAATGCTAATTTCTGACCTGTGCCACCTCTTGTAATGGCAATAAGGTTGTTTCTAAAATCTAAAGCTGAAAAAGTTGAAGTACCTCCTGTGAAGTATAAACCCCAAGTTTGCGCTGTAGTAGAAGTATTGCTAACATTGTCAAACAACAAAGTATTGTTATAAAAACGGTTGTTAAAACTTGTCAATAGGTAAAAACCATATTGCGGTCCATTACCATTAATTTTATGAAGTAAGTTATTTGTGAATATATTACTCTCTGTTGAATTATTAGCACCTGAATAGTTGATCATATACCAACCAAAAAATGTTCCTGTATAGGTTGGAGAACCGCCAAACATATTTACAATTTCATTTCTATCAAAGGTTTCGAACCTAGATTGAGAAGAAAGATAAAAAGCATAAACAGTTGTTTGCTGCACTTTGGTGGCTCTTGTAAAATAGTTGCCTCTAAATACTGTTCTATTTCCGTTTTGCCAATACACACCAAACTGGAAAAAATCTTCAATTCTATTATTGATAAATTGATTACCAGAATAGGTTACAGATGAACTTTGAGGAAATCCAACAATTCCATAATAAAGTCCAAAACTTGATGCACTTCCTTTTATAACATTATTTAAGAATAAATTTCCAGCACCATTATTTCCAGAGGTTAACACTGATGTTAAGCTATTTGAAAACACTATACCTGCTGAATTATTAGAACTACTTGAAGTAACGTTTGTAATTTCTATTCTACCATTTTTAAAGGTATTAGAGTCGGCGTTTAACAAGAAGTGTAGACCCCAACCAAAAGTATTACTTGTAGAACGAATGGTTAAACTATCAAAAGTAATATGCTTAGCCCCTTGAAATCGGATAAGCGCCGGATTGGTTGCCGAACAATTGAATTCTAGGGTACTTCCAGCACAATTAAATATTACATTGTTTGTGGCACTTGCGCCAGGAATGGCTAAAAATGTAACTTGTTCATTATAGGTGCCAGGTGTTACATTAAATACTACAGGAGCAGAAACACCACATGAAGTGATAGCTGAATCGGCAGCACCAAAAGTTCTAAAGTTAGTTGCGCCTGAACCAGCAGGATTAATGGTATATGTACCTGCTAAAGGCCCAGAACAATATGTAGCTAAACTTCTACAAATGGTATCATTAGCAGGTGTATTATTTCCAACCAAATTAGGATTATCTGTCCAAGTACGCAAAAGGTAAGTACCTACAGAAGGAATACTTACTTGGGTAGAAAAGGTTGCGGTATAGGAAGCACCAGGTGCAATTGTTAAACTAGACAAAGATTGGGAAACAGGTGTGTTAGTCCCTAATTGATAATAAATATCAACGCTTGTAATAGTTACCGTAGATAAGTTGGTAAAATTGAATGCTACCGTATTATTTCCAACAATTGGAGAGGCAGGCTGGGTAATGGTACCACTTATTAAATCCGCGGTTGCAGCAGGTACTAATATTGTGTAGTCTTCATATTCTGCAGAATAAAAGGTTGGTCCGCAAGGCGAAGGCAATTGATTTAACCCATCGCTGGCTACCCTAAATCTGTATGCGCCCGCTGGCAATGTTGAAGGCAATACAAAATTACCAGTAACCACCCCATTGGCTGTAACCTGCGCTGAAGTAAAAACAAGCTCAGGAGCTGTTGTGGCAAATGTACCGTCATTATTGTAATCTATAAAGATTCTAAAAGTTGTACTATTACTATTTCCAACCCTAATCGAATAAAAAACAGTATCCCCCGCTAAAGCCCTTGCAATTAAATTCGTAAAATTAAAATAAATCTGAGTGCCTGTGCCCCCTACTGTGGTATTGTTTATCTGTGTTGGTAATGCTGTAGTACCTAGGGTTACATTTTGTATCCCCATTTGATAATTTGCATTATTTGTTGCCGTAATATTCGTACAATAATTAGGCGGTGTGTAGCATTGGGCATTTGCTTCGTAAGTAGCAAATACGGCTACAAACAATAAAAATATTCCAATCATTGCTGAACCAAATTTCCTCCGAATGGCAGAATGCGGAGATAGAAGTTTTGATAAGTAATAATTTGTCATGGGTGTTTAGTTTGTTTAGTTTTTTGGAAAAGAAATCACATTCAAATAATGTAATTTTTTCATAAAAAAAAAGCGAACTCGTTAAAAGTTCGCTTCCTTAAGTAAAAATTAAGAGTTAATTTTAGGTTAAAAATCAGGCAGATAAGGCTTTTTCTAAATCTGCTAATAGGTCTTCTATATCCTCAACTCCTATGCTAATTCTCAATAAATTATCAACCACTCCAGCCTTTTCTCTTTCTGGTTTAGGTATGGAGGCATGTGTCATGGTAGCAGGATGATTTATTAAACTTTCTACCCCACCCAAGCTTTCAGCCAAGGTAAAAATGTGAAACGCAGATGCTATGCGAAAGGTTTTTTCTAAATCTGCCCCCTTTAAAACAATCGAAATCATCCCACCAAATCCACGCATTTGTTTCTTAGCGATTGCATGGTTAGGATGATCGGTAAAACCAGGCCAATAGACTTTTTCAATGGCTGGGTGTTGCTTTAAATAATGGGCTATTTTTTCGCCATTTTCGCAATGCGCCTTCATTCTTAAGTGCAAGGTTTTAATCCCTCTTAATACCAAAAAGCAATCTTGTGGTCCTGGTGTTGCACCACAAGAATTATTGATAAAGGCTAACTTGGTATATAGTTCTGAATCATTTGTAATAAGTGCACCCATTACCACGTCGCTATGTCCACCCAAATATTTAGTTACACTATGCATTACAATATTAGCACCTAGGTCGATAGGATTTTGCAAGTAAGGTGAAGCAAAAGTATTATCAACAGCTAGCAATAAACTATTTGCCTTTGCAATATCGGCGCAAGCTTCAATATCTACAATTTGCATGGTTGGATTGGTAGGCGTTTCAATCCAAATCAATTTAGTATTCGAATTAATATAGTTTTTTATATTGTTTGGGTCAGACAAATCTATAAAGTGAAATTTAATCCCTATAGGTTCAAAAATCTTGGTAAACATTCTATAAGTACCACCATATAAATCATTCCCAGTAATAACTTCATCACCTGGCAATAAGAGTCTAAAAACGGCATCCGTAGCACCCATTCCACTCGAAAAACATAATCCATGTGCGGCATTTTCTAAGGCAGCTAGGCAATTTTCTAAGGCGGTACGTGTTGGGTTTTTGCCTCTTGCATAAGCATATCCTTTGTGCTTACCCGGACTTTCTTGCCAGTAAGTACTTGTTTGATAAATTGGGGTCATAACGGCTCCTGTTGTTGGATCAGGCTCTTGCCCAGCATGAATAGCTTTGGTTGCAAATTTCATTGTAATAATAAATTTTAGCAAACTTACAGCAGTGACTAACAATTACAAAGCGCAACAAGTAGAATAAAAAAAACATTAAAATTTGGCATTAAAAGAATTTCAATTACCTTTCTACCAAGAATAAATACTCGTATGAGAACGCAGTTTATCTCAAAAATGAACAAGACAGAGGCTGGATTCCACCTCTTAATGACACTCAGCTTGGCTGATGGGTCTATACAAAAATCGGAAAGCTCAATTATCTTAGATTTCTTAGAAAAAAGTTTTCATGAGCCTATTGAGATTATCAAGGAGCAAGCCTTCTTAAGGGCATGTCCAAATGAAGAATTGCTTAATCACTTTACTGAAGTGGCTCATCAATTTTATGTAATGAGCTCAGATGAAGAAAGAAATAGCCTAATCTCTTTTGCCATGAAAGTGGTAATGGCAGATAAAAAAATGGAATTGGAAGAAAACCAATATATCCATACTTTATTTGACGCATGGGCTATTGATTAGTCTATTTTTATTTGCCACCAACTGCCTTTGTTTTCATTTCTTTTAGGGCCTTTAAATCTTTAGCGTTGCACTTACATTTTTCTGGTGTATCAGAAGTATAGTAAAGTAACTCGCTATTGGCTGCGCTAACAAAAAGTTTGTTGCAGTACTTTTCATCTTTGGAATAATAAAAATATACCAAGGAATTGTCTTGCCATTTGATTGCTTTTTGAATTTCTTCAATGTCTACTTCCTCTGCATCGCCATCAAAAATGGTCATGGCATCTTCTTTCCCTTTTAGTTCTAATTGCTTATCCTCGATGAGTAATTTTTTATCTACTAACTGACTCTTATCAGAAGGATAATCATTCATCATTTTACTTGCTGATAAATCGCTATTAGAAGAGACCTGAACTGCATAGTTAAAATAATTGTTCAATAATTGAATTCCTCTTGTCGCTTCTGCTTCCCAATCTGCGGTATCAATGCGATTGTTGCTGTAAGCGTAAGCCAATAATATATCTGGCGTTACCCTGCGAGAAAATTTCCTTGTAATTACAAATGCATTCATGTCTTCTTCGCAACTAGCCACTTTAGCTTTTATTTTTGAACCTTTGCTTTTGCTAAAGTATAAATAGGCATAGTCTCCTTTTTTGAATCTATATAAAGCAGTGTCTTCAGCAAAATCATAGCCTGTGTAAGTCCAATACCTTTCAACGGCAGCTATAACAGAAGCATTGTAGGCGCTATCCTGTAATAATACAATGATAAGGCGAGTATCCTTAAATTTCTCTAGATCCTCGCGTTTCTTGAAATTTCCAAACTGCGCAAATGCTCCTAAACTTAATAGTATAAATAAGGAAGTGTTTAATAACTTTTTCATCTTATTGGTTCAACACACAATCATACAAAAATTTGCACAAAAAAAAAGCAGTTTATTACTAAACTGCTTTTCTACCTATTTTTAAAACTATGCTGCCTCTGTTTCAGCATTGGCATACCCATACATTTTACCATACATCAATAAACTACTTCTTAATTGACGTCTGGCCACAAAAATTCTTGTTTTAACTGTACCAATAGGAATTCTTAATATTTCTGCTATTTCATGATACTTGAAACCTTTCACATTCATCGTAAAAGGCTTACTTAAACTTAATGGTAATTTACCAATGGCATCCTCAATGTCGTTGCGTAAAAACTTTTGTTCGCCTTCATTCTTTACTAAAGGTGCTACGCTATCCAAATAAAAATCATTGTCTGTCTGGTCAATAAAAGTATTGCGTTTAACCATTCTACGATAATTATTAATGAAGGTGTTCTTCATTATCGTATATAACCATCCTTTAAGATTAGTGCCGCTTTCAAACTTATCTTGATAAGTGAATGCCTTTAGCATTGTTTCTTGCACCAAATCATTTGTATCTTCAACGTTACGCGTTAATTGATAGGCGTATTGTCTAAGTGGCTTTGCCTCTCTTTCAACCATTCTTTTAAATTCTATCGCAGTCATGTTGTTTAGGTTTTCTTATCTTTCGTTAAACAAAGGTAAGGGGGTAGAATTGTTAGTTGCAAGTATTTTTGTTTAATATTTCCTTATTATCCTTAAACAAAATATAAATACCTGTTTTACAGGTTATTTAAATTTTAGTTTTTAGTATTGTCATATTATGCTTCAGATTTTATGATAAAAATCAGACAATTTGAATCATTTTAACTCGGTTTGAACCAAATTTAAAGTGTTTCAAAACATTTTGTATAACATTAAACTTATATCATTAAACAAACCAACGACTATAAATTAAACTAACGTTAGTTTGTTTATCCTATTACCTTTGTATATATATGGAAATTGCAGTATCAAGAAAAGCACATTTTAACGCAGCACACCGCTTACATGTTCCAGAATGGACTGACGAACAAAACCGTGACTATTTTGGAAACTGCAATAACAAGAATTTTCATGGGCATAATTATGATTTAATAGTAACCGTTACAGGCCAAATAGACCCTGTTAGCGGTTATTTAATAGACATGAAACAATTAAGCACATGGATTAAACAAGAGGTTGAAGATGCTTTTGATCACAAGAATTTAAACTTAGATTGTGAAGAATTTAAACAACTCAACCCAACTGCCGAAAATATCGCTGTTGTAATATGGAATAAGCTTCGAATTAAAATTCCAACACACCTTAAACTTAAAGTAATACTTTATGAAACAGAAAGAAACTTCGTTGAATACAACGGAAATTAAAGACCAGCAATTTAAACAAGAAGATATGGGAGATAACCATGCAAGTTTTTCAATGGAAACACCACTTCGAGATGATGCTTTTGCCCTAGATGATGAGTTAAAGATTGAATTGATAGAAAAACATTTTAAAGAGATAATGCTCATTTTAGGCCTTGACTTAAACGATGATAGTTTAAGTGGAACGCCGCACAGGGTTGCCAAAATGTATGTTACTGAAATGTTTAAAGGGTTAGATCCTAAAAATATGCCAGCAGCTAAACTTTTTGAGAATCGCTATCAATATAAAAACATGTTGCTTGAGAAAAACATCTCTTTTCATAGTGTTTGTGAGCATCACTTTGTGCCCATCATTGGAAAGGCGCATGTGGCTTATATCCCCAACGGAAAAGTGGTAGGCCTTTCTAAGTTAAATAGAATTGTTAGGTATTTTGCGCAGCGACCACAAGTGCAAGAACGCATGACTGTTCAAATTGCTAATATGCTTAAGGAAGCACTTAATACTGATGATGTGGCTGTTATTATAGAAGCAGACCACATGTGTGTTGCCATGCGTGGCGTACAAGATGTAACAAGCAGCACAGTAACTTCAGATTACTCAGGAAAATTCTTGGATATGAAAACGCGCGAAGAGTTCATTAAAATGATTGCACTCCAGAAATAACCTTTCCATTTACTAGCACCTTTGCTATAAAATTTTCACCAAAACTATAAGGCAAATAAGCCAACCCATTTACTTTTTTAGTAATGATGAGGTTGGCTTTTTTGTTAATACTTATTGAGCCAAGTATATCACTTAATTCTAAGGCAAATGCCCCATTGATGGTCATGGCATTCATGGCTTCTTGTGGGGTTAATTTCATTTTTATGCAGGCCAAACTTAATACAAATCCCATTCTGCCATTTGGGGTGCTGCCAGGATTATAATCACTCGCCAAGCAAACAGGCAAACCCGCCGCTATCATCTTTCTAACCGGCGCATAGGGTATGCCCAAAAAGAAGGAACAAGCTGGTAAGGCAACAGGCATTGTATCGCTTTGTAAAAGACAAGCAATTTCTTCCTCGCCTGTATATTCTAGGTGGTCTACACTTAATGCTTGATGGGCAACTGCTACTTGCACGCCACCAGTAAAACCCAATTCATTGCCATGAATTTTTGGCTTCAAACCATACTTACTTGCAGCTACTAACAAATTTGCCGTTTCTGTTGGTGTAAAAAAACCTTGGTCACAAAACACATCCATATAATCGGCTAAGGCTTCTGCATGTATGGCTGGTAGCATCTCATCAATGATAAGTTTAATGTATCCTTCCCTATTATTTTTATAGGCCATTGGCACCGCATGTGCCCCTAAAAAAGTAGCTTTAACCGGAATGGGAGCAATGGCTTTGAGGCGCTTAATGACACGCAACATTTTTAACTCATCTGCCACACTTAAGCCGTAACCACTTTTAATTTCAATGGCCCCAGTTCCCCATTGAATCAAGGTTTGCAGCCTTTCCCAAGCGGCATCAAACAAATGGTCTTCAGACATCTTGCTAAGTTTTGCAGCAGAGTTTAATATGCCCCCACCAGCGGCCGCTATTTCTTCATAAGTTTTACCTTCTATTCGCATCACAAACTCCTCCTCTCTTGAGGCTGCAAAAACAATGTGGGTATGTGAATCTATAAAGGATGGCAAAACTAAACTTCCACTGCAATCAAGTGTTTCATAAGGCGCAGTAATTTCTGGTAAATTATCCATGGTTCCATACGCTTTAATTATATCGGTTTGAACCCAAACCCAAGCGTTAGCAAGCGTTTGCCAGTCTTGCATGGCCGAGCCCTTTTTACAAATTCTCCCACTTTCATCAATTCCTTCCAAAGATTTGATGTTGATTAATAATAAATCTGCCATGCTGCGAAAATAGGCAATGAACTTTAGTTACACATCGGCATTATTTTGTTTATTTGCCTTATGAAATATTTTAAACCATTTCTTACTGCCCTTTCTATTCTTTTTACCGCTTCTTTTATACAGGCGCAATCTCCGCGAAACCTGAACGCTTCGGAAATTGAATTAGAAATAAAGAAACTGAGAACAACTGGTTCCGTGCTTTATATAGCAGCACATCCAGATGATGAAAATACGCGTTTGATTTCTTGGCTTGCCAATGAAAAATGTGTGAGAACGGGTTATTTAAGTTTAACTCGCGGAGATGGTGGACAAAATTTAATTGGCCCAGAACAAGGCACTTCATTAGGCATCATTAGAGCCCAAGAATTGCTAGCGGCTAGAAGAACAGATGGTGGCGAACAATTTTTTACCAGGGCTTTTGATTTTGGCTACAGCAAAACACCTCAAGAAACGTTTGAAAAGTGGAACAAAGAAGCCATTTTAGAAGATATGGTTTTTGTAATTCGTTACTTTAAACCAGATATCATCATCACAAGATTTGCAACAGATGGCAGTGGCGGCCATGGACATCATACGGCTTCTGCTTTATTAGCAGAAGAAGCCTTTGAAGCAGCTGCAAATCCAAAACGATTTCCTTCTCAACTTACAAGTGTGAGTGTGTGGCAAGCCAAACGGCTTATGTATAATTCGGCGGCTAGATTTTGGAATCCCAATGCAGACATGGGTGGCCACCTAAAGGTTGATGTGGGAACTTACAATGTCTTGTTGGGAAAAAGTTATGGAGAAATTGCGGCTGAGAGCAGAAGCATGCACCGCTCCCAAGGTTTTGGATCAGCCAAACAAAGGGGAGAAATTTTTGAATATTTTAAACCTATAAAAGGAGATACGGCAAACCTTAAGGATTTATTTCAAGGGATAGACCTTGGATTAAAGCGATTTAAATCTGGAAAAAAACTAGAAGACCTACTCATAGAACTCTTGCAAGTTTGGAAACAAAACGACTTAGATGCTTGCAATAAACTAATCAAAAAAGCAATTGCTATTTGTCAAACAAACGACAGTGATATTCCTACCTATCATCGGGAAAGACTATATAAACTTTTATTGCACATGTATGGCATTTACATTGAGGCTAGCGCCGAAGGCGCTGGAATAGTTGCAGCCGGTGATTCCTTAAAAATTAAAATTACAGCACTCAATAGATCCAATGCCAATATTCAATTAGTAGGAATAGGGGTATTCTTAAATGGGGCAAACTTACCTGATTGCTCACCCGGTGCATTTAATGATAACCTTACGCAAGTTTTAAACACTAATAAACCTTTTCAAAAAACAATTAGCTTGGTTACGTGCAGCAAGGCAGCGCCTAGCACACTCTTTTGGCTAAACAATCCAATTAAAGAGAACAAATTTGTGCATTCTCCTTCTATTGACCCATGGGGATTAAGCACCAATTATCTCATACTTTTTGATTTAAATATTGGGGGTGAGAATTATCAATTCTCAGAAAATTTAAAATACAAATGGACCGATCCAGACAAGGGTGAACAGTATAGAACCCATTTATTGGTACCGCCTGTAACCATTAAATTACCAGCCGATGTTTTACTCTTAAATGGTCAATCTTCTAAGAAACTAAAAGTAGTGGTGCAGGCACAAAAAGACAAGGTAATGGGAAACCTAAAATTTGGGGATAAATCCTATCCTTTTGAAATTGCAAAAAAAGGTGAAATGCAAGAATTGAATGTACTGGTGAGCAATAAAGATGCAGCAGAAAGCACAGGATTAGTTCAATTTAGGGTGGAGGTGAGTGGCTATGCTATGCCCTTTAACTTAGGCTATGAAGAGATAAAGTATGACCATATTCCAGTGCAAGGTATTTTCCCCACGGCTGCGATTAAATTGGTTCAAACCGATATAAAAAGAAAGCTTAAAAAAATTGGGTACATCCCTGGTGCTGGAGATGAAGTTGCCAGCAGCTTAGAGCAATTAGGATATGAGGTGGTCATTATAACAGATGAGCGCATTAAGAAGGGCAAGCTAGCAGAATTTCAAACCATCATAACAGGGGTTAGAGCCTTTAATACCAATGAACAACTTACCCTTTATAAAAGCAGGCTAATGGATTATGTTAGAAATGGCGGAAACCTAATTGTACAATACAATACCAATAGTTTTGCAGGACCTTTTAAAGGTGAAATTGGCCCCTACCCTTTTAAAATTTCGCGCAATAGAATTACCAATGAACAAGCCATGGTTAACTTTTTGGAACCGCAACACCCTGTGTTAAATGTTCCGAATAAAATAAGAGAAAAGGATTTTGAAAATTGGATTCAGGAGCGAAGCATTTATGAAGCCACCGAGGTAGATACTAATTACAAGCAACTTTTTATCATGGCAGATGTGGGTGAAAAACCTACCACAGGAAGTTTAATTACCACCAAGTATGGCAAAGGGTATTTTACCTATACAGGCTTGGTGTTTTTTAGGCAGTTACCAGCTGGAAATGCAGGGGCCTATAAACTTATGGTTAACTTAATTGAGCAAGGAAAACATGTGGCGAAGAAGTAAGGAAAAAGCCAGAAAATTTATTCAATGGAGACTGCCACGGATTCACAGATAGATGGTTTGTTTTAGTTGGGAGGTATCATTTTATAGTCGAAGATAAACACAGATGACTTAGCGCGCTTTAAGATTGACATTGAAATTGATGAAAATTTGTCATTTTTTGCTTATCGCTAGCACTGAAATGCTTCAATGGAAAAACAATTTGCTTCAAGATAAAAACAAAATGCTTAGCCGCTTTCTTCTTTTGCTTCATGCTAGAAAAAAATTAAATCTAATTACTTTTAATTTAAGTCATCCATAGATTGAAATTAAATCTATGTAAACTGCTTTTGCTTCTCACTTGAACTGAATAGCTTTTATATTAAACAAAAACATATCTTATTGCCTGACAACTTGGCTCTGTATAGAACAAAAATGCTTTTATATCCTCCCAATTTGCTTTTCATTAGAAGTAAAATGCTTCTGCGGTTTTGTGCGTAGAGAAAACGGTGAAATTGACTAGTTAATTTCGGACTATATAAACTAATCAATTATTAAATTCTATTGAATAACAATTAGCAATAAACTGCTGTTTTTCTTGAAGAAATGATCAATTTTCGCCAGCAATTTAGGGTGGTCAATTTGATTCGATATTTTATGGTCACATACACCGCGTTTAGCAGTCCTATCCAATACCACCCTTCTAAATCTCTATCAACACCTTCTTTGGCCCAAAACAGACCCCCTAGCTACTACAAATAAAGTGTGAGTGTGGAGTGTGGGAAGGACCGGAAAGCCAAAATGCTTCTTTATTTTCCTCACTCCACCGCTGTTACTCTTGTAATTTGTGGCAAGGCATTTCTGATTCCGTTTTCTATGCCTGCTTTCATGGTCATGGAACTCATAGAACAACTGCTGCAATTGCCAACCAAGCGCAGTTTCACTTCCAAGTCGTCTGTAATTTCTACCAATTCAACATCGCCACCATCTGCCTGTAGAAAGGGTCTCATTCCGTTAAGTGCAATCTCTACTTTTTCTTCCAATTCTTGGTTCATACCACAATAATAGTTTAAAATTAGCTAGTAGCAGGTTTTGGGTTTGCATTTAACATGGCAATTTGTTGTGCCACGCGTTCTGCAATTTGTTTAAACGATTTTTGAGCGGGTGAGTTTTCTAACATTGCGGCAGGTGCACCACTGTCTCCACCTTCTCTTACACTCATGTATATGGGTACTTCTCCTAAAAAGGGTACATTCAACACATTGCTCATGGTTTTGCCACCGCCATTTCCAAATAGGTAATATTTATTATCAGGGAGTTCGGCAGGTATAAAATAGGCCATGTTTTCTACAATGCCCAAGATGGGCACTTTTACAGGTGTCATTCCAAACATGGTTGCCGCTTTATAAGCATCTGCTAAGGCCACTGCTTGCGGAGTAGTAACCATTACAATACCTGTTAAAGGCACTACTTGCAACATGGTTAAATGAATATCGCCGGTGCCGGGCGGTAAATCCAGAATTAAGTAATCTAACTCGCCCCAATCAGTATCGTTCACAAATTGGCGCAATGCCGATGAAACCATTGGCCCGCGCCAAACCACCGCTTGCTCTGGCTTAATTAAAAATCCAATGGAAAGCAGTTTGATGCCAAATTTTTCGATGGGCACCATCAATGATTTTCCATCCACATCTTTCATCAAAGGTTGGCTATCCATTTCGCCAAACATCATAGGAACAGAGGGTCCATGGATATCTGCATCGAGCAAGCCAACTTTTGCACCAGAAAGTGAGAGCGCAATGGCCAAATTACTGCTCACCGTTGATTTACCCACACCGCCCTTTCCGCTGGCTACGGCAATGATGTTTTTAACCCCAGGCAGGGTAAGTTTATCAGGCCTATTGCTGGTTACATTGGCCGTCATTTCAATTTTAACCACAGCGTTTTCAGCTACTAAAGTATGAATGGCACTTATACAATCCTTTTCTATTTTTTCCTTCATGGGGCATGCAGGCGTAGTTAATACAATGGTAAAACTAACCTCATTGCCTGTTACAACCACATTTTTGACCATGTTAAGGCTCACTAAATCTTTCTTTAAATCGGGCTCTTGCACCGTGCTGAGTGCCTTAAGGATGTCATTTGCGTTCATGCTAACTATATTTAAAAAGTCAACAAATATCGTGGCTTTTTGTTGCAGTGCAAGAAAACTCAACTTCATCCATTAAACTTTCTGCTTTATCGGTTCAAACCGAAATAAAAAGAACTAAAACAGCATCTTTGTGACACCATGCAAGGACACTTTTTCGACAAAAAAGATATTCTTATTAGACACGCTATTATCTTAGTGCTAGCCATGCTATTCGGGCTAAGCATTATTGCAGACAAGCCAGCGCTCCAAAATCTTGAAGGTTGGTTTAGGGGTTTTGCTTGGAACTTTTTGTTTATAGCCTTTATTTGGAATGGAAACATGGCCTTGATAAAGGCGGGTCCGTTTGAAAGACTAAGTTGGGAAAAAGAGCCTAGAAAGAAAATTATGGCAGCCCTAGTGGTGGCCTTACTTTGGCCTATTTTAAGTTATTATATTTTTAACTTGTATTTTTATGAACCTATTTTGGGATTTCCATGTGAGTTAGGTTCAAAAGAAAATGTTATTTTTTTAATCATCACGGTAAACATTACCTTATTGATTAATGCCATCATGGTTGCCAACGAATTCTTTAATCATTGGCGCAAATCTACCTTAGAAAAGGAAGCCTTAAAGCGAATAACCATCAGTGCAGAGTTTGAAAGTTTAAAGAACCAAGTGAATCCGCATTTCTTATTTAATGCGCTAAATACCCTTGCTGGACTCATTGATGAAGAGCCTGCCATTGCCTCACGGTTTGTGCAAAAGCTTTCCTCTGTTTATCGGTATTTATTGTCGCAAAAGGATAAGGAAACCGTGAGTTTGGGAGAAGAGCTCGACTTTTTAAAGAGTTATGTTTTTCTGTACCAAATTAGATTTGGAGAAAATTTTAAGGTAGACATTGACATTCCATCCCATTGGCTGCACAAAGAAATTGTGACCCTAACCTTGCAAATGCTGTTAGAGAATGCGATTAAACATAATGTAATAAGCAAAGAAAAACCGCTCCTTGTTTCCATAGGAATTATTAACCAAAAACTTTGTGTAAATAACAACTTACAGCCAAAAACAATACTCACAGAAAGCAATGGCATTGGGTTACAAAATATTAAAAACAGGTATGCAATTGTGAGCGAGGAAACGGTTGAAATAAGCAATGAAAACGGCACTTTTTCTGTATGTGTACCTTTAATTTAAAGCGATGAAAATTTTAATTATTGAAGATGAGTTACCGGCATTAAGACGCATCAGTAAAATGGTGAAGGAGTTGATGCCCGAGACTGAAATTTTAGGCACAGCCGATACCATTGCCGGCGCAGTAGCGCTCTTTGAAAAGCATAAAGATGCACAATTGGCGCTTATGGACATTGAATTGGCCGATGGACAAAGCTTTGAAATTTTCAATAGAATTAATGTTACAGTTCCCATTATATTTACTACTGCTTATGATGAATTTGCCTTAAAAGCCTTTAAAGTAAATAGCATTGATTACCTGCTAAAGCCCATTGATATAGATGCTTTGCAACAAGCCTTAGAGAAGTTTAAAAAGATTCATACCCACTCCCCAGCCTTAGACATTGAAGCGCTCTTGGTTTCTTTAAATCAAAAATCTGCACCTATTTTTAAACAAAGGTTTTTGGTAAAAATGGGTCAAAAATACATTTCCATTCCTACGAACGAACTTGCTTATTTTAATGCTACTGAGAAAGTAGTTTACCTCATAACAAAAGAACAGAAAAAGTATATTATTGATCATACCTTGGATGAACTGGAGGGTATGGTTGATCCAAAATTATTTTTCAGGCTGAACCGACAGTATTTATCGAAGCTTGAATCGATTGAAAGTATCACAAGTTATTTTAACGGCAAGTTAAAAATTCAACTGAGTCCATCTGTAGCAGAAGAAGTTTTGGTGAGCAGGGAGCGTGCTTCAGATTTTAAGCAATGGCTGAACCAATAGCTTAAGCCCAAACCTTGGTGCCTTCGGTGCAATTGGTGCAAATGTCTATTTCCTTGCGCGAACGTAAGATTGCAGATCGGAAGTTATTGTATAAATCGCTTTTCCAAACTTTGGCAAACGAATCGGTGCTAACATCACCAAAACGATGTGTGGCATCTTTGTCAAAGCAACAAGGCACTACAAGTCCGTCCCAGGTAATAACAGAACCACGCCACATGCGCCAGCATTGGTTCAATAATTCATTTTTAATTACATAGCCTTGGTCTGTTTTTTTGTAACGACTTAAGGCTTCATCTTCTGGGATGAGGTCATCGGTATGCTGATAGTCATAAATTTGGGCTGTTTTAATGCCTAATTCATCTACCCCTAATTCTTTGGCCCTTCTTTTTAGTTCAGGGATTTGGTGTTCGTTGTGTTTAAAAGCAATAAACTGCCAGATGATATTTGGGGTACTTTTACCCAGTTTTTTCTTCCAATATACCAAGCGTTCTGTGCCAGCTAACACCTTTTCGAGGTTCCCTCCTACCCTGTATTTTTGATAAGTTTCTTGGGTAATCCCATCCATAGAAATGATGAGTCGGTCAAGGCCGCTTTCTACTGTGGCCCTTGCCATTTCATCCGTAAAATAATGACCATTGCTAGAAGTTGCAGTATATACATTTTTAGCTGCTGCATATTTTACAAACTCCAAGAAGTTCTTATTTAAAAAGGGTTCCCCTTGAAAATAGAGAATGAGATACATCAGTTCTCCATGCAATTCATCAATAATTTTGCGGTACAGGGGTAGGTCGAGCATTCCCGTATTGCGAGAAAATTCTCTTAAACCACTTGGGCACTGCGGGCATCTAAGGTTGCAGCTCGTGGTAGGTTCAATTTCCATAACCACCGGCATTCCCCAGTGAATGGGTCTTTTAAAGAAAAGAGAAAGTTTAAAACTTAGGTATAGCTTAATTGCATTCGCAATTTTTTTATGATTGAGTTTAGAAAAGAAATTTAAACCATCCGCAATATTTAGATTCATTGGTTAGTCTACATTATCATGTAGGAAAGAGTTATTGCTTTTTATTTCTGGCCGACCCGATTCATCTTCAAACAAACTTAACCTAGACACTTGCGAAGCCGAAGAAAGTGGCACTTCGTTTAGCCTTTTCATTTTACGTTTGTAGGCGGGTTCTTTTTCCATATCTCTTAGACCTTGTGGCGACTTAATACTCACGTTTAGGTCCATAAGGGTTTTGATTCTATTGACTTTACTTTCAATTTTCCTTTGTTGGTCCTCTGCAGAAAAGTCGGGATAGGGATCATTAAATGGCTCGGTTGTATTAGACTTAGATATAATCTCGTTATTTTGAAGCCCCTCGTTGATGTCAGAATATTGATCTATTGCATCCTCCTCAAAAATTTCTTCTTCGATGCGAAGGTTCATTTCTAAAGGATTGCTTTCGATTTCAATTTTCGACTCACTCAATATTTCGTCCAAGTTAAATCTAATTTCAACAGGTGGAACTGGTAAAATGGTGTTGGCTTGTGGGCTTGGGTTATTTTGAATTGTGCTTGTAGGGATGTGATTTTCGACTGATTTACTTGAGAAGGAATTAAGGGAAGTAATAGCAGAATCTACGTTTCCAATGATAATTTTATTTTCTCTTGGCCCGGCTTCAAAGCCTGTTGCGATAATGGTTACAGAAATATTATCTTCAAGCGTATCATCATAACTGGTACCAATGATCATTTCTGCTGTAAAGCCACTTTCCTCTTGAATATAATCAGAGATGAGGCTAAACTCATCCATGAGTAATTCAAATGCACCTTGGGCAGTACTAATGTTTAATAGAATATTCTTGGCACCGGTGATTCTACTATCGTTAAGCAGTGGTGAATTGAGTGCATTTTTAACAGCTTCTAAGGCACGTTGTTCTCCGTTTGCTTTGGCTGAACCCATGAGCGCTACGCCGCTAAAACGCATAACGGTTCTTACATCTTCAAAATCTACGTTGATATCACCAGGGTATGTAATTACTTCTGCAATTCCTTTTGCGGCGGTGTTTAGAATTTCGTTGGCATAACCTAAGGCTTGGCGCATGGGTAGATTACCATACATTTCCTTAATCTTATCATTAGAAATAATCAGTAAGCAATCTACACTGTTCTTGAGCGCCTCAATACCTTCTTTGGCGTATTCAATGCGTCTTTTACCTTCAAAAGTAAAGGGAGTGGTAACAATGCCTACTGTTAAGATTCCCATTTCTCTGGCCGTTTTAGCAATAATTGGCGCAGCACCGGTACCAGTACCTCCGCCCATGCCAGCTGTTATAAATACCATTTTGGTATTTACACCCAACATCTCAATAATATCTTCAATGGCTTCCATGGCAGAGTTCTTACCCACTTCTGGGTTAGAGCCTGCGCCAAGGCCTTCGGTAAGGCTAGCACCTAATTGAATTTTAGTTGGAATGGGGCTTGCCTCTAAGGCTTGTAAATCTGTATTACAAACCATAAAGTCAACGCCTTTAATTCCTTGACTATACATATAATTAACGGCATTTGAGCCGCCACCGCCAACACCCAACACTTTGATAATGGATGCCCTGTCTTTTGGCAAATTAAATTTTAATGAACTTTCCATATTCTGTATTTTCTGTAGGGTTAATAATTAGAAATCACTTAGATCTTTATCATCATTAAGCCAATTTTTTCCTCTTTCAACCAGTCTTTTAATAAACCCAGTAGTTAGCTTTCCTTCGCCATCCGATTCGGCTTTTTTGCGTTCACCTTTATCTTTAAGCGTGTTTATAGCAGCTCTTTCTTCGGCAGCCATTAGGCCTTTAATAACCAATCCAACACCTGTTGCATAAATTGGGCTTTTGATTTCCTCCACAAAAGTTTTACCGATGTGCTCATTGGCATACCCAATTCTTGCATCCAAACTAGTAACGTATTCTGCAAGTTTATCAATATGTTTAAGCTGCGACCCACCACCTGTAATTACGATACCTGCATTTAGTTTATGTTCTAACCTAGCGCTTTTAATTTCGTATAATACAGATTCAAAAATTTCTTCTACCCTTGCTTGAATAACCATTGCAAGATTTTTCACAGAAACCTCTTTTGGAGGTCTTCCATGGAAACTTGGGATAGAAACAATTTCATTTTCTTTATTTTCATCTGCTAGGGCTGAACCAAACTTCACTTTCAGGGCTTCGGCTTGGTTCTTTAATACATTGCATCCTTCCTCTACATCTTTGGTGATGATATTACCGCCAAAAGGAATCACTGCAGTATGACGAATGATGCCATTTTTAAAAATGGCAAGGTCTGTGGTTCCACCACCAATATCTACTAAACATACACCTGCTTCCATTTCTTCAGGCGTTAACACGGCTTCAGAAGAAGAAAGTGGTTCAAGAATAAGTTCAGCAACTTCTAACCCAGCACGGTCAACACTCTTATAAATATTTGTAATGGCATCTACATTACCCGTGATGATATGAAAGTTGGAGGCTAACCTAACTCCCGACATTCCAATAGGATCAAGCACATCTCCCCAATCATCTACGGCATATTCTTGGGCTAATACATGGATTATCTTATCTCCAGGGGAAAGCGCTAATTTATTGGTATCAGCAATGAGTCGTTTTACATCTTCACGGCTTACTTCCACTGCTTCCGTACCCAAGCTGATGCTATTTCTATGCTGCAAACTTTTGATATGTTGACCCGCAATGCCAACATGCACACTGTGTAAGACTAACTTAATTTCATTCTTTAGTAAGGATTGGCGTGCTTTTTCAATGGCTTCATTGATGGCCTTAACTGTTTTTTCAATGTTACGCACCTCGCCACGGATAACACCAAGACTCTCGGCCTTTCCCATGCCAAGCACCTCAATTTTACCGTGCTCATTTCTTCTACCAACTATGGCGCAAACCTTAGTGGTTCCAATATCTAATCCTATAATTACACTTGACATGCTACCTAATTATTTTTTTCCAATTACCTGACCTTTAAATCTTAAATCTATACTTTTATACTTATTCCAGCCGACTCTGTTCAACCCATCCCGACAAAAAACAAGTAGCTTTTCAAACTTTTCTTCAAGGTTTTCTGTAGTGCCAAAAATAAAATATGCCCTGCCCACTTTTGGGACAAGGACAAGTTCATTATCGGCTCTTACAAATATCTGTTCAATAAAGGCTTTAAGGAAAGGGTCTTTATCAACATAAGAGGCCATATTGTATAGTTGATTTCCTACAAAAGAGTACACCGTATCCCCTTTTTCGAACCTTTCAAAAATATTTCCGTTTGCAATTGGCACATGTGCCGTAAAATGTTCGCTCACTGGAATTTTATACCCAAATTTATCCAAATAAAACTGTGTGCCATCAAATCTAATTACCCTTAAGATGGGTTCTCGCTGGGTAATACGAATATTTAATTCTCCATGTAAATCGATATGCACAGCCGCCTTTTCGATATGAATTTGTTTTGTTAATTCCAGTTCAAACTTGGGGATATCAATTTGCCTCATGGGCAATCCAATAAGCTTTTTTTGCTGAGGGATGGAATTCCGGATAACATCAAAAACTCTCTGCCTATTATAAAATCTTACCTCGAGCGGATAGATGCTAATATTTACCTTTTTACACTTAAGTTCTTGCTCTTGTTTATTGACAAATGCTAAAGTGAATATTAATCCACCCAACATACATAACCATGCAGCCACAATCAGCACCTTTTTCAAGATGCGCAGCCACTTAGGATATGGTTTGTCATTGCTCATACTAACTTTAAACGAATTGGTTCAACTAAGGTATCTATATCACCTGCACCTAGGGTTAGGAATAAAGCAGGTTGTAGACTTGCCACTCTTTCTACCAATTGTTCTTTGGTGCATAATTCTTTTTCAACGCATGTGATATTATCTAACAACATGGCTGAGTTTATACCAGGAATAGGCAGCTCGCGGGCAGGGTAAATATCTAGCAATAATAACTGATCGGCTAAGGATAAACTATTGGCAAAATCTTCGGCAAAGTCGCGCGTTCTGCTAAACAAATGCGGCTGAAAAGCCACCACCAATTTAAGCGTAGGATACATGCGTTTTACCGAAGTAAGAATGGCGCGAATTTCTTCTGGGTGATGTGCGTAATCATCAATAAATACGCGGTACTTTTCTTTTATAATATATTCAAACCTTCTTTTCACCCCTTTAAAAGAGGCCAAGCCCTCCTTAATTTCATCATGAGAAAGCCCTACTTTAAGTGCAATTGCGGCGGCAGCAACAGCATTTTCTATATTGTGTAATCCAGAAATACCAAGATTTACATCCGTTATAATTTCATGATTAAGGTTTAGGTCAAACAGGTGAATATCTTCATTAATCCTAATGTTAAAGGCAAAATTTTGAGCCGCTTCTGAAAGGCCATAGGTCTGAAAAGGCACTTGAATCTTACTGGCAATTTCTAAACCCACTTTGAGAAAAAGGAGTCCACCTGGCAAAATTTTATTTGTATACGCTAAAAAAGACTCCATCATAGCGTTGTGTTCGCCATAAATATCTAGATGGTCTGCGTCTGTAGAAGTAACAACGGCTAAGGTTGGAAAAAGAGTTAAGAAAGACCGATCAAACTCATCTGCCTCTACCACATTAAACTGCTCATAGGTGGGCAAAGTATCGGCCTTCTCATGTAAAATTAAATTGCTTTGGTAGTTGGTAGAGATACCCCCTAAGAAAGCATTACAACCAATGCTACTTTGTGCAAGCAAATGGGCAACCATCGTTGAAGTAGTTGTTTTACCATGCGTACCTGCAATGCCAATAGTTTTGTAGGCGCGGCTAATCATTCCTAAAACTTCTGAGCGCTTTTTAATTTCAAACCTTTGTTCTTTAAACCAAGACCATTCTTGATGGTCTGCAGGAATAGCTGGCGTTAATACTATGAGTGTATCTTTTTTCTCTAAGTTTAAGGTTTGAACCAATTCTGGTTGGTCTTGATAATGAATGTACATGCCCTCTGCACTTAACTTTTTTGTTAAAAGCGTTTCTGTTTTATCATACCCTAAAACAGTTATGCCTAAATGGGCAAAATAACGGGCAATAGCGCTCATACCAATGCCACCTATTCCTAAAAAATATGCAATTCTTATGTCTTTTAACTCCATACTTAGTTCTTTAATGATAATAGTTCGGCCGCAATCTTTTCTGCTGCATTATGTAGGGCCATTGTTTGAATTTGAGTAGATAATTGTTGGCGCAAGTTGGCATCTTCCATTAATTGAATAGCGGTTGGAATTAAATCTGTAGGCGCTGCCGAATCCTTTACTAAAAGTGCAGCGTTTTTATTTACCAAGGCCATTGCATTTTTTGTTTGATGGTCTTCACTTACATTAGGAGAAGGCACCAGTATGGTAGCCTTAGCGGTAAGTTGCAATTCAGCAATGGATAGCGCCCCAGCGCGACTAATCACTACATCTGCCGCTGCATAGGCAAGATCCATTTCATAAATAAAGGGGGCCATAAAAAACTTGCATTCTGTGCTTGTATTGGCTGCGATGTTACTTTTAAAACTCTTACCTGTTTGCCAAATTATATTATAGTTTTTTTGCTGTAGTAGGTGCAAGTCTTTTTCCATACTTTGGTTAATGGTTCTTGCGCCAAGGCTACCTCCAATAATTAGGAGAGTCGGGCAATTTGGGTTCAAACCGAAAAAAGAAATAGCTGCCCCATATTTATCCTTTGCGGTAAGAATATCTGGCCTAACTGGATTTCCAGTAAGTATAATTTTTGAGGCAGGAAAAAACCGCTCCATGCCTTCATAGGCAACTGCAATTTTTCGAACCCTATTTCTAAGAATTTTATTGGTAATGCCTGCATAAGAATTTTGTTCGTGAATCATAGAAGGTATGCCTTTTAAAGTGGCAGCATACATCATAGCACCACTAGCATAACCACCAAAACCAATAGCAAGGTGGGGTTTAAAATTATGAATGATGCTTAAAGACTGCCACACACTTGATATAACTTTAAAGGGAAATAGTAAGTTTTTAGGACTTAAACTACGTTGTAATCCGCTTATCCAAAGGCCTTCGATGGCATAACCAGCTTTAGGAACTTTCTCCATTTCCATTCTATCAGCCGCTCCAACAAAGATAAATTCTACCCCATTTGGAAGCATTTTCTCTAGGGTTTGTGCCACTGCAATTGCTGGGTAAATATGACCTCCTGTGCCACCACCACTTATAATTATTCTTACGTTTTCTGCCATAACTATACAGGTTTTAACTCATTGGTATCTTCAGTTTCAACATATCTGCTCACGCTCATAATTAGGCCAAATGCCAAGCTTGTGGTAAGGATAGAAGTACCCCCTTTAGAAATAAAAGGAAGTGTTAAACCTGTATTTGGCACCATGTTTACAGAAATGGCCATATGAATGAGCGCTTGCATCACAAAGGCAAAGGAGAGCCCAATGGCAAGGAGCGCACCAAAAGCTTTTGGACTTTTAAGCAAAATTCGGAAGGCCCTATACATAAACAAAAGGTAAAGAAACATGAGTCCGAGTGCGCCAACAAGCCCATACTCTTCAGCAAAAATTGCATAAATAAAATCAGAATAGGCATGAGGCAATGAGTTACGTTCTATGCTACCCCCAGGGCCTTTACCAATGATACCACCTGTAGCTATGGCCATTTTAGCATGGTCGTTTTGGAAGGTTACATCTCGATTATCTGATTCTTTTGCAAAATTCTCTATGCGATGTTTCCAAGTTTTCACCCGTCCCATGCCATTTAATTTTCTATCTGGCGTATTCAATAAAAGTAAAACTAACAATACGATAACAGTAAGGATTGGACCTCCCACATAAAATATATGTTTTACACTTACTCTGCCTATAAACATAATTACCATGGAGGTACTAAGGATAACGAGCGAAGTGGAAAGATTAGAAGGTGCAATTAATAGGCAAGTGAGTCCAACATGAATAATAATAGGTAAAAACCCCTTTTTAAAATCCTTGATATCATCTTGTCGAACGGCCAATTCTCTTGCTAAAAAAAGCACCAATGCAACCTTTGCAAAATCTGAAGGCTGAAACTGAATACCAATAAAAGGTACTCGGAGCCAACGTTGTGCTTCGTTGGTGTTAGAACCATAAAACATGGTTAAAAACAAAAGTATATAACTAATATAAATTAAGAGCTTAGAGAACTTGATATAATATTTATAATGGACGCTATGTACCACTAACATCAACATAAAACCTAAGCCCAAGTAGAACATCTGTTGAATTAAAAAGCTTTCTGGGTTTCCACCATTTTTCTTATAGGCCAAGGCACTGGTTGAGCTGTAAACAGCAAGCAAACCCAATACCATTAAGGCAATAATAATTAGCCACATGATTTTATCACCGGCTGGTTTGATTTTTTCCCAGGTAAACAAGTTCATGAATGCTTACAAGGCCTTAACAGCTGCTTTAAACTGGCGACCACGATCTTCGTAGTTCTTAAATAAGTCGAAAGATGCACAAGCAGGCGAAAGTAAAACTGCCTCACCAGGCTTTGACATTTTTGCAGCCACATGCACCGCTTCTTGGGCGCTAGTAGTATTAAAAATCATATCTACATCTTTCCCAAAAGCTTCATGAATTTTTGCATTATCTAAGCCCATGCAAACAATTATTCTTACTTTTTCTTTTACTAACTCGCTTAGCATGGCATAATCATTTCCTTTATCAACGCCGCCCGCTATCCAGATGGTTGGTTTATCCATGCTTTCAAGTGCGTACCAAGCAGAGTTAACATTGGTAGCCTTAGAATCATTAATATAATCAACGCCTCTAATGGTTGCCACTTGTTCTAAGCGATGTTCAACATTTTGAAAGTCGGAAAGACCTTCTCTAATAATATCTTTACGAATGTCTAGGGCATTAGCAATAATAGCAGCTGCCATAGAATTGTAGGCGTTGTGACGGCCTCTAAGGATTAGTTCTGAAGTATACATTGTAAAAGGGTTTGATTGATTTTTTTGTGTAGTGATAATGATTTGCCCATTGTCTAAATAGGCACCTGGTAATTCTGATTTTAGCAGAGAGAAAGGCAGCTGATGCGCATTGCCCTTAGTTTGGTTTAGGTTATTGATGGTTAATTCATCATCTGAACAATAGATGAAATAATCATGTTGAGACTGATTTTGGGTGATCCTAAATTTTGCATTGATATAATTCTGTAATTCATAATTATATCTATCCAAATGGTCTGGTGTGATATTGCAGATAACCGCCATTTCGGCTTTAAAATCATACATATCATCCAATTGAAAACTTGAAATTTCTATTACAAAATAATCATAGTTACCAGTTGCAACTTGTCTGCACATACTGATACCAATATTACCCGCAAGGGCAACATTTAATCCCGCTTTATTAAGCAAATGATAAGTAAGGGAAGTGGTAGTAGTTTTGCCATTGGTACCAGTAATACAAATTTTATAGGCAGAGGTATATCTAGCTGCAAACTCAATTTCATTGATTATCGGAATTTGCTTTGCGCGCAAGGCTTTAACAATTTCTGCCTTTTCTGGAATACCAGGACTTTTAATTACTTCATCAGCAGAAAGTATTAATTCAAAAGTGTGTTGGTTTTCCTCAAAAGCCACCTCCAATTGAAGCAGCTCATTTTTATATACATCGCTAATGGCGCCAGCGTCTGAGACAAAAACATCAAAGCCTTTTAACTTAGCTAGCATGGCAGCACCAGTACCGCTTTCACCACTTCCTAAAATTACTACTCTTTTCATCTTATCTTACTTTTAAAGTGATGATGGTAATAATGGCTAATAGAATTCCGATGATCCAAAAACGCGTTACGATTTTAGATTCATGAAATCCTAACTTTTGATAATGATGATGAAGGGGAGACATTTTAAAAATTCGTCTGCCCTCGCCATACTTTTTCTTAGTATATTTAAAGTAAGATACCTGCATTACCACAGAAAGATTTTCTATTAAGAAAATGCCGCACAAGATTGGAATTAATAACTCTTTTCGAACCATGATAGAGAAGGAAGCTATAATTCCACCTAAGGCTAAACTGCCAGTATCCCCCATAAAAACTTGGGCAGGAAATGCATTGTACCAAAGAAAACCAATACAAGCTCCTACTAAAGCACCCGCAAAAATTACCATCTCTTCTAGGTGCGGGATGTACATTATGTTTAAGTATTTAGAAAAAATAATATTGCCACTTACATAGGCCAAAACTCCCAGTACAAAAGATATAATAGCAGAGGTTCCCGCTGCTAATCCGTCTATTCCATCGGTTATATTAGCCCCATTAGAAACAGCTGTGATGATGAAAATAACCACCAATAAGAAGATGATATAATTATAATCTTTATAGCTACTACCTATCCAGCTTAACATGTTTGCATAGTCGAACTCCGAACTTTTAAAGAACGGAATGGTAGTAGTGGTTGCCTTATGGTCTTTAACAAGCATTAACTCATTATTGACCAACTGTGGATTTAAATTATGCTCTTTAATAAAGGCCTCAGTAACCTCTCCAGGCTTATAAAATTCTTTGGTCTTTACATGTTCATTAAAATAAAGTGTAGTGGCTACTATAAAACCTAAACCTACCTGACCCAAGACTTTAAATCTGCCTGCTAAACCTTCTTTATTCTTCTTAAAAACTTTAATGTAATCATCCAAAAAGCCTACCAATCCAAGCCATACAGTGGAGATAAGAATAAGAATTATATAAACATTATTAATTCTTGCAAACAACAAAGTTGGAATAATAATAGCGGCAAGAATAATGAGTCCACCCATAGTAGGCGTTCCCTTTTTTTGTTGCTCACCTTCTAATCCAAGGTTGCGAATTTCGTCACTTACTTGTAATTGACGCAGTTTGTTGATAAGCGTTTTTCCATAAACTAGGGAAATCAGCAACGACAAGAGAATGGCCAATGCCGCTCTAAAAGAGATGAACTGAAACATCCCAGCCCCTGGAAAATTATAGTTATGGTCTAAGTAATCAAATAAGTAATATAACATAAGGTTTATTTAATTAAGCTTCAAAAATTTTAAACATTTCATCTAATAAGGCTTTATCATCAAAAGGATGCTTTACCCCTTTAATCTCCTGATAGGTTTCATGACCTTTGCCAGCCACTAAGATGATATCACCTTTTTGAGCAAGGCTTACAGCCATTTTTATTGCTTCTTTTCTATCGGTAATTCGACTGGTTTTCTTGTAATGTAAAGGAGGAACCCCCTGCATCATTTGATCTAAAATAGTTTCTGGATCTTCATTTCTCGGGTTATCAGAAGTAAGAATAACACGTGTGCTTTTTTCGCATGCCACTTGCGCCATAATAGGTCGTTTAGCAGCATCTCTATTTCCGCCACAACCTATTACAGTTATAAGCGTTTCATTTCCGGTTCTGGTTTGATTGATAGTATCTAAAACATTCTCCAGGGCATCAGGGGTGTGAGCATAATCAACTATTCCCACAACACCCATACCCGAGCGGAGGTATTCAAATCTTCCACGAACAGCGTTTAAGCTACTTAAATGAGTAATGATTTCTTGTTTGTCTTTACCCAATAAGCAAGCAATACCATATACAGTTAATAAATTATAGGCATTAAAGTTTCCAACCAATCTAAACCAAGCTTCTTCTCCATCTAGGTTTAATAACATACCGTTAAAGTCACTTTCAATAATCTTCGCTTTAAAATCAGCTAGATGTTGCAATCCATAAGTATATCGCGTAGCTTGGGTATTTTGCAACATTACCATACCGTTCTTGTCATCCTTATTTGTTAAGGCAAAAGCTTCTTCATTTACTTCATCAAACAATTGTTTCTTAGCTTTGATATAAGCATCAAACGTTTTGTGATAATCTAAATGATCATGCGTAATATTAGTAAAAGCAACACCAGCAAAATGTAAATGTTTGATCCTATTTTGATGAATAGCATGTGAGCTTGCTTCCATAAAACAATAAGTGCATCCATTATCTACCATTTGACGAAGTAGCGCATTGATTCTAATTGCGTCGGGTGTTGTATGAGTGGATGGAATAATTGCATCATCAATTTGATTTTGCACGGTTGATAATAAACCAACCGAATACCCAAATGACCTAAATAGATTAAATAATAAAGTGGCAACCGTTGTTTTACCATTGGTGCCTGTTACGCCTACTAACTTAAGTGACTTGCTAGGTTCGTCATAAAACTTAGCCGCCATATGTGCCATTGCAGAGGAAGTATTTTCAACCTTTAAATAGGTGATAGAATCTTGAAGGGTTTCAGGTAAATTTTCACAAATAATTACTTCGCAACCGCTGGCAATTACTTGCGAAATAAACTGGTGACCATCTGCTTGTGTACCTTTAATAGCAAAGAATATAGCCTCTTTTTTTGCTTCTCTACTATCAAAGGTAAGCAAGGCAATGTCCTTTTGGGTTGAACCAATAAGTTCAATAAAAGTAAGTGCTGATATGAGTTGAGATAATGTTTTCACTTAGCTTAATTCTATTTGAATGGTTTTAAACTTTTTTACAGAAGAGCCAGGTGCTATGGATTGGCGACGAACCTTACCAACACCTTTAACTTCTACCTGAAGGCCTTTACGCTCTAAGAGATAAACAGCATCTCTAACACCCATGCCTACAACATTTGGCACACCTTTAACCTCTAACAGGATCGGTGCTAAGGCCAATGATTTATCTTGCGGTACACCTGCAACCCAATCAGTTTCATCCTCATGAATTGAGTCGTTATGAAAATGTGAAGAAAGGGAAACAGTATTTAAAATAGTTTGAATGTGCACCTTATCGGCCATTGGAATAATTGGCAAATCTTCGGTTGATTGTTTAACCGCAAATTTTAACTCTTGGTGCAAAGACAAAGCACTTGCATAAACTTTATCTGCAATTTCTTTAAACACGGGTAAGGCAACCTTTGAGGCATAATAGTTATCTTTTCTTGGCTGGCTAATCAATACAAAGCATGAGTACTTGGGATTTTCTGCAGGGAAATATCCACAGAAAGAAGCCCTATAACTTTTGCCCCCCAATTGGTAACCTGCTTTATTATTGGCCACTACCGCTGTTCCTGTTTTACCTGCGTAGGTATAATGATTACTTTTTAACTCAGAAGCTGTTCCTCTTAATACAACTCCTTCTAACATACTGCGCAATTGTTTGATCACATCAGGCTTACAAATCTCTTTGTTAATTACTTTTGAATGATAGGTTTGAACCGTTCTGCCTTCTTGCTCTACCTTTTTAACTAAAAGTGGGCTAACCAAAACTCCATTATTTGCTACTGCATTGTAAATAGTAAGCAACTGAAGTGGGGTTAATTGTAATTCATAACCAATGGCCATCCAAGGCAAACTTGTACAAGACCAACTGCGACTATCCGGACTTTTTACAACTGGTGCGCCAGTTCCTTTGATTTGAATATCCAAACTTTTGGTAAGACCAAGTCTTTGATAATGCTCATAAAGTTGCGAGGGGTTTCTTGCGTAAAAATGATTGATTTGCTTTGCAAATGCTACGTTTGAAGAATGTTCAAATGCATATTGCATGCTCATGGCACCTGCACCCAAATGTGAATCTTTCATGGTGGCATTACAAAATCTTTTCTCACCTCCTTCAACATCTACATTATCAGTTGGCATTACAAAGCCATCATTTAATAATGCCATCATCGAAACCAATTTAAACGTAGAACCAGGTTCCACGCTTTCTCCAATGGCATAATTAAATCGTTCCTTGTAAACACCTTGCGACTCGCGCGTTAGGTTTGCGATGGCTTTTAATTCACCTGTACTCACTTCCATAAGAATGGCTGTACCATACTCAGCATCATTTTCTATTAAGGTTTTCATGAGTGCATGTTCAGCCACATCTTGTAGGTTAATATCAATCGTAGTAATCAAGTCTTTCCCTTGTTGGGCTTCAATCATAGATTCATCATCAATTGGAATCCAAGAATTTCCTGCAATGCGTTGCAAGATTTGCTTGCCACTTTTACCTTTTAATATAGAATCAAAAGCACCCTCTAAACCCACAGGTTTTATGCCAACTTGGGAGAAGCCAATGGTGCGTTCAGCTAAAAAATCAAAAGGTTTTTCGCGTCTACTTTTTGGGAGAGCAATAAATCCACCTTTGTACTTGCCTTTCCTAAAAATTGGAAATTTGCTCATGGCTCTCATTTGACGATAGCTCACACGCTTTTTAAAAACATTATATTGCTTTCTAGCTAGTTTAAGTTTGGTTAATTGTTGCTTGTAGCTGTCAACCGATTTGTCCTTAAACAAATTAGCCAATTGAATTGAAAGAGAATCTATATGCAGTTGAAAGGTATCGGTATTGGTAAACCCAGGAGTATTAGCATCTATAATGATATCATAAATTGGCACCGAGGTAGCAAGTAAATTACCATTACAATCGAAGATATTACCTCTAATTGGCGCAATATCAAACTCACGAGTGGTAAACTCTTCCGACATTTTACGCCATTTATCACCTTCAATAAATTGAATATTAATTAGGCTATAAATGATCCAAGCCGCAAAAAACAGCATACCCGAAAACACCATCATGCTTCGGATAAAAATTGCTTTTCTTGTATTGGTATTATTTGCCACTAAAGGTAATTTTTTGAGGTGGAGTTGTGAGTTCTTTAATGCCAATCTTTTTTAACTTAGCAGCTACAGCACTTTGTTTACTGGAACGCATAAGCTCACTAGAAACAGAAACATATTCGCTTCTTAAGTCTTTCACTTCTTTAGTGAGTTTGTCTGTTTCGCGAATTAATTTCTCAGCTCTATGACTGCTATAAATAAATAGCACTACCCAAATAACCAGGTAAAGAATAAAAGGGGTTTGTTGACGCAAAACATTAGGATTTATTTTAAAGTCATAATCCGCAATTTTGCGCACCGTTTCCGTGAACCTTTGGGTTTCTGGATCAGGCGTAACCGTTCCCTTAGCTTCCTCTTCTGTAATAATTCTATTCACGTATTTAACTACTTATTTTCTCAGCAATTCTTAACTTAGCACTTCTTGAGCGAGGGTTCTTTTCAAGCTCTTCTGGAGTGGCTGTTACCACTTTCCTTGAGATCGGCAGTAAGGGTCGATTCACATTACCATATAGATCCTTTTCAACTTCGCCATTAAAATTACCCGACTGTATAAAGTTCTTTACCAACCTATCCTCTAAAGAATGGTAACTCATTACCACTAATCTTCCGCCTGGTTTTAGCACTTTAGGAACCTGAATTAAAAAAGATTTTAACACTTCTAATTCCTGGTTAACCTCAATGCGCAAGGCTTGAAAAACTTGGGCGAAAAATTTATAATCGCCAAACTTTGGCGTATATTTCTTTAACGCATCTTTTAAGTGACCCACCGTTTCTATTGGGTTCAAACTTCTATAAGAAACTATCTCTCTGGCTAGAGCTCTTGAATTAGATAACTCACCATATTGGTATAAAATATCTGCAATTGCGGCTTCAGGAAGTTGGTTTAGTAAATCTTTAGCAGAACGACCTGTAGTGTAGTTCATGCGCATATCCAACACAGCTTCATCAAATCTAAAAGAGAATCCTCTTTCTGCTTCATCAAATTGGTGCGAGCTTACGCCCAAATCTGCCAAGATACCCGCAACTGGCAATAAGCCTTGATAATCTAAATGATTGAGCATAAACTCAAAATTTTGATCAATAAAAATTAACTTATCATCCTTAGGCAAATTTGCCTTAGCGTCCTCATCTTGATCAAAGGCTACTAACTTTCCCTTTTTATTTAATAAAGATAGAATGGCATTAGAATGACCGCCCCCACCAAAAGTAACATCTACGTAGGTAGCGCTTGGATCAATGGATAAGCCATCTAAACATTCTTGCAGCATAACAGGTGCGTGATACTTATTTTCCATCCTCGGCCTCCTTTTTCCTGTTGCCCATTACCTCTTCTGCTAATGCGCTAAAGTCTGATGGCTCTTCATTGAGCATCTTATTATACTCTTCTTTATTCCAAAGCTCTACCTTATTACCATAGGCTAATAATATAAGCTCGCCTCCTAAACTGGCATACTCTTGCAGTTGCTTTGGTATTAATACACGAGAAGCACTATCCATTTCTAATTGAGAAGCACCTCTCAAGAAATACCTTTTAAAGGTGCGCTCCTTTTGGATGAAATCTGAAAGCTTATCAATTTCGGCAGCAATTGCCTTCCACTCATTGCTAGGATATAAAACACAGCATTTTTCAAATCCACGGTTTATGAAAAAGGAATCCTTAGCCGCATCTGGCAACTGCTTTTTTAAAGCAGCCGGAATCATGACCCTTCCTTTGGCATCCATTTTTACTTCATATTCTCCGTGGAGTTGTGTCATTCCTTTGCTGCAGCGATTACAGCGTAAAAGTAAAAACTTTTCACCACTTTTCACCACTTTCTCCCACTTTGTTAAAAAAATGCGACATTTCCACATTGATGTGAATTTAATTTACCTGCCTTAAGCCTTGCTATTTCTAGTGTTCAGCTCATTTCTATAGTCGGTGGGAGAAAATTAGAATGTTTAAAACTGTTTAGAACATGTGAATTAATGTGGAAAACCTAAAAATAGTATATTTGAAACATGCAAAACCAAAGGGTAAAAAACAGCATAAGCATACTATTAGCAATACTTCTAGCGATAATTCCACTTGTTCAAAATAGGCTTTTGCCCGACCCAAATCTTCTTCCTAGGCAATTTTTGCTACTTGCCTTTGCAGTCATTTTAGGTGGGTATTTGGCATTTTGGCAAAAACTATCGCGACAAATTATTGCACCTGAGCTACTTATCGCTTTAACTGGCCTTGCTTTGCTCTACTTTCTGAGTGCATTTTATGCCTTTAACATGGCAGAAGCCAATTATACTGCCTCCAGAATCGTCCTGTATGTTAGTTGCATTTTGCTGCTCATTTGGACTATAAGAGGAGACCTTTTAAACCTTAAGTTTTTGCTTTACGGCATTAGTCTATCAGCAGTCATTTCTTTAATACTATTGACATTGGAAATTGCCGCTATTACCCAAAAAGGCACACACCTATGGGATCAAAAAAACCTTTATGAATTGAGAAGTGCCTTTGGTCATAAAAACCTCTATTCCTCCTACCAATTGCTCTGTCTTCCTTTTATATTATTGCTATTTACTCAAAGCAAAGTTGGCTTAAAAATTCTCTTAGCTACATTAAGTTTTGCAATTCTAATCTCATTGGCATTGGTGCAAACAAAGGCAGTATTATTGGCCATTATGCTATCTGGAACAGCCTTTGTTATTATTGCGCTAGCCAAAGGCGCAATTGGTTCAAACCGAATTAAAATAGTGCTAATAGGCGGCTTTTCCTTGGCCTTATTAGGATTGCTTTTTGCTATTTTTTTATTTCCGGAAAAACTAATACTCCTGCGCTCAAATGATACTGTAATAGAACGATATTTACTATGGGGAAATAGCTGGCAAATGCTAAAAGAATTTCCCATAATTGGCGCAGGCGCAGGCAATTGGCAAGTGTATTTCCCAAAATACGGATTAGGTGATTTTATGCAAACCAATTACCTCATTAGCGATGGTTTTACCACTTTTCAAAGACCCCATAACGACTTTTTTTGGGTAGCTTGTGAAACTGGAATCATTGGCATTTTACTTTACCTTTTTATCCTAGGTTATGGCCTAAAACAATGCTGGCATGGAATTAAAAACAAGCAAACAGAAGCTTGGATTGTAGGCTTTGGCATTTTTGCTTATATCATTGTTGCTGCCGTTGATTTCCCACTAGAACGCAATGAACATCAACTATTGTTTGCGCTGCTATTTGCCTGGGCCTGCCCTAAAAATAACCTAGCACTAACTCCCATACCTAAATGGCTTTATGCTTTGGTATTTGTAGGTTTAAGCTATTCTTTATGGTTCGGTTTGAACCGATATGCCGAAGAAAAAAAGTGCAGAAAAATGATAGAATCTTATAGAAATGGAAATTATAACAGCATGTTTACGCAGGCACAAGACATTGACCAAAACTACCTTTCTATAGACAACTACTCTATTCCAATTTATTGGTATCAAGGTTTAGCATTATATGCTGTTGGCAGAAAAGACCTTTCATTAATGGCAAATCAAAAAGCTTATGCCGTTAACCCCTTTCAAATTCATGTAATTAACAACCTTGCAGGCCTGTATCATGAAAACGATTCTTTGCAACAAGCCTTAAAACTTTACAATGAGGTATTGCATATTTCTCCAAAACAACCCGACGCTATTTTAAACAAATGCGCGGTTTTATATAATTTGGGCCAAACAAAAAATGCATTTGAAACCTTATACTCTTTTAAATATGATGCACAAAACCAACAATTCATGCAAAGTTTGCTACGCGTTGGCAATGCGTTTTTTAAAGAAAATTCGGGGAAGGAATTTAATGAATTGCAACTAAAGCAATGGTTTTTACAATCTAAAGAAAAAGAATATACCTTTGAACAATCAACCAAACCTAAGCCATGAAAAAAACGTTATTTCTTTTAATCGCTTTTACCTTATTTATATTGCAAGGAAAAGCCCAAACCTCTTCTGCTAACCCTAACGATGGTAGAAGATTAGACCGCCTTAATATTAAAATTACAGGCATTAACACCAACTTTAGCTCTGGTTCTAACACCTTACAATTCTTTAGAAATGGCACTTCTACCAACTTTTTAAAAGTAGATGGCTTGACCCCAATTTCTGCCACAGAAATGGATGTAAACTTATTTATCCAAGCTTCTGCTACCATAGGCAATTATTCTTATGTAGTAAGCAATCCACTTTTTGGCAATGCCAGCAGTACCAATTTTTTTGTGGTTAGGCCTGATACAGGGACTGCCAGAATTTTATCTATTCAACCCAACATTATTCCTTTAGGGATGCCAAATTATAGAGTACTTTTAACAGGAGATAACACTCATTTTCTTCAAGCTAGCAATACTCAAATTACTTTCTTTAAAAATGGCACCACTACCAATACCATCTCTGCTGCTTTTGAAACCATAGATAACAATAGAATGGTTTATTTAATCATTAACCATGAAAATAATGCCGACGCTATGGGCTTTTATGACATAGAATTGAAGAATGAATTTGAAACACTTTACCTAACAGACGCCCTTAGCGTAAGAGCAAGCATTGGATTAAAAGAAGATATTGCCAATAAAGAACAGGTAAATGTATATCCAAATCCGGCTAAAGAAAACCTTCAAATTCAAACTTCAAAAAGCACTATTGAATCTGTTGAAGTTTACGATTTAGCCGGCAGCTTGGTTCAAACCGAAACCCCTGAAACTCCAAAACAAAATATTGAAATTCGCTTGTCGGAAATGTTGGTTTCAAAACAAATTTATTTGCTTAAGGTTCGAACTAAAACAGGCGTTTACTTTCATAAAATTATGCTAGATTAATGCCAATTCATTCTATTACCATTGAACCTATTGCCTTAGAACCTGGCAATTTTCATTTGTTTATTAAGGTAAAAATTGGGGTAAAATCGGCTCGACTGCTCCTCGACACTGGCGCATCAAGAACTGCTTTTGATACCACTCAGTTTGCAAAATTTACACAAAGCAAACATACCAATCCTTTAGAGGTTCAGTCTATTGGTTTAGGGACCAACGAGGTTTTAACAAGTATTAATAGCCTAAGTTCAATTAGATTTGGCGATTTAAAACTCACCCATGTTGAAGTAGCAGTCCTTAATCTATCACATGTAAATGAGGCCTATCAACAATTAGGTTTGCCAAAAATTGATGGTGTTTTAGGTGCGGATTTATTAATGCAACTTAAAGCAATAGTTAATTTAAAAAAACTAGAATTGAAGTTAACAGCCTAGCCTTGCGAAATCAATAATTTCAATACATTTGCCAAAAAGCAAGCCCCAACATATATGCAACAATTAGTAGAACAATTAAACGACAGACTTAGCAAAATTTACGAAGGCGGAGGAAAAAAAGCTGCTGCTAAACAAATTGAAAAAGGCAAAATGCTAGCCCGCGAAAGGGTTGCTTATTTATTAGATGACGACAAACCTCAATTAGAAATTGGCGCATTAGCCGGCTATGAAATGTATGAGGAGCATGGTGGTTGCCCAGGCGGCGGCGTAGTGGTTGTAATGGGTTATGTGAGTGGCAGGCAATGTATTGTTGTTGCAAACGATGCCACTGTTAAGGCGGGCGCTTGGTTTCCAATTACTGGCAAAAAGAATTTAAGAGCACAAGAAATTTCTATAGAGAATAAACTCCCAATTATTTATCTTGTAGATAGTGCAGGTGTTTACTTGCCCATGCAAGACGAAATCTTTCCGGACAAGGAACACTTTGGCAGAATATTTAGGAACAATGCAGTGATGAGCAGCATGGGCATTACGCAAATTGCAGCGGTAATGGGCTCTTGCGTAGCAGGTGGAGCTTATCTACCTATTATGAGCGATGAGGCCATGATTGTAGATAAAACGGGTTCTATCTTTTTGGCGGGTTCTTACCTTGTTAAAGCGGCCATTGGCGAGGATGTAGACAATGAAACCTTAGGCGGAGCCTCTACCCATTGCGAGATTAGCGGTGTAACCGATTATAAGTTTGAAAATGATGCAGCTTGTTTGGATAGAATTAAACGCATTATGGATAAGATTGGAGATTTTGACAAAGCAGGATTTAACCGCGCTGCCCCTGTTGCTCCAGCCAAAGACATGGCAGATATTTATCTTGCTGTAAACAACTTTACCAAACCTTTTGATGTACTAGAAATTATAGAAAGGCTTGTAGATGCAGGTAGTTTCGACCCTTATAAAGAACTTTATGGCAAAACCATTACTTGCGGCTATGCACGCATTGATGGCTGGGCCGTTGGTATTGTTGCCAATAATAGATTGGTGGTTAAGGCTAAAAAGCCAAAACAAAGTGCAAACGACAACCCAATGGAAATGCAAATTGGAGGTGTTATCTATAGCGATAGCGCTGATAAAGCTGCACATTTTATTATGAATTGCAACCAGAAAAAAATCCCTCTTGTATTCTTACAAGATGTAACAGGATTTATGGTGGGCTCGCGAAGCGAGCATGGTGGTATCATCAAGGATGGCGCAAAATTAGTAAATGCTCAAGCCAACTCTGTGGTACCTAAATTTACCATCATCACTGGAAACAGCTATGGCGCTGGCAATTATGCCATGTGCGGAAAAGCCTATGACCCCCGCCTTATTGCGGCTTGGCCAAATGCAAAAATTGCAGTTATGGGCGGAGCTCAAGCTGCCAAAGTTTTATTACAAATAGAAGAAGCTGCGCTTAAATCTCGAGGCGAAGTAATTGACGAAGTAAAACAACAAGACCTGCTTGAGAAAATAACAGCAAGATACGAGCGCCAAACAGAGCCATATTATGCAGCTGCACGCCTTTGGGTGGATGCCATCATTAATCCAACCGAAACCCGCAAATGGATTAGCATGGGCATTGAAGCAGCTAACCACGCGCCTATTACCAAAGAGTTTAGACCGGGCGTTATCAGAGCTTAATGCGCTTCTAACCAATTGGCACCAACGCCTACCTCCGCAACCACAGGGGTGAGCAATGCCATGGCTTCCTCCATATTGGCTATTACCAATGGCTTCAGCTTTTCTACTTCTTCCTTGTGTGCGTCAAAAACCAATTCGTCATGTACCTGCAAAACCATGCGCGAATGAATTATCCCATTTGCAGGGTCTTTTAAGGCTTTGTGAATTCGTATCATGGCCAATTTTATCATATCCGCAGCACTGCCTTGGATAGGTGCATTAATGGCATTTCGCTCTGCAAAACCTCTAACAGTAAAATTAGCAGAATTAATGTCTCTTAAATACCTTCTTCTTCCCATTAAGGTTTCTACATACTCATGCTCCTTGGCAAAATTGATGGTCTCGTCCATATAGCGTTTGATGCCTGGGTACGACTTAAAATATTCTTCTATTATTTGAGCTGCTTCCTTTCTACTAATGCCCAAATTCTGGCTCAAGCCAAAGGCACTTTGCCCATAAATAATACCAAAGTTTACCGCCTTTGCATTTCTTCTTTCATCAGCAGTTACCTCTTCCAAAGGTTTATTATAAACCCTAGCCGCGGTGGCGGCATGAATGTCTAATTTGTTTTTAAAGGCTTCTATCATGGCCTCTTCTTTAGCCACAGAAGCAATGATTCTTAATTCTATTTGAGAATAATCTGCACTTAACAAAACATACTCTCCATTTCGCGGAATAAAGGCTTTGCGCACCTCCTTGCCTCTATCTGTTTTGATAGGAATATTTTGCAAATTTGGATTGGTTGAACTCAATCTTCCAGTGGCCGCTACCGCTTGGTTAAAGCTGGTATGCACCCTTCCAGTCAAGGGATTTATCATGGTTGGCAAGGCATCTACATAAGTAGATTTTAGCTTTTGCATTTGCCTTACGGTTAAAATCTTTTTTACAATTTCATGCTCAGTCAATCCTTGCAAAACATCTTCGTCTGTTTTGTATTGACCAGTTTTTGTTTTCTTAGCTTTAGGGTCAAGCTTCAAATGATCAAACAATACCTCGCCCAACTGCTTTGGCGAGCTAATATTAAAGGGTACTCCAGCCAAAGCCAAAATATCTTTCTCAAGAAGTTGAAGATCTGTTTCAAGTTCTTTGGAGTAATCATTTAGAAATGCTTCATTAATTTTTATCCCTTCAATCTCCATGTCACTCAGCACGTCTATCAAAGGAATTTCAAGGGTTTCTAGCAATTGCTGTCCATTCTTCTCGGCTAGTTCAGGCGCTAATTTTTGTTTTAATTGCAATGTAATATCAGCATCCTCTGCTGCATATTCTTTAACCTTTTCCAAATCAACATCGCGCATGCTCAGTTGATTTTTCCCTTTCTTTCCAATAAGCTCAGAAATGCTCACGGGCTGGTACCCTAGGTAAATTCCACTTAGGTAATCCATTCCATGTCTAAGGTCGGCATCTATAATATAATGCGCCAACATGGTATCAAACAACTTACCTTTAAGGCTAAGTCCATAGCGCTTTAAGATGTTAAGATCATACTTAATATTCTGGCCAATTTTAGTAATGCTTTCGCTTAAAAATACAGGTTCAAAAGTTTTAAGTAATTGTTGTGCTGCTTCAAAATTTTCTGGACAAGGAATGTACCAAGCATGGTTTGGTTTTACTGCAAAGGACAGTCCAACAATTTCTGCTTCTGTGCTTTCTAATTGCGAGGTTTCAGTATCAAAGCAAACCTCTGAATATTGCACCAATTCAGCTAAGCAGTTTTTTATTTCTTCTTCGGTTTGAACCAAAAGATATTGATGCGGGGTATCATGAATAGTGGAATAGTTCGTGGGGGTCGACTGCACCGAACCATCTGAATCTATTGTCAGCTCAGCCGAACCGTCTGTTGCGGGGGTCGGCGCAGCCGACCCCGACATGGCACCTTGATTAAACAAATCAAACACCCCAGCAGCTCCTTGTCCGCTTGATTTATCATTACCTGCTTGCCTACCAACTTCAGCAGTATTGGAGGGCGTACCAAATACCCTTGCCGCCAAAGTTTTAAACTCTAATTCTGCAAATAGTTTTTCTGTTGCTTCTTTATCTGCAGGCTCTAACATCAAACGCTCTTCTTCAAAAGCAATAGGCACATTAATATCAATAGTGGCCAAACGTTTAGAAAGCAGGGCTTGCTCTTTATTGTTTTCTACATTTTCTTTTTGTTTTCCTTTGAGTTCATGGGTATGTGCCAGGAGACCTTCTACGCTGCCATATTTTTGAACCAACAATTTAGAAGTTTTCTCACCAATGCCTGGCACACCTGGAATATTATCTACAGCATCGCCCCATAAACCTAAGATATCAATTACTTGCTTCACCTCAGAAATTTCCCATTTCTTTAGCACTTCTGGCACACCCATAATTTCAATATCGTTACCCATTCGGGCTGGCTTATAAATGAAGATTTGTTCTTCTACCAACTGGGCAAAATCTTTATCGGGGGTCATCATATACACAGTAAAGCCATTCTTAGCCGCTTGTTTGGCAAGGGTTCCAATTACATCATCGGCTTCATAACCATCCATCATTAATAGTGGAATTTTAAGGGCTTCCACCACTTGCATTATAAAGGGAAGTGATTTGGTAATGTCTTCTGGCTGCTCTTCTCTATGTGCCTTATAGGCTTCAAACTCGATATGCCTAGCAGTGGGTGCAGCGGTATCAAAAGCTACACCAATATGGGTAGGTTTTTCTCTTTTGATTACGTCTAATAAGGTGGTTGTAAATCCAAAAATAGCCGAAGTATTAAAACCATAGCTTGTTACCCTAGGATTCTGGCTAAAGGCAAAATAAGCACGGTAAACCAAAGCCATACCATCTAATAGAAAAAGTTTCTTTTGCGTCATAAGTCCGCAAGATAATAAAAGCCATCTTTAAATTAAGGCTGTAAACGCTCAATAATAATCTTCCTTATATTTGTGGCAAACATCCATCTTTGGTTCAAACCGATGCCTCAAAAACTACTCAATACCTTCTTTTTTCTTTTATTATTTTCGCAACTCAGTTTGGGTCAAACCGAAACCTATGGAAAACTTAAAGGAATCATACGCGACAAAGAACAACAGCGGCCATTGGCAGGGGCAATAGTGCGCATTGCAGCTGAGAATTTAAGCACCCAAACCGACTCAAATGGCGTTTTTTTCTTCCCTAAAATTGCCAGTGGCATTTGTGCCTTAGAGCTTAGATTGGTTGGCTATAATTACAAGATTGAAAGTAATATTCAAATACCCAATCAAAAAACGTTGTTTATTGAGGTATATTTAGACAAACAAATTCAAGCTTTAGAAGAAGTTGCGGTGCAAAACCAGCGCTTTACCCCAAACCGCATGACGCCTATTTCTACCTACACTTTCTCAAGGGAAGAGATTTCGCTTAACCCAGGTGCGCAAGGAGATATTTTTAGGGCTATCGGAATGTTGCCGGGCGTTTCGAGCAGTGGGGGAATTTATGCTGCCATTTCTGTAAGAGGCCAAGGGGTAAGAGACAATGTTTATATGGTGGATGATATCCCACTTACCGAAGTTGGGCACTTAGAAGGCAACAGTTTTTTTAATGACCCCAATGGCGGTAGGTTTAGCATTTTTGCACCAAGGGTAATAGAAAAGGCGGTATTCCAAGGAGGTGGATTTGGCCCCGAATATGGCCGCAGAAGTGCATCATACTTAGGACTTAGCATTAAAGAGGGCAATTCAGAAAACCTTTTAATAGATGGGCAAGCTGATTTGTTAGGGCTTAATGTAAATTTTGACGGACCCTCAAAACTCTTTAAAAATACAAAGGTGTTTGCTTCGGCTAGGTATCAAAACTTCATTGGACTGGTAAATGTGGTTGGATTAAAAGACATTGGCCTGCCTGCATATGGAGATATTATCTTGAAAACAACAACGCAAATTAACACCAAGAACAAGCTGTCATTTTTAGCCATAGTTAGTCCAGAAAGTTTTGTAAGAACTATAGACAATGTGTATGAGGATAAAAAATTAAACCTCTTATATCTTCCAAATTTCAAAAGAAATAAAATGGTTTTCGGTTTGAACCTAAACACTTTTATCAATGCTAAAAGTTCGATAAAAAATGTAGTGTACTTTAGCAGGTATTCTTCTGACGTAGAAGTTGGGAAAGCCTATCCTAGTATTGCTAGCAATGGGTTTATTGCAAGAGAGAACATCCCCTACTTAAGCAATATTCAATCGCAAAACTACTATGAAAACAAACTTGGTTATCGTAGTATTTACACTTACTTTCTTCCAAAGCAACAAAAAATAATTTTAGGCTTTGAGGCAGATGTATTGCAATTGTATAACCAGAGAAGTTTAAATGCCGCCGATACTTCATTTATTTTTAGACGGGCACAATTATTCAATCCTAGTCAATTGTTTCAAGTATTTTCTGCTGAGCAAATCAATGCAAACTTTAAAGATGCAGCGTTAAATGTTTCCTCATTTTTAAACTATTCATTTCTAATTAAAAAGTTTGTGTCAATAAACTTTGGCCTGCGATATGATTATGCTGGATTTTCTAAGCAGCAGGTAATTTCGCCACGAATCAGTGGCACAATACCCATTAACCAAAGTAATCAAATTAGTTTTGGGGCAGGCATTTATTACCAAGAGCCTGTTTACAGTGATATTGCAGATTTACCAAGTGGACAGCGCCTTAAGATGGAAGAAGTGAGACAAATAATTCTATCGTATCAAAAGCAGTTTAGGACAGACCTTGTGTTTACAGTAGAGGCATGGTATAAATCATTTTATAACCTCGTAAGCAATCCAATTGAGGGCACTATATTTAAACGTAATTTAGGGGAAGGATTTGGAAGAGGTTTAGACATTCATTTGCAAAAGAGATTGCTTAAAAATTTCCATGGTATGCTTTCATACTCTTACATGCAAAGTGAGCGAAACGATGCAGATGGCCTTGGCTGGTATCCAGTGGCATTTAGTCAGCCTCATCAATTCAATATTTTACTTAGTTATAAAATAAATCAAAAGTGGCTGGTTTCTGGCAAGTATAGATATGCCACAGGCAAACCCAAAGATGATTATATCATTTATGAAAATGTACTCAACCAAACAAATGTATTAAGATATAGCAAAGAGCTAATTGGAAGAAACCAGTTGCGCTTGCCAGACTTTAGCAGTCTTGACCTAAGGGTGAACTATAACTTCAGCTTTAAAAACGCCTCATTAACAATATTTATGGATGTAGTGAATGTTTTTAACAAACAAATAGCAAATGCTGAAAGCTTTAATTACCTAAGTGGCCAAAACTACTTTGATGGCTTGGCGATATTTCCGACGGGTGGTTTAAAGTTTGAATTTTAAAAATTATTGCAACCTAAATAAGATAGGCAACATTAAGCGCACAGCTACAGGTTTTCCATTTTGAGTAGCAGGGGTCCATTTTGGCATGGCACCAATTACTCTTAAAGCTTCCTCATCACACCCAAAACCAATTCCTTTTTCTACATCACTCATTTGAATGCTGCCATCTGCTGCAATTACAAAAGATAAGACTACTTTTCCTTCTTTTCCATTTTCGCGGGCAAAGGTGGGGTAATTTAGATTTTTGCCAATGTATTCATACATGGCCTCAATTCCACCAGGAAATTCTGCCATCACGCCTACGCTCGAAGCATCTAAAACTTCTGGTTCTTTTATACCGCCAATTAAAGGCAATCCGCCTGCCAAACCAACTGGCAAACCTGGGAGTCCAGCACCAGCGATGGAAGCGGAAGTATTACTACCACTCATCCCTTGAATTACGGCACTTACCATTCTTTTAACTTCTGGTTTTTTCTCACGCTTAATAGGAATCTTTTTATCTGGTACAATTAAAAACTCGGCATCGGCTAATTCTAATTCAAACCCCGACATAACTTCTACAACGCCACCGCATACAATGGTTCTTTCTTTAGGCTTTGGAGCATCTGGAAATAAGGGGGCGAATGAATCGATTGGATGATTTAATAAGGTAACTCCAACTACCAATACAAAAGGTAGTAAAGTAAAAATCAAACTTCTATTTACACGAGAAGGATAAGCCTTGCGCAAAGCATAGGCGCCATAACTTTTGTTTCTTTTTTCAAACACTACCTCATCGAGGTTTTGTTTGTTTGGATTAAATAGTAGCATAAGTTTATTATTTATTTGTACTTCATTGATGCTACATTAACCCAAAATCCATAAGCAATTGTATTTAAAATTTTTAACCTGACTAATATCTTACAAAAGTTGAGGCAAAAAAAAGCCGCCTTTTGTAAAGGCGGCTTTAAAAATGTAGTTATAATTAAACTAAGCTTCTTTCTTGTTCCAGGTTTTGCAGTATCCTTCTGGTGTAACCGGACCTTTAAACAATTGGCATCCACCGCATCCATTGGCTTGCGTGCCTGGTTGGTAAAAACGACAATTGGTGCAATTTTTCTCTGCTTCTACAGATTTAGCTACATAACCTAAGGACTCACGTTGCTTTAAATCTGCTTCTGCAACACCGCTTAAATCGTTACAATCTGCTGTTGAGGCAGGAGCTGCAGCTTCTGGCGCTGGTGCTACCTCTGGGGCTGTTTTATTTTCAGTCTTAGGTGCATCGCCACCGCATGCTGCTACTAAAACACTGGTTGAAAGTGCTCCAAAAGCAAATGTTTTTAAGAATTTTTTTCTATCCATGATATTATTAATTATTGGTTCAAAATTACTTATTACAACATTGCACTGGCATAAGTGTTCTGATAAAACTACAATTTAGAATCAGACTAATTAAAACTATTTACCTAGCAAATTATAAACGTAATAACCAATCAATAAAACCAAAGCCAGCCAAATCAAATTAATCAATGCGCGCACCATCATGCTGATATAAGCAATGACCGCAATAACCAAAAATATGACACCTATAGTTAGCAATTCATTTTGGTAACTTGATAAATAATGGATGTCTTTTACTTGCAAGGTATGCATGAGTTGTTTACCAAACGGATAACTCGGTTTTTCGCCTAAAAAACTCACGTTTGCATACTCAAAAAAAGCCATTCCAGCCACCAAAGGTGCTGCAATCATTAGGGCTAAACTTAGTGCTTTCTTTATAATTTTCATTTAGCTTAAGGGATTATACCAAGGCGTTTTCTACCATAGATAAGATATCATCGCATACCTCATGGTTGCGCTTTAGTAAATCTTTGGCTTTCCCAACAATTTCTATTGCGTACGCTTGGTCTTTAAGGCCTTTGGCATTTACCAACACATTAAAATAAGCGCCACGTAAAGCTGTTTTTATGCATAAAACTCCAACGCCCGCATCTGTAATTGAGTTTTGATTGCCCTCCACTACCATAAATCTCAAGAGAGGTAAAGCATCAAAGGAAATTTGCATCACAGAAAAGGGAACTTCACACGCATACTTGGTGGCTGATTCAATGGCAGCTGTGCGCGCAGCTTTTTCGGCTTCATTGCTTTTTGGTAAACCAAAGGCATCCATTATTTTATTAAAGGCTCTGGTATCCTCATCAACTGCTTTTATTAGTTTATCTTTAATGGTTTGACCCAACTCTGCCCAATCACTAAAGATGGCAGCCTTATCCTCCCAACCTCTTTTACCAGCGCTTAAATTAGCTACCATGGTGCCAAGTGCTACGCCTAAACTACCCACATAAGCGCTAATAGAACCGCCTCCTGGCGCTGGACTCTCACTTGCAGTTTCATCTGCAAATGCCCTTAAATTCATATTTATGAGTTTTTCTTCGGCAGCATTTTTTAACTTATATTCTATAATTTTTTGTTCAGGATCAAACTTACCTAATTCATCTAAACCAAGTGATTTTATAGCAATTTGTATAAGCTCTGACTCGCTAACTCCCAAAGACCTACCCTGCTTTTGCAAATAATGTTTACCAGCTTCTAACATGGCATCTAAAGGAATTAATCCAACCAATTCTGAACCAGTTACCCTTAAACCACGTCGAGCAGCGCTTTCGCATACTTCGTCGAAGGCTGTATGAACTGAAGTAATCTTATAATTGGTAAGGTTCATGCTGATTTGGGCAATTGCATATTCTTCAATATACCATCCAATGGCCTTGCATGACTTTAAAGTTCCTGGAATTCTAACATCATTTCCATCGGCATCTTTTACCACCTTGCCAGTAATTGGATTTCCTTCACGTTTTACACGCCCAGCTTCACGCACATCAAAAGCAACAGAATTAGCCAGCCTAACTGATTTTGTATTGAGATTGATATTGTATGCAATCAAGAAATCTCGCGCTCCAATCACTGTTCCACCTGCTCTTTCATTAAATTCAGCTGGACCAAAATCTGGCTTCCACTCAGGTAATTTTATCTTATCAAAAAAACCTTCATACTCACCACCCCTAATTACGGAAAGGTTATTGCGGGATTTATCTTTTTGGGCATATTCATATAAATAAACCGGAATATTCAATTCTTCACCTACTCTTTTTGCCAATGTTTGGGCATAAACGGCAGTTTCTTCCATGGTAATGCCACTCACAGGAATCAAAGGGCATACATCTGTAGCACCCATGCGTGGATGTTCTCCTTTGTGTTTGCGCATGTCTATCAACTCAGATGCTTTTTTAATGGCCCTAAATGCAGCCTCAATAACAGGAGCGGGCTCACCTACTATGGTTACCACAGTACGGTTGGTCGCTTTTCCTGGATCTACGTCTAATAGCAATACCCCTTCTACGCTTTCAATGGCATCGGTAATTTGCTTAATAATACTTAAGTCGTTTCCCTCACTAAAATTGGGAACACATTCTATTAATTGCTTCATATTAAATGGTGTGTCTTATTTAGGTTCAAACCGAAACTTAGCGAATAATTACTTCTTCGATAAATTCACAGTTTAACTCTTTGTTTACTAACTCTTTAATGCGCTGACGCTGAAACCCAAGCTCATTACGCAAGGCAGGCGAACTTATCTTTAAGGTGAGCTGGCCTTTATAGATACTCACTTTCTCTGTGTATTTAGCAATTGGCTCGCCTACCCACGTTGGCCACGACTCAATTACCTGAGCTTCTAGCAGTTTTGATTTTAATGCCCCCTGATTCACAAAGCTGCTTATCAGGTCTTTTAATTCTTGTTCGTCTTGAAATCTCATGTCTTGGGTTCAAATATCTGAAAAAAAGCGCGTTCATTTCACATGATTGTAAACTTTGATTAGAATCAGTTTTTGTTTAATAGATTATCAATATCTTGCGAAGGTTCTTAATAAAACTTAGATGGCAAAAATTAAATTCAACAATAGCAACGCACAATTTTTCAATACTTTGAAATCGCGCGTTGACCAGTATTTTCAGGAAAAAAATATCCAACCTACAGGGAATTACAAACTTTACTCTAAAACTGCAATTTTGCTGAGTATTCTGGTAATTTGCTATATTACTTTGGTGTTTTTCACCCCTGAAAATGGCTGGCTTAGTCTGTTTATTGCGGCAGTAATGGGATTAGACATGGCTGCAATAGGTTTTAATGTAATGCATGATGGCGCGCATGGAAGCTATAGCAGCAAGAAATGGGTGAACGACTTAATGAGTTATTCTTTAAATGTGCTAGGTGGTTCAAGCATGATGTGGAAACAAAAACACAATATTAACCACCACTCCTATACCAATATTGAAGGTATGGATGATGATATTGACATCAAACCATTTATTAGGGTACATAAATCGCAGCCAAGGTATTGGTTTCACCGTTTTCAGCATGTATATGGCGTTTTGTTATATGGCTTAACCTATTTGTTCTGGGTTTTTATGAACGACTTTAAAAAGTATTTTGGTGGGAAAATTGCTGAATTTACACCTGTTCGAAAAATCAAAACCTCTGAGCATATTGCTTTTTGGGCAACCAAAATTGGATACATCGGTGTATTTTTAATATTGCCAATATTTTTTGCGGGGTTATTAAATACCATTATAGCGTATTTTGTTGCAGTATTTATTTGCGGCATTACCATAGCCATTGTTTTTCAATTGGCACATGTGGTAGAAGATGCTCCATTTATTGATACACAAGGCGAAAGCACAAAAATAGAAACAGAATGGGCCGTTCATCAAATTAATACTACCTTTAACTTTGCCACCCGCAGCAAATCGGTTAGCTGGTTATTAGGTGGATTGAACTTTCAGGTAGAGCATCATCTTTTTCCAAAAATTAGCCATGTGCATTACCCACAATTAAACAAAATTGTAAAGCAAACTTGTAAAGAATTTAACATTGCTTATAATGAGTTTCCTACTGTAGTTTCGGCAATTAGATCTCACTTAATGCATTTGAAGCAAGTTGGCATAGCTTAGAAAAGTTGGGTTTTGAACCAACCCGAATATTTAAAAATATTTATATTGTAAAAAGAGGCTGTTTGAAAAAGTAGCCTCTTTTTTTATGTTATTTGAGCATTAATTAAAGCTAAATATTATGGAAGAAAATAATTTTTTAACTACTATTTTCAATGAGCATAATTTCAAAAAAGATGACTTAACTACCATTTTAGCGCAATATCAAAAAGTAAACTTTACCAAAAACGAATTCTTAATGACTGAAGGAAATGCTGCCAATTATTATTTTTTTCTTGAAAGTGGTTTTGCAAGGTCCTACGTTATAGATTTAGAAGGAAATGACATAACTACCAAATTTTTTAGTACAAAAGACATTATCATAGATTGGCACGCCTATTTTTTAAAAACAAAATGCAAGGAAAACATTCAGGCCATTACACCATGTGCTGCATGGAAAATAACATTTGAAAATTTCATGAAACTTTTCAAAATTGAAGCTTTTAGAGAAGTAGGAAGAACAAGGTTAGTAAACAATTACTTTGAATTAAAAAACCATGCGGTATCAATTATTACTGACCCAGCAAAGGAGCGATACTTAAGTTTGATAAAAACAAAACCAGATATTGTTCATAATGTTCCTTTAAAACAAATAGCAACTTATTTAGGAATTACAGATACCTCTTTAAGCAGAATTAGAAAAGAAATTTCAGATATAAAATGAACACCTTAATACATTATCCTATTCCACCATGGGTTTCAATATGCTTTCTTATGGTAATTCCATTGCCCTTCCTATTAATTCTGTTATTTATTCGAAAAGCAACCAAAAGACACCTGAATCTTTCAGTTTTTAATACAATTACCTTATTTTTTATTTTATTCCTATCATACATTTATATTGCAAGTATAAGTGGTTGGTTCAATGTTGTTTCGCTTCCTCCTAGGGTTTTATTGCTCACAACCTTCCCATATGGTTTTTTACTGTTTGGATTTGTATTAAACACTAAAAAATGCCAAGCAATTATTGATAGTTCAACGCTTGAAAGCTTGGTTAAACTTCATCTATTTAGGGTAGTTGGGGTGTTTTTTATTTTGTTAGCATTATACGATGCACTACCAAAACCATTTGCATTAATAGCTGGATTTGGAGATATAATTACAGCTATCAGTAGCATTTTTGTAGCGAAAGCAATAATAAATAGAAAAACCTATGCCAAAAAACTAGCTTTTTACTGGAATATTTTTGGTTCCATTGATATACTTTTTACAGCAATTGCTGCTAATATAATTACCAAAATATCAATTGATAAAGGCTATATGGGAGTTGATTCATTGGCAATGTTTCCTTTTTGCATTATTCCTGCTTTTGCTCCTCCTACAATTTTATTTATGCATTGGATAATTTTCAAAAAAATAAAAGCAAATTATGAGGATTAGTATTTCTTGCCCTATGGCAAGAATTGATAAATAATTGAAGCCAATATTTGTGCCATCATAAACAACAAAAACAAAATGAACATGGCACAAACAAAAGAATTCATGCTATTATTTCGCTTCGAACCTAGCATTAACTATCAACCAACTCAAGAAGAAATTAACGAGATGCATCAACAATGGGGCACTTTTATAAGCCACATTGCTTTTCAAGAAAAACTAATCAGCACGCACCAACTAGGCTTTGAAGGCAAACAAATTTTTGCTGATAAGTCTATCCAAGAAGGAATTCATATTGCAAACAAACAAGCAATTGCCGGTAATATGGTTTTGCTTGCGGGTTCAATTGAGGATGCGCTAGAAATAGCCAAAAACTGTCCCATATTATTAATGGGTGGCTCTGTTGAAATAAGAAGCGTTCAACCAATGTAATTCTAACATAAAATATAATTAACAATTAAAATGAATATGAAAATGATTTTTGGAATAATTGCACTTGCTTTAATAGCATTCGTAGGATTTGGAATTTATAAATCTAATGGCTTAAAAACCATTCAAATTATCAAAACTGTAACTATTAATGGGAGTAGACAAGAAGTTTTTGATATGGTTAAATACTTGAATAACTTCCCTAAATGGTCGCCCTTCTTTGCCCAAGACCCAAATCAAAAATACAAGGTTACTGGAGTTGACGGAACTGTTGGTGCTCAATATCATTGGGATGGAAACAATGGGAAAGACTTAGGATTTCAGGAAATAATAATAATAGATGACTTAAAATTTATCGGAATGAGGTGCGACATACAAAAGCCTTTTGTAGCCAAGCCAACTTTTGAATACTATTTCATTGAAACAAATAACGGCATTGAAGTTAAACAAGATTTTAAGGTTGAATCTGGTTTACCCAACACCTTCTTCATGTGGCTTTTTGGAGCCAAGACAGAAATGGAAAAAACCAATCAACAAGGCTTAGATTTACTTAAAAAAGCGGTTGAAAACAAGTAGTATATAATATTTCTAGCTTTATTTAACTCTTTTATTTTATCTGTTCTTGCAAGAAGCAGACTAAAATAAAAGAGTTTTTGTATGCTTATTGCCTTCGCAGTAATTAGCAACTTCAACTCAATAAAATAAGTCTCCAAACACTTATTTGAAAAAGGTTCGGTTCGAACCGACAAAAAGAAAATATTTTTTTAATAAGCGGCCGCTAATCCAGTGAAAACATTCCACCAATTAGCCTTTCCTTCATTTTTACCTAAGCGCACGATGATGAGATTTTTTGTAGGATTAACATAAACAAACTGGCCTAAAATGCCTTCTGCCATAAAATCTCCTTTATCTGAGGGCAGCCACCATTGGTATTGATAATAATTAACACTACCGGCAGTGGTATCAATTTTGGTAGATTGCAAAATCCACTCTTTAGAAACAATTTGTTTGCCATTCCAACTGCCTTGGTTAAGACACAATCTGCCAATTTTTGCAAAGTCGCGGGCGCGGGCATTAAGGCAACAAAACGTTTTCTCTAAACCGTTTTTCTTCCTATCAATGCTCCAAGTGGCTGTATATTCCATGCCCAAAGGTTGCCATAATTTCTCTTCCAAATAAGCGCTCACCGATTTTCCTTTAAGGGCACGTTCCAACACTAGGCCTAACAATTGCGTATTGCCACTTACGTATTCAAATTGGGTTCCTGGTTCGTTTTTTAACCTCATTTTTTTTATCAACTTGCGCAAATCAGTGCCATAATAAAAGGAGGCTGCATCTCCAAAAGGATTTACATAACTTTCGTTAAACTTAATGCCTGAAGTCATTTGTAACAAATGAAGAATGCTTACTTTCTCAAAGCCCTTATCTTTCAATTCTGGGATATATGCAGTGATAGATTCATCAACAGACTGAATCAAGTGCTCGTCTATTGCTATTCCAATTAGGAGCGAGGTAATTGATTTTGCCATAGAAAAAGAGGGCACAATGCTTTCTTGGTTATAACCGGCAAAGTATTTTTCATATTGCAAGGTGTCGTTTTTGATAATTAAAAAAGCAAGGGTGCTATTGTCTTTTAAATAAGCATCAAATGAAATCTCGCGGTTGTCTTTTCCAGTTAAAATTTTCGGATACCTGCCATTAATTGCTTCTGGGAATTTAAATTTTACAGAGTCATTTAAAATGGTTCTATAAGCAAACTTCTTATGATCTTTTACATCAGCAAAATTATAAAAGATAAACCTACCTAATTGGCAAGAGGATAAAGTTAGACTGAACACAAAAATGACGAATACTTTTAATTTCATTAAGGTAAGATAAGTTAACGATACAATTCTTCCAACTGCAATTTTTTAATACGAAAGCCAATGGAACTTCTAGTTCTTCCAAAATGCCTTTCCATGTCTTTTAATGATACACCATCTTGAAACATTTGGGTTAAAGCATTATCTAATTCTGGTGTCCATGGACGGCCAGCACTGTTATGTGTCAATTTTGAAGTGCTTGTCTCAGAAACTGAATCAAGTGAAGTTTTAATGTAGGGCTGTTTAGGATAACCTATTACTTTCTTCTTTTCTAATTGCTCATCCGGGCGTAAATCATTTAGGATATGAATGTGCTCCAGTTTCCCATCAGTGGGAGGCATGAGGGCATTAGGAATATATAAACTATTGCGCGTGCGCGTAACAGCTACATAAAGTAAGTTTATTTCTTCTACTATTTTAGCGGCATCCACTTCGTCTTTGTCGAGTTCTTCACGCATCTTATGCACCTGCCCTTCTGTAATAAAATCATTGACCAATTGCACCGTATCATATTCCATTCCCTTGCAACGATGCACCGTAGAAAAAATAACTTCTGCCTTATGCTTTTCATCATTGGCAACATGTTTTTCTTTTAAGGTTTTAATGATGTCAGGAATCTTGTTTCCGTACTCTTTAACAATTTCCACCATCATACCTAATTGAACCTCTTCTGTTTTTTCAATGTAATCTTCTAAATCGGCAAGGTCTTTCATGCCTTTAATTAAGGTATCTCTAATAGATGATTTTCTATCATTGTACAAATGTAAAACATCATACAAGGAGGCTCCATCCTCTGCATAGGTATAAGAGTTTATATTTCCTTCAAAGTAAATATGTTTCACATTTTCTCTTTCAGTAATATACTCAATGGCTTTTAATAACAACCCTAAATTGGTACGCGCTAAAATAGCTTTTGTTTTAATGGCGTTGCTATTTCCTTTGCCTTCTATTTGTATCGGTTTGAACCTACCTATATGCCGTTTTAAACCGAGCACGGTAAGCGCCAAATCTGCAATTTCTTGGCTAAACCTAAAGCTAGTTGACAAGTAATAATTTGTAAAATCAACTTGTTCTAAAGAGTTAATAGCGTAACGCCAAGCATATATTTGCTGATGGGTATCGCCTACAATTACCTTACAAGCTTTCTGCTTTAAGAAAATATCCAACATGGCAGCTGAAGCATCCTGACCCTCGTCAAACAAAATATAGTCATATGGTAAATCTGGGTTAGATAGCTGAAACTTTTTAAGGTAAAAGTCGTGGGTAATTTCAATTTCACCACTATTCATAAAACTTAAAAACAAGCGCGTTTGGGAAAGAATGTACTCGTAAAATCGCTCAACAAATTCTCTTGCTTTTGCTTCTTTAATGGTATCTAAATAATTTAACTCCTGAACCTTTTGTTTGCTGCTATTACAGAAATAAGCAACAAATTTATTGATATGATTGGCAACCATATACTCGGCATGCTTTTCACCTACCGCTTTTAGGCCTAATGTTTCTACAATCTCATTGGTTTTATAACCTTGCCCACGCACTTTATACCCGTAGTTAAATACAATATTTTTATAGGCAAGTGAATGCGCAGTTTCTACTTTCACATTGTTTAAGCCTTCTTCCAAAAACCTTTTAGAGGCTTCAATTTTCACTGATTTATTAAATGCTAAATACAAAATTCTGCTACCCTCTTCGCGTGTTTTTGCGTATTCTATAACAATTGTTGTTTTACCAGAACCCGCAACTGCATTAATCTTGATGTTTCCCTTAGAGGCTAAAATGGCTATTTGCTCTTCTGTTAATTTCATGAATAGTTGTGCAAGGTAAAAGCTAGAACATTCATTTTATTTACCTTTTATCCATTGACCCAATTTTATTCAAATAAGTAGGATTTCCATTTTAAAGAATATCAATTTATTAGTGTTTTTTAAAAAGTCTTTTTAAACTTTTTGAACTTCACAAGGTTTGATTTAAATGTCTAACAAATTAATTTGGTTTAGAAACGACCTTAGAACCAGCGATCACGAGGCTTTGCATTTGTGCACCACCCAAAAATATGCTGTAATAGGAATTTATTGTTTTGATTCAAAATTACTTCAAGTTAATCCTTTAGGCTTTAATAATGCGGGGCCACAGCGATTAAACTTCCTACTTGAATCGCTAAGCTACTTAAAGAAAGAAATGCAAAGATTGGGTTCAGACCTTTTAATTTACCAAACACCAGCTCATATAGCCATTCCGCAGGTTTGCAAAACCCTTCAAATTGATGAAGTTTTTTGGCAAGCATTACCAGGAACGGAAGAAGAGGCAACGGCAAATTTGGTTCAAACCGAAATAAAAAAATTAGTGATTAAGAAAAGTACCTATTGGGATAGCACATTAACAAGCTTAGCACAAATGCCATTTTCCATTGAACAATTGCCTATTCTTTTTACCACTTTTAAAAATAAGGTTGAACCAAGTTTAGTGCCCGCCCGCCCTTTACCCAAACCCAATAAATTAATAGGAATACCGAATGAAATAGCAGATGACCAATTACCGAAAGCAATCATACAGAAACCAATTAATTGGTTCTCATTTAAAGGAGGTGAAGCAGAAGCCTTGCTCCGACTTAGACATTATACTTGGGAAAGCAATTCCATTGAGAGGTATAAAGAAACACGCAACGGACTCATAGGAAAAGACTACAGTAGCAAGCTTTCGCCCTATCTTGCCTTAGGTTGTATTAGCGTAAGAAAAGTTTATTCAGAAGTAAAAGAATATGAACGATTAGTAAAAAGCAATGACAGCACTTATTGGTTGATTTATGAATTACTTTGGCGAGATTATTTTAAATGGATTTTGGTAAAACACGGTGCCAGTTTATTTCAAATAAAAGGCTTGCAAGCAAAACGCTTTACATGGAAAAACGACAAAGAAACCTTTGAACGTTGGCGTTTAGGAGAAACAGGTCAGGCCTTTATAGACGCCAACATGCAGGAATTATTGCAAACAGGTTTTATGAGCAACAGAGGTAGGCAAAATGTGGCCAGTTACTTATGTAAAGACCTTGAGATAAATTGGCTTTGGGGCGCAGCCTGGTTCGAAAGCCAACTCTTAGACTATGATCCATCAAGTAATTATGGCAATTGGGCCTATCAAGCAGGTGTGGGCAATGATGCACGCAGCGACCGTAAATTTAATCCAATTAAACAAGCACAAGCTTACGACCCCAAGAATGAATATGTGTCTTTTTGGTTAAACCAATAAAGAATCACCATCCATTTCAGCGGGTTTTGTAATGCCCATTAAGGCAAGCGTAGTGGGCGCTAAATCTGCCAATTTACCTGCTTTAATTTGGTATTGCGCATTGGGTTGAATAAGTAATAAAGGCACATCGTTGGTGGTATGGGCTGTATTTGGCGTTCCATCCTCTTCATTAATCATGTATTCTCCATTGCCATGATCGGCAGTTACCAATAGGCTATACCCTTTGGCAAGCGCTGCATTAACAACCCTTCCTAAGCAATCATCTACTTTTTCTATGGCTTTTATTTCGGCTGGCACCACACCCGTATGGCCTACCATATCTGGGTTAGCAAAGTTAACACACATAAAATCGGCTTCATTTTTTTCAATTTCTGACAAAGTAAAATTACAAACTTCCTCTGCACTCATTTCTGGTTGAAGATCATAAGTGGCAACCTTTGGCGAAGGAGCCATATGTCTGATTTCACCAATAAATGGCAACTCTCTGCCACCACTAAAAAAGAAGGTAACATGAGGGTATTTCTCTGTTTCAGCGATACGCACTTGTTTTTTGGCATGTGCCTCTAACACTTCACCTAAAGTATTATTTAATTCAATATCTGGAAAAACCACCCCAACCTTCTTAAATGTTTTATCATATTCTGTAAGGGTTATGTATTGGAGGTCGAGCGCCTTCATCTCTTGCTCTGGAAAGTCTTTTTGCGTAAGCGCTTCTGAAATTTCTCTACCACGATCTGTTCTAAAGTTAAAATTGATAACTACATCGCCCGCTTCAATTTTTGCAATTGGATTTCCCTGTGGGTTTGCCACAATAATGGGCTTTAAAAACTCATCAGTTTCACCAGCAAGATAACGTTGCTCCATTAAGCTTAAAGGGTTGTTACTAAGCTCTCCTTTGGCTTGAACCAAGGCGTCATAGGCTAGCTTTACACGTTCCCAACGCTTGTCTCTATCCATGGCAAAATAGCGGCCGGTAATGCTAGCTAGGTGGCCTTTGGTAGCGGCTAGGTGATTAGACAAATCTGTTAAATAGGCAATCCCACCTTTAGGGTCTGTATCTCTACCATCTGTGAAAGCATGGACAAAGAAATCTGGGCACTGATTATGTTGTAAAAAACTACAAAGGCCTTTAAGATGAACTAGGCTGCTATGCACACCGCCATCGCTTACCAAACCAATTAAGTGAATTTTCTTTTGATGGTCTTTTGCATATTGTACAGCCTTTAGTAAAGTTTCATTTTGGTTTACAAAACCTTCAGAAAATGCTTTGTTGATGAGCACTAATTGTTGCCATACAACCCTACCAGCTCCAATGTTCATGTGACCCACTTCACTGTTTCCCATTTGGCCATGTGGTAATCCAACCCATTCGCCAGAAGTGTGCAGCGTGGCATTTGGGTAATTGGCAAGAAGCCTATCAAAATTTGGTTTATGAGCTAGATTGATAGCATTTCCGGCATAGGGTTTTCCAATTCCCCAACCATCTAGAATGAGTAAAATTACACGATTTTCCATACATGCGAAATTATTCCTTTTCAATCATAAAAGAACTGATATATATTAGTGGCATAGTTTTTGGGAATTTTTGGCAAAAATCAGCATGAAAAAATTAGTTGTTTTAAGCATCCTTATCTTAAGTTTATGTAGCTTTCAAACAAAGTTAGATAGCTTTGACAATATAGCAGGAGCCATGCGGGCAGGGCAAGTAAGCGGGCTTACTCAATTTTTTAGCAGCAGCGTAGAATTGACCCTACTAGACAATGAAGGGATTTACAGCAAACAACAAGCTGAACAAATGTTGCGCACCTTTTTCAACCAACATCCTCCAAAATCAGTAACTATTCAACATAAAGGATCTTCTGGTCAAGGCGCTAAATACGCCATTATTATCTATGAGGCCAGTAATGGAAAATTCCGTAGCTATATTTTTATGAAAGACAATGGCAAAGGAATGCAGGTAAATGAATTTAAATTGGAGAGAGAGTAAAATTACACCGCCACTGGCGCTTTAATGGCTGGATGTGGCTCATAGCCTTCAAAACTAAAATCTTCAAATACAAAATCAAAAATCGATTTTACATTGGGGTTCATAACTAAAGTTGGGTAAGGCCTAGGTTCACGAGACAATTGAAGTTCCACTTGTTGGTAATGATTGCTATAAATATGCGCATCACCAAAAGTATGCACAAAATCGCCCACCTCTAAATTACATACTTGTGCAACCATATGAGTAAGTAAAGCATAAGAGGCAATATTAAACGGAACCCCAAGAAACATATCGGCGCTGCGCTGATACAATTGACAGCTTAATTTTCCATTGGCTACATAAAATTGAAAAAAAGCATGGCATGGCATTAAGGCCATTTTAGAAAGATCGGCCACATTCCAAGCGCTCACAATAATGCGACGGCTATCTGGGTTGGTTTTTAAGGTTTCAATAACTTCGGATAATTGGTCGATATGCATACCATCTGGGGTAGGCCAAGAGCGCCATTGGTAGCCATATACCGGACCTAAATTGCCGTTTTCATCAGCCCATTCGTCCCAAATGCTAACCCCATTATCAGTAAGATATTTGGTATTGGTTTCTCCTTTTATAAACCAAAGCAATTCATGAATAATCGACTTCAAATGCACCTTTTTGGTGGTGATTAAAGGAAAGCCTTCCGCTAAATCAAAGCGTATTTGGGCTCCAAAAATGCTTCTGGTGCCTGTTCCTGTGCGGTCGGCCTTTTCATTACCGTTTTCGTAAATGTGTTTTAATAACGTTTCGTATTGATTCATAATTTTGAAATCCAATAGGTCAAAAATAATTTTTTAGGGAAGATTCCCTACCTAAATTTTAGGAGATTGTTTCTTTAATTATATTGTACGCTCAAATTACAGTATTAAACTTTATGAAAACAATATTTGGACTGCTATTTATACTATTAGTGAAAATAACACTTGCCCAAAATCCTAATTATGATAGCACCTTGGCCAAAAAGCTTGGGGGAGATGATTTTGGCATGAAACGGTACTATTTGGTAATTTTAAAATCCGGTGATAATTTGGTAAAAGACAAAGCTTACCGAGATAGTTGTTTCAGAAGCCATTTTGATAATATGAAAGCCATGCAAGCCTCTGGAAAATTAATAGTTTCAGGCCCTATTACCTCTAACAATATAGGCTACCGCGGCATTTTTATCTTAGATGCTAAAAATAGAGATGAGGTAAATAACCTGCTTAAAGGAGATGCGAGCATCAATGTCAAAATCTTTGAACCAGAAATTTTAGAATGGTATGGCTCTTCTGCCCTTCCTTTATATATCGAACATACCGATAAAATTTGGAAAAAGAAGTTTTAGTTGATTTAAGAAGTATAGAACAGGCTGCTGCTTAATAGGCTTTAGCCTATTTCAAATGAGATTTTACGTTCAATCCAACTTTTTTAACTTGCACCAATAGGATTAAAGAATATTTTTGCAGTTCGCAAAAAAATTAGCATACCACAATGGCCGAAGTAATTAGAATGCCCAAAATGAGTGATACCATGACCGAAGGGGTAATTGTATCTTGGTTGAAGAATGTTGGTGACGCCGTTAAGCCAGGAGATATTTTGGCTGAGGTAGAAACCGATAAAGCTACAATGGAGTTAGAAAACTTTATAAAAGGAACGCTCCTTCATATTGGAATTCCGGCAGGCGGCTCTGTTCCTGTGGATGCACTTATAGCAATTGTTGGTAATGCAGGTGAAGATATTAGTGCCTTGCTTGCTAATACCGCTGCTCCAGCAGCATCTCCTGCTCCTTCCTCAACTCCACCAGCAGAAGTGCCAATTGCCTCAACACCTACTGAAACACCTGCAACACCTGCAATAACGTCAGCTCATGCAGATGGCCGATTGATAGCTTCTCCACTTGCAAAATCACTTGCCAAAGAGAAAGGCATCGATTTAAATCAAGTTAGCGGCAGTGGCGACAATGGCCGAATAGTTAAGCGTGATGTTGAAAATTTTAGTCCGGCTGTCCAAACCAGCACCAAGGCTACTGCGCCAGTTTCACTTCCTCAAATTGTAGCTAGCGAAAGCTTTACGGAAGTGCCTGTAAGCCAAATGCGCAAAGTAATTGCCCGCCGATTGGGTGAAAGCAAGCATACTGCGCCACACTTCTACCTTACCATGAGCATTGTGATGGATAACGTTATCAGTGCACGTAAGCAAATCAATGAATTTAGCGAGATTAAAATCTCTGTAAACGATATTATTATAAAGGCAGTTGCACTTTCGTTACGCAAAAATCCAAATGTTAATTCAAGTTGGTTAGGAGATAAAATTCGTTATAACCAGCACATTCATGTTGGGGTAGCCGTAGCAATAGAAGACGGATTAATTGTGCCCGTAGTAAAATTTGCGGATAATAAATCGCTTTCGCACATCAGTGCAGAGGTTAAGCAATTAGCAGAAAAGGCTAAGAACAAAAAACTTCAACCAAATGAATTTGAGGGTAATACCTTTACTATCTCAAACCTAGGTATGTTTGGCATCGATGAATTTACAGCCATTATTAATCCGCCAGATGCTTGTATTTTAGCAGTAGGTGCTGCCAAAGAAACAGTCATTGCTAAAAACGGCGAAATGATGATTGCCCAAGTAATGAAAGTTACATTAAGCTGTGATCACCGCGTGGTAGATGGGGCAACAGGCTCAGCCTTCCTTCAAAGTTTAAAAGATCTATTAGAAAATCCAGTAAGAATGTTGGTTTAATTAGCTGCGGGCATCTAGCAGCTGGTAAATAACTTACAACTTATTTTTAATGCTAAATAGCAATCCTACCGTTGCGGTTATTGATTTGGGCACCAATACCTTTCATTTGCTAATTGGAAGGCTTGGTTTGAACCAAATTGAGGAATCCTTTCAATTACAAATTCCTGTAAAAATTGGCCAAAGCGGCATAAATAAAGGTATTATTGCCCCCGACGCATGGGAAAGAGCCATGGAGGCATTGGTGATATTTGAAGAGAAAATAAAGGAATTCAGCGTAACAAATATCCAAGCCACCGGCACCTCCGCCATCAGAAACGCCCGTAATGGCCAAGAATTCTTGCTAGAAATTAAAGAACGTTTTGGGTTCAACATAAAAAAAATAGAAGGAAATTTGGAGGCGGAACTCATTTATAAAGGTGTAGCATATTCCTTCCCCTTTCCTCAAGAGCCCATTTGGGTAATGGACATTGGCGGCGGAAGCGTGGAGTTTATTCTTGGAAAAGGGGAAGAAATTATTTGGAAAAAAAGCTTTGAAATTGGCGCTGCAAGGCTAATAGATGCCTTTGCTATCTCTGAACCTATAACACATGTTCAGCTTCAAAATTTAGAAGATTTTTTTGAAACCAATTTACAAGAAGTATGGCAAAAGCAAGCCATTTATCAGGCTAAAATCTTTGCAGGTTCAGCTGGAAGCTTTGATACCCTAAGAGAAGTGTTAGAAAAAGATTTAAACGAAAGATTAGAAGAAATTACAGGACACGCCCACTTAGTTTCCTTGGGTCAAGTTGAAAAATTCACAGATTTCATTTTATCAAGCACGGTGGAAGAAAGACAAGAAATGAAAGGCCTTCCAAACTTTAGGATAGATATGATAGTTGCGGCAAGCACATTAATGTCTTATGTTTTAAAAAGGCTCGGGTCAACTCAAATTATTGCCAGCCATTATGCATTAAAGGAAGGGATTTTAGCCAATATCAAAGGCTCTTAAAAATAGTTTCCACAGTGTTTTTTTAGGTTTGAACCTAAAAATGCGGATTAATTGTTTACTATTTAGGCAATTAATAAAGATATATAAACTTATCTTCGCGGCCAATAAAATGAATCTGCACTATGCTAACTTTACGATTTAAAGCCCTGGACACGGTTCAAGCCAGAAAAACCGTGAGTGTCACTCCCCCTTCCGATAAAATTTCGGATTACTTTAACAGCAATGTTTTTAACGACGCTGCCATGTTACAATTCTTAAGCAAGGAAGCTTATAAAGCAGTTTCGAATGCGATTAAGAATGGTGAAAAAATTGATAGAAATGTTGCAGACCAAGTAGCCAGTGGTATGAAAGCCTGGGCTATGTCTAAAGGTGTTAGCCACTACACCCATTGGTTTCAGCCCTTAACAGGTGCAACTGCAGAAAAACACGATTCCTTTTTTGAACCCACAGAAGATGGTCGTTCCGTTGAAAAATTCAGCGGCAGCGCTTTGGTTCAACAAGAACCTGATGCTTCTAGCTTCCCTAATGGCGGTATTAGAAATACTTTTGAAGCACGCGGTTATACAGCCTGGGACCCCTCTTCACCCGCTTTCATCATGGAAGGTTCAAATGGAAAAACACTTTGCATTCCTACCATTTTTGTTTCATATACAGGTGAAGCCTTAGATTATAAAGCACCCTTGCTAAAAGCACTGCATGCTGTTGAAAAATCAGTTATAAATGTCGTTTCTAGTTATTTTGACAAACAAGTTCAAAAAGCATTTGCCTCTTTAGGTATTGAGCAAGAATACTTTTTGGTAGATGAAGCCATGGTAATTGCAAGACCCGACTTAATGCTAACCGGTCGTACCTTAATTGGATTATCCCCAGAAAAAGGCCAACAATTAGAAGATCATTATTTTGGTTCAATTCCACCAAGGGTTCACGATTTCATGGTTGATTTTGAAACCGAATGTTACAAACTAGGTATTCCTTTAAAAACACGTCATAACGAAGTTGCTCCGTCTCAATTTGAATGTGCTCCTAACTTTGAAGAGGTAAACTTAGCCATAGACCACAACCAATTGCTAATGGATGTGATGGAGAAAGTAGCACAACGTCACCACTTTAAAGTGTTATTACACGAAAAACCTTTTGCAGGTGTAAATGGCAGTGGAAAACACAATAACTGGAGTTTAATTACAGATAGCGGTGTTAATTTATTGGCCCCAACTAAAGACCCTGCCAATAACCTTCAGTTCTTAACCTTCTTTGTAAATGTAATTAAAGCAGTACACGATCATGCAGATTTACTTCGCGCCTCTATCGCTTCTGCAGGAAATGACCATCGTTTAGGAGCCAACGAAGCACCACCTGCCATAATGAGTATCTTTATTGGTACACAAATGACAGAGGTTCTAGAAAGTCTTTTAAACAATAAAGCTACTAGCAAAACCAGCAAAGCAGCCAGCATTAATGTAAATAAAATACCAGATATTTTATTGGATAATACCGATAGAAATAGAACTTCTCCATTTGCTTTCACAGGAAATAAATTTGAATTTAGAGCAGTTGGTTCTAGCGCAAATAGCGCAAATGCAATGATTGTGTTAAATACAATTATGGCCAACCAATTGAACAAGTTTAAGGCAGAAGTAGATGCCGACATTAAAAAGAATGGCAATAAAAAAGAAGAAGCTATTCTTGAAGTTCTTAAAGGATATTACAAAGCCAGCAAGAAAATTCTTTTTGAAGGAAATGGGTATGGCGACGAATGGGTTAAAGAAGCTGCTAAACGCGGCTTAAGCAATATAAAAACAACCCCTGAAGCTTTAAATGCTTATATCAGCAAAACTTCAAAGGATTTATTTGTTAGCAACGAAATTTTTAACGAGGTAGAGCTAAATGCACGTTATGAAATTATGCAAGAGTTATATGTAAAGAAATTAGACATTGAGGCCAAATTATTGGCGCAACTAGCAACTTCACATGTAATTCCGGCGGCCATTGCTTATCAAAGAAATTTAGCAGAAAGCGTGGATGCCATGAAAGCTGCAGGTTTAACAAAAACAGATACCGAAGTTCAGGTAAATTTGATAAAAGAAATAAGTGGACACATCAAAACCATTTATGGTAATGTGCAGAAACTTCAAGCAGAACTTGAGAAAGCACACCATGCAAAAAGTTCTCATGAAAGTGCTTTAGCTATTTGTAAAAAGGTAAAGCCATTGTTTGACCCCATTAGAGACGCAAGTGATTCGCTTGAATATCTTGTAGATGACGAACTTTGGAAGCTCCCAAAATACAGGGAAATGCTCTTTATAAAATAAAAAAAGCGGCCTCGGCCGCTTTTTTTATGAAATTTTTGATAGAAAATAGTCAATAGTGTGTAAAAATTTAATAAACTTGCATTAAATAGAAATCGCATTAATTCGGTCCATTCATGAATAAAAGACATTTACTTCTTCTTAGTTTCAGCCTATTAATAGGTGGAATACTTATGCTTAGCAGTTGCGCTAAAAAAGGCTCCATTGCTGCTGCCAGAGAGCATATGACTAAAAAAGAATATGGTTTTGCTAACGAAAACTATAGAAAGGTATATTCAAGTACCAAGAAAAAAGATGAGCGCATTGAATCTGCAAATAATGCAGCCTTCTGTTATTGGAAAATGAATGACATGAAGAATGCAGAAAGCTGGTATCGTAAAGCCATCAAGGTTGACCCTAAAAACCCAGAAAATCAATACATGCTTGCCAAAACGCTTAAGAACAATGGCAAATATGATGAAGCGATTATTGAGTTTAAGAACTACCTTAAGCTTTCAAATGAAAAAGCAACCGAAACCCAAAGACTCATCGATGGTTGTCAAAATGCATTGAAATGGAAAAATGATAAAACCCGTTATTTAGTAGAAAATGTAAAAGGCCTAAATACGCGTTGGGAAGATTTTGCACCGCAATTTTTTAAGAAAGACCAATTATATTTTACCTCAGACAGAGAAAAAGGGGTAAGTAGCACTTCTTATGGCTGGACCACCAATAGCTACACAGATTTGTATACCGTAACTTTTAAAGTTGATAAGAAAAATCCTAATAACATTACGTATCAATTACCAACTTTAGTAGATAAAGACAAGCTTAATGGTAAATTAAATGATGGGGTAGTTTGCTTTGACAGTCGTTTTGCAACCATTTATATCACTAAATGTAATTACGACAATAATATGAAAGGTAATTTTTGTCGATTATATACTTCACAACTTTCAGGCTCTGAGTGGAGCGAACCTGAGCCACTACCTTTTAGCACCGATTCATTCAACTGCGGACAACCAAGTCTTAGCAAGGATGGCAGCACTTTATACTTTAGCTCGGATATGCCAGGCTCTATTGGTGGCAAAGATATTTGGATGGTTACTAAAAGTGGAAGAGGAAAAACTTGGGGTGACCCAATTAACCTTGGCCCAGTAATCAATACTGAAGACGATGATATGTTTCCTACCATTACAGACGATGGTACCTTATACTTTGCCTCAAATGGACATGTTGGTCTTGGTGGCACAGACATTTACATGTCTAAAGGAAATGCAACTGATTGGAGTGATCCAATTAACATGAAATCTCCTATCAACTCCCATGGCGATGACTTTGCCATCATCTTTGGGAAAGATAAAGAAAGCGGATACTTTAGTAGTAATAGAGAAGGTGGTAAAGGACAAGACGATATCTATCGTTTTCACATGACCCCATTGGTGTTCACTTTGAGTGGTGTGGTAAAAAATGCTATTACCAAAGAAAATATGCCAAATGCTTTAGTTACCCTAACCTCTAGCAGTGATACTGGTAAGATTGTGATTAAAACAGACGGCGCAGGTTCATATAAAGTGGTGCTAAAATCAAAAACAGATTATGAACTTTTTGCTTCTAGAGCCATGTTCTATGATAGTAAAATGGAAGAACAAACCACACGTGGTTTAGAAGTGTCTACAGATTTAATTCAAAACTTTGAGTTAAACTCTTTAGGCTTAGAAACCTTTACGCTTCGTGGAATTCTATACGATTTGGACAAGGCTAATATTCGTCCAGATGCGGCAAAAGTGCTAGACTCATTGATTACAGTACTAAATAAATATCCAACTTTAAAAATTGAATTGGGTTCACATACCGACTGTCGTGCAGACTCAATTTACAATATTGGTTTATCACAAAGACGTGCCGACTCTGCGGTGGCATATTTGGTAAAAAATGGAATTGATACCCTTCGTTTAGTTTCTAGAGGATATGGCGAAAACGTGAAAGACTCATTAGCTTTGCATTGTAATTGCGAGGGACCAAACGAAAGACAAGAAGGTTTAAAATGTACTGAAGATGAGCACCAATTAAATCGTAGAACTACGGTAAAAGTTTTGGATGTTTATTGGGAAAAACCAAGACCAGTTCAACTCACACCACCTGCTAATCAAAAGCCGCAAGGAAGACCAACTGGCCGACCAGCACCTGCGCCTAGACCTACGCCAGGGGTGAGGACACAACCACGGGGCTAAAAATACTGACTGAAAAGGGGCGCTCTGGTGCCCCTTTTTTTTATACTTCAATTGAAATCTAATTTAACCTGCCAACGTTTTACTTGTATGCGTAAATTGCTATTGATTTTTTTTCTCCTTGGCTTTTTCCTATCTCAAAAAGCTATGGCACAGCAAACCAGTGTCCCCTCCTATCAATTAGAATTGGATAAGGCAGAATTAGCGTATCAATCAAAAAAATATAATACCGCCGCGCTGCTTTTTCAAAAAGTTTACCCAAAGGTTAAACAAGAAGAAGAAAAGCAAAAGATACTTTATAAAATTGCCGACAGTTACCGAAATAGTAACAACTTTAAACAAGCCCTAAAATGGTATGAAGAAGTTGTAAACAGCAAATACCCTGACCCCTTTATTTTATTTAGTTATGGGCAACTACTCAAAAACTTTGAGCGCTATGATGAAGCCAATAGGGCTTTTTATGATTATAGCTTTGAAATTCCTGAGGATATAAAAGGAAAACAAGCCATGCAAAGTTGTGCAGCCGCTGCCGAATGGAAAGCCAATCCTTTAAAGTTTAAGGTTGAAAACCTTAGCATCATAAATTCTGACCAAAGCGACTATGCCCCATTTATAAGCGCAAAAGGATTATATTTTAGCTCTACCCGCAAAGAAGCACAAGGCAACGAAGTTTTTGAATGGACAGGGCAAAAATATTGTGATATTTTTTTAGCCAACCTAAATAGTGCTGGACTTAGCAAACCCACTCCTATTAAAACCTTAAATACCAATTACAATGAAGGAGTAACTTGGTTAGACAGTTCAGAAACCATGGTACTATTTACCCAATGCAATGGGAAAGATGGGGCTGGATTATTTTGCAAGGTACTTGTGAGTTATTTTCAAAACGGAGTTTGGGTTGAACCAAAACCATTACCAATTAACTCGGATAGCTTTAGCATTGGTCATCCTGCGTTTACCTCAGATGGAAAAAGACTTTACTTTAGCAGCAATATGCCCGGTGGGTTTGGCAACAAAGACATTTGGTATACAGATTATAATGCAGTGAAAGATACATGGAGCACGCCAGTAAATCTGGGTCCAAACGTTAACTCCCCAGAAGATGAACTTTTTCCCTTTGTGGATGAAGACGGAACAATTTACTATGCGTCCAAAGGTTTTATTGGCATGGGTGGATTAGACCTTTTTAAAACTGCGGATAGTGCTAACACTTTTAAGGTTTGCCAAAATTTACAATCGCCTATTAATTCTGGGGCAGACGATTTTGGAATTAGCTTTGTGAAAACCGCACGAAGAGAAGCAGGCAAACCCTTTGCCTACTTTACCTCTAACAGGGAAGGTGGTATAGGGGACGATGATATTTATAGTCTTAGTGAGAAACCAGTTATTGTTTTGGTGAAAGGTACGGTGACTGAGCGAGAAACTAAAAATCCACTAGGCGGTGCATTGGTTCAAACCGTAACCTTAAATGGACAAACCTTATGGCGAATAAAAACCAATGAGAAAGGCGCATTTAGTGCTGAGCTTCCTTTAAATGAAATAAATACAATTTCTGCAAGCCTTGACAAATACTTAAGCAGTAGTCCGCGCATTTGCGAAACAAAAGGCATTCTAAAAGATACAGTAATTGAAATTGATTTTATCCTGGATTTAATTCCAGCTACCGATGTGGAGTTAACCATGGAGGGTATACTTTACGACTTAGATAAATGGAACATTAGGGAGGATGCCGCCAAAGTTTTAGACTCAATGGCCCTCATTTTAAAAGCCAACTCAAACTTGGTAGTAGAACTGGCCTCCCATACCGATAGCAGGGCTCCTGCGCCCTATAACCTTGAACTATCCAACAAAAGAGCCAAATCGTGTGTAGATTATTTAATTAGCAAAGGCATTGCTAAAGATAGACTTGTGCCGGTTGGCTATGGTGAAACTAAATTGATTAATGATTGCAGCGACGAGGTTGATTGCAGTGAAGAAGAGCATCAACAAAATAGAAGAACCACTATAAAGGTGATAAGAACAGATTATAAGTTGAGGCGGTAAAGCCCGTTAATTTTCCTAATTTTGCCTGCACATGAGCGCAGATAAATACATGAAACGTGGCGTATCTTCACAAAAAGAGGATGTTCACGCAGCGATTAAGAACCTTGACAAAGGTTTATTTCCTAAGGCATTTTGCAAAATTGTTCCAGACTTTTTAGGGGGCGACCCAAATTTTTGTAATGTTATGCACGCCGATGGAGCAGGTACCAAGTCTTCTTTGGCCTATTTGTATTGGAAAGAAACGGGCGACTTAAATGTTTGGAAGGGCATTGCACAAGATGCGATTGTTATGAACCTAAACGACCTCCTTTGTGCAGGGGTCTACCAAAATATTACATTATCTTCTACCATTGGAAGAAATAAAAACTTAATTCCGGGCGAAGTAATTGCTGCCATTATTGAAGGCACAGAAGAATTTATTGAAATGCTAAATCAACATGGCATTAAAGTTCATTCTACTGGTGGCGAAACCGCAGATGTGGGAGATTTAGTGAGAACTATCATTGTTGATTCAACTGTAACAGCGAGGACAGAAAGAAAAGATATAGTTAGCAATTATAAAATAGCTGCAGGCGATGTAATTGTAGGTTTTGCCTCATTTGGAAAAGCCAATTATGAAAAGACCTATAATGGCGGCATGGGCAGCAATGGACTTACCATGGCAAGGCATGATGTTTTAGGAAAGCAATACCAAGAAATTTCTGAAAGTTACGACCCACTGGTTCCAAATGATTTGGTTTATACGGGAAGCTTAGGCCTACAAGATCAACTCCCAAATCACCCCTTGAATGTGGGACAAATGATACTCTCTCCTACCAGAACCTTTTCGCCTGTAATTAAACCTATCCTTGATGAACATTTTGATAAGATTCACGGCATGGTACATTGCACGGGAGGTGGACAAACCAAAATCCTTCATTTTATTGATAAGCTAAAAGTTGTTAAAGACAATTTATTTGAATTGCCACCCCTGTTTGAAATGATACAAGCGCAGAGTGGCAGCAGCTGGGAAGAAATGTATAAAGTATTTAATATGGGTAACCTATTGGAATTTTATACTGATGAAAAAACCGCTGAAAGTTTAATTTCCATTGCAAAATCCTTTGGCATAGCTGCACAAATTGTGGGTAGGGTTGAACCAAGTGAGCATAAAGAGTTATATGTAAAAACTGCGGCTGGTAGTTTTAAATATGAATAATGTCTTTTTAGAAAATCAATTTACTCAAAATAGAACTTGAATATTTGTCATAGTAATTACAATTGTTAGTGTTCAAAGTGATGTAGCAGGTTTGTGCTTGACAATTAAATAATGATTTTGCCCCTAACCTATTCAAAGAAAAAAACTTAATTTGCAATAAATTAAATAGTTAAGCCCTATGAAAATTCTTGTTACAGGTGGAACCGGCTATATTGGCTCGCATACGGTTGTGGAGCTACAACAAGCCGGTTACGAGGTAGTTGCCTTAGATAATTTTGACAACTCTTCGCCAGCGGTTTTGGACAATATAAAAAAAATCACAGGTAAAGACTTGGTCTTTGGAAAGGTAGACATTAGAGATAAAGCAGCCCTTACTGATTTTTTAAAATCACAATCCGGTATAGACGCTGTAATACATTTTGCAGCCAACAAAGCCGTAGGAGAAAGTGTTGCCAACCCTTTAAAATATTATGAAAACAATGTAGGGGGTACCGTAAACCTATTGTATGCCATGGAGGCAGCAGGTATTCAACAAATTGTTTTCTCTTCCTCTTGCACCGTATATGGCGAAGCAAACCCTCCAGTAGATGAAAATGCGCCAATACCAGTTGCCAATTCGCCTTATGGGAATACCAAACAGATTTGCGAAGAAGTGCTTAAGGATTATACCTTAGCCTCAGAAATGAAAGTAGTAAGCCTTAGGTATTTTAACCCAGTTGGTGCGCATGAATCTGCGCTAATTGGCGAACTTCCTTTGGGAGTACCCAGTAATTTAGTTCCTTTTATTACCCAAACCGCCATTGGTAAAAGGGAGATGCTCACTGTTTTTGGGAATGATTACCCAACCCCAGATGGCACCAATATTAGAGATTATATTCATGTGGTAGATTTAGCAAAAGCACATGTGGCTGCAATTGACTTCTTAGCAAAAAAGAAATATACAACGCCTTTTTCTGTTTTTAACTTAGGTACTGGCAATGGAAACTCTGTGTTAGAGGCAATTGAAACATTTGAAAAAGTAAGTGGTGTAAAATTAAACTACCGCATTGGGCCACGCAGGGCTGGTGATGTGGTGCAAGTGTATGCCTCGTGCGAAAAAGCAGCCAATGAACTTGGCTGGCGCACCCAAAGAAGCTTGGAAGAATGCATGAGCAGTGCCTGGAAATGGGAACAAGCGATTCAACATTAATAAATAACAATACAATTAGTAAACGAATGAATAGAAAAATTTTAATTACCGGAGGAGCTGGATTTATTGGCTCTCACGTGGTGAGATTATTTGTAAACAAATATCCTAACTATCAAATTCATAACTTGGATAAGCTTACCTATGCGGGTAACCTTAAGAATATAACAGATATTGAAAACGCGCCAAACTACCACTTTCACCGAGTGGATTTAGTAGATGCTGCAGGACTTACCAATTTGTTTAATGCACATCAGTTTGATTCAGTGATTCATTTGGCCGCAGAAAGTCATGTTGACCGCAGCATTACCAATCCATTAGAATTTGTAATGACCAATGTGGTAGGAACCGTAAACTTGCTAAATGCTGCCAAAGAATGTTGGAAAGGCAATATGGAGGGCAAAATGTTCTATCATGTATCTACAGATGAGGTATATGGAAGTTTGCACGATGGTGGTTTCTTTTATGAAGACACTTCATACGATCCGCAATCTCCTTATTCTGCAAGCAAAGCTAGCTCAGACCATTTTGTAAGAGCTTATCATAATACTTATAAAATTCCTATGGTTATAAGTAATTGTAGCAATAATTATGGTCCAAACCAATTTCCAGAAAAGTTGATTCCACTTTTTATAAATAACATTAGAAACAACAAACCTTTACCCGTTTATGGCAAAGGAGAAAATGTAAGAGATTGGTTATATGTTGTGGACCATGCTCGTGCCATTGATGATGTATTTCATAAAGGAAAAAACGGCGAAACCTATAATATTGGTGGCTTCAATGAGTGGACCAACCTCGACTTAATCAAAGTAATCTGCAAAACTGCTGATAAGAAGTTAGGCCGTGAAGAAGGCGAATCAGAAAAGTTGATAACCTATGTTACAGACAGAGCTGGACACGATTTGCGTTATGCCATTGATGCCAACAAAATCATGAAAGAATTAGGTTGGGAACCAAGCCTACAATTTGAAGAGGGCATTGCCAAAACCATTGACTGGTATTTAGAAAACCAACAATGGATGGATGAGGTTACTAGTGGCGATTATGCCAAGTATTACGATAAAATGTATGCACAAAGGTAAGAAGCGCCTTAGCGCTTCTTAAACCATTGATAAAAATGTGTAGATGGCACTAGGTAAGGAAGAACTTCTTCTTTGCTTAGTGCTATTTTTATTTCGTTTGTTTTGGCATTTTGAACTTTCAAACTGCGTATGATAACTTCTACCCCTGTATCAGTTAACTTAAATTCAGGAGATAGAAAATTAAATAACTCTTCTTGCTTCACACAAACATTCCAATTGATTGACTCATCGGTTCCCATTTTATCTGTTAACAAACGAGCAAATCTAATGCGGTTGTCTTTGTCAAAATAACCAAATGGGTTTACCATAAAAATAGAATCGTTTTGCAAGTAAAAACTACGCACACGCGGCTTTAAATCCCCATCATTATATGAGGATATTTCAAGGTTAATGTAGCCAGGCTTTAAATCCAGCACTTGCGGTAATTGTCCATTCTCTGGGCTAATCCATTGTGCCATTACAGCCGCTGCAGCAAGTTTTGGTTCAACCCGAAGATTAGCATTGTTTGGCAACCAAAAATTATTGTTGCTTTGGTTATCCATACCTTCATAGCTATTATTTATCTTAAAGTTGGCGATGTTATTAATCAGATATGGCTCAAAACCCATTCCCCATTCTGTTCTGCTAGAATCTACCTCAAATAATAATTCGGCATTAGAAGTATCTAACCAAGAAGCAAACTCAGGAATAATTGGCCAACCTAAGCTATTGAGCGGCCAGTTTGATTTCAACTGCCCATCAATGGTCATAAAATATCCCTTTTTACCCTTTTTAACCCGCATCAATCCTAGGCGCACGTTGGAAGGAGATTTAACAGTTTGTTTAAGCAATTTATGACCTAAAGAATCATATATACTTATTTGCTTTCCTTTTTTAAATACCAAAAGCAAATTGCCTTTTGGCGTAATGTTAAAACTTCCCTTTTTGGCTTTAATTAGGCGTTCACCGCTTTTGTGGTAAACATAATACCCGCCAAATAATTTATTTAACCTTACATACTTATCAGCGTCTACTAGCAAACTCCTAGCGCCCCTAAATTTCTCATCAAAGTAGCGCTTTCCTTGCAGGTCGAACATTTGCACTTGCTTTTCTTTTTTGGCTAAGATAAACGATGCACTCACCACAATATTTTTATAGGTAGTATCCAATACCCATTGAAAATCTGCATTGCTTAAGCCCTTATATTGATTGCTTGTAGCAAATATATAAAACTTGGCAAGGGTATCATTAGAACTATAAGTTCTGGAAGTATAAACTAAATCATTCTTATCTAGGTATAGCGGGGTGATGTTTGAAAAGTTTCCTTTTAATTCTTTATTGGTCTTTAAATCCACTACTATTTGCTCGCCAAATCGCGCTAACACTAACGGTTTTGATTCGTCTAATGTTTCCTCTGATTCTACAGAACCTAACCATTTTCCATTTTTGTTAACGATGTGATAATCTAATGTACTACCTTTTGTTAAATACCGATAATGCAAGGTATCTTTATAAGGAAGCAAATGTTTGGTACCATTAAATTGCCATAATAAATCATCTTTTAAATAACTCCAATTACAAACACGTAAATCAGAAGAGCCATCAAACCAAATATCCTTTGAAGGTGCTTCAAACAAAACCTTGAGGTTTCTATCACTAATTTGGGTTCCCGTTTCGGTTTCAAACTCTAACAAACCACCATGCACATAAGAATAAGAAGAAATGTTCTTATACTTAAAGGGTGTTAATTGTTTTCCGGATGTATCAAAAACGGCATATAGCCCTTTGTAATTTACAAATAGGAGTGAATCAACACCTTCAATTTCATCATAGATTGGCGCCAAAACCATTTTCCCACTGGCATTCATCACCCCATGGCAATTTTGTTTCACCATTCTATAAATCGAAGATTGGGAATTATTATAATCGTCATAATCATTGGCAATGTCATATTTCTGAATCAAATCAAAAGTATCAATTTGCAAAGGCCCCTTGGCATCCTTCAATAAATAGGTATTTTGGTCATCTGATTTCTGGTTAAGGGTTCTTATTATAAAATAATCATCTCCAATAGAACTAATGCCGTTAAATGAAAACCTAAAAGGTTTGCTTTCATAGGTTCCTTCTGTATTGCGCAAAACCGAGGCTTGAAGGTTTGAGGAAAAATAATAATGTTTACCTGGTTCATTTAACTTTGGGTATCTTTTGTTAGAAGCAAATAATTTTCCGGTTTGATCCAAGAGCTTAAAGTTGTCTTTTATCTTAAAGCGGCGGAAAACACTACTATAGTTTCTTTTATAAACCACCAAAGGAAAACTTTGAATCAAATTATGAGATTGAGACACAATGCTGTACCATCCTGGGGCCAATAATTCTTTTCCATTAAGGTCAATAACCCCCATTTTTTGCCCAGGCATTTTAAGGCGATTGCCGTTAATGCGCTGTGGCGTCCATTTTTTCATTTCAAACAAAACAGTAATTGCATACTCTTTTCCTTCAAATGGCTTAATATTACTATACCTAGGTTTTACAATTTCATTTCCTTTTTTATCCATCATTCCCATAAATGGACTACCTGGAAATCTAAAGGCAAATAAGTCGTTCCCCAATGGATTTAAAGCCTCATATTGATAATCGAGGATGGCCTGACCATTGGCGTAAATAAGGCCATATTTATTGTATTTTCTGGCAAGGTAAATACCAGAATCATAATAGGCTAAATCTTCAAAGCCACCTTGTAATACGGTTTGACCCAACAGATTGATTAATTTATAATGCATGCCATCCAAAACAATGGCATAACCATCGTCTTTAAACTCATACGCACGTTCATATTGGGGTGAAATTAACCAGCCTTCTGGACCCGCATTTCCTTCTTCATAAAATTCATTTGACAGGAACACACTTTGTGGAGCAGCCGTATATCCATAATTACAATTGGGACCATCAGATTTAGGAAAAACTTGATACATAAACAAGCCTGTTTCTAAGCCATACTCATTGTTTAGTATTTGGTAGGCAGGACTTAGTTTTTCTATATCAAAATTAACTTTGATAAGTTTTGAAATTAAGCTGTCTACTTTTTGCTTGCTATCTTGATATTCCGTATTAGGGAAAACCTTAAGTTTTGCTATATTTTTAATTGGTTCAATAAATAAAGGAGAAACCAAATTAATCGTTTTGTTTTTTTGTTGAAAGCGGCCTAAAAATGCATAGTTCAAATAAATCTCACTGGCTTTTAATTCAATGGTATTCAAGGCAAGTTGATGCAAAGCAGGTGGCAAGGTATCTTGGCCATTATTTAGAATTTCGATGGCATTTTGCTTGGCCGTTAATAGCAGGGCATTAAAGCTCACAGAGTCTAATAAGCCATAATTGAAGTTAAAGTCAAATTCTTGAAAAGCCTCCAAAGCACCGTTAAGATTATTGCTTCTAGCCATCACCTTAGCGGCAAAATCAACTTCTTCTTCTGTGGCGCTTTCTTTGGTATTGATGCTTTCCCCAGGTAATAACAAATAGGAATCTGAATAAAATGTGCCATACATATAGGACACCTGAACCAATGAAAAACCATTGAGTTTAACTTTAAAAGTATAGCTGCTATCTAATCCCAATAAACAGGAATCGGTAAGGGTAGTGCCATCAGAAGTAATGGTAAGTTGAACCATGCCTCTTCCAGCAATAATACCTGAGCCAGAAATTACACCTTTAAGGGAAGATTCTTGCGCAAAAAGTTGTAAAGAGAACAGTGAGAAAAGTAGGATTAGCTTAAAAGTTTTCATTTGGCCAAATTATGGTAATTGTTTCAAATCTAAGGAATCAACAAAACTTTCAAATCACTTTTGGTTCAAACCGAAAAATCTTTTTGATAACACATGGTCTTTACTTAAGTAAGGCGCTAATTCTTGCCATGTGTAAAAAACATCTTTTTTAGAAGGATTGCCGTTAATGTCTTCAAAACTATAGGTTGCAAAGCGCATTCCTTGGGCATTAAAATCTACGTCAAATCGTAAGTGCGAAAACAACCTTTCAGGTTTTACGCAAGCATTCCATTTTACATTTTTATCTTTGGTAATTTCGCTTACAAAGTTGGTGGCAAAAGTAATTTGTGTGCTATCCAAAATGAGATCATATGCATTAATGCTATATATACTATCGGCCCCAAAATAAAAAGTCTTATTACGCCGGTAGGTGTTTTGGTCCCAATTATCAATGGCTCCAACTTGCACTTGTATTTTAGATATAGCAGTGTCAAATGTGGTGATATCGATAATCCTGAGATTTCTGATTTCGTATAGTACTTGGTTGATAACGTCTTTGTTTGCGTCTGAAAGTCTATTATCGTTAACTATTTTTACAGAAAAATCACTGTCATCTATTTTAGTAAATGTAACTGTATTTAAGATGCTACCTGTATCTATTAAATGGTAATAATTAAAGGTGTCGGTTTGATTAAGATAGCTTGTAAACTTAGGAACGCGAGCGCTGACAAGCTGATAATTATCGCTCTTTAAAATTTGATTGCCATTGGCATCAAGTAAAAGGCTAAATTTATCTTTTAATGTTAAGGTAGTAATTCCTAAACCCTGACTGTTGAAAGTATACCGTTTTCTAGACAATCGTTTCCCATTATCATTATAAATTTGAACCAAAGGATGATTGTAAATATTAGAATTTTTAGCTGCTAGGATCATCCCATTTGACTCCATAAAAATTTCCTCAAACTTGGGTCTTAAAATACGTCCTTTTGATAAGTGATAAACTCCCTTTTTGCCATTATCAAAATTAACTGTAACTCTATCACCTTGAAGGTCTGATGAAGACCTTCCATTTTTAATAAAAGTAATGTCCTTAAAATTTGAGTCTTTAATATACATCCCTTTTTTAAGGCTAGCCATTACCAAATTTTTCCTAAAGTTAATGCTCCAATAAAGGGTATCTAAAACCATATTAAACTGGGCATCATATAAGCCTTGATAAAAGGTTTGACTTTTAACCACATACCTTCTTTCCTTAACTGAATCTTCAAAATTTACATTAAAATTCGCCACTTGTTGATAGTTGCCAAACACAGAAATATAGGGCACAATAGATCTATAAATATTGGGAATTTTAACATTCGCTTCTTCATCAATCACCATCTCAAAACCATTGTTATAAATAAGCCAATTTCCATTTCCTAAATCAGGATTTTGCTGGCCTTCCTCGTAATATATTCTGTTATTAATGGTTTTACTATCGCTGTAACCTAAGATATACCCCTTCTTGCTTACCAATGTTCCAAGCGCGTTTCTAGTTCTAAATAAATAATATAAACTTACCCTATCCGAAACCAAAGGCGTTTCTTGTAGGCCATTGGTGGCAAATAATTGCTTGCCTCTTTTTACCACAAAATTACCATCCCCAAAATAGCCTGTATTCAAATGATAAATGGCATCTGCATCACTTTCAAAAATCTTATTGCCATTGCTGTCTAAAATAATTTTTTGATTGCCTAATCGCGCTTCATAATAACCCATTGAACGCTGAAAAACGGTATCATAATAAGCCATAGGTTGTTTTAAACTCCTTGCATCAATAAATCCCATCTTGCCCTCTTTTTCTGCATAAAAGCCTTTCCAACTGGCACTCATTCTTTCCCATTGAGGAGTCAACACCCAATCCATTTTTTGCATTGAAAACAAACCCCATTTCCCTGAACGTTCCAAAAGTAACATGCTCTTGTCACTCTCAATTTCAAACGTTAATCGAAACGAATCAAAGGAGCCATATTTTTCAAAGTTGCCAGCACTATCTATCAGGTAACATTTATCATCCATTCTAAAAGTTGCATTTCCGCGAAACTGCCTCGATAAATAATCTACTTTTAGGGGTGCTTTGTTAGGCTGATGATGAAAATAAATATAGCCCTTCTTACCCTTATTTGCAAAAACATATTGGTCACTCTTGGTAGCAGAATAAATATTTTTATAATTAGGTTTAAGTATAAAAAAGCCATTGCTACTAATGTATCCAAACTTCTTGGTGCTAAGGGTTCTGCTCAGTAAATGATACTTCTTCCCAATCCAAGTAATGCCATCCAAGCCGTATGACGTAATCCGATAATCAAAATCGTTCCAACCCGGCTTTACAATTTCTTTCCCTAGCGAATCTATCAAGCCAATTAACTCGGCCGGTTTAAAAATACGCGCATCATCCAAACGCCTTTTCACTTTTAGAAACGAATGTTGGTTAGATACTTTAAAATAACCAGGCATCATATTACCCGAGTAAAATATATCATACCTAGGTGTCATAAGAATTTTTCCATTGGTATCTATCATCCCAAACTTATTTCCGTTGATAGGGCGATAAGCCAATCTTGAAGCATCTAACTGAAAAAGATAATCATAGTTTTCTTCTAACAATTGCCTGCCCGTATGGTCTAATAAACCATAGTTTCTAGCGCCTCTAAAAATGTACAAAGGCGGTAAAGAGTCGTATTTACTAACCTTAAACTCTTTTAAAACACTGTAATTTGGCTGAACCGCAAAATTTTGGCAAGCGTCTATCACACCTACCCTGCCATTATAAACCACAATGGCATACTTATTAGAAAAATAACTCAATTTTTCGAATCTTGGTGCGATGAGCCAACCCGTTTGGTATTGGTCTTCGATTAAATAAAAACCTACCGCCCCCACCAAACCATAGTTACAGTTTAAACCATCTGATTGGGGGGAAGCCTTGCGTAAAACTTCCATGTCAATTTGTTCACATTGGTATTCAAATGGGTTGAACCGAGACGTTTGAAAATCTATCGCTTCTAAGGCTTTTACCCTAATCTTTAGCATCATCTGCGCCCATTTGGCAAAACTCAATTGATTACTGTCTAACAATAAACGCCTAGCTGCTTTAGTATAATCTATAGACACCCTATCAAAGATTTTCTCTTTTTGATGAAGCCTCTTCAATAGCGCAAAATCGAGGTATGCTACTTGCGCATTTAAATTTAGCCAACGTTCAAACTCTTTATACACCAAAGGATGCAATGAATCTTGGTAAATGCTTAAAACATTGGTGGTCGAGTCTAGCAAATGCTGTAAATCCTTATTAAAATCAACCGAATCGATCAAGGCAAAATTCTTGTTTTCTACCAAAGTCATGGGTAATTTTACCAAGTCTTCCAAGTGGTAATAATGATAGTCATTTTGAGAAATCTCCTTTATCTTATCATCTTTCGAAGTGTGAACTCGTTTGACAACTTGCAGATTTATCTCCCCTATTTTAGGTAAAAGTGCACAAGAAATGCTATTTTTATAGGACACAGAAAATGCCAATGGCATTGGAAATCTGGCAATATTAAATTCAAAGGTGCTATCAAATTGTATAAGGGCAGAATCTTTATTGTGTGACTCGTAATTTGTAAACAAATAAACATACTCGTGGCCTGGCACTAAAATATCAGAAACAACTTTACCTTTAATTTTTATGGCGGGTTGAACCAAAGGCTGATTTTGTCCAAAAAGGGCATGATAGCCAAGGATGGCTATGCAAAAGCTAAAGAGCTGTTTCATAAAAAGGGGATTTAGTGCTAACATAACGTGTTTAAGTTAATTTTTAGTTTTCTGTCAGACAATTACAATTAAAACTGACAGTTAACTATATTACTTGTACTGTACTTTAGGAATGGTTCTGTTTCTAGGTAAACCAATTCAATGTAAAGGTAAATCGATGCTATGGCAAAGTAAGTCGATTATAGGTTGAAGCATACCCAGCAATGATTCTAACATAATCATTGCTGTTTCGAATATAAACAGTTAAGGTAATACACTTAATTGTCTTAGGACTAAACTCACCTAATTAGCCCTCATCCTTAACTCATCCTGTTCTAAACACAATTACCTTTAAGCCAATACTAAACCAATTCACAAGTTAACCTAAACACTAACGCCATTGCAAATGCCTGCTAGTTGCCAGAAGCCAATCGGCAATTTCCGTTTGGGCAAAATAGGAATTACACCTATATTGCGCGCTTAGATTAACCTATTATGAAAGGAATCATTTTAGCCGGAGGAAGCGGCACACGCCTGCATCCTCTTACCATTGCGGTGAGTAAACAACTGATGCCAGTTTACGATAAACCTATGATTTACTACCCGCTTAGCACTTTGATGCTTGCAGGAATCAACGAAATTTTAATCATTACTACACCACACGACCAAGAAGGGTTTATTAAGCTTTTGGGTGATGGCTCGCAATTAGGCTGCAGTTTTGAATATGCCGTGCAACCCTCACCAGATGGACTAGCACAAGCATTTATCATTGGCGAAGAATTTATTGGAGACGATAAAGTTGCCCTAGTTCTTGGGGATAATATTTTTTATAGTGCTGGCTTAAGCGACCTCTTACAAAGCAATAACAACCCAGAAGGTGGTGTTGTATTTGCCTACCATGTAAACGACCCAGAACGCTACGGGGTGGTGGAATTTGATCAGGATATGAAAGCTTTAAGCATCGAAGAAAAACCTGAAAAACCTAAATCGAATTACGCAGTACCAGGTCTGTATTTCTATGATAACTCGGTGGTTGAAGTAGCAAAAAACATTAAACCATCGCCTCGCGGAGAGTTGGAAATTACAGATATTAATAAGTACTATTTAGAAAGAGGTTTATTAAAAGTAGGCGTTTTACGTAGAGGCACTGCTTGGTTGGATACTGGCACCTTTGAATCATTAATGCAAGCTGGCCAATTTGTGCAAGTAATAGAAGAGCGCCAAGGTTGGAAAATAGGCTGCATTGAAGAAGTTGCTTATCGCATGGGTTGGTTAGACAGAGCAGGCCTAGAAAGAGAAGCAAAAAAATACCTAAAAAGTGGCTATGGAAAATACTTATTAGGCTTGTTAAATAATTATTAATTTTAAAAATACAGGAAAGACAATTATGAATCCGCAACACGAAGCATTAAGAAAATTTGGCTATCAAATTAATTTTGCCATTGACAATTTTAGCAATCATGGCTTAGCCGCCAATCAATTCTCAAATATATTAATTGGAGGATTAGGAGGCAGTGGTATTGGTGGCCGCATTGTTAAAACCTTATTTATGGATGAATTTCCATTGCCTGTAGAAGTAATTGCAGACTACACCTTACCGGCTTATGTAAATGAGAAAACCTTAGTAATTTTAGGTTCATACAGTGGCAATACAGAAGAAACCTTAGCCATGTTTGAAGAAGTTAAGAAAAGAGGCAGCCATATGTTGATTTTGACCAGTGGCGGTAAATTAGGCAATTTGGTTAAAGAGCACAATTTAAAAAGCTACTACATAGAACCTGGTGTTCAACCTAGAATGGCTTTAGGATATTCATTAACTTACTTAGTGCTAATTTTTGCAGAACTTATAGGAAAAGATGCTCGTGAAGAAATGAAAAAAGTTTCCAGCTTATTCGACAATTGCGACCCTTACCAAAATGATGCAGAAGAAGTTTTTGAAGCCATCAAAACAAAAGTGAACTCAAAATATGTGGTATTAAGTGATGCGCAATTTGAGGCAGTAGCTACACGTTTTGCCCAACAAGTGCAAGAAAATGCCAAACATGAGTGTTTTACGCATGTAGTGCCTGAGCACAACCACAATGTTATAGAAAGCTATTATGGTACCTTAGATACCGTATTTTTCTTCTTAAATTCTAATAGCAACTCACGTGTAGGTTCAAGGTTTGAATTCTTGAGTGGCTTGTTGGAAGTAGAATACCACAAGGTAATTGAAATGGGTGTTGAACAGTTTAACTTTGCTTCTGTATACCAAACCATCCATAGGTTAGATTGGTTGAGTTTACTAGTTGCAGACCATAGGCGCGTTGATTCCTTAAACGTTCCAAACATCAGCTCGTTAAAAGAATTTTTAGAAAAAGTATAACCTTGTCATTCTTTAGCAAATTATTTGGGTCGGAAAAAGGTGCAGACACTGCATCTTTTTCTAATCCCATCAAAGTAGAGTTCCACTCCCACCTTATTTTTGGGGTGGATGATGGCTGTGAAACCATTGAACAAAGTCTGGAGATCTTAGAAGACTTTGCAAAATTAGGTATGCGTAAAGTTATAACTACCCCGCATATCATGAGCGATTACTATAAAAATAGCAAGGAAAACCTTTTCCCCCTGCGTGATGAATTAAGAAATAGGCTCAAAGAGAAAAATATCGATTTAGAACTAGATTGTGCCGCCGAATACCTCATTGACGACGGCTTTGAAAAGAAAATTGCCTCAGGTGAATTACTCACTTTTGGCCCAAATGGCAAACATATTTTGGTTGAATTGCCCTTTATGGATGAACCAAGAAACCTAGCCTCTGCCTTGTTTGAACTTCAAATTGCAGGCTATACTCCCATTTTAGCACATCCTGAAAGATATTTATATTATAACGCCGACCGCAATCGCTTTCATGCCTTAAAAGACCAAGGCATCTTGTTTCAAATGAATATGCTCTCTTGCATAGGCTATTATTCTAAGCCAGTGCAAGAAGCTGCAAGCTATTTGGTAAATAACAATTTGGTTGATTTAATTGGTTCAGACACCCATAACAAAAGACACCAAGACCTTCTTCAAGAGGTGTATCAGCATAAGCTGTATCAAAAAGTGTGTGAAGGCACATTATTAAATAATTATTTATAAACTCCCTACTTACATTTGTGTCATGAGAAAATTCTTATGGCTCCTTCTTTTACTTGCCTCAAGCAAAGTAAGCTTTGCCCAATCGTCTGCTTTTGAAATTGGGGACTCCCTAGGCAAACAAGTATTGTCTTATTTTAACACATCGCAATTTCAGAAAATTAGTGACCTCCGGGATACCAATTATTTATTTAGCTATAATGCCATCACTTTTGAAGCCGATTGGAATGAGCTCATTGGTACTTATGGAAAATTGGAAAGCGTAAGACCCATATTCTTTAGCAATTATCAAGGTTCACATTTCATTAGCTATAAACTCAATTTTGAATCATTGCCCTTTGTGTTAAACCTAGGCTTTAACCCAGAAGGAAAAATTCTGATGTTGAGTTTTATGCAAGCCCATAAAGTGTATGTTTCACCAGATTATGTGGATGTAAGTAAATACACCGAAAGAAACTTCAAAATTTATAATGGGATTTACGAGCTCCCAGCCATTTTTACCGCACCTACCCAAGCCGGTAAGCATCCCTTGGTTATTATTTTACCAGAATCTGGACCTACCGATAGAGATGGAAGTTATGGTGAAAACAGACCCTATAGGGACTTGGCAGGTGCCATAGGAAGTAATGGATATTGCACCTTTAGATACGACAAACGCTCTTTGCATTATGGTAATTTATTGTTAACCGCTAAAGCCGCCTATGAATCTTATACTTGCAGAGAAGAATATTTAGATGACCTCTATAAAGCCATGGATACCTTGCTTACCCTGCCAGAAGTTGACCCCACTAGGGTTTACCTTTTGGGACATGGCCAAGGCGGCATGCTCTTACCCTTAATTGCTAAAGAAAGAAAAGAAGTTAAAGGAATTGCAATGCTTGGCACCAATTACAAACGCATGCAACAAATGATGATGGACCAATACGACTACCTAGCGAAGGTTAACCCAAGCAAAAAAGGAGAGTTTATGGAACAAAAAGAAAAAGCATTGTATAGCATGAACAAAAAGCTAAACCCACTTACCGAGCATTATAAAATGCCCTATGAAGTACAAGCCACCTACTGGATTTGGTTGAATAAATATCCACATGTTGAAATAGCCAAAAAACTACAAATACCCATTCTCATTTTGCATGGCGACAGAGATTATCAAGTGAACTTAGAAAACCTTGAAGCTTGGAGAAAAGAGTTTGGAAAGCAAGCCAATGTTACCATAAAAAATTATCCAAAGCTCAATCATTTATTTTATTCAGGGGGTGCAGAATCAACTTATTCAGAGTATTTTATGATTGGGAATATCCCAGATTATGTGGCAAAAGATTTGATTGATTGGCTTTCAGCTAATTAACATAATTGCTAATTTGTTATACAACCTGCTTTAAATGCTCGATTTTTCTATCTTCGCGGTTCGTTTACCGAACATACAGTATGGACCAATTTTCTTACCTATCCAACGCAGACGTGTCTGCCATTGACCAGCTTCACCAGCAATACTTACGTGATCCAGAATCAGTAGATTATGGATGGAAAAAATTCTTTGAAGGATTTGATTTTGGCTACAACCAAAGATTTGGTAATGGAAAACAAAGCACAGCAGTTTCTGAAGATGTGTTAAAGGAAATAAATGTTTTTAACCTAATTGATGGATATAGAAGCAGAGGACATTTATTTACTAAAACAAATCCAGTGCGTGAGCGCAGGAAATATGAGCCAACATTGGCATTAGAAAATTTCGGTTTGAACCAAGCCGATTTAGAAAAAACTTTTAATGCTGGAACTGAGCTAGGGCTTGGTTCGGCCAAATTAAAAGATATTATTTCCTTGCTTGAGCAAACCTATTGCCAGAGCATAGGCGCAGAATTTATGTATGTGCGCGAACCTAAGAAAATGTCTTGGCTTAAAAAGAAAATGGAAGGAAGTAAAAACACACCTCAACTTTCTATTGAACAAAAAAGACATGTACTTTCTAAGCTGAACCAAGCGAGTGTATTTGAGAATTTTTTGCATACAAAATTTGTTGGCCAAAAACGTTTTAGTTTAGAAGGATTAGAAACTTTAATTCCAGCCTTAGACTCGGTAATAGAGTATGGTGCCGATTTAGGCGTTGAAGAATTTGTATTAGGGATGGCGCACCGCGGGCGTTTAAATGTTTTAGCAAATATTTTAGGAAAAACATACGAAGATATTTTCAAAGAATTTGAAGGAAAAGCAGCCGAAGATGAAGGTATTTTTGAGGGTGATGTTAAATATCATTTAGGGTATAGTTCAGATATTACCACTAGTAATGGCAAAAAGGTTCATTTAAATTTAAGTCCTAATCCTTCTCACCTAGAAACTGTAAACCCTGTTGTAAAAGGAATTACACGGGCAAAAATGGAATTTAAACACCAAAGTAATCAGGATAAAATTGCACCCATCCTTATTCATGGTGATGCCTCGGTAGCGGGCCAAGGCATTGTGTATGAAGTATTGCAAATGGCAGGTTTAAAAGCCTATAATGTGGGTGGTTGCATTCATATTGTGGCTAATAATCAAATTGGTTTTACAACTAATTATATTGATGCAAGAACTTCTACCTATTGCACAGATGTTGCAAAAACAACTTTATGCCCCGTATTTCATGTAAATGCCGATGATGTGGAAGCGGTAATATTTACCGTGAAATTGGCAATGGAATATCGTCAGGAGTTTAAGAGTGATGTATTTATTGATTTACTTGGGTATAGAAAATACGGACACAACGAGGGGGATGAACCTAGGTTTACACAGCCTGTATTATATAAAGCCATTGCCTCACATGCCAATCCGAGAGAACTCTACTACCAAAAATTATTGGCCAATGGAAGTGTTGAAGCGGAATTAGCAAAAGAAATGGAGAGTTCTTTTAGAAAACTCTTACAAGAAAAATTAGAAAGTGCCAAGGGAGCTGAACCTTCAAAACCAAAGAATTTTCTTCAAAATTTATGGGATGGTTTTAGACCTGCCAACCAAGATGATTTTCTAAAATCGGATGGCACAAAAATTGGCCAAAAAGAATTCCTAGAATTAGCACATCTTCTTACCAATATCCCTGAAGGGTTTAAGGCCTTTAACAAAATTGAAAAGTTGTTTAAAGACCGTAAAAACATGATTGATAATGATAACTACGATTGGGCCATGGGAGAGCTTTTAGCCTATGCTAGTTTAAGTGCAGAGGGGCACAATGTGCGCATGACTGGGCAAGACTGCGAACGAGGTACCTTTAGCCATAGACATGCCATTATCAAGCAAGAAGATTCAGAAAAAAACTATAATATCTTCGAAAACCTTGGTGCCTTAAATAAAGGTAGCGTAAAATTTTATAACTCTTTATTGAGTGAATATGCGGTATTGGGTTTTGAATATGGCTTTAGCATGGTTAGGCCAAACGACCTTACCATTTGGGAAGCACAGTTTGGGGATTTTGCCAATGGTGCACAAATCATCATCGACCAATACCTTGCCAGTGCGGCTACCAAATGGAAAACCTTTAGTGGCCTCACCCTTTTGTTGCCTCATGGGTATGAAGGACAAGGACCTGAGCATTCATCAGCTAGGTTAGAAAGATTTTTACAGTTATGTGCTAATTGGAATATGCAAGTATGTAATATTACTTCACCTGCCAATTATTTCCATGCCTTAAGAAGACAATTAAAACACAAAGAAATTAGGTTGCCTTTAGTAGTAATGACACCTAAAAGCTTATTACGCCATCCAGCCTGTGTGAGCAAATTAGAAGATTTTTCCAATGGACATTTCCAAGAATTAATAGACGATAATTTTACCGAGACTAAAAAGGTAAATCGTGTGTTAATGTGTACTGGTAAAATTTATTATGAATTACTAGAGCGTCAACAAAAAGACACGCGTAAAGATGTTGCCATTGTAAGGTTAGAACAACTATATCCAATGCCAGAAAACCAACTAGCTGCCTTATATGAAAAGTATGCACATGCAGAAATATGTTGGATTCAAGAAGAGCCAAAAAATATGGGCGCTTGGTTATACTTATTGCGTTGGGATCAAAATTTAAAACTAAAGCGTATTTCTAGAGAGTCGAGCGCTTCGCCAGCAACTGGCTATAGTAAAGTTCATGCCAAAGAGCAACAAGCTATTATAGACAAAGCATTTGATATTTAACAAAAGAGGCTGACTAATGTCAGCCTCTTTTTATTTAAACACAATTTGATTTATAATCCCTTCCTTGTTTAAATAATAAAACTTGTCTTGCGTGAGCACTGCATTGCTTTTGTAATCTCCTATATTAAGTTTTATTTGATGCAAAACCTTTTGGGTAGAAGCGTCAAGATAATACAAATAGGTTTGCTTTTGGGCATTGCTAGCTACCAATCTAATTATTTCGGTTTCAGGAATAAGCTTAGCATCTAATATCCAAGTAAGGGGCAAATTGAAATCTGAAAATGACCTCCACTTCCCATTAAGGTTGTAGTGTGGCGACTCATTAAAGAATAAAAATCCTTGCTCAAAATTTAGCTGAATAATATAATTTTCTTTTAACAGGGGCGTATTTTTAAAATCCTTCAAAAACATAGCAGGAAAAGTGGTTGCCTTAATTGGAACTAGCCCATTTGCTTGCAGCTCAAATGTGATAAATGCAATTTCTGACTGCCCCTTGGATTGGCTGTCCTTTAACCTTGCGCTAGCCATCCAATGGACGCTATCTAACTTTTGATAGAGATAATCGTCTAAATAGTAGTTTAAAAACGCACGTGGCCTTAACAAGGTATCATGCCAATTTTTTAAAGCTAGAAAAGTGGTTTTTTGGTTCTCTATGTTAAAATCCACTAGATATTGAAGCCATTTAGGAGAAATCATGGTATCAATTTCATCTACATTTACGTATAACAAGTTATTAGAAAATATAAATCCATCCTTTGTAGCATTGCCTCTTCCCAACTGATATAAGTTAAATGGCAAGTTATATTGTTCAAACAACTCAAGCGTTGAAGCTGGATTAGTTGCTGTATCTCCGGCCTTAATTAACAGCAGTTGAAGGAGTGCCTTATTTTTAGAAAAGTAAAGTGAATCGATGTTCCCATTTGACAAATTATAAAGATAAGCCCTATCACTTTTGTTATAATACTTTACCAAAGCCATATTGCCATTAATAGATAAATCTGCATATCCACCAATTTGCTTTAACCTAGTATTATTATGCACTTTGGTAATTGCTTTACCTGGCAATTTCTCAAAAAAATTTAGGATGCCAATATTATCCATCAAACTATCAATTCTAATTTTAACCACGATTTCGTTGCCATCGGTGATGATAAAATAGGGAAGTTTTGGTATTTCTCCATTAGTAAACTTTTGATATAAGGTTTGATCCAATTTATAAGCGTTGAAATGCACCCCAAAATTTTCTATAGCAATATTTACAAGTTGTGCTTTGGTAACAGCACTAGGGTCAGACAACAAAATTGTTTTTTCAAACACTCGGCTATCTTTGGCAAAGATCCTTAAAGCATTTGAACAATTAGCGCAGCCTGCAAAGGAAACCACTATGTATTGCTGGTATTTTGAAAAAGCAGCAAATGAGCATACTTGCAATAAAAATATTATCAAAGAACGCTTCATCTGATTTCAAATTGGGTGTTTAAATCAAAGACCTCTAATTGAAAAATACCATCAACAATCGAAACTTTATAATTCTGTATTTGATAGTATTTGAGTGAGCCGGTTTGATTTACGAACCCTACATAAGTAGTATTCTCCTCAATGTATTCAGCAATTGGCGGAACTTCTACACCAGCAGCTTTTAGAACGGCAACCTTCTCTCCATCTATTGCTGGACCTTTCAATATAATTAACATGCACTCCCTATCAAAAGGATAAAGACATTGCAAGGCAAAGCCGCCGTGACCTACCGATTTAGCATAAGGAGTGCCCCGAAGCAGCACTTTTAAATCTGGCAACTTCTTTGTTTTAGCAGTAATTTGAGAATTTGAAGTGGGCTCATTTCCTGCAAAAGCAGCAAATGGCATTAGAAAAGAAATTAAAATAAGTAGGTTTTTCATGTTTGCTTAAAATTATTAGGTGAATAAAATTTACATAATGACAATTGACTTATCATTCACTTTAATAATTGGATTTCGCATTGGAATAACCTCATACCCATTTTTGTTAGGCACTAAAAGGTAAAAATCATTGCCTGTTTGTTCAATAAATACAGGGGGCTGAAAAGCAGGTTTCATTTTTGGTAGAATTTCTGCCTCCATCACACCACATGGCACATAGTAACAAATTTCATTTACGCTTACAAAGCTACAAACATGGGTTAAAACGCCATCATAGCCCGTGTAACGTGAATAAATTCCTCTTACTTCGCACCATACAATTATCTCTCGTTTGGGTGATAATTTTTCCTTTCCATTTGTGTTAGAAGGTGTGCCTGCACTACTTAAAAATGGTGCAAATGCCATTGCACTTAAAAAAGCTAATACCCTGATTGGCTTAAAAGGGTTAAGATTTGGTTGTTTAAATTTTTTCATGTTGCTATTATTATGAATTATCAAAATAATAGCATAATTATCATATTTGCAATTTATTTATGATAATTTTCTTACATCCCCAATGCCAGCTTGAGTTTGCTGTAACCCGTTTTACTAATTGGAATTTTATTCCCTCCTTTTAAAATAACAAAATCTGGGGGATCAATCTTAATGATAGATTGTGTTGGGATTATATAACTTCTATGAACCCTGATAAACTCTTGCTCGTTCAAATGACTTTCAAAATAACTCATGGTCTTTTTCTTTAAGAAAACACCATCTGCAGTATGTAACTTTATATAATCTCCGTAAGCCTCAAGATAAATTAAGTCTTGTAAGGCTAAGATTCTAACCACATGGTTATGTTTAACAACAATTCTGCTCAACATTTCCTGCTTATCCAAATAAGCATCTGTGGCAGCAGAAATGTTAGTGGTTTGTATGTTTGAGCCCAGCTGAGCGATAACTTTAACTATTGCTTTATCAAACCTATCCTTGCTAAATGGTTTTAGTAAATAATCAATGGCATTGGCTTCAAAAGCTTTCATTGCATAGGCATCAAAGGCTGTTGTAAAAATTACAGCAGGTGGCTCCTCCAGTAATTCTAATAGCTCAAATCCATTTATCTTAGGCATTTGTATATCTAAGAAAATAAAATCAGGTTGTAAAGCTGCAATTGCCTTCATTCCTTCAAATCCATCATTACATTCTGCTAGTACCTCTACTTGTTCAAAATCTTGAAGGTATTCCATCACCATCATTCTAGCCAATGGCTCATCATCAATTACTAGGCAAGTATATTTTTTCATAGTTGGGGTATGGTAATGCGTGCGGTAAATAGGTTATCCTTAATAAAAGTTTCTACCAAATCATTTCTGGCATAAAGTAAGTAAAGTCTTCGGTTAATTGAATCTAATCCAAACCCAGTACCAGCAGCAGCTTGAGAGGTAGCAGGATCAAAAGGGTTGGTAATTTCTACGATTAGTTTTCCTTCCTTACAAGATGCGTTAACAGAAATTAACACTTCGAATAAAGTATCATATAAACCAAACTTAATTGCATTTTCTACCAAGGGTTGAAGCACCAATACTGGCAATAATAAGGTTTCGCAATTAGGGTTGGTTTGAACCGAGGTAAGCAAGCGATGACCAAAACGTACCTTTTCAATTTGAAGGTATAAATTGAGTTGATACAATTCATCCTTAAGGCTTACTAATTGCTTCTCATCTTTCTTTAACGTATGTCTAAGAAACTCAGAAAGCTGTTGTACCATGGTGCGGGCTAATTCTGGCTTTGAGCCTGCCAAAGCGCTAATAGAGTTTAAACTATTGAACAAAAAATGAGGTTGCAATTGTTGGCGGAGGTTGTAGAGTTCGGCTTCTTTTGCTGCGTCTTCTAATCTCTTTCTTCTTTCATTTAAGCTTTTATCAAGCGAAGTAAAATACATTAACCATAAAAGTACAGTGACCATTCCAACTAAAACCACTTGAAATAAAAACCTAATGATTAAAGAATCACTCAAAAACTCAATATAAACTAGATTTGGTTCAAACCAAACTTTTAAAGTTTCATAAATAGCTGCAGTGGCGCCAATGGCAATTAAAAACGACCAAATACGGAGATAAAAAAAGTTTCCTTCTGTAGGTTGATAATACTTTAGTGTAACAAATAAAATCCCAGACACCAATAAGAAAAAAAACTGCGAAATAAGAGCATCTATTATGGCAATCTCAATAGGAATATTAAAGTCTATTAACACATAAAAATGTATAAGCAGCCATACCACCCAAAAGTTGGTATAGGCAAAAATTACTCTTTTTAAGGTTAATCCTTGGATCACAATAAAAGCGAATGTAAGTTTACTTCTATGGTAGTTTGAAGCTCAGAAGCCCTCGCTTTAATAAACTTCTCGTAAGCCTCTGAAGGCTCCTTTTCTAACACAGAGGAATGTAATTCTAAACCATCTTCAAACGAGGTAATTTCTTTAAGATAGGGTACATCAATAAACTTCCAAAGGATAGATGTACCGTTTTCATGTTTTATTTCATCTTCATTTTTAACCCCCAACATGCGAGCTTTAAAAAAAGCCTCATGAGAATCGCGGGCATTTACAAAACAAAGTTGCTCATCGTACTGCTCAATGCCTTCCTCAAAAGGTTTAACAATTTTATAAATAATCTTGGCTAAAAATATTTTCATATAGGCTAACTTAATTTTTAGTAACTTCTAATGTCTATCCCTCCAAAAACACAAGCTCCTTTAAGTATTAATATAGGTTTTTGTTCTTGGCTAAAACTCCCAATTAATTGTCTTTTATCTTCCACACCACCTAATACAACAGTTATTTCAGAGATTATCTCCCAATTGGCTGGCACAATTAGCTTTGCCCCACCAAATACTTGGTTCATTTCTAAAACTGCAGTGCCTACAATCTGGGCATGCATAAAATTTAATTCGGCTCCACCCATCACGCAATTTACCTCCCCACCTTTAAAGTCTTTGCTTAAGATATTTCTTTTTACACCTGCCAAAATACTATTCACCTCAATGGTTTGATCGGTAGAATCTGCAGAACCATAGCAATTGTTCTTTTCATCCCATTTGGAATAATCCTCAATATTTCTAGTTCTTCTAGGCTTAAATAATAAGACCACACCCATAACAATTAAAAAGGTAGGCCAAAAGAATTCATGAATTCTAAAATCTGGATAAAAGCGCTCTGTTAAAAAAACGCCTCCAATGATCATTAAAATAAAACCACCTGGGTTTTTAAAATTATGTTTAGCGCTGATGTATATACCAAGCGCAATTAAAAGCATTGGCCAAGTAAATAACCAATCTGGAAATTCAATGCCCAGTTTTCTGGCAAAAAACAATAAACCTATTACAATTAAAACAACCCCTCCAAGCGCTCTAGAGCGCTGCGGACCTGGATTCATATCACCTGCGTTTTTCATATTTTCAACTATTTGATGAGACAAAGGTATAAACCACCACACAAGGTTAAATGGCTTGAGGCTGTTTACCTAACAAATGTAGATGAATCAACAAAAAAAAGCGATGAACTCAAATCTAATTGAATTGCGTAATTTCGTCTCCGAATATTTAAACATACCATGAAATTATTTGGAATTTTTGCGGGAATTATAGGCTTTCTAGGATTAATCTTTTTGGTTTCTCTCCTTTTCCCTAAATCTTACCGCATAGAGCGAAGCACTGTTATTAACAAGCCTGTTTACGAAACCTATGCTTATATGAGTAGCATTCGCAATTGGGCTGATTGGAGTCCTTGGAACACCGATTTAGATAGTTCTATGGTTAGTTTCTATAGCAAGGTAAAAAGTGGTGAAGGTGCTGCACAATATTTCAGAGGGGGCCTAGTAGGAATAGGCCGATTTAGAATTACAAAAAGTCTTCAGAATGAACTGCTTCATTACGATTTAAGCATCAATGAAGGTACTATGCATTCTGAAGCTACCTTTTATTTTGAACCAATTGCCAATAAAACACACTTAATTTGGGTAGATTCTGGTGATGTAGGCTATAACCCAATTTTTAGGTTTATGCTTCCTTCTAAAATAAAATCTACCGAAGCAGGATTTGAAGAAGGCTTGTATCAAATTAAAAGAGCGGCTGAGAAAAAAGAGCTGCCTCAGTAATACCCTATTCAAACACGCCCTTTAATGGAATAAAATGCGCTTCGTTTTCTACTTGGTAAAAATTGTAGCCTACTGGATGCAATTTGTTGTTGTCTAAGCGTCTTTTATCAACTACTAAGTAGTAATTGTTATTAACTAAGCCCCTTTTATCAACTACTAAGTGGCATTTGTTGTTGCCTAAGTGCCTTTTGCAAGTTTCTAGGTGGCATTTGTTGTTTACTAATTGTCTTTTGTCAGCTACTAATTGGCAATTGTTATTGCCTAAGTGCCTTTTGCTATCTATTACTTGGCATTTGCGGCGCGAATAAAGAAGCTTGTGAAAAATTTTCCGATAGATATAAAAAAGGTTAGTTAAACGCTAGCCTATTCAAATAAGTGTAACTTGCCCAAGTTGGAATGCTGCACCAAATAAGAATGATCAAATGAAATCTAATAGCCTAGCTCAGCTTAAAAAAGAATTGCAAACCCTTCCTCCAGCACTACTGGTAGATACGCTATTGCGCTTGGGGAAGTTCAAAAAAGAAAACAAAGAATTGTTGCACTATTTATTGTTTGAGCAATTAGATGAAGATAATTATATCAAAAACATAAAAGAGGAAGTTTCTCTAGATTTCAAAGCCATCAATTATTCAAATGCTTACTACGCTAAAAAAAGTATTCGCAAAATTCTACGCAGCATTAATAAGTACATAAAATATTCTGGCAAGCCCCAAACCAGTATTGAGTTATTGCTACACTTTATTCAAGAATTTCAAGGCATTCCAATTGCAATTGAAAGCAGTTTGGCCCTTTCAAACTTATATGATGCTCAAATTAAAAAGATAAAAAAAGAAATAGACAAACTACACGAAGACTTGCAATATGATTATCAGAAACTGCTTACAGCTTCCCACTTTTCCTCAACCAAGTAAACACCAACTAAGATTTAAATAGTAAAGAAAACCAAACAAAAAGGGAATATTCATTAATAAAAATTGACCTTGATAATTCAATTTTTATTATGATTGTACCTTATACTAAAATGAAAATCAATGCTTTTTAATTCTATTGAATACATACTCTTTCTTCCCATAGTTTTCGTTTTATATTGGTTTATTTTCAACAAACGCCTTACGGTTCAAAACACATTAATTTTAGTTTCCAGCTATTTCTTTTACGGATGGTGGAGCTGGAAGTTCATGATTTTACTACTCTTAAGCACCACGCTAGACTATTTATATGGCTTTTGGGTAGCCTCGCCTAATAAGAAAAGAGCAAAACTCTTTCTATGGTTGAGCATTCTAAATAACTTAGGCATTTTAGGCATCTTCAAATATTATAATTTTTTTGCCCTTCAATTTCAAATTGGGTTTGAGACACTTGGGTTGCACATTTCTCCTATCCTATTGCATTATGCTCTGCCTGTTGGAATCTCATTCTATACCTTTCATGGGATGTCGTATGTTTTTGACATTTACAGAGGGAACTTAAAGCCGGTTAAGAGCTTTGTGGATTATGCCGTTTTTGTTAGCTTTTTTCCTTTATTGGTAGCTGGCCCAATTGAACGAGCCAATCATTTATTGCCACAAATCCAAAGAATTAGAGCCTTTAATTACACACAAGCTGTTCAAGGTTGTAAGCTAATTATATGGGGTTTATTTAAAAAAGTAATCATTGCCGATGGTTTAGCTGAGTATGTAGATTATATTTTTAACAACTACCAAGACCAAAATGCAAATACCTTAATTATTGGTGCAATTGCCTTTAGCTTCCAAATTTACGGCGACTTTAGCGGGTACTCGGATATTGCCCTAGGCACTGCTAAATTATTTGGATTTGAACTACTCAGCAACTTTAAATTCCCTTATTTCTCTAGAGACATTGCAGAATTTTGGCGTCGATGGCATATCTCCTTATCCTCGTGGTTTAGAGATTATCTTTATATCCCATTGGGTGGATCCAAAAACGGAAAACTAACTGCAATTAGAAACACCTTTATTATCTTCCTAATCAGTGGATTTTGGCATGGCGCAAGTTGGAATTTTATCATTTGGGGAGCCATACATGCAGTTGGATTTTTACCCCTGCTAATTATGAATGTAAACAGAAAATTTTCAAATGAGGTGGTTGCCCATGATTCCATATTACCTAGTTTTAAAGAACTGTTGCAAATATTAAGTACTTTTACCTTTGTTAGTTTTGCCTGGATATTTTTTAGAGCTGAAAACATAAGTACTGCAAAAGGATATATTTCGAAAATTGGATATGGAATTTTGTATGAACAAAGTCTGTTTTTTACACTTCCTTATATCAAAAAATGCATCTTTCTTATTTTACCCCTTATTATAGGTGATTGGTGGTTTAGGAGAAATGAAAGGGATCTTAAAAATTTTAAATACCAAATAGTGTTATGGGTTTTCTTGTCGTATTTAATATTTAATAAAATTGTTGAATCAAAACAAAAGGATGAAAATCAAACCTTTATTTACTTTCAATTTTAGCCATGAAAAGATTCATATCTAAAACTCTTTTGCTGTCATTATTAGTTATACTAATGTGTTTATTTGAGCCTCTTTTTGGGCTATATATTATAAGGCAAAAATACCATTACCCAACAGCAGGGTATATACGTTTATTTAAAAAATCTAATAATGCCAATAATCTAGTTATTGGGTGTAGTAATATAGAATATAATATTGATAATGCCTCCTTTGAAAATGAAGATTTTTTAAGTTTTGCTGGCAGCCAAAACCTTACTTTACTACAATATTTAGCAGAATCTGGATATTTAAAGAAATATAAAATAATATACTTATACCTCCCATTTCACTTTTATAAAAATAATGAGTTTGCATTACCTATTAATGACAAATCAACTTATGTAGCTTTTCTATCCTATGAATATATTAAAAGCTTTATAATTCATCATCCAATTTCAATTTTTAGAAACTGGAAAGCTGAATCTGACTCAATTTTAAAGTATAGAATTAACCCATCTGAAAATCCAAACTTTATTTCAATAAGCTCTTCTGCTATCCTTGACGAAGAGAAAAGAAAATCCAAACCAGACTATTTTACTTGTAAGAATAAGTTCAACGCTGAGTTTCATCAAATAAATATTGGAAAGATTGAAACTGATTTAATTGTAAATTTATTCGATAAACAACAAGAGGTTTATGTTATTTTCCCTCCTATACCAAATATTTCTTACAATATAAATCAGGTAAACGAGGCAATTGAATCTTTAAAGAAAGAAAAAATTAAACACCTAATGAATCTTCCTTATACTCTTGATTCAAGTTATTTTTTCGACCAATGGTACCATGCAAATTACTGCGGTAAAAAGGTAATTACAGAAGATTTAAAAAGGATAATTGTGAATTCCTCAGCTGTCAATCGGCAACCAAGATAAATTATAAACAACCTACAGCTTCCCACTTTTCCTCAACCAAGTAAACATAAATACCAAAAATAAGAAGAAAAATACATAGGCCTTATCCTTTACAAAATCTTCGGTAAAGGCTACCCAAAAACCAACAATCAAAGAGGCAATTGCTAGTATAAGCCAGTTTCTCAAAATCCACTTGTCCATTATTGCTTCAAGCTTATAACACCTGTAATATTTAAAACCCTAAACTTTGTAAAGGCGGTATTCGACTCTAATCCACTGCCTAAAATAATTCTATCTGGGGAGGTTATCTTTACAAATTGCTCTGAATAAATTCGGTCGTTTTTTTCATCCCAAATCAACTCTTCAGTCCTTAAGGTATCCCCTTTGTTGTTTACTACAAATACATCTTTCCTGGCCGTGAGGGTGCGTTGCGACTCATTTCTAATGGCATACTTACTTTTGATGTAAGAGCTTATTTTTCCATTATTATCATAAAAATAAGCGGTTATACCTTGACGCATTTCTGTTTCCATGCGGTTTTCTGAACTATAACGCTCCAATAAAGGTGCAAATACTTTTGCCTTGAGATAACCACTGTCTGTATAGTTTATGTAGATATTACTCCCAACCTCTATTGGAAGATCTTTGGCAGCAGCCGATATTTTTACTTTGTCTAATTCCTTGCTGCCACAAGCAATAAATAACAAGGCAAAGGATATAAAAATTAACTGTTTAAGTTTAATCATAACGATACCTATAAAACCACTTATCCGCAAAAGTTATTCCTATAAATACCCTAAAATATTCCTCCTTTATCAAGCCATTTTCCAAGGTTCCTCTTTGCATCCACTCTGCTCCAAGGTTTAAACGAGAGCGGGTTCTGCCCATGGGTATTCCAAGCCCTGCTGTTATGGCCAATACATCTACGCCTGTGCCAAATACAGCCAAATTACTCTTCTCGTATCTTCCACCTAAACGGTACTCAATTCTACCTAAAATATTTTTACTCTTACTATCTGGAATATAAGAAAACCCAAGGTGATAGGATAAACTGTTTCTTAATGAATCCTTCCTTCCCAAAGCCGTAAAATCACTCCAATTAGTACCTTTAACATCTGCCATTAGCGCCCATTTGTCTTTGCGCGCAAAGCTAAAACCAAGTTTCCAAGAAGCAGGAGATACTACCGTTCCGGCTGCCGACTCTTCTTTAAAAATGGTGTCTTTTATGCCCGTGCTCGAACCAATAGGTAAACTCCTTAACAAATAATTTTGCTCTCCTGCAAAGTTGGTTTGCGGCGTATAGTTTGCCCCTACAACCCAATTATATTCTATGCGTTCATTCTGTTTAAGGATTGAAAAAGTATCATGCAATTGTGTACCTAAATCTATTAACCAACCATTTACAAAATAGGAATTATCCTCATTGGTATTAAACATATTATACTTAGATGGAATAAGTAATTGCGTTGTATTGCTCACTTCTCCATACACATAATTAGCATTAGCGCCCACTGATACCAAACGGTGCAATCGCATGCCATAGCCCAAATAAAACTTGGTTAATCCGCCTCTACCCACATAATTATTTTGAGCTAGGATTGAAAAGGTATCTTGCGGTATCTGAACTTCCGAAACAATATTATACCCAACACTGGTATACGGCGCTGCGCCAAAACTAAAGCCAATGCCACGTTTTGCAGATAAAGGAACCCCAAAATTGATATAAGAAATCCAGCTATTATTTACTTGTGAGCTGCTATTAGCTCCGCTAATATTGGCCAAACTGTAAGTTGCACCTGCTTCAATATTGGTAGTTAAAAAAGCTGAATAGGATGCAGGATTAAGATAGTTAACAGCAAAAGGTGTACGAAATCCTTGGTTGGTTTGACCCAAAGAATAAGTTTGGGCATTGCCTGTATAAACCAGCTCTCCTAAGCCGATAATTGAATAGGGTGATTTTGTGATATTCTGAGCTTTCAATCCCAAGGATAGGGAGATAAGTATAACACAGAAAAGGGCCTGAAAAGCAGATTTAATCATTGATGCTAGCTATTTTATTTAATCCGTACAGCAAAAGCTGTGGTTCTGCAAATATGTTAGTTTTAAGCCGCTTTGCCAACAATTGAGCATCGCCGCCTGTAAGTATTGTTTTAAGCGCAGGAAATTCTTGGGCATAGGTTTGAACCAACCATTCGATTTCACCAATTAAACCGTAATACGCGCCAGATACCAAACACTCGCTTGTTTGAGTGCCAAGTACCTTTTCTGGAAAAGAAAATTCGGGTAAAGGAAGTTTGCCTGTAAAGCTATTCATGGCCTTTAAACGCATTTGTAAGCCCGGTGTTATGTTGCCGCCTAAAAAAGTAGCATCGGCACGTAATACATCGTAGGTTACGCAAGTGCCCGCATCAATAATTAAACAATTAGCTTCAGGGTATTTGGCCATTGCGCCCGCTACTAGCGCCAATCTATCTGCGCCTAAAGTGTTTGGTGTGGCATATAAATTGGCAAAAGGCAATTGCAATTGTGGGCCCAACAATAAAATTTCTTGCTTAAAATAAGTTTGCAATTTGGCTAAAGCATTGCCCGAAACATCACTTAAAACGATTTTGTCAAAGTGTTTAGCTGTCAAAAATTGGTTCAAACCTTCTTCCACAAATGGGTCCCAAATAAAGGAATCATGCAAGGCATCTCCAATAAAATGGGCAAATTTAATGCGGGTATTTCCAGCGTCAATAACCAAGTGATGGGTCATGTTGAACCTAAATAATTTGAATCAATTTTACTTCTTTATTGGCAAAACTCCGCACTTCATCTTGAGAATAAATATGCAAACGCCCCTTTTTATCAATGCCCATAATTTCGCCTTCAAACTGTTGACCATCCGCTTCAAATAGGGCTAGTTGCCCTTTTGCATAAAGATTTGCATGATATGCATCCCAAAAATAATTCCATTGTTTGCCTTTAAGCATACGGTAGCTTTCTGTAAAATGCTTGCATAAAATGGTCCGAGCCTCACTTAAATCATGTCTGATGCCTGAAACCTTTCTAATAGAACTCGCCTGTGGAAAACTAAACTGCATTTGGTTTAGGTTCAAACCGACCCCAACTATGCTATACTTAATTTTGGTGCCTTGGATTACATTTTCAATGAGGATTCCAGCAATTTTTTGGTGTTCAACATAAATATCATTGGGCCATTTTATAAAAGCGGTTTGACCCGACAATTCTTTCACGGTTTTTTGCAAGGCCAAACAAACACATAAATTTAGCCAAACTTGTTCCTGAAGATTAATGAAATTAGGGTATAATAGCACACTAAGCAAAACATTCTGCCCTGCTTCAGATTCCCAAGCTGCATTTTCTTGCCCGCGGCCTGCTGATTGAAAATGGGTGTAAACAAGAGCTCCTTCTGGCAGCGACTCACGTTCTAGCCATAAACGAAGGGCAGTATTGGTTGAATCTGTTTCTTCCAAGTAAAGAGAATACTGCCCGATTTGAGGTATTTGCTGTGCCAATTAAAAAAAGTCTTATTTTGCGTCAAATTTACCAGTAGATTCGAAATGGCAATAACACCAGCGAAAAAAGTATCCGCAAAAAAGGCTGCCCCAAAGAAGGCCGCAGCAAAAAAGACAAGTGCAAAGAAAGCAGTTGCTAAAAAAGTAAGTGCTAAAAAAGCAGCACCTAAAAAAAGTGCTATCAATATTGAAATCATGGACCCGGCCTCTTTGTTAGCCGTAACAGTGGCCCAAGGGATGTATGAGAAAAAAGCAGAAAACATTAGAATTTGGGACATGCGCAAAATTGCCAGTGCCCCAGCCGATTTCTTTGTTATTTCTTCTGCCGACAACGATAAAAAAGTTGAAGCCATTGCCAAAAGTGTAGAAGACGAAGTGAAAAAACGCTTAAATGAAAATCCATTACACCGCGAAGGTTACGAGAACCTTGAATGGATTTTAGTTGACTACTTTAATGTGGTTGCACACGTATTTCAAGAAGAAAAAAGAGACTTTTATGGCATTGAACAACTTTGGGGGGATGCCGTAGAAGTACTGTTTAAAGGAAAATAATTGGATTGAACCTTGTATGAAAAAACTATACTCATTTGCCTTACTCATTGCATTGACCGCAGGATTTGCCCAGGCACAAGAAGAAAAAAAAGAAGATAAAGGAGAATTCTCTGGAAACTTTCAAACCACCAATCAGTTTTATGTGAGAGACAGCGCCATTGGTGCAACTACCACTCAATACGAAAAGGAATTATCTTCTACCGATGCTTGGCTTTGGCTCAACTATAAAAAAAACGGGTACACTTTTACAGCCCGTTTCGACTTATTTAATAACTCTCCGCTTTTAAACCCGCAAGAAGCTTATACCAAAAGTGGATTGGGATTCTGGAGTGTGAGCAAAAAAGTAGATAAAGCCATAATTACTGTAGGTTATTTTTATGACCAATTTGCAAGTGGGATGGTGTTTAGGTCGTATGAAGACAGAAACCTAGGTTTAGATTTTGCCATACAAGGCGCACATGTAAAATATACGCCCACTGAAAACACCACTATAAAGGCATTTACGGGTTTGCAAAAGTTTAGGTTCGACCTAAGACCTGTGGTGATAAAGGGCATTAATGCCGACCACCACTTTGATATTAGGGAAGGTTTTAGCACAGAACCAGGTGTAAGTTTGGTGAACAGAACCATTGACCAAGGCACCATGAATGTAATTGCAAGTACAATTAATAATTACAATTTAGAACAAAGATTTTATCCTAAGTATAATGTGTTTGTGTATAATGTTTACAATACCTTAAGGTTTAAAAATTTTAGTTGGTACGCAGAGTATGCAGGCAAAACGCAAGAAGCCATTATAAACCCAGTAAATAATCAAATGGAATTGCACGAAGGCAAGGTTATTCTTACCAATGTATCCTACTCTACCAAAGGTTTTGGCGTTACAGCACAATATAGATATATTGATAAATTTTCTTTACGCACTTCGCCCTTAGAAAATCAAAACTTAGGAATGATTGCCTATTTACCAAGTATTACTAGGCAAAATGTTTACCGATTATTGGCGCGTTATAATGCCTTTACCCAAGAATTTGCAGAGGAAGGTTTGCAACTAGACCTCACTTGGAAACCCAAGTTTTTAAAGAAGCATCAAACCCAATTTAACTTTAATACATCTTTGGCTACACCCATTGGCAGTTTTAAGGGAGCAACGGTGAGTCCGGTAAACTTTGAGGCCGACTCCAATCGCTACTTCCGTGAATACTATTTTGAAGTGCAACATAAATTTACCAAGAAATTTAAGGCACAATTGGGCTATCAATTAATTAACTATAACCAACAATTGTTTGAAGCAAAACCAGGCGTACCTTATGTGATTGCCAACACTGTTTTTGGAGAGGCAACCTATAAACTCAGCAGCAAAAGATCCTTGAGAATAGAGGCGCAATATTTAAAAACAGAGGCCGATTTAGGCAGCTTTGTTAATGGCTTATTGGAGTTGAACATTGCCCCTCATTATTCGTTTAGTGCTGGAGATATGGTAAATGTAAAACCTGGGGCAAGAAACAAACCTGCGGCAGGCAAGGAGTTTGAATTGATACATTATTGGAATGTATTTGGTGCTTATACCAAAAAGAATACCCGCCTCACTGGAGGCTATATTAAACAAGTTGAAGGGGTAAATTGTGCAGGCGGTGTTTGTAGGGTTGAACCTGCTTTCTCTGGCGTAAGATTAACCATGACCACTAATTTTTAATACCATGAAAAAAATACTTTTCGCTTTAAGTTTGTTAGTTGGTGTTGCTTTATTAAGCAGTTGCGAGGAAATTCCGCCTTATATTAATTTTGAACCTGAATCTGTAGTAGAAGATACCACCTATGTTTCTAGCGAAATTCCTACTGCGCAACAAAGGCAAATTGTAATTGAAGAAATTACTGGAGTAAGATGCCCTAATTGCCCCACTGCCCAAGCAGAGGCAAAAGCCATTTCTGCAAGATTTCCTAACAGGGTAAATATTTTAACGCTTCATCCTTTAAACAAAGTTAATGCGTTAACTACTCCTTTTGACCCTGCCAGAGGGGATAAACACCTAAGTAAATATGATTTTAGAACACAAGCAGGTGCGCTTATTTTTGAAATGGTAGGCATTAGTAATTCATTGCCTGTTGGTAATGTTAATCGCATCAAATTTCCAGGTGAAATTTCTGCAAATACAGATTACCAAAAATGGAGTGCTTTCTCAGAAGCAGAACTTGCCAAACCTACCCCACTGAATTTAGAAGTTACCGCAAAAAATATCGGAGAAGAGGTAGAAATTAGAGTTAAGGTAACTTACACCCAAGCGGTAAGCGACTCTAACTATTTATCAGTAGCTATATTGGAAAGTGATTTGGAGGATGTTCAAGAAAGCAGAGATGCAGGTGGTGCTTCTATTTATGTTGAAGACTATATTCATAACCATGTATTAAGAGCCATGGCTAGCAGTTTCTTTGGTGATTTGTTGAAAGCCGATTATGTATCAGGACGTGTGTTTATTAAAACCTATCGCTTTAAAAGAGACGATGCAAAATGGAATAAAAACAATTTAGAAGTATTGGTTTTTGTGAATAAAGACGTTAGCAAAAAAGAAATCATTCATTCTGCAGAAGTCAAAGTGCAATAAGCCCATGCTTTCTAAAAGAATTATTCTATCAGGCTTTCTACTAAACTTGCTCTTGGCAGCTTGTGGCCCAACAGAAGACCCAAAATACCGCGCAGAAATTGCCAACCATCGTGCAGCATTAAATGAGCAGTTTTTTGACCCAGAAAGAACGCCTCTGGATAGTGCAAGCTTTTATACCTGGCAAGGCTTAAAATTCTTTCCTATTCAAGAAAAGTATAAAGTAAAAGCCATACTTACCCCAATTAACAATTCACCTGTATTTGAGTTGCTGCACTCGCATCAAAAAACAAAGCCATATAAACAATATGGCAAGGTGCGCTTTGAACTAAATGGGCAGAACTATGAGTTAATGGTTTTGGAGCAAGAACTTAAAAAACCGGGGTATGAGAATTACCTAATCATCCCATTTACCGACGAAACCACAGGTAATGAAACCTACGGTGCTGGACGTTATTTAGATTTAGAGAAAAGCGAGGCTAAGGAAGTTTGGCTAGATTTCAATTTGGCATACAATCCTTATTGCGCCTACAACCAAGCCTATACTTGTCCAATTCCACCTAAAGAAAACTATTTGCAGCTAAAAGTTGAAGCAGGTATGAAATATACCCAAAACACCCATTAAGAAATATATAGTACCTATCACTTTTTGGGGATATTCCTTTATCCATTTAAGCACCTTGGCTTGCTCATACTTTTGGATCAAACCGAAATAAAAAATGTGCAATAAAAAGGCGCCAAATCCTGCACCCAAAGAAGCTAGAATTAGATTAATATTTTCCAAAAGCTTAAGGCTTTCAAAATTTAGGTGAATATACCATGCAATTCCAGCCCAAAACAAAATGAGTTGTGGATTTAATGACCCTAAACTTAGACCTAGCCAAAAGGCCCCTTTACCGCCAAAATTTTCGACTTTTTGCTGAGCGCTTTTAGCGAAAATTATATACACACCTAACACAACAAAGACAACTGAAGCAGTGGCACTAAATACAGATAGGTACTGGTCCATTTGCTTTGAAAATACCAAGGATTTTATAGCAATTGCGGTATATAATACTTCTGGAAGGGAGCCACCTAATGCCAATAATATCGCAGGTTTTTTTTGACCCAATAAGGCATAATAAACTACGCCAATATTTACGGGACCCGGTTGCAATGACCCTACAAAACTAAGCACAACAAAAAGCAAAAAAACTATGGCAAGCATATTCTAAAATCATAAGAATTTGCGATATAATTAAATTTATAAATCATTAGGCATCTCCTCTGCTTCTCTAATTTTCTTCAATAAATTAATTGTTCCAATCGGTTTTAATCCCTTAGTACGATTGATAGCACCAATGGTAAACACCAAGTTCCAATGATGCCATAAATCTCTCCAACCCTTTAATGCGCCTCTTCTTGGATGATAAATATGGGCAGGTTCAGAAGTAATGCCATTTAACTCCATCACTTGAATATTTTTACCCATCAATAGATCGTCGAGCCCCGTAGTTTTTATATCAAATCGACCAATATAAAATCCAGGAACAACTGAAGCTATTTCGGCAATAGCAGCCGTTAATGCTGGGGTAATAAAGGCGTTGACATTTAAAAACTGAGTTCCTCTGCAATGGTTTCCAATAGGTTCTAACAATACTTTTTCACCAAGAGCAGGCACCAATTGAAGTTGCGAGTGATGCTTTTCTAACAAGTATGGCATTCTATTTTGCGCCCTAGGTTCTTGCTCAATTAAGGTTTGCAAAGTATCGCTTCCATTGCCTATAACACTAAGAAAAGATTTTTGAACCAAGGAGCTAATGCCAAATTTACCTCCAGGAATATGAAACCAAAGTACCCCAAACTCCTCAGGCCAATTTATAAATTCTTGTATTATAAATGGCAAATGATGGCATTGCAAATAAGATCTTAACGCTTGCGCTTGCTCCAATTTTTCAACCCCATTGCCACGCTCTCCCATTTGAGGCTTTATGATTAAGGGGAAGCTAAACTGCTGCTTTGTTATTGCATCTAAAACCTCTTCTGCTAAAGCCGTGGCTTCAAATGCAAGGGTTTTCGGTTTGAACCGATCAGGGATGCTGTTTAGAATTTTGTATTTATTCTCATTTACCACTCCACCCAAATACAAACCAGGATTGGCAAGGCTGGCAACACTCAAAGAACGATACCTTAACAACCAATAAGGCAATGAAAGAAAAACAGGCAAATACAATAAACCAGTAGGCCAAAACTCAAAAGAAAAACGGCTCAAATAACTCAACTTTTTAACTGGCATAGATTTATTAATTAAAGCAAGCCAATGGGCATGGGTTGCTTAAAATGTTGCGTTTGCAAAAGGTCAAAATAATCAAAGGTGAGGGAATCATTTTCCACAATTACCTGACTAATACTTACTGTTTTGGTGCCATTTTCTTTCTCAATGGTAATGCTATGTGGAAAGCGTTCATCGCCCTTAAATTGATGGAAATTAAGCATAGCAGGAGCAGGTTCGCTGTTATTAAGTTGCTCTAAAAACGCTGTAAAAAACTGCTCCCTTCCTTCAATAATTTCTGAGGAGTAGAGGGTTGCCGACGACCAAATATGAGGCTTATATTTATCTTTTACTTGATGCAACACCTGAGTACCTGTCCAGCGTATTTCGTGCAAAACATAATCGATATAAACCACCAAGGTAAAAGGTTCAATACCTTCTCCGTTAAAATCAAAGAGGAAATCTTTAATACTTGGAAAATCAAATACACTTAACAATACCAAACCTCTACTCATACGGTAAGGTGGCTTTGGAACATGTGGCACTAAACCACCATTAAGCAAACAAGCAATCCAGCCATTGGGAGCTACTGCCAACCAAGTTCCATTTCCTTGTGGGTCTTTAGGATATAAAAGTAAGCGGCCATTTTGCTCATACGTCTTTGGCGGTAAAGCAAGGCTGCGGTGCAGTTTTTCATCTCGGTTAGAGGTGAGAATAAACCCATTGTCACTTTGAGGAAGATACGTTAGGGTGCACATGCGTTTGGTTGAATTTAATTGTAGAATAAGCCAACCCAAAATCGGGAGATAGCACCACAAAAGGAAAATAATGTTTTACACAAATTTGCAAAATAGCCATGTGATGTATGGCATGTTCTAGGTTATAGGCAAGCTCCCTGCAAATGCTAGATTTCAATTCAATAGGAGATTCTCCCCCAAAATTTGCCTTAACCACCAACACATCATCTTTACTTAAATTTTCAATGTCTAAAATTACTTGATCGAAAGTAATTATGGCCAAACTTTTGTTTGTTTCAAGCTGCAGATTACGTTGGCGATTGTCGTAATTGACCTCTCCATGCAAAAGACCTGCAAAAAACTCCTGATACAATTCAATTACATGTCTAATATGTTTACCCATAGAATTTCCTGAAAGCAATGGAAACTCATCAGTGTATTGCTCATTTGAAAGTTGATTTAATAAACCAACCAATTGCTTAAGATTAAAAACACTCGAATTCTTTAAACCCACTATATTCATTGTTTAACAATTACTTTAATTTTTACCTTTACTTGATTGCTTAAAACTAAACTCTTTCCCCCAATTTTATAATCCAATCTATCCATTGTAAACTCACCCTCTAAAATCAGTAACCCATTTTGAGATAAGGCCGAAAAGGGAATGGTTACATTTCTTGAAACACCCTTTATCGTTAATACAAAATAACCTAAATATTGGTCGTTGCGCTTCCCAAAAAAACTTGATTTCAAACTAATCTCTTGGTACTTATTGGCATCAAAATATTCTTCCTTTTTTAAATGTGTATCGCGCATTTCAATCCCAGTTTTGAGACTAGAAACGGGCACACTAACTTCAATAACAGAGCTTGCATACTTCTCTGGGTTGAAATTAATCTCTCCTTTCAAACCGGATAAAGTTCCATTAACTGTTAAACCAGTATTTTGAATAGCAAATGCAATAGAAGAAGATACAACTTGACTTTGGGCCTTTGTTGCCATGAGTGTCATAACAAGTAACATGAAGCCCATGCCAAAACATTTTGTTCTGTTAGCTTGATTGGTATAGCGAAATAGGCGCATAATTTAAAGGCTAATTAATTTGGTAAGATAATCCCAACATTGGTTGAAAAGACTTATTTCTAAACCGATTATTGTCTAGGAACAAGCTATTCTCTGTTGTGAATTCAGTAAATACAAAAGTAGCACCTAATTTAAACTTTAAGTTATTTGTAATTTGGTAACGCAACAATATTTCTGAATTTAAAGTGCCCAAATCGTTATCGCTTGTAAGCAAGGCATTAAAACCAGTAACTTTTGCCCCTTGTGAAGTTGCTTGGTTGGGAGATTGCGCTCTTTTACTGCTATTGTAATCTGCAGTTTGGTTTGAACCAAAAGAAAAACCTACCGCATCTATATTAAATTCTACAGCCAAGTTTTTTGTTAAAAAATACTGAAGATAAACGGCCAGATTAAGGCTATTAACTTGATGCTTGGCAAAGCTTATGGTGTCTAAATTGGCAAGTATTGTTTCTGAGGCCAAAACGCCAAGTCCAGTTTTTCCAGAGGTGAGTTTTGCAGGAGCAGTTATAAAATCACTGTTTGAGCCAAAATTACCTGTATACCTAATTCCATAACCCAACCCAAACTTTTTACTTTTACCCAACTTATGAAGATGAAAGGTAGAAAGTGCAATAGCACTTTGAGAAAAATTGGTGGAGAAACTTATATCAGCATGATTTTTTTTAGAAAAATACTGTGCACTGCCTTTAAACGGCACATAAGCTAAAAGTGCAATCAAAACTAGGTTTAAGTATTTCATTATATAAATTTATTAATAACTGGAATTTGATTTTTCCTCTGCCAAAGTAAAAAAGCTGCGCCTAAGAAAACCAAAAGAGCCAAAATAAACAAAGTACCGCCATCATCCATAATTACAATTCCTAAAATAGTTAAATGACTAAGGATAGCGCCAGAGATAACGCCCAAGGCAAGTCCAGCGCCTAGCCAAACTAAACTAGGCACAAAGAGCAGCACTGCTGCAATCAATTCGGCAATGCCAGATCCAATTCTTCCTATTGGTTCAATCCCTAATGTGCTAAAAATATAAACAGATTCTGGCGCTGCACTAAATTTAAAGTATAGAGTCTGTAATAAAATTAAGGCAACCATAATTCTGATTGCTAAATCTAATTTGTTTTTCATAGGTTTATATTTTATTGTTTGATAAATTTACCTCTGTAGAGATATTGTTCATTAGCTAATTCCAGTATATAAATCCCTTGGTTCAACCCGCCAACAGAGATGCCTGTTTGCGAATTTAATTTGCCAGAATTCACTAAACTTCCTTGTAAGGTATAAACTTTAAATTGTTGCCATTGATAATGTTCATTCTCAAATTGCAAAAAGTCTTGCACAGGATTAGGGAAAATTTTAAAACTAGAAACACTTATTACTTCTAATCCGTTAGCCAAAGAAAAAGCAATTGATTTCTCTGCTTGTATTACCGCTTTAGAAGAAGCATTATTTAAAATGGCCATGGCAAATAAATCAGATGCATTCCAGGTAGCTTCTTTCTTTACACTGCTCGTGATAACTAAAGAATCTCCTTTCATCGCTGGCAGTGCAAGCGACAAGCTATTGTTTGCAAACAGACTTTTCCTAAAAACATTATGGTGCACTTGCTCTCCATTTCCAGCAGCATAATTTATCTTTTCATTGGCCAAGGCTACAAAAAGATTGGCCATGCCAAGTGTATTGTTGGCCTCAGCTTTTAATATGGTTTGAACCACCACAGAATCTCCCACAAACTTGCCACTAATGCGAATACTAATCTCTGAAGTTTGTGCTTTATAGGCCTCAAAAATTGTAGCACTATTGTAATTAGTTGAGGCACTTAATGCAACCCCATTAATTACTAGTCTGGGAGTAGAACCATAAACGCCATTGTATTGGGTTCTTGCATCATTTTCGGCCTTGTTTTGTTTATTAAAATAACACTGACTATACGGTGAACTTGGATGAATAGAGATTTGTAAAATATCTTGCTGTGCGTCAAGGTTGGTAAAAAATCCAGGATTTCTGCTTGCACAAACACTGCAAAACGTATTTGTAAAATGTTCTACAACAATCTTGCGTGGCACTTGCGCCTTTGCGATTTGGATAGTCCCTAGGACTATTAAAATCAAAAATATTCTTCTCATTTTGTGTTAATTAATTTTTTCCAATTGATATCCGCTTTGGCTTTTAAGGATGCCTCATCCAGGTTCCATTTGTTGAGCGTATTGTTAATAATGCTATAATAAAACAGGTATAATTTTCCATCTACTACCTTAAACTTGCTTGGATCAATTTCTACTTTTTCGCCATTGGCACCCATAGCATAAGCACACCAACCACCATATTGCGGTTCAAATTTGTCTGGACTTGCCAAAAATTTAGCTTTGTGTGCCTCAGAAATAAATTCATAGCGCACACCTTTATAAAAATGATAGATGCTTGAAGAACCTTTTTGTGCCTTACCTTCAAAATAACTTACTGGATCATACCCTTGAATGGCAACACCATATTTATCTAAATTAAAAGAAGATTTTCGCTCGGTTAATGAAACCTGAGCATTTAAGTTTACTTGCAAACAAAATAGCGAAAAAAGAAAAACTACATATTTCATGTTATTGATATTTAACATGAGTAGTTGATAAGAAGCATTCCTGACAAACGCTTATTAAAATCCTATAAATTATTTCTAAAAATACTGATTTATAGCGCCTTACTTTATAAGCCTATACGACTATTTTAGATTTTATCTTTACCTTAAGTGCTTCTTCCTCTTGCGTAGTAATAGGATTGGAGTCGATTCCTTTTTGCAGCATTTTGGATATAATAAGGCTTTGCTTCTTATAGGAATGACAAGCCTTGCAAATGAACAAATGGAAGTTCAATTTAAGGGCATTAATCAACCCAATATTTTCTTGTTGACGTTTTTCAACCAATAAAGTAGCCTCTTTGCAATTGATATGTATTCCCATAATTATTCTCTCCAATTTTTATCTAAACACATGCGCATCATAAGCTTTGCCCTGTGTATAATTTGCCAATAATTGGTAACAGAAATATCCAAAGCCTGACAAATTTCTTTTGGATCTGTACCTAAAATAAATTTTTGCAATAGGGTATCTTGCCATTGTAAAGGCAAATTAGAAAGGCATAACTTAAATACTTTTAAGAAGGACGGATTATCCAATAACTCGATACTCTCATGCCAAGCAGGCTCTGCGGAAGTGGCCTTCCAATGTCCATTATCTTCAAATATATCTTCAAGGATAGCCTCTGCCTTTAGAGGTTGCAAACTCATTTTTTTTGTTTGGGTATAATGAGCTTTAATTTTATTATTTAAAATTCCAAATAGCCAAGTAAGCTCACTGCTTTGCCCTTTAAACTTTTCCAAATTTTCAAAAGCGGCCAAAAATGTATCTTGAACCAAATCTTTAGCTAAATCTTCGTCATGCAACTTCTGCAAGGACCATTTATACAACTTTGCAGTGTATAAATCTACCCACTTACTAATTTTAATCTGTTTGGTTTCCATCTACTATTGTGCTTGACAAGTCTAATTGAACATGGGTTCAATAATACAAACTATACACCAAACGAAGGTCAAATAAAAAGGCTTTTTCTAAATTTGCATTTAGGTTCAAGCCGGCCATAAACTGCTTATTGAGTTTATAATTGAAGCCCCATCGATGATAAAACCTACCTACCAAATCTTGGGGTAACTGATTAAAGTAATACATCCCTAATTGTTGCGAAAATATACAGCGATTAAACACAAACTCATGTCCAATAAGGAGGCCTCCTAAATTGATGCTCACCTCTTTATTTAGGTAGAAAATATTACTATCTACAGACATGCGCATGCTATGGTCTCTAAAGCCTTCTAGGGCTATTGTCCATGCATTAATTGGGCCTGTTCTGTAGCTGGCTTGAACCAAAGCTCCATAGGCCCAAAACCTTAGTTGAGGTAAAATTGGAATCGATTTGTTACTTGCAAAAACGCCCAAATCAAAACGCCATTTTTCTTTTTGAAATAGTGTATTTCCGATAGGTTTAGATGTGGTATTAAAATTATAATCTACACCAATGCCAAGGTGCGGATAATTTAATCCATAATTAGGATTGCGGGTATTTCCATTTGAAAAATGGCTATACGTGGCATTGGCAAACACATAGGTGGTATTTGTTACTTTAAAATAGGTGCTTATCCCTAAACCTAAATAACCATTAATTGGGGAACTAAAGGCAGGATTACTCGCATTGGTTTTTTCATCATATGGTTTGCTTGCGATATTTAATCCTCCAGAGGCGCGCAAGCGCAATTGAAAAACCGCATTCTCCCATAAAAGTGGTTCTAAAAAATAAGAAAGGTTAAAGGCTGAACCTAAGCTTGTGCTATCAAAGCGCATAAATTGAAACCCAAAGCCGCTATTAAAACGAATGCCCATATAAATTTTCGCTGTGCTGTCTAACCTTAATCTGTTTAAGTCGAATTGAAACCCATTTCCCCCAGAGCCTTTAAATTGCGCCAACTTCGGACTATGTGCAAAAACCCAAGCACGCTGAGGTTGAAGGCCAAAGCTCCAAGCAATTTGTTTTGTTTGCGCAGGCGTTTGGTTCAAACCGAAAAAAAATAAAATGGCAAACAGCGCTATTCTCATATACTTTGACGTGCAAACCAATAATAAACTGGCACGCCCAACAATACGATTCCCAAACCTGGGTAAGTATAATTTGGTTTATAAACCAACAAGCTAATACAAATGGCACTTGCCAATAAAATATAAATAGCTGGTACAAAAGGGTAACCCCAAACCTTATAAGGCCTTTCTTCAGTTGGTTTTTTGAACCTAAATAAAAACAAAGCAAATACGGTTAAGATATAAAACAATAAAACGGCAAACACTACATAGTCTAACAAATCACCATAGGAACCACTTAAAGTGAGAATGCTGGTCCAAATGGCTTGAAAAATTAAGGCCTTTTGTGGCGCTTCATTTTTATTGAGCTGCTGTGCGGCTTTAAAAAATAATCCATCTTTAGACATGGCATAATACACACGTGAACCACTTAAGGTTAAACCATTGATACAACCAAAAGTTGAAACCATGATTAACAAAGCCATGAGCATTTGACCCACATTACCAAAAACAGTTTTCATGAGCAAGGTACCTACACGGTCTGAAGGTGCATTTTGTATGCTTTCAAAAGGAATGGCATTGATAAAAACCCAATTACAAAATAGGTATAAAAGTGTAACGCCACCCGTTCCTAAAAGCAATGCTTTAGGTAGATTTTTTTGAGGGTTATCAATTTCGCCGCTTGTGAACGTTATATTATTCCAGGCATCACTGCTAAAAATAGAACCCACTAAGGCGGCTGCAAAAACGCCAAAGCTTAAGGTTTGAACCAAATTATTGGCATCAGTTACCTTCCAAATTCTAGTTAGCTCAAAAGAGTAAATGCCACTTGGGTTGTTAATGATAAAAACGATTCCTGCGATGATTACAAAAAGTAAAGCACCAATTTTGCTAAGTGTAAATACGTTTTGAACCAAGGCACCTTGTTTAACCGCCCTAAAATTACTAAAGGTAAGCAGCCAAACCACAACAATGCCTAATAGCTGCACCGTACTAATGCCAAAACCTTTGTTGCCAAGCAATAAATTATCTTCAGAGAACCATGGTAATAAAACACCAGTAAACCTAGCAAAAGCAACAGCCACAGCTGCAATTGTTCCTGTTTGAATTACCGTAAAGAGCGTCCAACCATATAAAAATCCATACAATTTACCATAGGCTTCTTTTAAATATACATATTGTCCACCTGCCTTGGGCATCATGGCGCCAAGTTCTGCATAGCTAAGTGCAGCAAACAAGGTAAGAATGCCTGTGACAATCCATGCTAACATCAAGTTCTCTGGGTTGCCAAGGTCGCGCCCCATACCCGCAGAAACAATAAAAATACCTGAACCAATCATAGAGCCCATTACCAACATGGTGCTATCTAATAAATTTAACTTTTTCTGACCCATAATTAATTAAGATTAGCAGCTGATAAAAATTGTTGAATATGCGGCGTCCAATCTTCATTGGGTTCAATTAAAATTCCATTAACACCTACCGCATTTCCCGCATCAATATCGCGCTGTTTGTCGCCAATAAACCAACTATTGGCAGGGTTAATATGATACTTACTAATGGCCTTTTCTACTAACAGTGAACCGGGCTTGCGACAAAGACATTCGCCTGAGAAAGGATGGTGAGGGCAATAAAAAACTTCCGTTAACACAACTTCATGTTTTGCCAATTCGGCATCCAAGTATTGGTGCATGGTTTGAAAAGTTTGGTGAGAGTAAAATCCTTTTGCAATGCCGCCTTGATTGGTTATCACAATTAATAAATAACCAGCATCTTGAAGTTTTTTAAGTCCCGAAAAAACATGTGGTAAAATCTTAAAATCTTCCAAACGCATAATATAATCACCTACTTCGTGGTTAATAACACCATCACGGTCGAGAAAAACAGCTTTAGTTTGCTTATTCATAGGATTGAGTTGACAAGAGTTTTTCCAAAAATAGTTTTATTATTAAATTAAGACCCGAAATAAACACATATTCTCCTATTTTTGCCCAAAACCTTTAACCTTTTAATAACTTTCCCTTGTCAAAGAAGATTGTCATAATACCCACTTATAACGAAAGTGAAAACATAGAAGACATCGTTCGTGCCGTGTTCTCTTTGCACCAATCCTTTGATATTCTTATTGTAGACGACAATTCACCTGATGGCACTGCGGGCATTGTTTTAGGACTTCAAGCTCATGAATTTAGGCATAACCTACACATACTTCAAAGAAAAGAGAAAAACGGCTTAGGAACTGCCTATATTGATGGTTTTAAATGGTGCCTTCAAAACCAATATGAATATATTTTTGAGATGGACGCGGACTTTTCGCATAATCCAAACGACTTACCCAAGTTGTTTGAATGTTTGTATGAAGGCGCAGATGTAGCAATTGGCTCGAGGTATAAAACAGGTGTGAACGTGGTTAATTGGCCAATGGAAAGGGTAATGATGAGTTATTACGCCTCGGCTTATGTTAGAAATATAACTGGTTTAAACATTAGAGATACTACAGCCGGTTTTGTAGGGTATAGGAGTCGGGTACTTAGTCATATAAAATTAGACGACATTAAATTTAGAGGCTATGCTTTTCAAATTGAGATGAAGTTTACTGCGTGGAAGCATGGTTTTAAAATAGAAGAAGTGCCTATTATTTTCACAGACAGAACCAAAGGTGAATCTAAGATTAGCAAAGGCATTATTAAAGAAGCCATTTTTGGCGTGTTTACCATGAAGGTAAAATCTTGGTTTAAAACCTACCAAAAGTTTTAAAATCTCGCCATAATTTCTGTTCCTGCATCCGCTTACAATTTCAAAATTCTTAATTCTTGTTATCTTCGCCAGCATGAAGCGAATTTTACTAACTTTCACCGCCTGCGTGGCATGGTTATTTTTTACCAATCACAAAGCAGATGAAGGCATGTTTCCCTTGTCTGAATTAAGAAATCTAGACCTTAAAAAAGCGGGTTTACGCATGGATCCCATTGCACTTTACAACCCAAATGGCATTAGTCAGATAGATGCTATTGTGCGCGTAGGAGGCTGTACAGGCTCCTTTGTTTCAAATGATGGACTTATTGTTACCAACCACCATTGTGCATTTAGTTTTGTGGCTGCCATTTCTGACACAAATAATAACTATATTGGGAAAGGCTTCCTTGCTAAGAATAAAAATGGCGAAGCCCAAGCAAAAGGATTGGTTTGCAAAATTACTGCGAGCTATCAAGATGTTAGCAGCGATGTCTTAATGGGAACTCAAAGCACCTCAGAACCATTGGAGCGTTTGCGAATAATTTCCAGCAATATTAAATTAATAACAGAACGCGAAAACAAAGCCAATCCAGATTTGCAATGTGAAGTTTCTGAAATGTTTACCGGTAAAACCTATGTTTTATTTAGGTATCAACTGCTTAAAGATGTTCGCTTAGTGTATGTACCAGCACGCAGTATTGGAGAATATGGTGGTGAAAAAGATAATTGGGTATGGCCACGTCATAGTGGCGACTTTGCATTCCTAAGAGCCTATGTTGCACCTGATGGAAAACCTGCAGAATATAGTCTTAATAATGTTCCATATAAACCAAAGAAAATTCTAAAAATTAATGTGGGTGGCATAAAAGAAAACGACTTTGTTTTTGTACTTGGTTACCCTGGAAGAACCTTCCGCAACCAGCCTGCAGCCTTCTATGAATACCATGAAACCCGCATGCTTAAATACATTAGTGATTTGTATGATTGGCAAATTGAAAAAATGGAATCTTTAAGTAAAGGAAATGAAGCCCTTCAAATTAGATATGCTGGTAAAATTAAACAATTGGCAAATACCACTAAAAACTATAAAGGCAAATTGCAAGGCTTTAGAAGAGTTGGTTTGACCCAAAAGAAGAAGGAAGAAGAAGCAGAAATGAACGCATTTATTCAATCAAACAAAGCACTCAAAGCACAATATGGTGATGTAATTTCAAGTATCAATAAATTGTATGAACCCATTATCAATGAAGCGCCTAAAAATTTATTTTTCGACTTCATTTATAACGTTTCGCCTACTTTACAAATGGCTGCTGCCATTGACAATTATGAAGCGCAGTTTAAAACCCTTAATAAAACAGAAAAGGCTGTCTTTTTAAAGAAACAAATTCCAAACCTTAAAGCCTTATACATTAGAATTGCAAGCAGCATGGATCCTGCCTTTGAAAAGGATGCTTTGCTTAAACTCATAAATGATGCAGCGACTTTGGATGGCAAAAATGAAGTAAAGTCTATTCAACAATTTGTAAAGAAATTCCCAACAGATGTTGCACGCCAAAAAGAAATTGAAAGCTGGTTTAGCAAAACAAAACTTAACCAAAAAGAGTATATGCTAAAAGCGTTGGCCGATAGCAGTGCAGAAATTTTTGCTTTAAAAGATCCACTGAAGGCTTTTGCTAACCCGCTTAACCAAGAAATTAATGTGGCAGATGCTGTAGATAAGGCCAGAGAAGGAGCATTAAATGCCTTGTTGGGCAGATATGCCGATGCCAAAAATGCATTTAAACAAAAGCAGTTTATTCCAGATGCCAATGCCACCTTACGTTTTACCTATGGCTATATAAGAGGCTATTATCCGAATGATGGCGAATACAATGCGCCTTTCACCACTTTAAGAGGTGTTATTGAAAAAGAAGATGGAAAAGATTATGAATTACTAGAAGCCATAAAAGACCTATATGCAGCCAAAGATTTAGGACCTTATATGCATCCAGAATTAAATGACCTGCCTATCAATTTCCTTTACAACCTAGATACAACTGGTGGCAATAGTGGCTCGCCTGTTATGGATGCCGATGGAAATTTGGTAGGCGTAAACTTTGACCGTGCTTATACCGCAACCATCAATGATTATGCTTGGAACGAAGCCTATAGCCGTTCGGTTGCCGTGGATATTAGATATGTTTTATGGGTTATTAAGAAAATTGCAAAAGCAGATTACCTTTTAAACGAAATGGGAATTTAAGCATGCGTATTGTTTTTCTAGGAACACCAGATTTTGCTGTCGCAAGTTTAGCCGCCATTATAGAAGAAGGTTTTGAAGTAGTTGGAGTAGTAACGGCTCCAGACAAACCTGCTGGTAGAGGTATGCAATTGCAACAATCTCCCGTAAAGCAATATGCCGTTTCTAAGGGTATTCAAGTATTGCAACCTATTCGTTTAAAAGACCCAGTGTTTATAGAAGAATTGCGCAACCTAAATGCAGATTTACAAGTGGTGATTGCCTTTAGGATGTTGCCTGAAGTAGTTTGGCAAATGCCTAAACTAGGTACCATTAATTTACATGCCTCTTTATTGCCAGATTACCGAGGGGCTGCCCCCATTAATTGGGCTATCATCAATGGAGAAAAAGAAAGCGGAGTTTGCACTTTTTTCTTAAAACATGAAATTGATACAGGTGATATTTTGCTTAAAGCTAAAACGACTATCCTACCCAATACCAATGCTGGAGAACTGCATGACACTTTAATGGAGCTTGGCGCCAAAACCATTGTTACCTCTCTAAAACTAATTGAAGATGGGAAAACAAATGGCAGTCCTCAAGGGAATGAATCTATTAAAATTGCCCCTAAAATTTTCAAATCACATTGCGAAATTAAGTGGGATCAAACGGGTGAAAATATTTATAATCTTATAAGAGGCATGAGCCCTTATCCAGCAGCCTACACGCATATTCAAGAAAAAATGGTAAAGGTGTTTAAGGCAAACTTCTTGGCACAAGCTCATCAACAACAAATTGGAACCATCGATACCGACGGAAAAACTTACCTGCATATTGCCAGCAGCAATGGTTGGATTAGCTTATTGGAGGTGCAACAAGAATCTAAAAAGCGAATGTCTATTGAAGAATTTTTAAGAGGATTTAAACGGCAGGCCTAACTTCTATAACTACATATTTACTAGTAGGTGTATTGCTTTTTTCAGCAACACTTCCAATAGGTACCAAAACATTTGCTTCGGGTAAATAGGTGGCTGTGCATTGCCTTGGAATAGAAAAAGGCACTACAATAAAGTTCTTTGCCACACGCTCAACGCCGCCAAAAAAGTTGAATAAGTCAACTTTATCCCCTTTGGATAAACCCCTTACTTTAACATCTTCTTCATTCATAAAAATCACCCTTCGTTCATTCAATACACCTCTATATCTATCGTCTAATCCATAAATAGTAGTGTTAAATTGATCATGACTCCTTATGGTCATCATCATTAATTCATAGGGCGCTAATATATTTGGTTCAACCCGACCCATATTAAAATTTGCTTTGCCAGTTAAGGTTGGATATTTATTTTCTCTGGCACTATTAGGTAAGTAAAATCCACCCGGCTTCCTTACACGCTCATTGTAATTACTAAATCCTGGGATGCAGGCCTCAATAGCGGCCCTAATTTCATCATAATTCTTGCGGTACTTATCCCATGGGATGCTAAATTTATCTCCTAAAACAGCTTGAGCAAGCTCGCATACAATAACCGATTCACTGCGCAAATTATTGCTAATTGGTGTTAGATTTCCTTTACTCATTTGCACCACACCCATAGAATTCTCACAACTTATAAATTGCTCAACTCCTTCCACAATATCTTTATCACTTCTACCATAAGTAGGAAGTATTAAAGCTTCTTTACCCGTAATGAGATGGCTTCTGTTAAGTTTAGTAGAAACTTGCACCGTTAGCTTACAATTTTGTAAGGCTTCGGCGGTATATGTGGTATCGGGGGTGGCACTTAAAAAATTACCACCCATGGCTATAAAGACTTTCGCTTTCTTTTGATACATGGCATGTATGGCATCAACCACATCATACCCATGATGCTTTGGCAACTCAAAATGATAATGACTTTCTATCCTAGTTAAAAATGCCTCAGAAGGTTTTTCATAAATACCCATGGTTCTATCACCTTGCACATTGCTATGGCCCCGCACGGGGCAAGTACCTGCGCCTGGCTTGCCAATGCTGCCTTTCATAAGCAATAAGTTTACCACTTCTTTAATGGTATCCACTGCATTTTTGTGTTGCGTTAAGCCCATTGCCCAACAAGCAATTATCTTTTTTTTATGCTTAAGTGCTGCAACAACTTCTTCTAATTGCAATTCGCTAATGCCACACTGTGCTAATAGTGCATCAACAGACTGAACAGCAATGTGCTTTTCAAAATCAGAAAAGCCATGTGTATGTTCTGCAATAAAGTTGGCATCTAAAACTGTTCCTGGCGCTAAGGCTTCTTCCATCAATAGTCTTTTCTCTATGGCTTGAACCAAGGCCAAATCACTGTTAATTTTTACCTGCAAAAAGATATTGGTAAGCTTTGCCTTGATACCCAATGCACCTTTTATCGTTTGCGGATTAGAGAAGGCAATCAATCCTGTTTCGGGCAAAGGATTTACAGAAATTATTTTACAGCCATTTTCACTTGCCTTTTGCAATGCCGTGAGCATACGCGGATGATTGGTTCCTGGATTCTGACCCAGTATTAGAATAACTTCTGCTTCATAAAAATCTTCTAAAGTAACAGAGCCTTTGCCAATTCCCACGCTTTCTGAAAGGGCAACGCCGCTGCTTTCATGACACATATTTGAGCAATCGGGTAAGTTGTTGGTGCCATAAGCCCTTACAAATAATTGATATAAAAAGGCGGCTTCGTTGCTGGTGCGGCCAGAGGTATAAAACACGGCTTCATCCGGACTTTTCAAAGAACCTAAATGCTCTGCCATTTTTTGATAGGCAAAATCCCAAGAAACTGCTTGATAATGGGTAGCATTTTCGGCCAAATACATGGGTTGTGCTACCCTACCCTTTTTACCAATTTCATAATCGTTGAGTAAGGAAAGTTCAAATACAGAATTTTGTGCAAAAAACTGTTCATTCAATCGTTTGCTCGTAGCTTCTTCGGCAATTGCTTTGGCACCATTCTCGCAGTATTCCGCAACGGAGGAGCGCTCATCATCTGGGTCGGGCCACGCACAACCTGGGCAATCAAATCCATCCTTTTGATTGAGCTTTAATAAGGCTTTGGTACCACGAATTGGACCCATTTCACTTAGCACATGCTTCATGGCAATGGCTACTGCTGGCAAGCCTGCTGCAGCGTTTTTTGGTTTAATTAACTTAAGATTTAATAAGGCCTCTGGGTTTTCAGCGTGCACAATGGCTGGGTCTTTTTCTTCCATAGCTTGTTAATTAGCAGGCAGCATTGGGATTGGGGTAATTATCACTTTGGTCTTCGAAGGTATTGTCTATGCAAACAAAGTCCTTTTCCAACAACAAGAATACTTCTTTTCCATTGGGCAATTGCAATTTGTGTTGGTATCCAATTTCTTCGGTTTGAACCCACTCTTGCGCGATATGTTGAGGAACACTAAAGGTTAATGTATTTTGGTGAAAGTGAACCGACAAGAAATCTACAGGTGCGCGTAGCAATTGATAGCAAAAGGTTTCACCCAAAGTTTCTGTAGTTTCATTTAACACACCTAATTCGCCAAATTTATCAACCTCTGATTTGCTCAAGCGATACCTTACTGAATTTCCTTTGATACGAACTTTCATATATGCAAGATAGTATCTTTGTTAAAGAATCGCTTACTATAAATTTAGGTTCAAACCGAAATAAAAAATGAAATCTCAACCTTTTTCTATTCTCAAAAGATTACATAGCTTTTCTTTTGCATATAATGGCTTTAGGATACTTTTTAAAGAAGAGCACAATGCACGAATACATCTAATAGCAAGCATCTTGGCTATACTATTCTCATTTTATTTTGAATTGAACAGTCTAGAATGGGTAGGAATACTCTTATCCATTGGCATGGTATTTTCAGCAGAAATATTTAATTCTGCCATAGAAAATCTCTGCGATTTTGTTTCGCCGCATTGGCATGATAAAATTAAAAAAGTAAAAGATTTATCGGCTGCTGCTGTATTACTTAGCGCTATAATTTCCGCCTCTATAGGCCTAATTATATTTTTACCTAAATGGATAGCGATGCTAAAATAAACAATCGTAATTTAATCGATTTAATTCAAACCTAAATTTCAATAACAACATCAACCAAAGGCAAAACACTGTCTTTATGCGATACCATTATAATGGTTTTATTGCCTTTTAATTGGGCAAGAGTTTCTAAGATAATTTGCTCATTGGCATCATCTAAAGAAGAGGTGATTTCATCCATCAAAAGAATTTCTGCATCTTTATACAATTCCCTAGCAATGGCAATGCGTTGCGCCTGCCCAACACTTACAGATTCCTTTTTAATTTTAGCCTCGCCCAATGTTAAAAGTTCTGTTAAACCTGCTTTTGAAATTGCTTCAATGTAACGCAATTCATTTTCTGGATTTGCCACATCCCAAAAGCTAATATTATTAAATAAAGTATCTTCAAATACCACATTTTCTTGCGTGATATAGGCAACTTTTTGTCGGTATAAATCAATGTCAAATGAAGTAATTTCCACCTCATCAATCGTGATATTTCCCTTATCGGGAGAATATAAACGCGCCAACAAATTTAACAAGGTAGTTTTCCCTTTGCCACTGGCACCTTTGATTAGCACAAAACTACCTTTGTCAATCTTTAAATGGAAGGCATTAAATATTTCTTGATCTTTTAACTTTAAACCAAGGTTGTCAATTTTAAGTTGGTCTTTAAAATGAAATTTCTCTGTTCCCACAGGAAACTTTTCTTCCCTTGCTGACGCATTAAACAGTCGAATTTGTTGAATTGAACCCGCAAAATTTAGGTATATATTCCATTGCGATTGAAACTGTAACAAATGCGTAAAAGCCCGATGAAACATCAGTAAGCTAAAAAAAGCAAAACTCCCATTTCCTTTGAAATAATGGAAGTTTGTGAGCAGTAAAGCCGATACAATTAAGATAATAAGCGGTTCTTTTATCGATCCAGAAATAGCTGCATACTTACCCAGCAACTGTTCTTTTTTCTCAATGAGCGAACCTGCCTTTAGCACTTCCCTCTCGAACTGAAATAAACGGCCACTGGCTTTTAGATATTTAAAGTGTTGCAGCAATGCATTTAACTTAAATGCCAAACCATGGTTTGCCGTTGAAATGTCTAAAGAAAACCGCTTTGTTAACCTAAACAAATGCCGATATACCAATACCGTCAACAGACCTGAAACAACCAAGAAAATTGAAATTCTATAATCTGAAAAAGTGGCCAATACGATATATAAAATAGATAATACTAAATAATTTAAGGCTTCATTAAACGTCCTAAAAGCCATGGTGGCTCTGGATGCTTCCATATTCATTAGGCTTTCAATTTTACCTGCTTGCATCCCTACAAAACTTGCATAAGGTAACATACACACTCTATTAATTAACTCACCACGTAATCCACTCATAAAGCGATGTCGAATGTTTAGTAAGTATTTAGTACCCTTAAAAGAAAACAGCCCTTTAATAGCAAACAATATAAAAACCATTGCAAGTAAAGCTTCCATTCTTAATGAGATCCCCTTAACATCAAACATATTTGCAATTGCAGCTGGAAACCAGGGCCAAGTACTTGGATAAATTTGCAAAAATGCATTGCCTTCTAGGATAAATTTAAAGAGTGGAATTAACACTGCAATGCCCAAGCCGTCTGCTAAACCGCCCAATAGTACAAACATAAAAAGCAATATATAACTCCAGCCTAAACGGCTAAAGAAAAAAGAAAAATCATTGGTAACCTCTTTTAGTCTTGGGGGTAATTTCATGTTCAAATTAACTGTTTAAAAATATCTTCTCCTCAGAACGTACCTCATTCCATTTATTAATAAGCTGTTTGGCACTTATTAATTTACTTTGGTAAAGGTTGTGAAAAATTGCACTCAACAACAAAGGCTGTAATATGGCTTCCCTAAAATCTGTTAAAGGAGAAGTTACAATCCAATGATGGTACTCGGATTTTTCTTTCCAATTACCATAATTTTCTGACAAAAATATTTCTGGAAAAGCTGGCATTAACACGGTTCTGTTGGCAAAATGAGCTTCTACCAACTCAAATGGCTTACGTTTTCTAATTAATAAATGGGTACGATAACGGGTATAAGTTAAAAAATCGTTTTGAGACTTTTTAAAAAAAACCACCTCCAAGCTTAAGCCGCTTGACTTGTGCAAGGCCACAATTCTGCAAGGCCAAGGCGAAGGCTCATAAATTTTTATTTGATAGGCTGAAGTATTTAGCAAATCGTATATTTTCTCAACCAAACCTGCTTCATAAAAAAAGCCAAAATCAAAATCTAGGTCGTGCTCCATAAAACCATTTTCTCTTACATGCCCTAGCAATAAACCAAAGCAAATAAACGGCGATGTCCCAGTGTGTGTAAGTAAGGTATAGGCTTCATCAAATACTTTTTGTTTAAGACTTGGGTCAAGCAGAAACCTTGGCTTTTTGGTTTGGGTTGACCCAAATGGCTTAGAAGTTTGCCAACGAGGATACTGTTTAATGGCCTTTAATAGAATTTCAATTAACAGTTTGTCTTGTTGCAATTTAGATAATACCTCGAGAGTTTTAACAAATAGGGCAAACCGAAAACGTGCCAAAATCGAGTAGGCATTTGGTGAAGGCAAGAGAGATACAAACCAATGAATAGATTTAAAAAAAAGGAGCATAATAGCACAAAAAAATGCCACAGTTCTTAAGAAAAAGCCATATACATTTCGGAGCATGTTCATGCGTGGTTTCCAAATACCAAGGACCCAATTCTAATAGCGGTTGCGCCGCAATTGATGGCTACTTGGTAATCATGGGAAAAGCCCATTTGGCAATATTCTAATTGAAATTTGTCGGCAAGTTTTCTAACAAAGCGATAATCTTCTTCTGCATTTTTTGCCTTGGGTGGAATGCACATCAAGCCTTGAAGTGGCAATTGTAAATCTTTGCAAAAGGCAATTAACGCTGCGGCTTCTTCAGGTAAAACACCTTTCTTTTGGGGTTCTTTGCCTGTGTTTATTTGCACATAACAGCGCATTTTTTGGTTCAGTCCAGGCAATAATTGCGCAACTTTTTGGGCATGACGGGCAGTAGAAATACCTTCCAAAACCTCGCAATGTTGCAATACTTTTTTTATTTTATTGGTTTGGATTGAACCAAAATAATTGAAACGCAAAGATGGTAAATGGGCTAAACTCTGCCTCTTATCTTGCAACTCCTTAGCATATTTTTCTGCAAAAATAAAATGTCCTTCTTGGTATAAAAAATCTATGATTTCAGTAGAAATTCTTTCCGTAGCTAAGCACAATTCTCCATTGCCCAGCATAAAATTACGTAACAGCGGCTTTTTAATGAGATGCTTGTAATTGTTTAAGACGGTTTCAAATTTAACTTCTGTCATAAAAGAATATTAACATACCACAATCTTAGCTTCTAATATCATGGGCATTCAAAATTCTTTGAATAATTTCAGTGCTTGAAATCCCTTGGGTATAAGGTAACTCAATAATCATTTCATTTGGCAAACTCATGCAATCCTTCCGTTTATCTTCCCACTCCTTTTCTGATTGAAAAGAATAAGCATAATAATCATACCCATGTTTGCGCATAAAATCTAAGGTAATTTCTTTTGGACCAATTGCACTTACTTCATCCACAAATCGACAAGCCTCAATTACCCAAATACGTTCTTGTTGCGTTAAAACTGGTTTTCGTTTATAGGCTTGTACACGCGCATCTTCTACTACTTGAACCACCAAATAATCTGCAACAGATTTGATGCCTTTAAACAAATTCACATGCCCAAAATGAAATAGATCACCCACCATTTTAGTATAGGCCTTCTTCATGCTTATGAACTTAAAACTTGCAAACAATTTGCGGCCACAAATATAGACATCAACGGATTAGTAGTTGTATTCATAATGTTAGTGGTTATTTATGGCTACTAAAATAAGTAAATTATACAAATCTACTTTTATATATATTGCAACATGATTCATGGACAGGTAGTAAAATCTACAGGCAGTTGGTACATTGTGCGAAAAGACGAGGGAGGTTTCTTACCCTGTCGATTAAAAGGCAAGTTTAGACTCAAGGGCATCAAACATACCAATCCCTTAACAGTAGGCGATTGGGTAAATTTAGAAATGGAACCCGATTCTGCCAATGGGGTAATTTTTGCGATTGATGAAAGAAAGAATTACATCATTCGCAAAGCCAATAACATGAGCAAACAAACGCATATCATAGCGAGTAACCTCGATCAAAGTATGCTGATTATTACCCTGGCCTTTCCTAAAACCTCTATGGGGTTCATAGACCGATTTTTGGTAACCTCAGAGGCCTATCACGTGCCTGCCGTTCTTGTATTTAACAAAGCAGATTTGTATTCAGACGATTCCGATGATATTCTAAATCAGACGATGGACCTTTATCGAAAAATTGGTTATACCTGTCTAAAAACGAGCATCAAAACAGGTGAAGGTCTCGCCGATTTAAAAGCTACCCTAAAAGATAAAACCTCTTTATTAAGTGGGCATTCTGGCGTAGGAAAATCTTCTTTACTAAATGCTATAGAAGCAGGACTAAACCTTAAAACCCAAGCCATTTCTAATTACAGTGAAAAAGGACAACATACCACCACATTTGCAGAAATGCATGCCTTGAGTTTTGGTGGAAACATTATTGATACGCCTGGAATAAGAGAATTTGGCTTGGTAGACTTTGCAGATGCTGAGGTGAGTCATTATTTCAAAGAAATGCAAAAGATACTCACACACTGTAGGTTTAATAATTGCAAGCACATAAACGAGCCCAACTGCGCGGTGCAAGCCGCAGTAGAAGCAGGTATCATTAGTGTTGAGCGCTTTAGTAGCTACCTTAGCATTATGAGTAAAGAGGATATTTATGAGTAATAACCCTAACTAATTTCCAACGATGCGCGCCCTCATCCAAAGAGTAACCTCAGCAAGTGTGAGTATCCAACAAAATCTATTTAGCAGCATTGGCCATGGCTTGCTGATTCTTGTTGGCATTGAAGATACCGACACCCAAGAAGACATAGACTGGTTGGTTCAAAAAGTAATTAACTTGCGTATTTTTAACGATGTGAATGGGGTAATGAATTTAAGCATAAAGGACATTGATGGAGAAATACTCGTGGTGAGCCAATTTACCTTACATGCAGACACTAAAAAAGGAAACCGACCTTCCTATATAAGAGCCGCAAAGCCTGCGGTAAGTATTCCTTTGTATGAGCATTTTGTATCTTGCCTTGCCAAAGAAATTCAAAAACCCATTGCCACTGGCCAGTTTGGAGCTGATATGCAAGTGTTGTTAACCAATGATGGACCTGTTACCATTTGGCTCGATACAAAAAATAAAGGATATTAAGATGAACCTAACCATAGAACAAGCACAAGAAGAAGTTGACCAATGGATAAAAACCATTGGGGTTAAATATTTCAGCGAACTCACCAATACTGCAATTCTGATGGAAGAGGTAGGTGAATTGGCAAGACTAATGGCCAGAAAGTATGGCGATCAAAGTTTCAAAGCTTCCGAAAAAGATAAGGAACTTGCCGATGAAATGGCGGATGTGCTTTGGGTGCTCATTTGCTTAGCTAACCAAACAGGCGTAAACCTTACAGAGGCATTTCATAAAAACATAGAAAAGAAAACCCTTAGAGATGCAGAAAGGCATCAAAATAATGAGAAGTTGAAATAAAAGGCATAAAAAAAGGGCAAGCTTACTGCATCGCACCGCTACAACCTCACGCCCTTGCTGCATTCCTGCCCTGGGGGATTAGAGGGAGCTAGTCGTACAGGGCTCACCCAAGCGCAAAAGTATAGGAATAATGATTCCTATGCAAGCCTTCATTTAATTAATTTTACTCTTCTTCGCCTTTGCCATTGGCCTCTTCTATAATTTGCTCTGGACTCTTACCTAAGTTTGCGATTGCAATTTTGGCCTCGTCTGCCAATTCTGCCTTAGGATAATTTTTCAAAAACATCTCATAACTCTCCTTGGCTTTTGCTAAATCATTTAAGTTATTCTCATAAGTTAGCCCCTTTAAAAATAAGGCTTCTTCGGCAAAGGTTGACTTTGAATACTTCTCAATTACTTGCCCCAATAATTCAATTGCTTCTTGCGGCTGGTTCAAAACAATCGCCTGCTGCGAAGCCTTTAACAAAAACATTGGACTCGCCTCATCGTCTGGATACTCCGATGCAAAGGCTATATACTTTGCTTTAATGTCACTCATTAATGTTTCACTAAAAGCAGAATCGTTTTGCTCTAATGATTTGATTTCTTTTAATGCCTTCTCCTTTGGAGAACTACAGGCTGCAAACAATACAAGCATTGCAAGCCCAAATCCTATTTTTTTCATGTTTCTTCGGTTTCGTTTTAATATTGTTGGGTTCTAAGCATAACCAAAGTACAAGCCTCTACAGGCATTATACCTTCTTGCTTTAATAAGTTAGCAAACACATCATTCTCTGTCCCTGGATTAAATATCACACGCTTAGGTTTTAAAGCCAATATCATCGTCTCATAATTAACTTGCATGCCTGGATTTATATAAAGTGTAATGGTATCAAAATCTTCATTACTTGGCCACTCATTTACAATTGGGTTCAAACCAATACTGCCTTTTCTAATGCCAAATGCCACTACCTCATGCCCATAAGACGATAACATTTCGGTAGCCATATAAGAATATCTATCGGGATTAGGCGTTGCACCAACTACTAAGGTTCTTTTCATACTAGCAACAAATTAAACACTTAAGGAAGAGATTAGAAAAGACTTGCATAAAATCTTATTTTCGCCTGCTTAAAGTTTAGTAGCAAAAATTATACATGAAAATAAGTTATAACTGGCTTCAAGAATTTATTGGAACTGAAAAAACGGTTGAAGAAATTAGCAAACTCCTTACTGGTTGTGGCCTTGAGGTAGAAGATATAGCCCATTATCATTCTATTCCAGGTGGCTTAGAAGGAATTGTAATTGGTGAAGTATTATCTGCGGAACCGCACGCAAATGCAGATAAATTAAAAGTTTGTAAAGTAAATATTGGCCTTGCCGAACCCAAGCATATTGTTTGTGGAGCCTCAAATGTAGCCGCTGGCCAAAAGGTACTTGTGGCAACAGTTGGCGCTAAAGTACACCCAACTGCAGGTGAACCATTCGAAATTAAAAAAGCAAAAATTAGAGGCGAACTCAGCGAAGGAATGATTTGTGCCGAAGACGAACTAAGCTTAGGACAAAGCCATGAAGGCATTTTGATATTACCTGCACATTATGAGGTTGGAAAACCTGCTGCCCAATATTTTGATATTTATACCGACCATATTCTGGAAATTGGCCTAACTGCCAACCGTGGCGATGCTGCAAGTCATTATGGGGTAGCAAGAGACCTTAAAGCACTTGGTTTGAACCTAACCTTGCCTGCTTTGCCTAGCCTTTCCCTCCCTAACGCCACGCCTGTATCCATAAGCATTATGCCAGAAAGTGGTGGCTTAAGGTACAGCGGACTCCTGATTAAAAATTTACAAATTGCACCCTCGCCAAATTGGTTGCAGCATAAATTGAAAGCCATTGGTATTCATCCAATCAACAATGTGGTAGATATTACCAATTACATGCTGCATACTTGGGGTCAACCCTTGCACGCCTTTGATGCCAGTGCCATTGCCAATGGAAATATTATTGTAAGAAAAGCTATAGCAGGTGAAAAGTTTATAACCCTTGATGCCGTAGAACGCACCCTAAAAGGCTTTGAATGTGTAATTGCCGACAGTGAAAAACCGCTTGCTTTGGCGGGTTTGTTTGGCGGACTAAATTCTGGAATTCAAGCAAACACAAAGGATGTATTTTTGGAAAGTGCCTGGTTTGATGCTGGCACCATCAGAAAAGCCGCAAAAGCCCACGGCCTGCATACTGATGCTGGTTTTAGATTTGAACGTGGTACCGACCCCAATAGCACCCTTCCAGTGCTGATTCGCGCGGCAGCTTTAATAGTTGAAATTGCTGGCGGAGAAACTGCTTCCTCTATCATAGACATCTATCCGCACGCAGAACCGCATCGCGAGATTTGGTTCAACCCGAAAAAAAATAATGCCCTCATTGGAAAAGAAATTCCAGAAGAAACCCTTTTGCAAATATTAGAAGGCCTAGAAATTACAGTATCACAAAAAACCAACGAAGAATGGCATTTGCTAGTTCCTCCCTATCGGGTTGATGTTACAAGGTCGATTGATATAACTGAAGAAATTTTAAGAATTTATGGTTTGAACCAAATTGAAATGGGGCATGAAATTAAATCTGCCATGACCTTTAGCAACTCTGAAAATAGCAGAGCCATCAAAGAAAGAATGTGCAATTGGTTAAGCCACAATGGATTTCTAGAAATTGCAACTAATTCTTTGAGCAAAGTAAGCTACTACTCCGAAGCCCAATTAGAACATGCTGTAAAATTGCTAAATCCGTTAAGCCAAGACTTAGAAGTAATGCGCCTCGATTTTAGATTTTCAATTTTAGAGGCAATACAATATAATAATAACCGCAAAAACCAAGACCTTAAGATTTTTGAGGTGGGTAAAACTTATCATAAAAATGGAGCAGCCGAAAAGCTAGATAGCTACCATGAACAGAAGCATATGGTATTGGCGATGTATGGCAGAAAATATCCAGAAGCTTGGAACCAGCCCAAAACTGAATTTACCTTTTTTAGCCTCAAAGGTATAATTGAACAGTTGCTTCAGCATATTGGAATTACTGGACTTCAATTTGCTTACGAAACAGATGAGCGCTTTGACAGTGCTGTACAAATTTTGGTTAAAAAACAGCTCATTGGTAGCTTCGGACCTTTAAACCAAAAAGATTGTAAATCATTTGATATAGACAAACCACTTTGGTATGCCGATTTAAACCTTGAAATTATTACCAAAATTGCCGCTGAACGAAAGTTTAAACTTAAGCCAGTAAGCGTATTTCCAGCCGTAAGGCGAGATTTATCTTTGGAGTTGGATCAAACCGTAACCTACTTACAATTAGAAAAAATTGCTCTTAAAACAGCTCCTAATCTCTTAAAAGCAATCAATGTTTTTGATGTTTACCAAGGGGATAAAATTGCAGCTGGCAAAAAATCATACGCCTTAAGTTTCATATTGCAAGACGAGGAGAAAACTTTAACCGACCAAGAAATTGAAGGTGTAATGCAAAACCTGATTCAGAACTTAGCAAAAGAAACTGGCGCTAACTTACGCGGATAAAAATGAACAGTGCAGAACAAGCCTCTCTCATAAAGCTAAAACTGATGCGCCTGCTCGACCAGCATAAGCAGCTAAAGTTATCGCTTGAAAAGATAAGTGCCGAAAATAAAAATCTGCTTTTACAACTAAGCGAAAGCAGAAAAAGAGAGGAAATTGCACAAGAAAGAAATAAAATTAGTAAACTTGCTGATGGAATTCAATTAAATGGCATGAACCGAACTGAGTTAAAACAATACCTCAATAGCTACATACGCCAAATAGATGAATGCCAAAAGTTGTTAAACCAATTGTCTGACAACGCTTGAACGAGCTTTCGATAAATATCAATATAGCCGGACGGGCTTACCCACTTACTGTTTCAGAAACAGAAGAGGAAACCGTAAGAACCGCAGGTAGACTCATCCAGGAGAAACTGTTGCAATATGCCAAACAGTTCGACCTGAAGGACCAAAGGGATGCACTAGCAATGCTTACCTTAGAACTCGCCACAGAAAACCTGAAACTAAAAGCAAGGTCAAATCGCGGAGATGAGTTGCTAGATAAAGAGCTAAAAGCAATGCAAGAATTACTTGCAAACGTTCAGTTGTAACAATTGTTTGGCAACGTTTTAAACCAATTAACGTACCAAACCGAAATGGAAAATTACTTAGCATTAATTATCACCGCCATGCTCGCGCTCGGAGCCGGCGCTGCGGTTATGTGGGTTGTAATAAACAACCTTCAAAAATCAAAAGCGCAAACTATCATCAAAGAAGCTGAAGAAAAAGCTGAGGTGATGAAAAAAGATCGCCTCCTAGAAGCCAGAGAAAAATTCTTACAACTTAAATCAGAGCACGACAAAGAAGTGAGTCAACGCAATCAACAAATTCTCAAAGAAGAGAATAAGTTGAAGCAAATGGAAAACACTTTGAAACAAAAAATTGAAACCAGCCAGCGCAAAGATTCTGAGCTTGATTCAGTTAAACAAAGTCTCGAAAAACAAATGACTGTGGTTGCACAGAAAAAAGAAGAAGCAGAAAAAATGCTTAGCAATCAAGTGAAACAACTTGAAAAAATTGCGGGTCTTACAGCTGAGGACGCAAAAAAACAACTTGTAGAAACCCTAACCGAAGAAGCCCGCAGCGAAGCCCTTTCTCGCATCAAAGACATCACTGATGAGGCCCGTCTCACCGCCGTTAAAGAAGCTAAGAAAATTGTTCTTGGCACCATTCAACGCACCGCAGCAGAACAAGCCATTGAGAATTCTGTAAGTGTATTTAATATCGAAAGTGATGAACTTAAAGGAAGAATCATTGGTAGAGAAGGTAGAAATATTCGCGCATTAGAAGCTGCCACAGGCGTAGAGTTTATTGTAGATGATACCCCAGAAGCCATAATCCTTTCTTGCTTTGACCCAATTAGACGTGAAATCGCCCGATTAGCTTTGCATCGCCTTGTTACAGACGGTCGCATTCACCCCGCTAGGATTGAAGAAATTGTAGCCAAAACCAAAAAGCAAATTGATGAAGAAATTGTTGAGATTGGCGAACGTACCTGTATAGATTTGCAAATCCACGGCTTGCATCCAGAGCTTATCAGAATGGTAGGACGCATGCGTTACCGCAGTTCATACGGTCAAAATCTGCTTCAACACAGTAGAGAAGTAGCCAACCTTTGTGCCACTATGGCGGCAGAACTCGGCTTAAATGTGAAATTAGCAAAACGAGCCGGACTCCTTCATGATATTGGCAAAGTGCCAGATGATGATGCGGAAACCCCACATGCTTTATTAGGAATGAAGCTTGCCGAGAAATACAAAGAAAATTGGGAAGTAGTAAATGCCATTGGTGCCCATCACGATGAAGTTGAAATGAAAACCATGCTTGCTCCAATTATTCAAGCCTGTGACGCTATTTCTGGCTCTCGACCTGGCGCACGCCGCGAAGATTCTGAAAACTATATGAAGCGCTTAAAGAACCTAGAAAACATCGCTCTAAGTTATAATGGCGTTGAAAAAGCCTTCGCCATTCAAGCTGGCCGCGAACTGCGTGTGATGGTTGAAAGCGAAAAAGTAAGCGACGAACAAGCTGATTTAATGTCAATTGACTTGTCTCAACGCATTCAAAAAGAAATGACTTACCCAGGTCAAATTAAAATTACCGTTATCAGAGAGAAACGCTCCGTTAATTTCGCTAAATAATTTTTCGGTTTGACCCAAATAAAAACCACCTCAAGTAATTGAGGTGGTTTTTTTGTTTATTTCAATTAAATTTCCCTCACAAAAACCGAAGCAAAATTCATGAACCCCTCTACAAGTTTTTTTAAGAACTTACTTAAAAAGCCGGCCTACCTAATCATTGGTGCTGCCACAATTATTGCCGCTTTCTATTTCTTTACAGCCAAAGCATCAACTAAGAAAAGAACCCGCATAAACCCCGCTTTTGCTAGCTATATTAGCGCTTATACAAGTGGACAAATCTCTAGAGAATCAAGTATTAAAATTCAATTGGCAGGCAATTTTGCAGATAGCTCCAAAATAGGTGATATCGCTAAGGTATTTTCATTTGACCCAAGCATTAAAGGTGAAGCGCGATGGATTGATGCCAATACCATCGAGTTTAAACCAGCAGAACCCCTGCCCTCTGGCCAAGCTTATGAAGCTACTTTCTTGCTAGAAAAAATTATTGATGTAGGCGCTGAATTAGAAGAATTCCCCTTTCACTTTACGGTTATTAAACAATCTTTTGAAGTTGGAATTCCGCAATTTGAAGCCATAGACCGAACTAAATTAATTTATCAACGTGTAAGTGGAACCTTACTTACTGCCGATACAGAAGATGAGAAAAAAATAGAACAACTCCTAAGCATTACCCAAGAAGGCAAAAACTTTAAGGTGAAATGGGAACATGCCGCTGATAAGAGAAGCCATAGATATTATGCCGATAGCATCCTCAGAAAATCAAATGCCAGCGAGGTAAAAGTAACTTGGAATGGCAACCCGCTTAACATAGAAAATACCGGGGAACACCTTTTAAAAATTCCTGCACTTGGAGATTTTAGTGCCCTCAATGCCAAAGTTATCAATGATGGTTCTACCTATATCTCAATTTATTTTTCTGACCCAATCTTGGCTTCACAAGATTTAAACGGACTCATAACGATTAATAATCCATTACCTCAAGCCAATGGCAGTGTAGGTTCAGACCTAAAGTTTATTGTGGATGGACATACCATCAAATGCTATCCTAATGTAACACTCTCGGGCAACAACCGACTCTATATTCATACTGGCATTCAAAATGTACTTGGCTTTAAATTAAAGCAAAATGCAGTTTTCGACTTAGACTTTGCAGATAATTTACCAGCCGTAAAGTTTATTGGCAAAGGGGTTATCCTCCCTTCCAGCAACAAACTAAGACTCCCTTTTGAAGCTACCTCACTCTCTGCGGTGGATGTAACCGTCATTAAAATTTATGAAAACAACATCACTCAATTTCTACAGGTTAATGATTTAAATGGCTCAAATGAACTAATTAGGGTGGGCAGACCTATGCTCAAAAAAATGATTCGATTGGATGGAGATAAACTGCTAGACCTAAGAAAAACCAATACGTTTAGCCTAGATTTAGATGAATTAATTCGCACAGAACCTGGCGCCCTTTATCAAGTAAAATTATCCTTTAAAAGAGCTTACTCTCTTTATCGTTGCAATGGCATTGATACCTCACAAGATACCCAAGAAGCGGAAATGGAAACTCTAGAAACTGCAACTTGGGATGGAGATGCCCCGCAACAAGCGGATGCTAGCTTTTGGGATTATGCCGAAGAAGATTATGATTGGAACAATTACAATTGGAATGAACGCAATAACCCTTGCAATAACAGTTATTACACCTTTGATAAGGTAGCAAGCAAAAATTTAATGGCTTCTGATATTGGCCTCATCGCCAAGAAAGGAAGTAACAATGAATTGATGTTTTTTGCTACCCATCTCCTAACTACAAAACCAATGAGCGGCGTGAGCATTGATTTGTTAGATTACCAACAGCAATTAATTACCACAGCCAATACAAATGGAGAAGGAATTGCAAAGATTACCTATACCCGCAAACCCTTTTTAGCCATTGCTAAATATAAAGACCAACGAGCTTACCTAAAACTAGATGATGGTTCTTCTTTAAACTTAAGCCAGTTTGATGTAGGAGGAGAACAAGTGCAAAAAGGTATAAAAGGCTTTATCTATGGAGAACGCGGCGTTTGGCGTCCTGGCGACTCATTATTTCTTACCTTTATTTTAGAGGATAAACTTAAATCCTTGCCCAAAGGACACCCTGTTACCTTAGAACTTTACAACCCACTTGGAACCCTCTCAAAAAGACTTGTAAACAACTTTGGTTTAAATGGTTTTTACGACTTTAGAACATCAACAGACCTAGAAGCACCAACAGGTAATTGGTTGGTAAAAGTTAAAGCAGGTGGAAGCTCCTTTAGCAAAAATCTAAGGATTGAAACGGTAATGCCCAATCGCCTAAAAATTGAACTTAACTTTGCAAAGCAATTCATTGAAAAAGGTGAAGTACTCACTACTAAACTTAAATCGCGTTGGTTGCATGGCGCCATTGCCGATGGCTTAGAAGCAAAAGTGGAAGCCACCTTATCTGCCACCACTACAAGTTTTAAAAGATTCCCAGATTATACATTTGACAACCCAACCCGCAAATTTAGTACAGAAGCAAACACCATATTTGAAGGTAAACTCGACCAAAATGGCGAAGCAAATTTAAACCTAGAATTAAAACTCGAGGATGAACCTGCAGGCATGCTCAATGCAAATATTGTGACCAAAGTTTTTGAACCAGGCGGTAATTTTAGTGTCGATAGATTTCAAATCCCTTACTATCCTTATAATTCTTTCATCGGATTTAAAATGCCTAAGGGAGATGTAGCCCGCGGCATGCTCCTCACCGATACCAACCACCTTATAAAAATTGTGTGTGTTAACCCCGATGGTAGTCTAAAACCAGGAAGACGCAAAGCCACTGTAAATATCTTTAAAATTAACTGGCGTTGGTGGTGGGACCGCAGCGAAGACGACCTTAGCAATTATGCAAACTCTGAAGAATTTAACAGCCTTCTAGAAGAAGAAATCGAACTTGTAAATGGCAAAGCCGATTTCTCCTTTAGGGTGGATTATCCCGAATGGGGCCGCTATCTGATTGTGGTAGCAGATGAGGAAGGTCATACCAGCGGAAAAGCATTCTACATGGATTGGCCAGGATGGGCCGGCAGACCCCAAAGAGAAGGCGCCCAAGATGCAACCATGCTTAACTTCTCTCTCAACAAATCAACTTTTAATGTAGGCGAAAAAGCAACCATAAACTTGCCAACGCCTCAAGCTGGAAGAGCACTCCTAAGTATAGAAAATGGCTCTGGTATTGTTTCCACTTTTTGGATAGAAGCCACCAAAGGCCAAACCAATTATTCTTTTACCATTACAAAAGACATGCTTCCTAATGTGTTTGCTCATGTTACCCTAGTGCAACCACATGGACAGGTAAATAACGATTTGCCAATTCGTCTATATGGCATGTTGCCAATTAAAGTGGAAGACCCAGCTAGTATTCTTAAGCCTATGATTGCGATGAAAAACCAAATTAGACCGGATGAAAATAATTTGGTTACTGTTTCTGAAGCAAATGGCAGGGCCATGACGTATACCCTTGCTGTTGTAGATGAAGGTCTGCTCGACCTTACTCGGTTCAAAACACCTGATCCGCATGCACATTTCTACGCCAAAGAAGCCCTTGGCGTTAAAACTTGGGATATGTATGATTTTGTGATGGGCGCTTTTGGTTCTCAATTTAATCGCACCCTTAGCATTGGTGGAGATGAAGGCCTCAATAAAAAAGCAAAAGACAATAAAGCAAAACGATTTAAACCCGCCATTAAATTTATTGGACCCTTCCACATTGAAGCGGGCAAACAAGGACAACATACTATTAATATTAAAGATTATGTGGGTGCTGTTAGGGTGATGGTAGTGGCCGGTTATGAAGGCGCTTACGGGTATACAGAAAAATCTGTTCCTGTTAAAAAACCTTTAATGCTTCTAGCTACCTTACCAAGGGTACTTAGGCCCGGCGAAAAAATGCAATTGCCTATTAGTATTTTTGCCCTAGAAAATGCAATTAAAAACGTAAGTGTTAAAGTTAGCACCACCGGCCCAATAGCCATTAAAGGTGCCAATACCAAAAACATTAAATTCGCTAAACCTGGCGATGAAGTTCTTTCTTTTGATTACCTAGAAGTTAAAAATCAATTAGGCATTGCAAAAGTTAAAATTGAAGCCACTAGCGGAAATGAAAAAGCAAGTACAGAAATTGAATTGGAAGTAAGCAATCCAAATCCTTATGAAAACAATATTTATGAAGGCACAATAGAAAATGCTAAAACTTGGAATACAGCCTTCCAAATGCCCGGCATTCAAGGCACAAACTCTGCTAATTTAGAAGTAAGTAGCATTCCTCCAATTAATTTAGAAAAACGCCTTAGAGAACTTATTCATTACCCGCATGGATGTGTTGAACAAACTACCTCAACTGTCTTCCCACAATTGATGTTAAATAGAATCACCGAATTGCATGAAGGCTGGAAAAAAGAAATCGACTATAATGTAAAAGCAGGCATCAATAAATTAAAAGCCTTTCAAAACAACGAAGGCGGATTTGCTTATTGGCAAGGCGAAATGCAAGCGCAAGATTGGGCCAGCAGCTATGTGGGCCACTTCTTAGTGGAGGCCCAAAATGCTGGATATGCCCTGCCGCTTAATCTTCTTAATAATTGGAAAAAATACCAAAAATCTAAAGCCTTACTTTGGATGAGAAATGGTAATAACGACCACGACCTAGAACAGGCTTATCGTTTATACACCTTAGCTTTGGCAAAAGCGCCTGAATTAGGTGCTATGAATCGTTTAAAAGAATTACCTGACCTTTCTCCTAATGCACGCTGGCGATTGGCAGCTGCTTATGCACTAACTGGCAACAAAGACATTGGACTTAGTCTTATCAAAAAGGAAAGTTTAACCCCACAAACCCAAAATGAAGAAGCTGAATTTACCTATGGTTCTGCAGAACGTGATGAAGCCCTGATGCTAGAAACCCTTGTGTTATTGGGTGAAAAATCAAAAGCCTTTACCTTGCTTCAAAAAGTATGTAAAAACCTAAATGGAACTCATTATTTAAGTACCCAATCTGCTGCCTATTCGCTGCTTGCAGTTGCTTCCCTCACCGGAAAATACAATGAAAACAAGGTGCTAGAATTTGAATACACCCTCAATGGAAAAACTACTCAAGTAAGAAGCAAAGGCCAATTAGTAAACTTACCCTTAAATACTTCTGCTAATGGCACTTTAAAGGTTAATAATAACAGTGGCCAATTGCTTTTCGCTAGACTTATAACCCGCGGCCAACCTGCCATTGGTAAGCAAACTGCCCTTGCCTCTAACCTAGGAATGGAAGTGGTCTTTAAAGATATGGATGGAAACTTCATTAGTCCAGATAACATAGAACAAGGCAAAGATTTTAAAGCAGAAATTACAATTAGCAACCCTGGATTAATGGGCAACTATGCAGACCTTGCATTGAGCATGATTATGCCTAGTGGCTGGGAAATTCATAACAACCGTTTAGATAATAATCAAACAGGAAATTATGCAACACCAAGGTTCCAAGATTTGCGAGACGACCGTGTTTATAATTACTTTGAACTTCAAGCTAAGCAGAAACAAATATTTGTAGTGCTTTTAAATGCAAGCTATCTAGGTAGCTTCTATTTACCAGGCTTCTCTTGCGAAAGCATGTATAAAGGGCAAATTCAAGCTAGAATGCAAGGCCAATGGATTAATGTGGTTCAAAGAAAAAATAATGCGCTTAGCCTCAAGTGAAGATAAACAAGAAACTTGCTGCGGGGCTTCTTTTCATTTTCTTATTGCTATGCTTTTGGTTCAGCCTGCCAAAAAAACTGTTTAAAACACCCTACGCAACGGTTCTGCTGGATAAAAAAGGGCAACTCCTGCAAGCTAGAATTGCATCAGATGGCCAGTGGCGGTTTGAACCAAGTTATGCCATCCCCGAGAAGTTTGAAAAGGCTATTGTATGCTTTGAAGACAAAAGATTTTTTAAACACTTAGGCTTCGATCCATTGGCATTTGCAAGGGCCATTTACCTTAACCTTAAAAGCGGCGCCGTGGTGAGTGGTGGCAGCACGCTTAGCATGCAAGTGATAAGGATGAGTAGGCAAAAACCACGCACTTTTTTTGAGAAAATTATTGAAATCCTGTTGGCATTTCGTTTAGAACTTAGCTATTCTAAAAAAGAAATATTACAACTATATGCTTCACATGCGCCCTTTGGAGGCAATGTGGTTGGCTTGCAAGCCGCCGCTTGGCGATACTTTGGCAGAGAAGCGGAACAATTGAGTTGGGGAGAAATTTGTAGCTTGGCTGTGCTACCCAATAGCCCCTCCTTGGTGCGGCCTGATAAAAACCGAAAGGCCCTTTTAGACAAAAGAAACAAGCTATTAAACAAACTGCTCCAAACTTCACAAATCTCTGCTGAAACCCATTTACTTTCTTTGCTCGAACCAATCCCACAAAAGCCAATCCCACTTCCTAACCTTGCCCCAAACTTACTTAGCTCCCTTAGCGAATCTTCCCTCCAAATTTCACTTACACAAGCCTTGGTTCAAACCACCCTTTCTAAAGAATTACAAATACAAACCAATGAAATTTTAGAACTACATCATCAAAAACTCAAAGGAAATGGGGTTAATAATTTTGCAGCGCTTATCCTCGATATAGAGAAAAACGAAGTATTGGCCTATGTGGGAAATGTGTTCCATCCAGAGGACGCTGCCATTGAAAGTTATGTAGATATGATTCCCGCAAAACGGAGTCCAGGCAGTACCTTGAAACCTTTGTTATATGCTGCAATGTTGCATGATGGACTCTTGCTTCCCAAATCATTATTGGCCGATATTCCAACCCAAGTTGCAGGATATATGCCCCAAAATTTCAACCTTAGTTATGATGGGGCAGTGCCAGCAGATATTGCTTTGGCTAGATCTTTAAATGTGCCAGCAGTTAGAATGTTGCAACACTACCGAACCGAACGCTTTTATGATTTATTAAATCGCTTAGGCATACAATCGCTAAACAAAGGACCTTCGCATTATGGTCTTTCTTTAATCTTAGGAGGCGGCGAAAACAGCATGTGGGAAATAAGCAGTGTTTACGCCAGCCTAGCGCGTCAATTAAATCATTTTGGTAGCAATAGTGGTCGGTTTGAACCAAAAGACTTTGCCTACCCAAAAGTATTAAAAGGGAATGCTGCCAAAGCCATTGAAACCAAATCTTCAATTGCTTCCCTCAATGCAGGTGCCATTTGGCAAATGTTTGAAGCCATGCAAGATTTGGTTCGACCCGGTGAAGAAGAAAATTGGAGTCAATTTATTTCTTCACGAAGGGTAGCATGGAAAACAGGCACTAGCTTTGGCTTTAGAGATGCATGGGCCATTGGCCTTACACCCGGATACTTAGTATGCGTTTGGGCTGGCAATGCAGATGGAGAAGGCAGACCCGGCCTCACAGGCGTGCAAGTTGCTGCGCCAGTACTTTTTGACCTCATTAAATTATTACCCCGTACACCTTGGTTTGAAAAACCCTTCGACAACCTAAATAAACAAATAATTTGCAGGCAAAGTGGCAATAAATCAACAGAATTCTGCACCTATGCCGATACCGTATGGGTGCCTAAATCAAAAGCCCCACAACCCAATTGTAATTACCACCAACGCATTCATTTAGATAAGTCGGGAAGATATAGGGTAAGCAGTAACTGCGAATCGCCTAGTTATATGCAACATGTTTCTTGGTTTGTTTTGCCACCCGCCATGGAATGGTATTTTAAAAATAAAACTTCAGACTATAAACCATTGCCTCCATGGAAACCAGGTTGCAAAAGCGAGGAAGAACCAACCAACATGATGGAAATTATCTATCCCAAAAGATTGAGCTCACTCTATATCCCAAAAGAAATAGACGGACAAGAAGGAAAAGCCATTATAGAACTTGCCCATAGAAATAGAAACGTAAAAGTGTTTTGGTATTTGAATGGCACCTATTTAGGCACCACCAAAGAGTTTCATCAATTGGGCATATCACCCCCAGCAGGCAAGCACCTCTTATTAGTGGAAGATGAAAACGGAGAACGAATTGAATTACCCTTTGAGGTAGTTAGGAACTTACCTAAATAATAAGCTTATACCAACTTCTCCGTTAGCTTTGCAATGGCACTAGCGGGAGATTTATCTTCATACAATATTTGATGCACCGTATCCATAATGGGCATTTTAATTTGCAACTTCTCATTTAAATTATGGATGGTTGCTGTGGCATAATATCCTTCTGCAACCATCTTCATCTCCATTTGCGCCCCTAAAACTGTATATCCTTTACCAATCATATTGCCAAAGGTTCTATTTCTACTGTGAACTGAATAACCGGTTACAAGTAAGTCTCCCAAATACGCACTATGATTGATTTTTCTATCGGCATCTGTAAGATTCCTTAAGAAACGTTTCATCTCGCGAATGCTATTGCTCATTAATACTGCTTGGAAATTATCACCATATCCTAGTCCATGACAAATACCTGCTGCAACCGCATAAATATTCTTTAGCACTGCGCCATACTCTGTTCCCTTAACATCCATAGAAACCACGGTCTTGATATACCTACAGGCCAATAATTGCGCAAACTGTCTCGCTAAATCTTGGTTCAAACCTGCAATGGTTAGATAAGATAATTTTTCATTGGCAACTTCCTCTGCATGGCAGGGGCCAGATATTACCAAGATATCTTTATCTGCAATAGCATACTCCTTGGTAAAATATTCACCTACAATTTGCTTTGTGCTTGGCACCAAGCCCTTAATAGCAGAAATGATAATCTTCCCTTGAAACAATTTCTTTGGAATGATACCAATTGACTTCTCCAGGAATGCAGCCGGAATTGCAATTAATAAGACATCTGCATGCTCAATAACTGCTTTTAAATCATGGGTAATATTTATAAGGTCTGGGTGTATTTCAATCGAACTAATATAATCAGGGTTGTGCCGATTGGATTTGATATAATTTGCCTTCTCTTCTGTTCTAACCCACCAATCCAATTGCTTAATTTCAGAATTTGGCAAAGCCCTATGTTCACATAAAATTTTAACCAAAGCGGTTGCCCAACTTCCACCCCCAATTACAGCAATCCTTTCTAATCTGTTCATGCTGCAAAATAATTAAAAGCATATTAACTAAAAATATATTCTTAATAGGTCAATTAAACCATTGTTTGTTATAAACCTTTAAAAAATCCGGGAGGAAAATCCAAATAAATCGGCGGTAAAAACATTAACGCCATTCCATAAGAAATACCTCCTTTCCATGTAATACTCTTTTTCGCAGATACCGCTGATGAAATACACCGCAGATACCGCTGAAAAAATCCATATAAATCTGCGGTTTACATATCTGCGCTAATCTGCGGGAAAAATATTTGACCAAATCCACGGAATACAAAAACAAATCAAAATTGAAAGCTTAAACTTCATAAACCACAATCTAAATCCTATATATAAGAATTGAATTCAATGTCTTTATCTAATAATAATTAAGATAAATAAATTTGAACCATGACAGAAAACGAAATCTCATACCTCATCAGAAAATGTATTTTCAAAGTATATAATACACTTGGCCCAGGCCTTTTTGAATCAGTTTATGAAACTATTCTTATACATGAACTCAGAAAAGAAGGACTTGAGGTGAGCCAACAAAAAGCTGTACCACTTTATTACGAAAATATATACATGGACCTTTGCTTTAGAATTGACATTTTAGTAGAAAACAAAGTCATTGTAGAAATTAAATCAGTCGCGAATATGGCAGAGGTACATCATAAACAACTTATAACTTATCTAAAACTAACTAATCTAAAACTAGGCTTGCTTGTAAACTTCAATACAGATGAAATCACTCAATCAATTCATAGAAAAGTAAATAATTTAAAATGAGAATTATTTAAACCCTACTTGCGCGCTATAATAAAAAAAGCGACCCCAATTGGAGTCGCTTTTCTATAAGTTTTAGCCTTCGTTTGAACCACCTTCAGGATTGCGGGGTGGTCTTGGACCTCTATCCCTATTTCCTCCGTCACGGTTGCCATCTCTCGGACCTCTATCGCGGAAACCACCACGATCACCGCCACGGTCACCATCGCGTGGTGGTCTATTTTCTCTTGGTGCTGGTTCTACATAGCCTTCTGGCTTAGGTAATAATACTTTGCGACTCAATTTTAGCTTTCCAGTTTTTGGGTCAACCTCAATTAATTTCACACGTATTTGATCACCTACGTTCATTACACCTTCCATGGTGGCTAACCTGCTCCACCCGATTTCACTAATGTGCAATAAACCATCTTTACCTGGCATAATTTCTACAAAGGCACCAAAATCTACAATCGATTTCACCTTGCCATCATATTCTGCACCCACTTCTGGAACGGCAACAATTGCCTTAACCATGCCCACAGCTTTGCGCATACTGTCTCCATTGTTTGAAGCAATTTCTACTACCCCTGTATTGCCTACTTCTGTAATCGAAATCACAGCACCAGATTCTTTCTGAATGCCTTGAATAATCTTACCGCCAGGCCCAATTACTGCACCAATAAATTCTTTATCGATGATGATGGTTTCAATTCTAGGTGCATTTGGTTTGTAATCTGAATTAGGTTCAGCAATCGTTTTATTCATCTCATTCATGATGTGTAAACGACCTGCCTTAGCTTGGTTCAAGGCTTCTTCTACCATTTCCCATCTTAAGCCATTAATCTTAATATCCATTTGGCAAGCAACAATACCTTTACTTGTTCCAATTACTTTAAAATCCATATCTCCCAAGTGATCTTCATCGCCTAAGATATCAGATAAAATAGCATACTTACCTGTAGTCTCATCACTTATTAAACCCATGGCGATGCCACTTACGGCTCCTGTAATTTTGATACCTGCATCCATTAATGCCAATGAACCTGCACAAACTGTTGCCATAGAAGATGAACCATTAGACTCTAATATATCTGATACAATTCTCACTGTATATGGATTTACTGGCGCTCCTGGTAATACTCTCCTTAAACCTCTTAATGCTAAATTTCCATGACCAATTTCTCTGCGGCCCGGACCTCTATTTGGTTTTACTTCACCTGTTGAGAAAGAAGGGAAATTATAGTGTAATAAAAACTTAGCATAGCCTTCATTCATAGGGCTATCAAGCATTTGCTCATCTAGTTTTGTTCCTAAAGTTACAGTCGTCAAAGATTGAGTTTCACCTCTAGTAAAAACAGCTGAACCATGCGCGCCAGGTAAATAAGCTACTTCGCTCCAAATTGGTCTAACTTGGTCCAAAGTTCTTCCATCCAAACGAGTTCTATCATTGATAATCATCGCACGAACAGCATCGTATTCTACATCATGAAAATACTTGTTCATTAAAAACTTATCTGTTACAGTACCTTCAGGTAAGCTTGCAACAAACTCTGCCCTAATGGCTTTAAAGCCTGCTGAACGCTCCGCTTTTCCTAATTGTGCTTTGGCAACCGCATATACTTTATCATACGAAAATGCATGAATAGCGGCTTGCAATTCTGGATTGCTACGTTCATGATTATATTCACGCGCAGGCTTACGTCCACCTAACATTTCTGCTAATTCCCATTGCGCTTTAATTTGTTGTTTGATAGCTTCATGTGCATGTTTCAAGGCCTCTAACATATCAACCTCACTTACCTCAGCACATTCGCCTTCCACCATGTTAAGGTCCTTTTCTGTACCTGCAACGATTAAATCTATGTCCGCACGCTCTAGTTCATCTTTATAAGGATTGATAACATATTTACCATCTATACGTGCAACACGAACTTCAGAGATTGGTCCATTAAAAGGAACATCACTTACCATTAAAGCCGCCGAAGCAGCTAAGCCCACTAAGGCATCTGGCATAATGTTCTTATCAGAAGAGATTAAGGTTAAAGCTACCTGCGTATCGGCATGATAGTTCTCTGGAAACAAAGGACGCAAAGCACGGTCAACTATACGGCTAACCAAAACCTCGTAATCACTTAATTTTGCTTCACGCTTGTGAAAGCTGCCCGGAATTCTTCCTACCGATGCAAATTTTTCTTGGTAGTCAACGGTTAGTGGCATAAAATCCACATCATCTTTGGCTTCTTTGGCAGAAACTACAGTTGCCAAAATCATGGTATCGCCTTGCTTTACTACTACGGCACCATCTGCCTGACGGGCCAAACGCCCGGTTTCGATGGAAATCTCTTTTCCACCGGTTTCAAAAGTTTTAATTGTTGCTTGTGACATATTCTTGTCGTGATTTTCGTTGAGATATAAAAACAAAGGGACAGAACCGTTTGGCCTGCCCCTTTTCCAATAAATTATAATTTTGCCCGAAGGCCTAAATTATTTACGTAATCCTAATTCCTTAATGATGTCCCTGTAGCGAAATACATCTTTGCGCTCCAAGTAATTCAATAATGAACGTCTTTTTCCTACTAATTTAACTAGACTTAACTCTGCAGAATGATCTTGCTTGTTAATCTTTAAATGTTCAGTAATGTGGTTGATCCTCTCTGTAAATAGAGCGATCTGACTCTCAGCAGAACCCGTGTCGGTTTTCGACTTGGCTCTACCGTGCGATTCGAAGATTTCTTGTTTCTTCTCGGTTGTCAAATGCATGATTTCTACTAATTAATTGTTTAAAGTGGGGCGAAAATATACTAAAATATTAAATTTCTATGCATTTGGTCCATAAAAATTCGGAAGGCTTTGGCCAAACTGGCAATTTCACTAAAAATATGAATCCCAATTTTAGGGTCGCCATGGTCTAATAATTTTGAAATCTCTAAATAAACTTGCTGCTTGTTTTTCAGCAGCAATGCATGCAATTTAATCGACTCCGAAGCAGGAATGACATTATCTTCTTTGCCATGAATGAGCGTAACAGGACAAGAAATTTTATGGGCATGCTTTGATACATCCAGTCTGTTTTCCCAGCTGGGAAAGTCTGGAATTTTGGTCCAAGCCCGCATAATCACCTCTTTTCTATAAGCTGTGTTGAACCTAAGTTTTTGATACAACTCAAGGGTAGCTTTATCCGAACTGGCTAATAATCCAGGTAACAAAGGTGTTTGCCTTTTTAAACCATTATCTTCTAAGGCGGTTTGAACCAACTCCTCGAGTTTAGGATGAGGACCTATTTCGTATTTAAGGAAATTCTTCATGAGGATATGCATCCCATAATCGTCCATATTTTCTTCGTTCGTCAAAGCAAATTGAATGGTTGTTTCAAAATCGCTAAAACCTCCTAATAAACATAGCGCAGAAACACTATCCTTGGGCAATTCTGCTGTTGCCAAAGCCACAATCCCTGCGGTAAACGAAGGCGCAAAAACGGCTGGCGTAAAATTATTCGGATTCAAAATTGGGTCAAACCGAATACTTTGAATTACTTCTTTAACCTCATCTATGCCTGAAGGATGTATTAATAAGGCATCAATGGTATTGATTTTTGGGGTAATAACCCGATAACCCAGTTTGGCAAAAGCATTATTTACCACCGTCATTCGCACATCTTGGTAACCGCTCATGGCAAAACCAGTAAAGGTTAATATAAGTCCCTTTTCTTTTTGGGTAGGAACATGCAAGAGGATAGGAGTTTTACCACTTGGTAAGCTCAATTCTTTTGCCTCTCCAGCCTTTGTGTTTTTTAGCAAAGAGGTATTTACCACAAACCTAAAACCATCATGAAATAACTTCAAACGACGCATGAATTTAACTTAAAAGTTTCCTATAGAACAAAAGAGCAAGGATATGATTTTTTTCTATAACCTAAATCAATCGATTTAAATTTAATAAAGCTATAAAACAAAAGCTGTTTCCATTCTTTCTTGCTCCGCTCTAGAAATTTTCAAACTATCTGCAAGCTTTTTCCAATTACTCACAGAGGCATGAACACGGTCAATGATTGCCTTGGCCTCATCTTTTTTCAAACGGAAGTATTCTATTACTGACATGGCCAATTCAAGGTTCAGAGAGTTATCATCCTCTGAAATATTGAGTGTAAGACCTGTTCCTTCAGGAAAAGGATTCACATCGTAAATTGGTGAAAGTACCCAACCCGATTCTGTTAATAGGAAACCATGATTGCGCAAATGATCATCCGTATTTTTAATACAAATATTTAAGACAATACGCGTCCAAAGTTCTTGCAAGTCATTAACAACGCTTGCGCCATGTTGCATTATAAATTCTGCCATTTCTAGATAGCTAACACCTGTATGATAATCGGCACCATCATTGTACCCAAGCAGTGTCATGGCAGAGGCAAAATGCAGACGCTCTCCATTATCGGTTCGGTCAAACCGCTTACTTAGGAATGTATGGTGCTTGTTAGAAAATTTACGCGCATCAGATTCTGCAACCTGTATACCCGATTTTCGCGCGATTTGCATAGCTACCTGTTCCCAAACACCAATATTTCTTTCATCATTTCCACTAGGAAATTTTGCAATCCATAGGTGTCCCTTTGGATCTTTTACACTAGCCTTTGGCCTTGCTCCACCTAATGATGCACCAGGAGCCATAAGCATGTTTAACCATTTCAAGGCTTCGTCATCTCTCACTTCCTTTTCTTTCTCGAGTTGTAAACTGGCATACTCTAAATCCCTAAGTGAGGTAAAAGGAGGGGCAGCTAATTCTTTCTCAGCGCTTAAGAAGTCTCCTTCTAAATCTGTCTTAAATCGCAATCCTCCCATTCGATACTCATCATAAACACCAAGAAGAAAATCAGATTCTAAAAGTGTCTTAGGTTTCCTTTCCTCATGCCTTGCCAATATTGATTCTCTGCGCTTCATCAACACGCGTCCCCATCTATTAGGGGATGAATCTAAAAAGAGTCCGAAATTTGGTTTATCATCTTTATTGTACTGCTTTCCAGTAAAAAACTGTAAAGTGGGATCTAAATTTTTGGTATGCCCAGATTTTATCCAATCTGGGTTGTACTCAAATGAAAAGACTTCTTTTCCTCTAACAACTGTGGTAGACAAAACTCCCATCTGGGTAGTTGCCTTTAAATCTTCCCAATCGGCATATACTAGAATTTTCCTATTTATTGTCATCGTGCTTTACACCTCTCATCTTTTTGGGTGCTCGTTCTTTTGCAATTAATCCAGCATCCTGAAGCTTTCTGCCTAATTCATCATCGCCAGCAAGCATGAGAAAATCCTTTTCCAATCCTAGGACAAAAAGCACCTGAAAATAAGCTCCCATGGTCACAGTTGGTATTCCCTTTTCAATTTGCCAGAGGGTTTTTCGACTCATTCCAGCGCGCTCAGCCACTTGTTCTGCAGATAGTTTTCTTCTGAGTCGGGCTAACTTAATATTCTCGCCTAAAGTAGCTAAAATCTTTTTCCCTTTAGGCAAAATCACAATAGACTCCTTCATAATAACGTTTCTTATAATACACAAATGTACTATATATGTTTAAAATAAGAAACATTATAAAAATTTCGGAAACTACACTCAAACTTGAGTAAAAAATATTCTGGAATTTAATTGTAATAATATTGTGGCTCATTAAAGACGAACCCATTGAAGCATTTTGCTTCTAGCGAGAAGCAAATTGGTTGGATGAAAAAGCGTTTTGCTTCTGCACAAAGCCAAGTTGTCAGGCAACAAGATATGTTTTGGTTTAACATAAAAGCAATTCGGTTCAAGTGAGAAGCAAAAGCAGTTTATTTAGATTTAATTTCAATCTATAGTTGACTTAAATTAAGAGTAATTAGATTTAATTTATTTCTAGCTTGAAGCAAAAGAAGAGAACGGCCAAGCAAATTGTTTTTATGTTGAAGCAAATTGTTTTTCCATTGATACATTTAAGTGCTAACAACAAGCAAAAGATGACAATTTTTCATCAAATTCAATTTCAATCTTCAAAGCGCGCTTCGCGCGCTAAGTCATCTGTGTACTTCTTTAAATATAAAATGATACTTCACAACTAAAGCAAAACAAATATCTGTGAATCCATGTCAATCCTAAAGCAAAGAGCACAAAAAAAACCTGCCAACATCTTGACAGGTTTTAAAATTTTACAGTTTTTCACCACACTCAAACCTCACACTCCAAACTGCCTCTGTAGCCCGTAGGGGAATCGAACCCCTCTTCCCAGAATGAAAATCTGGTGTCCTAACCGATAGACGAACGGGCCATGATTTTGGGTTGGCAAAAGTAGGGATTTTTTAAACATTGCAAAATATTTTTTAAAATATTTTTCAAAGTTTCTAATGCACCCAGCTGCTTCCCTCCTATTCACTTGTCATGCGCGCCTTCGGTTCAAACCGAAACATTAGCAAACATTTGTTTTTCTTTTATATCCCTTATCTTAGCAAATTAATTTTTTAACCTGACTATTCAATTTTAATCGTCTTTCAATTCAATAGTCTTCCGTCTTTGTTAAACTTCTGATATTTGTAAACTGACTTATAGAAAAAATAAAAAATGAAATATATACTAAGCCTTTTAGTTTTAATTGGTTCAACAATTGGAAACGCACAAAGCATTTATGACGATTTTGACGGGAATGGCAATATTAAGAATTGGTTTG
>JAIYCU010000031.1 GCA_027487835.1 Bacteroidota bacterium | reverse complement strand
TTAAAATTGTAATGCTTTTTGTCTAGGAATCCAACTGTCCTAAGTGTTGGGTGTTCAAGTATCGGACTTAAATTCCCGTCTAGTACCTTGGTGTCAACAAATCGGAAATCGATTAACTGAGGAAAGTTCTTTAAAAAGTCTAAACTTTCAATTGGAGCACAAGCGTTTAAACAAAGCACTTTCAGTTTTTTTAGTTGAAGTAACTCCTCTGAGAAAGTAAATTTCTTTGACTGATTAATATGTAAAAACGCTATCGTATCGCTGAACCTACTTAATCCATTGTCTGATTCTAATTTTAGACAAAAATGCAATTCAAGTCGCTTTAATGCTGTGAAGTTTTGAAGGCAATTAAAGTTTTTGATATTCGCATATGTCAAGTCCAAGTATAGAATTCTTTCGGCTGGTAATAAATCAAGAATTGGATTCTTTTCATAATTCAGATGGTTCAGAAAAGCGTATTCCGACTTCTCAATATTATTTTCATTGTCATAGGTGGTTTTCTCTTTGAAATTTTCTACATAAATTTTTCCTGACTCAATTTGTTCAAACCACAAAGTGTTATATCTCCAGTCCATTTTACTTGTCAATGTGTCGTTCATATTACAGCAGTTAACCTTTTGAAGATTTTTGATGGGCGAGCTTTTTAGCACAAAAGTTTGTTCGGAGAACTGAACTTTCAGCTAACTCAAAACTGTCAAGCGGAGACGGAACCCCGCCTATTGCAAATGTGCTGTTACAGTTGCCGTTTTGGTCGTTATATAGTTGTTCACCATTTTAAGAAAGTTAAATATTTACTCGGTCAATGTTACTTTATATACCTCATTGTCTCCAGCTTTATATTCTATTCCAACATAGTCAACTGTTACCATAGGAATTATAATATCGAGTTTTCTATTATCATGTTCCCATAAATACAACTCCATCGGATTTCCTTCTCCTGAAGGGTCAAGAAAGTCAAAATCTGCACCACCATCGGGATCAGCGTTTTCAGCTACTCCACTTAGTGTATAATTTTTCGATGGGTCATTGTTGTCTGTATGAGTAAATTCAAACTCTACATGTAAATCGTCAATTTGTTTTAAAGTTAACTTGTCTGTAATTTTTGGGTTGTTATAAGTGTAAGTTGTCATTTTTCTGTTGTCATTACATGATGATAAAATTAATGATGATATTATTAGAAATGTTGTAATGGTTTTTAAAAATTCAATCCTTATATCCATTGTCAATTTTAGTGTTGTTGTTGTCTTACGGTTACTGCTAACGTTTGGGCGCTTGGCGCAGTAAGGGAATGATTACCACAAATTTCGCCTTAGCAGTTTACCCCAAAAATAAACTTTTCTGCCTTTTCTTGTTCCTTTTTATTCAAAGGCACTTATTGGGTCCAAACGTCTGTTAGCGATAGTGCTATCTGATTTTATTAAAGTCATAACCGTACGCGCCAAATAGAAAATCAAAAGTGTATTTCTGGTGTGTATCCACATAAGCGTTTTTTGCTATGTCCCAACGGTAATAAGTCCACTTACCGTTAAAGTACTCTGCTTTCAACCACATTTGATAGCCTGTTGTAAAAAACAAAATAGGACTTAATAATTTGTCGTCTTTATAATTTACCTCTGAATGAATTTCCTTAAAGTCGTTATTACCAAAAGTCCATTTACCTTGCCTTTGTCCGTTTAGATATTGTCCTTTTGCAATTGCTCTGTAAATAGGTCTTGTTGGAGAGGTATAAATTGAAGGTGGATGGTCTATTTTAGTTGTTGTATAAGTGCTGTCAGTTCTTAGAGTCAACCAAATACCTGTTTTTTTGCCATTAGTGTCAAGACGATTTAGCGTATCACCTTTGTAAACAACATAGTCAGAATAAACTACAACAGTATCTTGACCGTTAGCAAAAACAGTTTTAAAAAGTACAAAAATTAAGCAAATGGAATGTCTCATAAATATTACCGATAACTTATTTATTGGATATACAATTTAGCGAATAGGTCTCAAAAAATGCACAATGGATGATAGAATTTATCGGTATATTTTTTGTTAGCGTTCAACCAAAATCATTAAACGTAATATGTATTCCGTTGAAGTTTAAACTAAATTGGTTAAAATGTGGTTTTACTTGAATTGCGTAAATTCAACCACACGCTTAACTCTTTTAATTTCTGAATTAGTGTCTTTGCATTGGTGCTAACGTTCTAAATAAACAGTCGTTTTAAGGCTGTTTATTTTTTGTTAGGCTTTGTTTTATTATCAAATTTCAAGAATAAAAATAAAGTAAATGGAGCAAAAACGGTATTGAATATATCAGAGATACTTTCTACCCAATCAATTCTATTAGTTTTACTTGTATAGTATGAAATATCGAAAATTTCGTTAATCACGGCGGCTAAGCAGATAAGCAATAAACATAAATACTGTTTTTCCCTTTTTAGTATTACAAACCAAAGCATAAAGAATAAAGCACCTCCATAAACGTGCAAAACATCTTTTGATAAAAACGTATAGCTCGCAATTAGTGATTTAATTTTTTGAATAAAATCTCCAACATGAACAAAAATTTGTGCCATATGCATTTAAGTTGTCAATTCTGTCCTTATGCTGTTCAGGAGAATGTCATGGATTGTGTTATTAGATTCTCTTTTTCGTTCATTAAATTTGTTACAAATTGTTGTAAATAATCAGATAACTTTCAATAGGCTATTTATTTCCATATATTACAATATCAGTGTTATTGAAGGAATTGATTTTTTTGTATTCTTTTTCGAATTCTCTATCTGGAAAAAACAAAAAATACAACCGAAAGAAAACTTCAAACTTTTTTCCATTTTTTGAAGGAGGAGTCCATCCATTAAGAAGTCCAACCAGTCGCAGAGCCTCATTGTCCAAGTCAGACCTGATACCTTTTTCTATTTTATCTGGTTTCACCATCCCAAATGTGTCAATGATAAAATCGACAATCACTTGGCCGCCAATTCTATCTTTGATAGCCGATTTAGGGTATTGGACACTATCTGTAATTATTTTATAAATTGCATTTCGATTTCCAGGAAATTTTAGCTCGGTAGTTATTGATTGATTTGCAATTATGGTGTCACCTTCAATGGTCTGCGAGAATCCTGTCAGAGAACAAAGGAGACTAAAAATAATTGCAGAGAAATATTTTATGCTTGATATTAATTTTTTATTTGATTTCATAATCGATTTTTTTTGTAAGTCAGCATTACCCCTAACGTTTTGGCGCTTGGCAAAGAAGCGGATTTCGAAGCACAAAACTGTCAACCCAGCACAAAAGTTGATACGAGGTAGAATGTTCAATAAACCACTGAACCCGCTTTTTTGCCAAACGCCTGTTATAGGTAGGCCAATTGTTACTTTGGAAATACATAACCTGGTTTAAATATATGAATGTTTGAATTGTCTTTTACCCCGTTAACTTTGTAACTCTTCATATCGCAACCCCAACCTAAATATTCGTTTCCATAAAACTGCTGCCAATCAGATTCAATTTCACTAATTCGATATTCAAGCGAGTCGGCAGTAATTAATATAAAGTCTACATCTGCATTTATTTCTTCGGGTATATTGATACTGCGTTCTTTTCTTTTGTTGTGCCATGAGTCGGGCTTTTGTTCGGCCAAAAAGTCTCGGTCCATTGTCGATTTATATTCCTTGATGAATTCCTTAAAGTCTGACCCTTTTTTATAAGTACGGAAAACAACAGTCTTAACGCTCGTATAGTCAAATCCGTAGCTTATTAAACCATGATTTATTGCATTGCATGTCGAGTCAGGATGCGGCTCATCAGGAGAACGTTTCGGTTCTGTCCGACTACCACAGGAAAAAACTGTCAGAAGAATAAATAATATAATTGGAATATGAATTTTTAGTTTCATGTGTCGATAGCTTACCTATAACGTTCCGCAGCTGCAAGAAGTTGGCGGCTTTCAGCACGAATATAGTTGCGGAAAACCAAATTCCCAATAACTACAAATGTGTCTTCGTACCTCAGTACCGCCAATTTCTTGTAGGTGCTGTTGGCGGCTGTAATTTTCTGTCGTCCGAGTAATCAATTGAAGGCAAAACATCGTCACATGCAATAATAGTATAGTTTTAAGTCCGTTTTTAATTGATGCTTGATAAGTTGGAAAGTCGTCTTGTATAATCAAAAATGACAGCAAAAAAATTACAGGTAAAGAAAATAAATAGTCAATATTGAAAGTAAAGAATTTAAGTATTGGAAGAAGTACAATTTTTGCTAGTAGATATATTGTCAATATTTTGAATAATAGTAAATGTAATTTGTTTTTACTTGGACTGGTTAAATACTTTTTTAAAATAAGTATCGATAAAATTAGAGTTGTTAAAACTGAAAACAACATTCCAACCTTCATTATAAAAGAATGACCAGTCACATGAAGAATCTCAAAAATCATCCCAATGAAAACAATGGACGATAAGGTTATGGTCACTGTGAAAGGTGTCGACTTAGCTGAATAAGCAAAATAAAACAAAAGAATTACAATAATACCAAGAGTCAAAAAGGTTGTTAACTGCAGATATTTCTTAATGTCAATTAACTTAAAAATGAACAAAGAAATAATCAAAAGTCCATAAATTGATGAAGCTATAATTTCAAAATAAGCTCGTTTGTTAAAGTTACCTGTCATAATATTATTGCCGCTAACTCTCTTTTATGTGAAGCAAAATACTAAATTAAGGTTAGTTATTGTTTAATTGCCAATGGAAATTATCGTTTTATTGAAAGTTAGCAATTGATTAATTTAGGTTCAGAAATTAAATACTTATGCAGTTTACCAATAACGTTTCTCAACAACAACAGTAGCACGCTTACTCCTCCCTCTCCAATACACCCACACTCACACTCTTGCTCACACCCACTTGCTCACACCCACTTGCTCACACCCTCTTGCTTCTCACTCTTGCTCCATACTGTTTATGAAGTAGCTTCGCACCATTTATTGAGTAGCACTCTTTCTCCTCCCTCTTGCTCTATACTGCTAATGTACCCCCTTGGATTAACATGTGTTCCCCCTTGGATTAACATGGGTACCCGCTTGGATTAACATGGGTACCCCCTCCGCGTATCATAGGTACCCGCTTGGTATAACATGGGTACCCGCTTGGTACAACATAGGTACCTGCTTGGTGTAACATGGGTACCTGCTTGGTGTAACATGGGTACCTGCTTGGTGTAACATAGGTACCTGCTTAGTATAACATGGGTACCCCCTTGGTGTAACATGAAGTTGCGCCGAGAGTGTAAAGTAGATTGTGTAAACTCTTGCTTACTTTTGCCCCATTGGAATCTAAAAAGAAATACCTCAGCAATAATGATGCTTTGATAAAAGCTGCTTCTTTCTGCGCCTACCAAGAGCGTTGCCACAAGGAAGTTAAGCAGAAGTTGGCAGAGTGGGGGATTTATGGCCTAGAAGCAGATGAATTGATGGTGAAGCTTATCGAATTAAACTATTTAAACGAAGAACGCTTCGCCCAAGCCTTTGCAGGTGGCAAGTTTAGGGTCAAACAATGGGGGAAATTGCGCATCAAACAAGAACTCAAAATGCGCGATGTATCCGACTATTGCATCAACAAGGGCCTAAAAGAAATTGAAGAAGAAGATTACCGCAATACCTTAGGGGAAGTATTAGAGAAGAAACTTAGCAGTTTGGGCAAGTTAAAGGCTCCCGAGGCAAAAAATAAAGCCTATAAATACGCTCTCTCTCGTGGTTATGAACCACAATTGATCTGGGAAGTTTTAGCAGAAATAAAGCTTTGAACAATTTTTGAGTAGGCTTGTTTATCTTTGTAGCTCAAAATAACATTATGACCGATACTAGCACTTTTTTAGACATATATGCCGAGGCAACCCCAAATCCAGAAACCATGAAATTTGTGTGTAACCGCATGATTTTAATGGACGATGCAGTGGATTACCCTACCAAAGAAAAGGCATTCGACTCGCCACTTGCCAAAAACTTATTCGAATTTAGTTTTGTAAATGGCGTATTTATCATGAACAACTTTGTTACCATTACCCGCCTTCCGGGCGCAGAGTGGCATGAATTGATTCCTATTCTCAAAGAATTTTTAAAAGCATACCTAGAAGCTGGCGAGCCCATTGTTTTGAACCGAATTACCCCTCATCAATATGAAGGTGCCGATAGTTTAATTGTTGCCCAAATTATGGATGTTTTGGATACCTACATCAAACCCGCCGTAGAAACAGATGGCGGGATGATTTCGTTTAAATCATTTGATGCAGGTGTAGTTACCGTAGAACTTAAAGGCTCATGCAGCGGTTGCCCTTCTAGCACCGTAACCTTAAAACGCGGCATCGAAGGCATGCTCACTCGCATGGTTCCTGAAGTGAAAGAAGTAGTGGCTGAGAACCTTTAACTTAGTTAACTTTAGTGAAGGTATGGCGAAGTTTTTTAGCGCCATCAACCTTCCAAAATACATTGCAAGCCAAGGCACTGTTTAGTAGCTTTATTTTTGCATTTGCATCGGTGCTAAAAGTTCCATTAATTTTAAAAATGAACACAGCATTTGCATTTCCTTGTGCATTTAGATACAAGGTTGAACTAAGGGTTGTATTGGCCGAAATGTAATAAACCCCAGCTGTTAAAGTGTCTCCATTGCCTAATGAGGTAGAAGGAAAATAAGCATTAGTGGCATTGGCTAATTCACTGGTAAGCGTATTTAAATCTGCTGCAGCAGCGGAAGTAGTTGCATTTTGGGAGTGCATTACGCCATTAACATTTCCAAAGTTGGTTCCGGCGCCCAAATTAGATCCAATATTGCCCGTAATTTGAGAAATGCCAGAATTGGTGATTGCACCTGATCCTGTGAATAAAGCAAAATTTGTTACACTGCCTAGATTAGGAGTTTGCCCCTGCCCACTTAGATTGGCAGTAATTAAGGAAACTGAAAAAATAAACTTCAGTAATATATTTTTCATGAAATGAGATTTTAAAGTGAAATTATTTTCACTTAGCAAAGTTGCTTTTATTAAAATCTCAAAGTATTACATCTTGGGATTTATAATATACATAAATCCCACAATTTCACTTCCTTTCTATGCTTTCAATTTGCATTTCTACTTTAATGAATGGCTCCAAAATTTGGGTGTTTTCTTCAATTATTATAAATTTAGAAAGGGTGTCAAGTAAGCCAAATGAAGGATTAGTAGATTCATTTAGGGAAAAATCTTTAGCCGAATTGTCTCTATTTAAACGATAAGGATCTGATCCAGTTTCAAAGAATTTTTTTTCTTCTGCCATCTCACAAATGTATTATATATTTTTAAAATTCATGTCTCCAACCTTCATATGTTCTATTATCTTGAATTGCAACCTGTCCATTTTGTAAATTGTGTTTTGATAGTATTCCTTCACTAAGAAAAACATCTGTCCCGCCTTCCACACTTTCGATTAAAGCCCTTCGCATAGAATATTGAAAAGGTGATTTAGTAGCCAACAAAACATTTGGATTGAACGGATTTCTTAGTTCAAGTTCGTTTTCTATGTCTTGATAAATAGATTTGATTATAGAATACAACTCTTCACTAGGCTTTTCTATATTTAGTCCTAATTCTTCTTTAGCTTCTTTTCTGTAAATAGTATAGTCATGACTGCCAGATTCTGAGCATAGAAAACTGATAACTTTAGGAATAATTTTTAGCCTCGATATTATGATATTTTAACATTTTCTCTGCTAGCATTTTAATTTGCGCTTTTGATTTATATACATTTCCTAGAGATAAAGGATGAATATGATCTGTTAATTTTAAGTAAATATCTTTTAACTCAGTTCCGTTTTTGACCCCAAAATCGTCTTTTGCCATATCTAAATATCCATTTACATGTTCAACACTAACTGGAACCCTAACGTTTTGCCCATTTAAGTTTATTTGGGGATTCATTAATCCATTTGTACTTGGGTCAATTGGTCCTAGTGTTGCCTGTTTGGTCATCACTATCCTATCAGTCCCTAAACTTATTAGTGTAGCTGTGCTTTGGCATCTAAAGGGGATAATTACCTCAAAGTCCTTGCAAAAACTTCTAATTAAGTTGACTAAACTCCACCTTGCAAGTGTACTTCCTCCATTTGAGTATATAAATAAAGAAATTTTTTCAACATCACCTATCGTGTCTAAATGATTTGCAAATGGTGCTAGGATGTCTGCGCCAATGTTTGTTTCTGCATTTTGTCTGTCGCTCGTGATGTAAACTAGTAGCCTTGATTTCCTTAAAGTTTCTAGATTTTTGTAACATTCAATTCTTTCGGTTTTCATACTTATTTATTTTATTTTGGCTATTTATTAAATTCATAGGCAAAATATAAAAAGTCGATTCAACCTAAATAAGTGATAAACGTCTTTTTTCCAGAAAGTAGGATTTATAATGATTGCTTAGAAAACAGTTATTTCTTCAGATTTAGATAGCTGTATGATTTCCTAATTACAAACTATTTGTTTTATCAATAATCGTTACAACCTAGGCAACAATTCACCTCTTTTATTTACATATAAGTTAAGGTCTCTATAGATAACCTCTGCAATGCCATTTTCAAAAATACCCACATTGTCAAATTCAAAAGGTACTAGAATTTTGCCTTGCAAGTCGATAGCACCCCATTTGCCTTTTACTTTTACTGGGCAAACACCTTCATTAAAATAACCTACCGCATCAAAATACGGCTGGTAAATATAATTTCCTTTGGCATCAATAAAGGCCCATTTTCCCATGTATAAAACACCCGCTCTGCCTGCAGAAAATGGGCGTACATCATCATACAATGGCTGAATTACCAACTCCCCCTGAAGGTTGATAAAGCCTAATTTCCCTTGTATTTCTACCGCTGCCAAACCTTCGTTAAAAGGCATAGCGTAATCATAGGTGGCTGCAATTATTTCTTTACCATCTAGGTTTATATACCCAAATTTACCCATTACGTTTACAACCGCAATTCCTTCGTTAAAGGCGCTAATCATTTGAAAGGTTGGTTCAACCAGAACCTTAGCGCTGCTGTCTATTAACCCAAATTTGGTACCCTGCATAAAACGCGAAACGCTTTCTTCAAAATCATCACAATCGTCAAAGTCGAAGCCTGTGGCCATGCTGCCATCTTTGCGCATATACCCAAATTTATACCCAAGGTTGCTAATGTCAAATCCAAACTTGTTTTGAACAATGTCTATTTTCTTTCCAACCCTTGCCAAACCTTTTGAAAAAGGGCGTGCATCATAAATTTCTTTCGGCAGGTTTAATACCACTGCTCCTTTATTGTTTAAGTAAAATCGTCTAAATTTATAATCCATGGCAGATACCAATCCTTCCGAATACATCCCAATAAACTGATAAATTCCAGTATCTATGATTCTTTTTTCATTCACATCTATCAAGCATGGCATGTTGCCTAAGGCCACAGATGCATAGCCTTCATTAAACTTCTGGGCTAGGTCATACTTAAAGTCTATCGCCATTTTGCCGCTTTCGTCCATATATCCCCACTTGCCTTTTTTCTCAACAGGGAAAAGTTTTTGTGCGTTTAGATTAACTGTCCACATTAAACACACCAATAACCATAGTTTTTGCATGGCTGCAAAATACAGATTTATTGGTAAAATTGTACAGTGAGTTCGTACCTGCAAACATCCATAGAATATTTAAAAGGCGTTGGCCCTGCTCGGGCAGAGCTGTTGAAAAAGGAATTGCAAATTTTCACCTTCAATGATTTGCTTTTTCATTTGCCCTATCGCCATGTGGATAGAAGTAAAATTTATAAAGTAAACGAGCTGCGTGCAGAGCTCCCGTATGTGCAGGTGAAAGGCATCGTAAGCAATTTGCGCATGGTGGGTAAAAATCGCGCGCAGCGCTTAGTGGCCGATTTAAAAGATGATACAGGCACCATGGAATTGGTGTGGTTTCAAGGCATTAAATGGGTTAAAGAAAGTGTGGTTCCGGGCAAAATTTACCTTGCTTTTGGCAAACCTGCCGCCTTTTCTGGTTCTATAAATATAGCCCACCCAACCTTAGACGACCCCGATGAGGCGGCCATGAAAAAGTACCTTCACATTATGCCCATGTATCATGCCACCGAGAAAATGAAAGCTAGAGGTTTGGATTCTAGGGCCATGATGAAATTGGTTAATTTATTGTTGGCCGACCCAAAGCTCGAGATTCCCGAAAATTTGCCTGCGCCAATTTTGGTTCAAAACAAATTGATGCAAAGACATGCCGCACTGTTTCAAATTCATTTTCCGCAAGATGATAAAGCCCTCACGGCTGCTACTTTCCGATTGAAGTTTGAAGAGTTCTTTTTTATTCAATTGAAATTACTTCGTTTTAAGGTAAAACGCGAGCAACTTAGAAATGGCATTGAACTCAAAATCATTGGAGAGTTCTTTAATACTTTCTTTAAATATTACCTGCCATTTGAGCTTACCAATGCCCAAAAGCGTGTGCTCAAAGAAATTAGGCAAGATGTAAAAGCTGGCATTCAAATGAACCGTTTGGTGCAGGGCGATGTTGGCAGTGGCAAAACGGTTGTGGCCCTTATGACCATGCTTATGGCCATTGACAATGGATACCAAAGTTGCATGATGGCACCCACAGAAATTTTAGCAGGGCAACATTACGAAACCATTGTGGGTTTATTGCGCGATATGCCTGTGAAGGCGCGTTTGTTAAGAGGTTCAACCCTTACCAAAGAGAGAAAAGTTATCTTAAAAGAATTGCTCGAAGGCGAAATCCATATCCTAATTGGCACCCACGCCCTCATTGAAGATGTGGTGCAATTTAAAAATTTAGGTCTTGCCATTATTGATGAGCAGCATCGCTTTGGCGTGGAGCAACGTGCGCGCCTCTGGAAAAAAAATGTGAGGCCTCCGCATGTTTTGGTAATGACTGCCACACCTATTCCAAGAACCTTGGCCATGACACTTTATGGCGACCTCGACACTTCTCTGATTGATGAACTTCCTGCAGGCAGAAAACCCATTCAAACCTTGCTGCGCTTTGATACCCATCGCTTGGCAACCAATGGTTTGATGAAACAAGAGATTAAAAAAGGCCGACAGATTTATATTGTTTACCCACTCATTGCCGAGTCTGAAAAGCTAGATTATAAAAACTTAGTGGACGGCTATGAGCAAATTTGCCGCGATTTCCCGGAGCCCGAGTACCAAGTTTGCATCCTACATGGCAAAATGAAAGCCGATGAAAAGGCCCGGGAAATGACCCGTTTCCAAAAAGGACAAGCACATATAATGGTAGCCACTACGGTTATAGAAGTAGGCGTAAATGTTCCCAATGCCACTGTAATGATTATAGAAAGTGCGCAAAAGTTTGGGCTATCCCAACTGCATCAGCTGCGCGGTAGGGTAGGGCGCGGTGGCGATCAATCTTTTTGCGTGCTCATGGCAGATGTAAAGTTGAGCAATGATGCCAAGCAACGCCTCAACACCATGGTAGAAACCAATGACGGATTTAAAATTGCTGAAGCCGATTTAAAACTGCGTGGCCCCGGAGATTTAGAAGGAACTGTGCAAAGTGGAATTTTAGATTTAAGAATAGGCGACCTTAGCAAAGATGCGCCCATTGTTGCACTTGCACGAATGAATGCACAAGATATTTTGCGCCTCGACCCCAACCTTCAACATCCCAACCACCTTACACTTTCTCAATATTTTGATGCCTATCAAAAAACAGCTAAGTGGGGAAGAATTTCTTAACTCATTCTTTCCATTAGGTCCTTCGCGGTTTTTTCTAATAGTATTTTTCGTTCGGGTTGAACCGACACCGCCTGAAGGTGCTGAAAGGCTAAGGTTAAATATTGCTCCTTTTGTGCTTCGGCAAATTCCTGTATCTGATATTTTTTATAAAGGTTTAATACACCTGGGATTTTTATATCTGCGCTTGCTTGCAGTAAGGTTTCAAGTTCTTTTTTATCGTCTTTATGAACCGAGGCCAAAAGTTCTATCAACAATAAGGTTTTTTTATTGGCTGCAATATCACCACCAATCATTTTGCCTACTTGAGCGGTCTGCCCAAAGCTATCTAAAATATCATCTTGAATTTGAAAGGCAATGCCAATGTTCTTGCCAAAGTCGTATAAATGCTGCGCATCCTGCTCGCTGGCCTCACCAATGATGGCGCCAATTTGAAGCGAAGCACCCAACAATACAGCCGTTTTTAAAGATATCATTTCAATATAGGCTTCATGCGTAACATCCTTTGAGGTTTCAAAGTTCATGTCTATTTGTTGCCCTTCGCAAACCTCAGCCGCTGCTTTGTTAAAAGCTTTCAATAAAACACTAAAAGTATTTCCTGGAGTTTCAGCTAAAAAATCAATGGCCTTTATCATCATCATGTCACCACTTAAAATGGCAATGGGCATGTTCCATTTCTTATAAACCGTTTCTTGTCCGCGGCGCAAAGGGGCATTGTCCATAATATCATCATGCACCAAGGTAAAGTTATGAAACACCTCAATAGCCAAGGCAGCTGGCAAAGCATGGTTTACATCCTCCTTAAATAAATTGCACCCCATTAAAGTTAGCACAGGCCTAAGGCGTTTGCCGCCCAAACTCATCATGTAGGTAATGGGATCATATAACTCGGCCGGGTTTTGGCCATATTGCGTGTTAGCAATCTTTTGATTTATTTTCTCTAATAGTTCAGTATACGTAAACATAAAGCAAACATAAGTATTAGCATAGGTTCGAACCAAATCTTACCTGCAAATTATAGCGTGAAGTTCATTGAGGGAAGTCCAAGGGAGCATTGGGTTTAAGGTATTCATTTTTTTCTTTGTTCAAAATAGCCTTCTTCTTGCCTATCCAATTTAATTGGTAAGAATTGTTCAAGGAAGTTAAAACGAATCTACCTCCAATTGTTTGCTGCATATTGGAATTCACAAAAACTTGTTTGTATAGCAAAGTGTCTGCCTTGTTTGGCTTAACCCATAGGTAGTAATGATCGCTATAATCATCTATGCGTTCAAAGGATCTTGTAAGTATAACTAGGTTTTTGCCTGTTTGAATAGAAAAATAATCCAATACACTGGCACTTAAGGCCACAGAATCAAAGCC
>JAIYCU010000015.1 GCA_027487835.1 Bacteroidota bacterium | reverse complement strand
GACACAAAAAAAGTATCCAAATCTAAATGGGCAATTTGCTTTAAAGACATGTTAATTAAAGTAACAGTTTTGAGTCTTATAAATTAACACTTAAAAAGTAATTATGCAAGTTGAAATCAGCTAGTAGTTTTAAAATCAGCACAAATTGGTTAACTTTGTTATCCATTACCACTAGCAAAATGAAAACGCTACTTTTAGCCTTTGCTTACTTACTGTTAAGCGCTAACAGCCTACTTGCCCAAACAGAAGGAAGCCTTGATAGTAGCTTTGGTATCAATGGCAGAAGCACACACAAATTGCATGGACAGCATGTAGTTGCCCGCTCCAACCCTTTACACTCCTGTATGGATGCCAATGGCCGTTTGGTTATTCTTTCGGAATATAAAGACACCAACAATGTAATGAGATATGGCTTAAGCGCTTTACTTGTCAACAAAAATATAGACTCCTCCTTTGGTTTAAACGGAACTGTTTACCTTAAAGATACTAAGTTTAGCAGAAGCAATGTTGCTAATTTTTTAGGATGCGATTCAGTCAATCGTATTTTATTGGTTTTGGGAAATGTGTTATTTCGGTTCAACCCAAATGGCCAACTCGATGCCTCCTTTGGCTCGCAAGGACAAACAACGCTACTGCCCAACTTTATTGCCTTGTATGTAAAGCCCAATAATACCCTTACCTTTATGTATTGGGTTTCTGAAAGCAATCCATCGCGCATGTGTATTGGTTTGAGCCAACTGAACGCACAAGGAATGATTGATACAAGTTTTAATGGAGGCAACTTACTCATCAAACGTTTTAAAAACGATAATACCAGCAGTACTCCTGTCTCCATATTGTTAATGCCCAATCAAAAATGGCTGATTGCAGGCAACTCCTTCAACGGTATTAGTCAAGATATTTCGTTTATGCAACTCAACCCAGATGGCAGCAACGATAGCAACTTTGGCATAAACGGCGTGCGTACCTACGATTTCTTTTTAGGAAAGGATGAGGTGTACAAGGTAGTGCCTGCTACTAACTCAAAGTTCTTGTTATCGGCGGGAATTGCCAAGGTGCAAGAAAGTACCTATACCACTGGTTTTTTATTAAGGTTTACAGCCAATGGTTTGCCAGATACTAGCTTCGGTGTAAATGGAAAGTTTGAAAATCCTTTTTATTATAATTCAAAAGTTGCTGAAGCAAGTAGTAATCGCATCTTTGACTTTACACCAGGTGGCATCACCTGCATGTTCAGTAACGGACAAAACCATTCGAATTTTGGCAATGCTGGCACTTTTCAAACCTACTTTGCTACCAATTACAATTACTATTTCACTTGGAATCAATCTTATTTTTACCAGAATCAGTTTTTGTTTATAGGCAGAAAAGTAAAGAACGGAGATACCAGTATGTGCCTCTTGCGGGTAGATACCTTGGGCAATATCATTCCTTTTTCGAGCCAGCAAAAATTTCAGCTTTTACAAATTGGTCCAAGCTTTAAAGGTGCGATGGGTGCGGGTGCCAACCTAAGTATTTCTGGTACACCTATTATACTTCCCAATAAAAAAATACTGTTGCCCAATAACCAATTAATCAATGGTGAGTATCAGGTTCGGGTGTTTCGGTTTGAACCAAACGGTACCGCAGACAATACTTTTGGATCAACCCAACCTCTTTTTGTGGGGCAAATGTATAAAGGCATTGCTTTAAAAAGTGGCGCTGTTTATCTGGCAGGTCATACCACACTTGACGATAACGAATGGGCAAGTGTTTGTAAGCTAAAGCCTGACGGCAGTTTAGATGCTAGTTTTGGCGTTGCTGGTGTTATTCGCTATAACTATAAAAGATTTAACGACATTGATTTGTTGTCCGATGGTAAAATACTGCTCACTGGCGCCATTGTTACCCGCATGGACACCCTTGGAATTACTGATACAAGCTTTGCTAAAAAAGGATTTTTCACTTCTAATGCGGGCGCCAATGCTGTTCCTTTATCTGATGGCTCTGTGCTCATTACTGCAGATACTTCTGTTTATAAACTTATGCCAAATGGCAGCTATGACCTAGACTTTGGCAAGGCCGGAACCCATTCTGATAGCCTCTTTGGAGGCTGTGGGCCGTATTACAAATATTTTTATGCGGGATATTATGTCCCTTCTCTACGAAACGATGGCTCATTTTTAATTTCAGGTGCAAATTTTCACCAATCAAATCTTTGTATGCCTGACAAAATGAATTTAGCAAAAGTACTTACACCAAGTGGCAAATTAGATTCTGACTTTGGAACCGATGGTAAATTTACAGGATGGCAAAACTTGGTAAATTTAGGCAGTAGCTTTATCAACCTAAATGTTTATAGCGCTGGTTACCAAATGAAAAAATATGATAAATATGGTCTTATCAATGTTCCTTTTGGCAATTTGCAATTTCCATTAAATATTAATTTTAGTGGTAATACCTTTAGATTTACTCAATTAAATATAGACTCCTCCTATCTTCTAATTTCTTTTGAAAAGGGTGATACCTTAATCTTTAGCAAACACTATTTGCCTTTAGACGAATATGTTTCTATAGAAAATGGACCTAAACGAATAGGACTTATGACGGATACCTTTTCGCTTACGGCGTTTGGTAGCAAAGGAATTGTGCGTTTTAAGTGGGATATTCCTGGCGCCAATTATTTGCTAGGCACAAATGATACGAGTCTCCATCCTGTTTTCACCTTCAGCACCCCTGGGCAAAAAACGGTTACACTTACTGGATATACAGCAGCTAATGCCCCTTTTAGTATTTCTAAGCCTAATTTACTTACTGCAGTTTCTATTTACATTTATACTTCAAAATCTGTTGCAAGTCCAATTGATTTAGTTCAGCTTAATAGATTAATGACACCCCAACCGAGTAGCTTTAAATGGAAGTTTCATCGTAAGGTTACCTTTGAACCTGGGTATTCTGAATTGAGTGTGGTTCCTCTATTTAAAACCCTTGACACTGGCAGTTATTCATTCTCTTTGACAGCCTATTATGGAGCCAACGATAGCGTAGTTGTTTCTGCCGAAAACATCTTACGTGTTTATACTTCTCAAATCTCTGTTACGCCTTCGATGGGCCAGATTGCAGTGACATCAATTAAAGCCAAAGCCCAAGTGAGTTCGCCTGCTACCTTTAAATGGAATGCTTTTCAAATGGCTACACTTCGTGAATTATCTCTTTTTACTAATACAAATGCAGATTCTTGTCGCTTTGTTGGCATGGATACAGGTTGGTTTGCTATTGAATTAACCTGTTATTTTAATAATGGTGATACCTTGTTTAAGGTATTTAATAACGCATTTTATATCTATGCCGACACACTGCTACAAAAACCAAAAGTTAACTTTACTAGCAATAAGCTAACAGGCAAAGTAGATGAAGCATTCTTTTTCAACAATCTTACGGAGGGCGTTTATACCTACCAAAAATGGACCATCAATCCCTTTGATGTTTGGCTAATAGATTGCAATGAATTTAGCAGAGATTTATACCTTACCTTTTTACAACCTGGTAAGTATTCGGTGGCTTTAGTGGCTGCTAACAATTTTGGCAAAGACTCTGTTTATAAATCCGATTACATTACCATTGAAGGCAGTGTTGGGCTTAACCATACCCGCAATTCAAATGAGTGGCAGATTTATCCAAATCCTTCTTCGGGTAAAATTACCTTGGTTGGCCTTCCCTTACAAGAGCTTCTTACCTATCAACTCATCGATCTTAGTGGCAAAATACTCGAACAAGGTTCGGTTCAAACCAACACTTATACTACTTCCTTTTCACTTCAAAACACCTACCAATCTGGTTTATATATTTTGCAAATAGGGAATCATACGCAGCACTATAGAAAGCATTTGATGCTAAAAGACTAAAAAATTATATACCTATATATCAAACATATAGAGTCACAATGTTAATATAAATAACATCATATTGACATTTAATCTATCAATTACTACCTTGCGTTTGTTATGTATTTATCTAGCAATATTAAGTTTCTACGGAAACGCAGAAATATGAGTCAGGAAGAAATGGCCGTTGCCCTAGACTCGAAGCGCTCTGTGCTCAATAGTTACGAAAACAATGTAGCCTCTCCGCCTTTGGATATGGCCATGCGGCTTTCAGATTTTTTTAGAATTAGCTTAGACACCTTGCTGCGCATAGACCTTACACGCTTGCAAGAATCTAAGGTGGCCGAACTTGAGCGGGGTTTAGAGGATTTTATCAAAGGAAAATACCTTAGGGTAATTGCCACCACTGTTTCGCCAGATAATAGAGACAATATCGAATTGGTTTCTGAAAAGGCCAGAGCCGGTTATACAGCAGGATATTCAGACAGTAAGTTTATTTCTGAGTTGCCACAATTTAGCCTACCCTTTTTAGACCATCGCAAAAAATACAGAAGTTTTCAAATTAGTGGCGATTCTATGTTGCCCATTCAAGATAAAACCTATGTTACTTGCGAGTATGTGGAGGATTGGTTTAGCCTAAAAGACGGCCTTTGCTATGTGATACTAACCAAAGAAGATGGAATTGTTTTTAAGCGCGTGTACAATGAAATTGCTAAGAGCAAGAAATTAGTACTCGTTTCTAATAACCCACTTTACAAACCCTATGAAGTAAATATTGAAGAGGTAATTGAAATTTGGAAGTATGTGATGGATCACAGTAAAACATTGGAATGACAATAAATTAAATTTGCCTTTTCTATTTTACCAACTTCCGGTAAAATGTTTTTCCTTCTTGATTTACCTTGATAAAATAGGCACCAGGTGCTAATTCATCCGTATTTATTATTTGCTCATTTAGCCTGGCAGTAGCTTCAAGCACGAGTGCGCCATTGGCATTAAACAATTGCAGCTCAAAGCTTGGTATTGCTAATTGAATGGTAAGTTGCGTATTAAATGGGTTTGGCCAAATGGCAAGAGAGGCAAGTTTATCCGACGTTTCTATAGCGGTTGGAACAACATACGTAGTTAATTTTTTCCAATCATAAAATGCATAAACAGGCCAATGGTCGGAAGTATTATTACTAAAATTACTCACATAAGTTGCTGCATTATCAAATACCCTTGCGGTGCCTTTTATGTAAAAAGAATCAAGTGTTTTGCTGTTCATGATATGATCAATCATGTTCACATTAAATGCGTAGCTAGATTTACCTGCATCTGTTAATTCCTTGCTAGGGAAAGTATATTTTGCATCTAAGAAATTCTTAAATGGAGTCTCGGCTGATTGATAAGTAGAAGCATCTAAATCGTCGTTCCAATCTCCTAAGATGATAAACTTTTTACCTTTAAGGCTAGTTTCTACGTAGGTTTTAAGCAGTGCTGAAGCAGCCTTCCTGCGGTTATATGAGTCAACATCAGAGATGGCCTTTAAATGCACAACAATAAAATAAATAGTATCTACTTTGTTACCAGTTTTGGTTTTAAGACACACTTGCAATGGCGGCCGCGAGGCAAAAGTGAAATTTTCTCCTGAAAGAATATTTTGGGTTTCAACCCCAATCACATCAAACATATTTTTACGCCAGTACAAAGCCATTTTTTGAGTGGCAGAAAAGGTAGAAATATAGGTGTCGTATTTGGTAGAAAGCTGCGTGCTTAAAGTATTATAGCTTGTTTGATTACTAATTTCGCACAAGCCTAAAACATCTAACTCTGTTTTATCTAATAAGGCCTTAACATTGTTAAATTGTGTCGTTTCATCACTTGGTCCATTTCCCGTATCGCCAAACCATTCCACATTCCAGCAAGCTATATCAAGTAAGCTATCATTCCCCAACTTCGGAAAATTCTGCGCTGCAAGGGTGCTTAGGTTCAAACCGAAAACCAAAATAAAAATATAATTAAGCTTATTCATTTTTTTGAGAAAGAAGCCAAAGGTAGGCAGAAAATCCAAATACTAGGGTGAATAGCGTTTGAAAACCATGTATTACAATTGCCAATGCATTGCCTGTAGCAATATTTAAACCTAACAAAACCAGTGCGCTACTCACTACGTAATGGTAAGCTCCAGCCGAGCCAGCTTGTATAGGAAGCGTTCTGGCAACCACGCCAAGTACCATTACCAAAAACGCATCATAAGCAGTTAGTTTTGAAGAACTATCAAACATAAAAAACCACAAGTAAGTCATTAGATAAAAGCCTATCCAAATAAAGATTGTGTATAGTAAAAACATTCCTTTATTTTTCATTTGAATGAGTTCAAACATTTTTTCTATGATGGTTTGAACCCAAGTTCCTACTTGCGTTTTATACCTTTTCAAGGCAAAATAAATTAGCCCTATTAGCCCCAACACAATGGCCATAACAACGACTTTTTTAGGACTTAATAAAGAAATGCCAGCGGTAAAGCTATTAAACATGGAATTGTCATTGCCTAGTTCAGTTAAAAAAGCTGCGGCAACTATGCATACCAAGCAGAGTAAGTCGATTATGCGCTCAAAAACAACAGTTGATAAACTGCTATTTACAGGGAAATTTTGTTGTTGCTTTAAAATAAGTGCACGGGTAATTTCGCCCAGCCGAGGGATGGCAAAATTTACCAAATAGCCTGTCGCAAGGGATGCAAATAGCACCTTTGGCTTAGCCTCCATTTGTAAGCCTTTGAATAATATTCTCCAACGTGCAATCCTAAAAAAATATACTAAAAAAGACACCCCTAAAACGGGAATCATTACCCAATAATTACCAGATGATAAGACCTGTTTGATTTCGGAAAAGTTTGTTCCTTTAAAGCTCAGCCATAGCAAAAGTAAGCCAAAGGCCGGCATTAGAATATAGTTTACAAGTACAGTTGTTTTTTTCAAAGTCTTAGCGCAAATGGTAAAGTTTTAACATATGTGCTTGGTCGGCAAATATCATCCATTCATCCGCCTCATTAAATATATTTCCTTTTAAAACGGGTCCAAAAACCGGGATTGGGTAGTTAGGAATTTCCTCCTTTGAAGGTTTAAGCGGACTTATATTAATTTGTTTAGGTTTTGAACTGCTAATTTCAATTTGATACGTTTGTAAAGAATCCTGCCCATTGATTGCTATAGTTCCCGTGTCTTTTTGGGTAATGGATACTTGGGTAAATCTAATTGATGAATCCCTAGCGATACCTGTATAATTTTTGGCTTGTAGGGTAAAATAGCTCACATAACCTTGGTCATTTAAAGCGGCTAGCAATTGTTGTCCGTTAAAACTTAAATAGCTTATGGTTTGAACCAAATTAGGCCATACTTCCTTAGGATTCCAGCCAGGTAATAAGCGACCCTGCGTGGTAAATGCGCTCACCTTATAAAATTGACCAGTGGCTATGAAGATGTAATTTTTATCTTGATTAGGATCAATAATTGCAACTGGAAATTTGGTGCCAGTTGGAATCCAAACGGGCCATGCTGCTAGGTCTTTGCCATTTTCATCTATTATATAAATTTGCTTGGAAGTATTAAATGCCAAGTATTTATGCCCAGTTTTAAAGATGTCAACTTCTTGGATTGCAGAAATGATAGGACCTTCAAGGGTTCTTTTCCAAAGCAGTTTCCCTTCCCTATCCAACATATAAAGCTGATGTTTTAAATCTTGCAAGATAATTACAGGCATAAAAAAGATTGGGTGTTGCACAACGGTTGGAGGAATTGCCAAACCCGTATCAATTGGTATTTCCCAAACTTTTTCGTTTTTTTCTGGTTTACTTAGGTTGAACCTAATGTAGCATTGAGTCGCAAAAACTTTATCATTACTTCCTGCAAATTGCAAAGCTATGTATTGAGCACGTTTAAAGCTGCCCATGTTTCGGTTGATGGTATTAATCCATCCTTCACTCAAAAAATTGAGTGCATATTTTGGCGCGTGTTCGTTATATATATGTAGCTCTAAATTAGAAGATGTAACTAATTTTTTAGCAAAGGATTTGTAATTTGGTTCAAACTGTAATAATTTTTTTTGTGTCCATTTATCTTGAAACTTTTGTAGAATTTTAGGATTATTAGCAAAATATAAATACCCTGAATGATACACGTAATAGTTGGCATTAAATCCTTCAAACACATCGGTAAAATAGAACTTAAATACGTCTCCTAGGTAACAAGCATTGTCACTATAGCTAAAATTACTATCTCTTAATATACTTGACGTATCTTGGCTCATTTTAACTTTGTAGGCATTTGCCATTTCTTTGAATAAAACTAAAACACTAGAAGGCTCATTTATTTCAATGGCCAATACATAGCTTGAATCTTTCCACATGCCAGGCTCATCGGCAGATAAAAGAGCTGCATGTTGATTGAAAAAGGAAGGTAGTTTTTCAACAAATTTGATTTGCAAGGTGTTTTCAAGACTATCAGCATAACCTTTATATTTTCGGTATAAGCCTTTGCTTAACAAATACTCTTGAACATTTTTATGCCAGTTTCTATAATTATTAAATCCCAAGGTTAAAGAAAAGTTTAAACCCGCAGGTAATTGTTCCAGAAGGTTATTTTTAATAGGGGCTTGCGCATTTAATAAATCTAAAAATTGGAAATTAGTTTGGTGCGTTATAACTGCCCCTTTCAATAAAATATTTTCATCGTCTAGCTCTATTTCGTACATAGATCTTTCCGCAAAACTTCCAACAATATCAAATGGAAGGGTCAAGCTAGCTTGGGTTTGGCTTTTTAATAGTTTACTTAAATTTTGGTAATTAACATGAAAGAGCATGCCATTTCCATTTTTACGAACAAAAGAAAGTTTATCTTCTAATAGGGGATTACTGCTTAACTGGCCAATTTTAATAATTGCCGATTCCACCAAACTCCCATTTGGTGAAAAAAACATCAATTTGTTTCTAAATCCTATTGTAAAACTAAAATCCGACTTAAAATCTGTAAAATCGTATAACTGTTCATTTACAAATTTTCTTTTACTCATCTTGAACCTACCTGGAAAGTGCTTTTGAAAAAAGTCTTGTGCCATGGAAGGATCAACTTCTTCTAAAGTTTGCAAGCTAAGTAATATACCACTGCTAGCATTCTCAAATGTATGAATAGAATAAACAGCTTTCCCACTGTTAAACCAATTGGCAATTGTTGTATTTTCTTGAAGTAGGCTATCTAAAAATAGCAATTGGTTGTAGGAAGCTAATAAGTTTTCATTCATTAACAACCTGTCCATAAAAGTTGGATTATCGAGCTGTTTTAAACGTTGATGACTCTGTTCGGTTTCAATGGCTATGGCCATATTATCTGGTACAGCTAAGATTGGGTTAATCCGTTTATCGTCAATTTTTGTAAAATATAACCAAGCTCCAATAGCCAAAACTACTGAAAATGTAATACTTATTATACTTGTGAGTTGCTTGTTCATGAATGTTGTCAAAATTAATTTGCCAAAACAATTAGTTGCATTTAATTTGTTAACAAGTTTAATAATTGTTCCGATGAAGCATACACATAGAGGTTACGTTAAAATGGGTTTTTTTTTCATGGCCCTAGCAGTAGGTTTGGGTGCTTTTGGCGCACATAATTTAGAAGATTTGATTGATGAAAAATATTTAGCCGTTTGGGAAACTGGCGTTCGGTATTTGGTTATTCATGCTTCTGCCCTCATTATTTTGGGTTTATTCCATAGAAAATTTGTCGAGAAATTCCTCAATATGTCCTTGCGCCTTTTTATTCTAGGCATAATTTTATTTTCAGGAAGCTTATTGCTTCTCTCTACAAGTACTATCTGGTCTGGTTCTAAACAATCATTTTTAGGCGCTATCACCCCTATTGGTGGGCTTGCTTTTATAGCCGGATGGTTATTATTATTTTTCAAAGGCTTTGAAACAGATAAAGACACTGGCGGCATTACCTTCAAAGAAAATAAATCATCTGATAGTCGTTCGCACAGAAAACATAGACATTCTTCGAGTAAAAGCACATCATCTAAAAACGATTCTGAGCCACCTGTTGTAGCTTAAAATTGGCAATTTTTGAAATGTGTTAATATGGTTTACTCTTTTTTCTTTCAATTGTTGCCTTAAAATGTATTTTCGCATCAAAATTTTCTGAAATGAATATTCACGAATACCAAGCCAAACAGATTTTAAAATCATTTGGCGTAGCTGTGCAGGAAGGCATTGTTGCCGAGACTGCCGATGAAGCCCATGTAGCCGCATTAAAATTAAAAGAGCAATATGGCAGCGATTTTGTTGTTGTAAAAGCCCAAATCCATGCAGGTGGTCGCGGAAAAGGTACCATTATTGGCAAAGAACAACGCGGTGTAGCCGTGGCAAAAAATGCAGATAAGGCGAAAGAAATTGCTGGAAATCTTTTAGGAGGCACTTTGGTTACCATTCAAACTGGCCCAAAAGGTAAATTGGTTAGCAAGGTTTTAGTGGCACAAGATGTTTACTATCCTGGTCCGGCTGAACCTAAAGAATATTACATGAGTGTAATGTTAGATCGTTCACAAGGTAAAAACATTATTGTATATTCTACTGAAGGCGGAATGGACATTGAGCATGTTGCTGAAACCACTCCTCATTTAATTCATAAAGAAACTATCGACCCAAAAGTTGGAATTCAAGGTTTTCAAGCCCGTAAAATTGCCTTTAACTTAGGCTGCGAAGGGGAAGCATTTAAACAAATGGTTAAATTTGTTACAGCGTTATATACTGCTTATGATAAGGCGGATGCAGCAATGTTTGAAATTAATCCTGTTTTACGTACTTCAGATAATAAAATTATAGCAGTTGACGGAAAAGTTAATATCGATGATAATGCACTTTATCGTCATCCAGATTATGCTGCTATGAGAGATGTGGCTGAAGAAGATCCAACAGAAGTAGAAGCAGCAGCTTATAATCTTAACTTTGTTAAGTTAGATGGAAATGTTGGTTGTATGGTAAATGGAGCTGGATTGGCGATGGCTACAATGGATATCATCAAATTGTCGGGTGGTGAACCTGCAAATTTCTTAGATGTTGGTGGTTCTGCCAATGCTAAAACAGTTGAAGCTGGTTTCCGTATTATCTTGCAAGACCCAAATGTTAAGGCCATCTTAATTAATATTTTTGGTGGTATTGTACGTTGCGACCGCGTGGCGCAAGGCGTTGTAGATGCTTACCATAGCATTGGAAATATTCCTGTTCCAATTATCGTTCGTTTACAAGGTACTAACGCTACAGAAGCTAAAAAATTAATTGATGAATCTGGCTTAAAAGTTTATTCGGCAATTATTTTAAAAGAAGCAGCAGACTTAGTTCAGAAAGCGGTAGCAGGTACCCTTAACTAACATGTTACTTCACCTACATCCTGCAAATCCAAATCCTCGCGACCTTAAAAAAGTAATTGAGATTTTGAATAAAGATGGGGTGATTATTTTGCCAACCGATACCATTTATGCCATGGCTTGCAAGTTAGAAAGCAAGAAAGCCATCGAGCGAATGAGCAAAGTTTCGGGAAAGCGAATAGAAAAAGTTAATTATTCATTATTGTGTGCAGATTTATCCTCTATTTCTGATTACACATCACACATAGATAAAAATGTATTTAGGCTCCTGAAGACTTGTCTTCCAGGAGCCTTTACTTTTATTTTAAATGCCAACCACCAAGTAGGTAAATTCTTTGGTGGCAACAAAAAAACCATTGGTATTCGGGTTCCTGATAATGTAATTGCCCAAACCTTAATTAAAGAATTGGGTCAACCCTTAGTAGTTTCAACCATTCACCACGAAGATGAAATTATTGAATACATGACAGACCCAGAAGAAATTCATGAAAAATTTGAATACCAAGTAGACATGGTTATAGATGGCGGTGCGGGTGGAAATATCCCCTCCACCATTGTAAATTGCACTTCTGATGACATTGAAGTAATAAGAGAAGGTAAAGGGATTTTGCCTTAATTAAACTAAAACCATTTTCTGTGTGGTGGTTTTCCTAGTATATTTTGAGGTATAAGGTGATATTGATTGAATGGAATCAGCTTTCTTTCGAAACCTCTTAGGAAGATATTTGTGAGTATTAAGGTGGGTGGAACTGCTAGTAACATATAAAATCGCCCTTCTGGATATATATAAGTAAAGGTGGCAAATACCGGCATATAAACAGTTGCAGCCATCACCATAAAAAACTCTGTAGCCCGATTGGTATATACCAACTTGTCAATATCAGTTGCTAATAACTTACCTTCCTTAAAAACAAGGGTATCCCCTATTTGATTCAATAAAGTTAAATAGGTTGAAGTGCTATCTTGTAATGTAAAATTATTTAGCTTTTCAAAGGCAGTTACATGAAGTTGCACCCAATATTGTTCATTAAAATTCAGAATAGCGTTTTTTCCGGAAATATTATGGTATAGGGTAACATGAGGCCTCTTGGCCATTTGGGCCGTAAGTTGAATGCTAACAAATAATCCCAAAACCATTAACAGTTTAGTACGCATGTCTTTTAAAATAAATTTTGTCTTTACTTAGGTTTACTTTAGTAGCATTTGCTTTTGGGTTTGCTTGGTATATTGCATATAAGCCACCCGTCATAGCAGTAATATTGATTGCTTGAATCCAAGCTTCTTCTCCATAATATGCAGCACTTAATCCAACACCCACAAAAAACCAGGTGAGGCCAATAGCACCTTTAACCACCATTTTCGCCTTGGCTTTTGCATCTATAACCCAACAACCTACTATCTCGTTATTTGGAAAAATAATTACTAAATTGGCTTTAGTTTTTAAGGTTATGAGTGAATCATTAAGGTCTATAACTCTACATTTTGTTACCTCTCCAGGGGCATCGCTTATGTGTTGCACATATATTCGCCGACCTTGTTTAATTTTATAAACCTTTCTATAATCATTGGCAAAGGTAGGTTCGGTTTGACCCAAAAGCGATTGTGACCATTTAATTATAAGCATTAGGATGATTGCAACATGTTTCATTGAGGTATTGCAAAATTATAGGAACAACTAAAATTAATAAACGGGAAATAGGCCGCACCAGGCACATAATTGGTTTCACTAAATTTACCAATTGGTTCGCCAAATAATGCTTGATGTATAATAGGAATAGTAAGAGAAATACCTGTTTCTACATAAGATTGCTTACTGATGTTAAATGACCAAAGTAATTCTATTTCGGCAGAAATATTAAAATGTAATTTGGGATCACGATTAATTCTTAATTGATTATCAAACAAAGGGTCGTACCAAAAATTTTTATAAGTATTTATTTGAGTAAAACACATGGGAAAGTTAAACGCCATAAAAGATCTTCTAAAATTTTGCTTTTTTCGCGGGAATAATAGGCCTGGTTCTATGCAAACAAATTTTAACATTTTGTTGGTAAAAAGTGTGCCAGTTCCCCTTACACTTATAGGATAGTAGGCTGGATAGGTAACTGCTTCAACTATTTTATAACCAGGAGCGAGCTTCAATTGTAAGTTGCCCAATCGTTGGGGAGTAATTCTTGCATAACGCAACTCAATAGGTTTTCCAGGGTCTGAATTTAATCCTACACCAATAAAATTTCGAGTATTATTTTGAATAAAAAGTTGTCCGAAGGCTTGGTTCAACCCGAAACCCAACAATAATATAAATATGAAATGGTATTTCATTTAAAGTATAATGTATCTAAAAGAAATGTATAATTATTCCATTGATCTTTACCGCCTTCTACTGTAGAAGTTTTATAGTAAGAATTAAAATCATTTTGAAGAATTTTATAGCCTTGATATAGAATATATTTAGGGTCTGACGTGTTGCCAAGTTGCGGGTTTAGCAAAAGTTCAAATGTATCTGTGTTGGTGCCTATAACTACAAAAGAATTTTCGTATGCCGAGACAAGCAATTGAACGGCAGTTGCGGTGTCGTTTATAAATTTCTTATTGGCTTCTGGATAGGCTATAAAAGTTATTTTTTGTTGGGAATCTATAGGCTTAAGTGTATGCACATAATCTACCTGTTTGCTCCTCCAATAATAATAGCCATCATCAGAATAGCAGCTTTGGAGTAAGCATAATAACATCCAAATGAATTTATTTTTTATGCTTGTAAACATTTTAGTTTTTTAAAAATTATGTATGGCAACATACGCAATTAAAATTTAAGATTTCTTATTTTCGCCTTATGTATTCAGACGAAAATCAAAGCAACCCTATACTGGTAGAGGTATATAGAGCAGGCATCTTAGAGAGTTTTCATAGAGGTGCCGTTTGTGTGGTTGACGAATTTGGCGACATTGTATTTAGCTTAGGAAATCCCATGCAAATGTGTTACCCACGCTCGGCTATGAAATTTGTGCAGGCGCTGCCTTTAATAGAACTGGGAGGTGTAGAGAAATTCGGGTTTACACCTGCAGAAATTGCCGTTATGTGTGGTTCACACAATGCAGAAGAGGCCCATTTGACAGAAGTGAAAAGCATTCTAAACAAAATTGGCTTAGACGAATCTTATTTAAATTGTGGGGCACAATATCCAAGCAGTAAAAAAGATGCCAATGCCTTAATTAAGAACAACCAAAAGCCACATCATATTCACAACAATTGCAGCGGCAAACATGCCGGTATGCTTGCCTTGTGCAAGCTAATGGGACATAAAACCGAGGATTATTTAAACCCACAACATCCCATTCAACAACTTATTTTAGAATATGTGGAAGCCTTTTATGAGTACCCACGGTCAGAAATGACAACGGCATTTGATGGCTGCACAGCACCTATCTATAGCATTCCTGTTTATAACCAAGCTTTGTGTTTTAGGAATATAATTTATCCCACAAAATTTGAAGAGAAAAGGCAAAATGCCTGTAAATATTTAATAGCCGCCATTAGTACAAATCCATTTATGGTGGCAGGTACTGCAAGATACTGCACTGATATGATGGAAGTATGTGCCCCTGAAATTATTGGCAAAACAGGTGCTGAAGGCGTTTTCTGTTTGGGAATAGATTCATTAAAGCTAGGCATTTGTATTAAAATTGACGATGGGAAAATGCAACCTCAATACAATGTTGCACAACATCTAATTAGAAAGTCAAACTTATTTTCAGAAGCAGCCTTGCAAAAATTGGCGCATTATGAGCAGTTTCCTATTCATAACTTCAATAAATTAGTGAGTGGCGAAATGAAGATAAATGAGGAGGTTTTTATGCCCTGGGAGGATTATCTTAAAAATTTAGCTTCGGTTTGAACCAAAAAGCTTTTTTACAGCAACTTAGAATAGGATAAAATGTGGATAACAAGTGGCTTAAAACCCTTGAAAAATTTGGTTCAAACAGGAGTTAAGCTTACTTTTACGCTTTGATAATATTGAGTTAAAGAATGAGTAACGAAGCAAACGACAAAGGTAATTACGGCGCTGATAATATTCAGGTGCTAGAAGGTTTGGAAGCCGTACGTAAGCGTCCGGCAATGTATATTGGAGATGTTGGGGCCAGAGGTTTACATCATCTTGTTTATGAAGTGGTAGATAATTCAATTGACGAGGCCTTAGCAGGGTATTGTAAAAAGATTACTGTAACCATTAATCCCAATAATTCTATCACTGTTGAAGATGACGGAAGAGGTATTCCTACAGGCATGCATGCCAAAGAAGGAAGATCTGCCTTAGAAGTAGTAATGACAGTACTACATGCTGGTGGAAAGTTTGATAAAGACACCTATAAAGTTTCTGGTGGTTTGCATGGTGTGGGTGTTAGCTGTGTTAACGCATTATCCACCCTATTGCGCGCTACTGTGCACAGAGATGGAAAAGAATGGCAACAAGAATACAGCTGTGGTAAGCCACTTTATGATGTGAAAATAGTTGGAGAATCAGACAAAAATGGTACAACCATTTATTTTGAGCCAGATGGTAGCATTTTTACGACCACAGAATATAAATACGAAACCCTTGCCGCTAGGTTACGTGAATTATCTTTCTTAAATAGAGGAATTCATATCTTTTTAAAAGACCTACGTTTAGATGAAGAAGGGAATATCAAAGAAGAAGAGTTTTTATCTGAAGGTGGTTTAGTAGAATTTGTGAATTACCTTGATGGAACTAGGGAAAAACTTTTGCCTAGCCCAATCTATGTTGAAGGAGAAAAGAATGGAGTGCCTGTTGAAGTTGCTATGACATATAACCACGGCTATACAGAAAACCTGCATTCATATGTTAACAATATCAATACCATTGAAGGCGGTACGCACGTTGCCGGTTTTAGAAGAGCACTAACAAGAACCCTAAAAGCCTATGCCGATAAAGAAGGTTTGCTAAAAAATGTAAAAATTGAGATCAGTGGCGACGACTTTAGAGAAGGCCTAACAGGCGTAATTTCTGTTAAGGTTCAAGAGCCTCAATTTGAAGGTCAAACCAAAACTAAATTAGGAAACAATGATGTAACTGGCGCGGTTGACCAATGCGTGGGCGAAATGCTCAATAACTACTTGGAAGAAAATCCACGCGAAGCCAAGTTAATTGTTCAAAAAGTTGTACTCGCTGCCACCGCAAGGGCCGCAGCGCGTAAAGCAAGAGAAATGGTTCAGCGCAAAGGCGCCTTAACTGGATCTGGTTTGCCAGGTAAACTTGCCGACTGTCAAGAAAGTGATCCAGCGCTTTGTGAAATCTACCTTGTAGAGGGTGACTCTGCCGGTGGAACTGCTAAACAAGGCAGAAACAGAGCTTTTCAAGCGATATTGCCTTTAAGAGGAAAAATTTTAAATGTTGAGAAAGCATTAGAACATAAGATTTATGAAAACGAAGAAATTCGTAATATGTTCACTGCTCTAGGTGTTACAATTGGAACACCAGAAGATGGTAAAGCACTTAATATTGTAAAATTGCGCTACCACAAAATCATCATCATGACGGATGCTGATGTGGATGGTTCACATATTAGAACCTTGATTTTAACTTTGTTCTTCCGTTACATGAAAGAACTTATTGAGTTTGGGTACATTTATATAGCTCAACCGCCTTTGTATTTGGTGAAAAAGGGAAAAGATGAAGAATATTGCTGGACCGAACCGCAACGTGAAGAAGCAGTTATGCGTATTGCTAAAGGCTCAAATCCTGACACCGTAAACATCCAACGTTATAAAGGTTTAGGAGAGATGAATGCAGAACAGTTATGGTCTACCACCATGAATCCAGATACTAGAACTTTAAAGCGCGTAAGTTTGGATAGTGCTGCAGAGGCTGATCATATCTTTAGTATGCTAATGGGAGATGAAGTTCCACCAAGAAGGGAATTCATTGAAGCCAATGCACGTTATGCAAAAATAGACGTTTAATATTCCCATGTTCCCCCTCATATGGTGGGGGTTGGGAATGGCAGAAATGCTGTTCATATATAGGGAGGCGCGGCCGAAGGCCGCGCTTTCTTTGCTTTTAAGCCAATTGCTCTTTAGTGAAAAGGAGAGTCCTTCTCCTTAGCTATAACATCGTATACTTTCCGGTCTACATAGTTTGGAAACAACTTGTTTACCCAGTACATTAATTTACCTGTAAAGGTTAAAATGTGGTACTTGCGCCGATGCTTACACATTGCCAAAATTTCTGCTGCTACCTCTGCTGCCGGCATTAGTTTCTTTTCTTCTAATGGACTCTCATTTTGTGTTTCGCCCTTTGCATTTAATGCAGTATTGCGAATATTGGAAGTGGTATAGCCTGGAAAGATACTCCCAACATGTAATCCTGTTTTTAAGTTTTCTACACGCAGCGCTTCTAAAAATCCTAATAAAGCAAACTTAGATGCCGTATAGCCAGTTCTTGCAGGTAAACCTGTGAATCCAGCCCATGAATTTACGCCAATAACCGAACCTTTAGTTGAAATTAAATGTGGTAATGCATACTTTGTACAATATACAGCGCCCCAAAAATTGGTTTGCATCAAAGCCTCCATCACAGCTAAATCCGCATCCTTAAATAAAGCACGCATGCTTATGCCCGCATTGTTTATTAGAACATGGATATTACCAAAATAAGATAAAGCTGAACTTATTAAATTTTTACAATCCTCCTCTTTGCGAACATCACATACCACTGTTAATACCTCTGTACCTTGCGCTAATAATGCATTCTCTAAACTTCTAAGTTTATCTGCACTACGGGCTGCTAATACCAATTTTGCCCCTTCATTTGCAAAGGCATGAGCGCATGCTTCGCCAATACCAGAAGATGCCCCAGTTATAATGACTGTTTTACCTTGCATAACCTTGCTTGGTTTAAACAAAAAAAATTATTTTTTCCAAATGATGGGTGTGCCAACTGCTGGCATTTCTGGATAATCTATCTCCATTCCGTCTAATGCTTCTTCTATGGCATCTTCTAAATAAACTGCTGTTACCATTGCCTCGTTTTCCCAACAATCATCAATGGCTCCCTTATACACCAATTCCCTTTTACGGTTAAATAAAAATACCTCAGGATTTACTTTAGCCCCAAAACGCTTTGCCACTTCTTGTGTTTCGTCTTGTAAATACAAAAAATGCATATCATCTAATCCTAAACGTGCTGCTACAAATTGCATCTGCTCAAAACTATCTTCTGGCGATTGTATGGCATCATTCGAATTAATCCCAACAATCCCCATGCTATCTTCTTCATACTTTTCAAACAAATCAATTAACCTTTGTCCGTAAGCTTTTGAAATTGGAGAACTATTGCAAGTAAAAATTACCGCCAAAGCGTATTTATCTGCATAATCAAATTGGGTATAAATTTTACCATCAAATCCTTTTAGATTAAAGTCTGGTAACTTGTCGCCGATGTTTAGCATAAACTTAAATTTTTAGCAATGTAAACAATTGCCATTAAGAGTGCAAAACAGATATTTGGGAAATCTTATTCATATCGCGAAATTTGCCCAGTATGCATGTAAAAGAAGTGTCTTCTAAAAAACTGTTAAAAGATTTTGTGCTTTGTGCCTCAAACTTTTATTCTGAGGATGTGAATTATATCCCCCACCTAAAACAAGATATTTTAGCTTTATTTGATGTGCAAAAAAATTCATTATTAAAGGATGGCAAAATTGCCGCTTGGATTTTATTGGATGATTCTTCCATCATAATAGGACGAATAGCAGCCTTCTATGATGCAAACCAACGTCTATCAAAAATTGGTGGCATTGGTTTCTTTGAATGCATTAATGATGTTTCTGCCGCAAAAATGCTGTTTTCTACTGCAGAGAATTGGCTTAAAAAAGAAGGATTTATTGGCGCAGATGGTCCAATAAATTTTGGGGAGAGGGATAAGTATTGGGGCTTATTAACCAGCCCGGAGGTGCTACCCTCCTACCAAGAAAATTACAACCCAATGTATTACCAACATCTCTTTGAATCCAATGCATTTCAGCTGCATTTTCAGCAGTTAACTTCAGAAATTTCAATGGGAACTTTTAACCTAGATAGATTCCAAAAACTGGCCCAAAGGGTTTACCAAAATCCTACCTATCAATTCGAACATTTAAAACGCAATCAAATCAATCGATTTGCGAATGATTTTGTGAGCATTTATAACCAAGCTTGGCAACATCGCTCAGACTTTGTTCCCATAACACTAGATAGAATTTTGGCAACATTTAATTCACTAAAACCCATTTTAATTGAAGAAGGTATTTGGTTTGCTTATGCCAATAAGCAACCTGTTGGCTTTTATGTTGCAATCCCAGAGGTTAATCAATTGTTTAAACATGCCAATGGAAACCTAAATTGGATTGCTAAAATTAAATTTCTCTATTACCGTTATTTTGGCAAACTAGAACGCATGCGTGGCTTGGTTTTTGGGATTGTTCCAGCCTATCAAAACCTTGGTTTAGAAACAGGTTTGATCATTAAATTTTATGAAGCCATGCTAAAAACTAAATACTATAGAAAATGTGAACTTGCATGGATTGGTGATTTTAATCCGAAAATGCAAAGCATGATCAATGCGCTTGGCGCAAAAACCAGCAAAATTCATTATACTTACAGAAAGATGTTTAGCCTTTAAACCACATGAAAAAACTATTACTTATCGTCGGTATTTTATTTAGCCATTTTTGGGTGGCAGGCCAACAAGCTTTTAAAATGAAATTGCTTGCAAATTATAACGACTCCCTCCTGCCAAAGGTTGATGTAACTGATATTTGGAACGATTTAACAGGTTGGTTCGACCCAATAAAAAACAAAGAATACATCATCGCTGGAACCACTGATAGCATTTATTTTTTTGATATAAATGATCCCAATGAAATTAAACTAGTAGCCAGGCAACATGGCGCCTCCCGCTTTGCTAGAAACAGAGATTATGAAACCTACAAGCATTATGCTTATTGTGTTTCCGATCAAGCTTCTGGCATTGGGGCCTTGCAAATTTTTGATCTGCAATACCTACCAGATTCTGTGCATAAAGTTTATGAGAGTAATAGCCTTGGCACTTTTACCCATACCATTTTTATCGATTCTTTGTCAGCTCGTCTTTATATGAGCATGAACTCCAAGCCTGGCGGATTTTCTGCCTTAGATGTTATAAGCATTTCAAATCCTGAAAACCCTCAATTTTTGGCTGAATTGCAAATTCCAAAAGACCCTAATAACTTTAATTTGTTTAATGCGGTTCATGAAATGTTTGTGCGCAACGACACCGTTTACCTTAGTTGCGAAAATGCAGGTTTATTTATTTTTAACCTGAAAGACCTTTCTAACCAACGTCTTCTAAGCATCATTAATTCATACCCTGATAGAGGTTATAACCACTCTAGTTGGTTAGATAAAACAGGTAGATATCTCATGTTTACGGATGAAAATCTTGGACTCGATGTCAAAATATATGACCTTAAAAACTTTACAGAACCGCGCTTTTTAAGCATGTTCAATAGCAATGCCTCAGCAATGCCCCATAATGCCTTTTGGTATGGCGATTTTGCCTACGTTTCTGCCTATCATGATGGCGTTAGGGTTTGGAATATTAAAGATCCTTCAAAACCTTATCAAGTTGCTTGGTATGATACGCATCCTGTGGAGCCTGAGCAATATGGCGGCTTTAAAGGCTGTTGGGGTATTTATCCTTATTTACCTAGTAAAAGAATTATTGCAAGCGACCTCACAGCAGGCATTTTTGTGCTCGAAATTGATAGCAGTTTAGTAGGTGAAACCAAGCAAAATAATCCCTTAAATAATTTGGGTATTTTCCCTAACCCTTCCAATGATTTTACTACTATTTCTGGCTTAGAAAATGAAACTTGCCAATACCAAATTAACAACTTAGCTGGCAGCCTTATCCTGCATGGGACAATTGGTTCAAACAGTAACCAAATAGATTTACAAACCCTAACAGAAGGTATTTACCTAATTACTTTTTTGAATGAAAATGGACGTCAAACCAAAAAAATAATGAAATGGTAAAATACCTTTTTTTTGCTTTATTTTTTTTCGGTTTGAACCAAGCCTTTGCGCAAGATAAGTCTAGAAACATAGAATTACTTGACCATTGGCAAAATCCTAATTTACCTCGAGTAAATGGCTCGCAAATTTGGAGCGACCTCACAGGCTATACCGATTCAATTACCAAAAAAGAATACATCATTGCAGGGAGTACCGATAGCATTTATTTTTTTGACATAAGTAATCCTAAAAACATTGTATTGGTGGATGTTGAAGATGGAAAGTCTAAGCGCATGGTAAATCGGGATTTTGAATGTTATAGCCATTATGTTTATTGTGTGAGTGATAACAAAGAATTAGGCAGCTTGCAAGTGTTTGATTTGCGCTATCTCCCAGATTCTGTTCACAAGGTTTATGATAGCGACACCCTTGCACAAAATACCCACAGCATTTTTATTGAAGCGGCTAGTAAGCGCTTATACATGTGCATCAATAGAACTAAATCTGGTATCACCAATGCCCTAGATATTATAAGCCTCACAAACCCTGAATTACCAATAAAAATAGGTACTTTAAACGTTCCAAGTTTTAATGGCTCTATTGCTGCTTTTAAAAATGTACATGAAATTTTTGTTAGAAATGATACCGCATGGTGCTCTACAGAGTATACGGGTTTATGGGTTTTTGATTTGAGAGATTTAACCAAACAGGCCCTACTTACTGTTATTGCAGATTACCCAGAAAATGGTTATAACCATAGCAGTTGGCTTTCTCCAAATGGAAAATACATTATGTTTACGGATGAAGTTCCCAATGGTTTAGCCATAAAGATTTTTGATGTTAGCAATTTATTCGACCCTAAATTAGTAAGCAAATTTGAATCGAGTCCCACCGCAACTGCCCACAATGCTTTTTGGGTGGGTGATTTTGCTTATGTTTCATATTATCATGACGGCTTCGTAATTTTTGATTTAAAAAATCCATTTAATCCTACCCAAGTTGGCCATTATAGGACTTTCCCTTTTCCACCCGCAAGCTACGAAGGGTTTAATGGTTGTTGGGGAATTTACCCATGGTTTCCATCTGGCACCATTGCAGTTTCTGATATGCAAGAAGGAATCTTTACCCTTAAGCCTAGCAATGAAATAACAAACTTGACCAGCCTTGCTTTAGAAAGAAAAGTTGAATTATTTCCCAACCCTACCCTTCACACATTTCAAGTAAAATTAGGGCTTGAACTAAGTGAAAATGCCAATATCTGCATCGTTAATAGTTTGGGTGAATTGATTTTGCAGAAACCAATCTCCCAACCTACCTTTGAAGTTTCAGTCGATAACTGGAAACCAGGTGTCTATTCAGTTACGATTAACAATAAAAATCAAACCTTAACTCAGAAGCTCATCAAACTGTGAATATCAAATCTAGCACTTTCTACTTGCTGTTTACAGCTTTGATTTTACTGCTTACCAAAAGTTCGCAAGCACAAATTGATTCATCTGCCTTAGAAAAATACATTACCTTTTATACTTCAGATTATAACTTAATAAGAAATATTCCTTACAAATTAGTTGATACCACCATCAATAAAGATGATATTTACCATCCATTATACAAACAACATATCGTATTTCAAGACCTAGGTAACATTGGCACAGCCAGCAGAAATGCTTTTTTTAATTGGGACCGTGGCATGGGATTTAACTTTACCTTTAATCCCTATGAAACTTACTTTAAGAAACCTTCAAATACACAATATTTCTTAGCTAAAAAACCTTATGCCGATATAATCTATACACAAGGTCAAAGGGAATTTTTGCAATTTGGGATCAAAGCTGCCCTTAATTTGAGTCCGCGACTTAACATTGGTGGACATTACGATAGAATAACAAGTGAAGGATTTTATGTTAACCAAAAAACAAGTGCCTACAATACTTCTTTATTTGCAAGTTATTTTAGCAAAAATCAAAGATATGGCCTGTTAACAAACTTTATAAGAAACAGAGGTATTAACAATGAAAATGGTGGCTTGCGCAGTGATTCTCTTTTTGAAACCTTAGTCGGCACCGATAAATCATCAGATGTTAGATTAATAGGTGCACAAAGCCGCTACAAATCAACTTATCTTCAGGTAAAGCAACACTATTATTTAGGTAAAAAGTATTGGACCCACCAAGACGAGGATTCAAGTTTTTCAATTACAAGGAGTGGCTTTCTTTCTCATACATTTAATTTCCATAGAGAAGCCTATTTTTTTGACAACCTTGCTGGTGATACCTCTTTTCTATTTCCATCAGCTGGCTTAGATTCTTCGGGTATCTTCTACGATTCTATTTCTGCCAAAACCTATACCAATAGTTTAGCTTATAATCTTTGGAGCAGAAGCAATGATAAACACTTAAGCTTACTTTCATTTTCTGCCCACCACCAATTTATTCAAACCCAAATGCAAGGCTTTGGCGAAAACCTTCAAAATGTATGGGGAGAATTTAGATTAGAAAGAATTCCAAAAACAGATAATAATATTGGGATTGCCCTATTGGCAGCTTATAATCCAATCGGCTATAATCAAAATGATCTAAAACTGAGTGGCGATGTTTTATTTAGAAGTAAGAAATTCTCTTTAACAGCAGGCCTCACCAACCAATTAAGAGCAGTTGATTATACCCTTGCAAACTTTAACTCTTCAAGTTTTAATTGGACTAATAACTATTCAAAAATAACTGTGTTAAATTGGAGAGCAGGTTTAAGCACAAGAGGATTTAGAAACAATTTTCACCTTCGCTTTAACCAATACATAGTTGCTAATTGGGTCTATTTTGATAATAATGTTAAGCCTATACAAAGCAGTGATATACTTTTAGTAAATAACTTAGAGGCCAGTAAAACCTTTCAAATGGGAATACTTAGATTAGAACACAATCTCTTCCTTCAAAACACAAATAGAGAGTATGTTAGACTCCCAGAATTTGGAGGAAACATTAGATACTATATCCATGCAGAATTATTTAAAAAGGCACTCAATGTTGAGTTAGGTACAAATATTAATTATAATTCGTCTTGGGAAGCCTATGCCTGGAATCCTGCGGCGAGGGCATTTTATTTACAAAACCAATACAGAGTAGGAAATTACCCGCTGGTAGATGCCTTTGTTAATGTGAAAGTATTAACCATGGTATTCTTCTTTAAAATGGAACACTTAAATATGGATTGGAATAATAAAGGTTTCTACTTAACACCTAATCACCCACTTCCAATCAGGGCATTTAGATTTGGTTTTAGGGTTAGAATTTATAATTGATTTAAGCAAAGTTTGGGTTTTGTGTTGTGCTTGCAATCCCCTATGTTCGAATAAAAATAAGCTTAATGGAAAGAAAAGACTTCATCAAAACAACGTTGGGACTTGGACTTGGCATTATTGCGACAAGCAATCCTTTTAAGGCTTTTGGTAATAATGATTATTTAGTTCCAGATGAAATGCTTCCCATAAATGGCAAGTATGAGTTACCGAAATTGAATTATGCTTACAATGCTTTGGAACCATATATAGATGCGCAAACAATGGAAATTCACTATACAAAGCATCATCAAGCCTATATCACAAAATTAAATGAAGGACTTAGCAAAGATCCAAATGCCATACAAAAAAGTTTAGAGTCCTTATTCCTAGATTTAGATAAACAATCAAAAGAATTAATACCTGTATTAAGAAACCATGGCGGTGGCCATTGGAATCATAGTTTTTTTTGGGAGCAACTTAAAGTTGGAACTGCTGTGGGTCCAAATTTCCAAGCACTTGCCATTAAAAGTTTTGGTAGCATAGAAATGTTCTGGAATACCTTTACTAAAATGGCCTCTTCTATTTTTGGTTCTGGATGGTGTTGGGTTATCTTACAAAACGGTCAACTGAAAATTGTAAATACTCCAAATCAAGAAAATCCATTAATGAATGCACCTAAGGCGGCTAAGGATAAAATTAAAATAGTAATTGGTCTTGATGTTTGGGAACATGCTTATTACCTTAAATATCAGAATAAAAGAGTTGATTACATCAATAGTTTTTGGAATGTAATTAATTGGGAGGTAGTTGAAAATAGAATTATTTAAAAAAACATTTTGAAAATCATAGCGGGATGCTAAATTTGCACTCCCCAAACGGTGGTTTTAGCTCAGTTGGTTAGAGCGCCTGATTGTGGTTCAGGAGGTCGCCGGTTCGAGCCCGGTATTCCACCCCAATAACCCGATTCAATATGAGTCGGGTTTTTTGTTGTCATTTATTTCATTTACTTTTTGGGTTCAACCAGAATTACTTCTTCTTTTTCTACCACTACCTGACCCACATTTGCGCCCTTGGGTTTACGCACAAATTTCTTGGGTGTATAAATAACAGGTACAAGTCCGCTACCTTTTGCTTTTGAATAATAGGCAGCCAAGGAAGCGGCATAACTAATCAGTTCTTTAGGAAAATCAAGACCTGGCTTTTTCTTAATAACCACATGGCTTCCTGCCACACCTCTAGCATGAAGCCACATATCATCTTTTTTTGCAAAGCGCTGGGTTAACTCATCATTGTTTTCAGAACTTTTACCAATATAAATATCAAATTCTTGAAAGGTAAAATGTTTAAATTTATCGGGTTGAACCAAATGCTTATGCTGTTTTGGAGTTGGCTCTAATGTTTTTAACTCTCTTAACTTTTGGGCAGATTCAACAGCCGCTAACAAGTCAGTTAATTTTAATACATCCTCTGTAAATTGAACTATTTTCTTTTCAAATTGAAGCTTCTCCAAACTTCTATTCTTTGACTTTTTATAATAGTGCGCAGCATTATCAGCAGGAGATAATTCTTTTTTTAATTTAATACTTAAAGGTTGATTGCGGTAAAAATCAAATACATTTACTTCTGTCTCACCCTTTTTAAAATGATGCAAATTTGCCATTAGTAAGTGACCTAGTTCCTCTGGCGGAATTTCATCTTCTAATTGTAATATCCTATTTTTGGCTGCTTGCAGGGCAGCTTCTTTCCCTTTTAATTGCCTGCTAAATTTCTGTAACAATTCGGCCCGTAAACTGCTAAATCTATACAATTGTAAGTACTGGACAGAAAATGTATGCAAAGCCTCCAAGATATGAGTGCCTTGCCAGTAAATTTGCCCGATAGCATCTGTAAGTAACAATATAGATTTACTTTTTCCCTCTTCTGCGGCACAAATAAATAATGGGGTATCAACTGCTAATGCCTCAATTGGATAAGTTTGGTCAAGTTCATTTGGATGGGTATTTCTATCACTCTGAATTGCATTCCTAAACATGCTAAGGACTTTTACTTCATCAGTAAAAAGCACATTACTAAGTCCACCATAAAGTTTAAAAATCAATTGATAATTGGGTTCAAACAAAATGGCAAAAGATCTATTATTTGCATGCGCCTTAACTCCTATTATACATTGCCCAATTAAGGCTTTAAATAAGGGCATTGCACCACCTTCTCGGTCTAATTCTCTTTCATAAAAAAACAACAAACCAGTTTTAGCCTCAACATTTAAGGCAATACTTAGGTGTTCCTTTTCTTTTACAAAAATTAGGTTAATTTCTTCTTTACTTACCGCAAATGCATCTTGCAAATAAAAACCTACAAGCACTTCGTGAAGGCTTTCTGCTAGCCATGGAAATAGCGCAGCATGCTGATGAAGTGATTTCATTTAAAATTTAATTCCAATCCATCATAAGCCAGGTGCACATTCGCTGGCAACTCTAATTCTACTGCTTCATGTAAGCCTAGTTGGTGACTAATATGCGTAAAATATGCAGCTTTAGGCTTCACAATTTCAACAATTTCTAAGGCCTCAGCTAAGGTAAAATGAGAAATGTGCGGCTCGCGCCTTAAGGCATTTAATACCAATACCTCACACCCTTTTACTTTTTCTAACTCTTCAGGTTCAATTCTATTTGCATCTGTAATATACACAAAATCCTTAAACCTAAAACCCAAAACAGGCATTTTATGATGCATAACCTTGATAGGTATGACGTCTATGCCTTTAAAACTAAAGGGCTTATTTTCAATCGTGTGTAAATTCATCTCTGGCACACCCGGATATTTAGGCTCCTCAAAGGCGTAAAAAAATTCCTTTCGAATAGCCAATTCAACCCATTTTTCACAATACACATCAATGGCTCTTTTCATACTAAAATTAAACCCCCTTATATCATCTAAACCAGCCAAATGATCTCTATGTGCATGCGTAAATAATATGGCATCTAATTGCTTAATTTTACACGCAAGCATTTGTGCCCTAAAATCTGGGCCTGAATCCACCACAATATTCATTCCTTCAACTTGAACTAGTATACTAGCGCGCAGCCTATTATCTTTCGCATCTTTTGAGCTACAAACCGAGCAATCACAGGCAATTATTGGCACACCCTGAGAGGTGCCTGTTCCAAGGAAAGTAATTTTCATTTGAGGGCACAAATTATTAAGTTTGTGTCTTATTCTAAAACATATTTTTATGCGCATCAAAATCTACCTCCTAATTTTCTTTAGTTCATGGTTATTAAATGCATGTTCTCAAGCTAATAATCCTGCTCAAACCTCAGAAGTAAAGCCACTTTTAGAATTAGTAGGCCCTACTGAATTTAATATAAAAATGAAAAACAATTTGGGCGTATTAATTGATATCAGAACAAGCTCTGAACAAAAAAAAGGCATCATACCTGGAGCCTTGTTAATGGATTTTTTCTCAGATAACTTTGAAACAGCCATTAATAAAATGGATAAAACCAAAACCTATTATATCTATTGTGCCTCTGGAGGCAGAAGCAGTGAGGCTTCGGAGCTTATGCTAAAAAATGGATTTATGCATGTAGTTGACCTTGATGGCGGAATAAAAAAATGGAAAGAAGCTAACTTACCTATTCAGTATTAAGTTGCCTTACGCAATTTTAACTCGTACTTTTTTACCTAACCTATTTCCTACTTCAAACGGTTCCGCAACTAATAAGGAAGTATTATTTTGTTTTGCTAAGGCTAAGTTTTGGTTTGAACCAAGTTGCTTTTTGGCCAATAACTCCTTATCCCATTCTGTACATAAAAACATATATACCATAGAAAAGTAAATGACAATACCAGTTGGCATTTGCCCTAAAATTTGATTCCCGTAACTAGCCATAACTATTCCAAAATACCCGCAAATTAGGGCAATTAAGCGCTGCCGGATATCTGGATCATGAAGTCGATAAACCTTAATAATTCCAATGATTAAAATTAACACTAAGGTGATGATATGCAAGATTAGTCCAATTATTCCTGTCTCTACCCAAATTTTAACATACCAACTATCCAAGGCTACTTGAGATAAAAACGAACCAGGCGAAAACCTAGCACCCCAATTTCCACCCGAGCCAATTCCTCCGCCCATGGGTCGTGAAGCCAAATAAACTGCTAGCTTTTTTTGATTTTCTATTCGCACTTGCAAAGAAGCATCATTAGGATCGAGCGCCGTTCGCATGCGTTGAATTTGATAATTAGAACTCCCAATTGAGGTAAACTTTAATATTCCAAAAAGTAATCCACCTATGGCCGCTCCAAGCAATACAATTCTAAAATTACCAATCATAAATAAATAAAGAAAACCACCCGCTGCCAGCACAAATAATGGTCCGCGCGAGCCAGATAGTGCATAACCCCAGAAACAAACTGCTGTCACAAACCAATAAAAATATTTCTGCTTGTTAGGATAAGGCCCAATGGCCATAAGCATTGCGCTTAAGGTGGTATGCGCCATGGCCGCTCCAAACTGACCTGCATCGCTATAGAAAGAAAAAATACGAAGGCGTCCGTGAATTTCATGGGTAATCTTTCCTCCCTCATCTAACCACTTGCGTTCTCCGCCAGTTACGCCTATCAAGTTCATCTTAAAACCATAAAAGGCAGCAACCAATGACCAAATAAACCAAATTCGAATCACTTGATCCATGTCTTCCTTTTTATTCATCAAAATTAATATCAAAGGAATGAGCTGTATTTGATAAAGTGAAACACCCCTTACCGCATAAAACCAGGCTTCTTTGCTCTTTGCCTCTGGATTAACCAATTCAAACAAGGTATATAAAAACCATACAAATAAGATGTAAAACAGTGGATTAAACATCAGCTTTGCTTGCTTTTTATTGATCTTAAAAATAGTAGATACTATGGTGAGTATAAGCAGGCCATCTACAAACAATCCAAAGGGAATTCCACCAGGCAGAAAACGCCCTAAACCATTGGCTAAAAAGGAAAAATGTAAAATTGAGAGCACCCCAATTTTAGGGTCTCTAAATACCCAAATTAAAAAGGCTAAGATAAAAGGTAATGCAATAAAAAAACCAGCACCTACAATTTGACCTTTGTTTATGATATAGCCCATTATGGCCGCTAATAATATGAACCCAATCAATGGGACAATCTCTTTGGTATACTTATTTTGGTTAAGAGAAAGCAAATGAATAGAAATTAATATTTATCGCCACCCAACAAAGCTTTGAATCTTCTTCTTAATAAAGACCTACGCTTTGGAATTTCTCCATAAATTGGTTCAAGCAAATCTGGGGCAACATGATTTAACAAAACGCTCACCTTCCCTTGGGCTAGTTTCAAATATGTATTCATTAGAAAATTATCCGCACTTGTCCAAGATCTGCTGGCATCTGCTACCAAGATAGAATAATGTGCTTGCTCTACTAAATTAGCAGGTATAGGGTATTTACTTAAACGCGGAATTTCTATTACATTGTAAGAGACATCGTTTAGGTCGGGAGAAGAATTTTCTGCTGTAGTAATAAAATCTAGCACACTATTGTAGTCAATAATACCATCATTCACCTTGTATTTATAGCTCAATAATTTAGGATTATTTGAATCGAGGTACTTACCCGATTTATTGCTTACATCTGGGTGCAGGTAAATTACTTTTTTGCGAATCCTACTCAGTTTATTAACAATACTTGCAGCAACATAACTCTTACCAACTTGCCCTTGCGTACTAAAAATGATGATAGTGTAACGTTTTGCCTGCGGATCTATTTTCTTCAAGTCAATAAACAAGGTATTGATTACTTGTTGCAATAAACTATTTCGCATTTCATCCACTTTTACCCCTTTTACATTGCTTGCATCATGCTCTGGGAATGCACTTAATAAAGGCAAGTCGATCATTTTTGCCACCCTATCCGGTGATTTAATGGTATTATCCAAAATGGCTCCCCCAACATGGTAGCCTAATAAAATAATAAACCCAGCAAGAAAGGAAACCACAATTAACAATCCCCTCTTAGAAGGATTAGGATTAAGTGGAAAAAAGGGATTATCAACTATTTTTAACTGGTTGCTCATCTCCAAACTTTGTTGACGCAACCTGGCTAGGTTCAAACCGTGCAAAACAGATAAATATTGTTTTTCTTGTACACCAACCTCACGCTCTAATCTGTTAAGAGTTGAACCTAAAGGTGCAAACTCCTTATAAATACCATCATATTGTTTTATTCGGTCTTCATATACCTGCAATCTTCCTTTGCTCTCTTCAAGCTCGACCACTTTTACTAACCATTCATTTAAAATTGCTTCTTGTGGCACCCATTCAATTGAGTTGTTAAATTCATAATAATCCCGCGCTTTTTCTTTCAGCTCGAGTTTTACTTTATCGGCATTATCTTGTAAGGAACCAATGCTTTCTGCGTCATATTTAAAAATTTGGGCATTGGTAATTTTATAATTAAGGGTTGATAATTCTTGCCTCAAATTCATTAAATCATCATTGGCAGAAACAAAATCACTGTAATTATTCATCTTTTCTTCAATGCGCTTAATGGCCTTTACAGCCGCTTCAAGCTTCATCTTTTCCTTGTAAAAGTCGGTAGATAAATCTTCTTTTGATTCTGCCACAAACTTAGATTGCTCATTGTAATTGATGATTTTATTATTTACTCCAAAATCTCTTAACTTATTTTCAGAGCCTTGTAAACTCTCAAAGGCCGCTTTCATTTGCTCTTCAAAATACTTCACAACGTTTACAGTTTCTGAACCTTTAATGTTCTTATACCGGTAAGAAAATGCGTCAATTAAAAACTTAAGTGTATGCACACAAACCGCAGGATCATTGGTTTTATACCCTATCTCCAACATGTCAGAATTACTCTTTCTTGCTACTGTAACATTACCAGAAATCTTATTAATTGCATAAGGACTTGCTGCATCCGTAAGCAAATACTGCACAATGTTTCTATTACTACTATCTTTTATAGAATATAGTTTAGCAACTGTTTTTTCAAAATTTCCTGGCACAATTAACTTAGCAATTTCATTCATGTCAAGAATACGATGAATTTCTTCAAATCCTTTTTCACCTAGTATATCCTTATTAGGTTCTCTTAGCAATAAATGCTGTGCAATTAATTTGATAGAAACCTCTTCTAAAGTTTCTCTTGATTTTACGGTGGTAATTAAGTTATCAAAAGCATTATTAACCGCAAAATAATCGACCTTTTCATTGCCATCATCGGTAATGCTGTATCCAGAGGCTAAACCAGTATAAACTGTAGCTGAAGATTGATACTCTTTAGGCATGTTGCGTGTTAGGTACATTACCATTATAGCCAACATGGATGGAAACAATACCAACCACTTGAGTTTATTAATGATAATCCTAAAAAAGCCTATTAAAGTCATCTCTTATATTTCTACAATTTTTTAAATTTACTTAACTTTTTACCTACCAAGGACTCTAATTGATAATAATATATCATAAAATCTCTTCTAGACATTTCAAGATTAGACTCAGACAACGCATGAATATTCTTCAACCTAGATAATTCAGAAGGATGAATCTTCCCTCTTCTCATTTCCACCATAGCAATCTCAACGGTTAATTTTGCACTTTCTGTATCCTGAACCCTAATCTTCATTTGCTTTTGGGCATTTAACAAATTAAAATAAGCTGTAATTACCCTTTGCTCTAATTCTATTTGACGTTCTTCCTTTTTATAAATGGCCATTTCATGTTCAGATCGCAATTGCTTCATCCGATTAGGCCTGCCAAATAATTCTGTTAAAGGAAAAACTACATTAAACCCATATCTATAACCCAATCCTAGACTGTTATTTAATATCGCAGAATTATTGTCAATTGAATTTAAATTGGTTTGATTTCCAAAGCTATAATTGTAAAATCCTGTAATGCCATTCATCCATAAATAACGCGTATACTTTAAGTTATACATTGCCTTTTCTATTGAGGCATCTTCAAACTTTAAAGAGGGTGAATACAGCACAGCAGCCTTTATAATTGAGTCTAATGGATAAATCTGCAAACTCAAATCTTTATCAAAGTCGAACAAAATTGTATCTACTGGAATAGAAGAAAAAGGCACATACTTTGAGCCATTCCAAACCAATGAGTCTTTTTTTTCGGTTTGACCCAATACTGATTCACTGCATATAAAAAATGCAAAGACCATTATCACTCCTTTTAAAAAAATTGACACTTCTAGGCTAATTAAGGTATCAAATATATTCCTATATTTTTACACGCTACTAACTTTTAACTAACATATACACTTTGTAATTGTAGCAGAAATTATACAATTATTGGCCTACGCGTTAAACCTTTCCCAATTTTAAAGCTCTAATCGGTATAAATCAATTATTATGAAAAACTTAAATGTAATTAAAAGCAGCCTAGTATTAATCGTAATGATGGTATTAAGCCTTGGGAACCAAGTCTATGCACAAGGCCCACAAAATGCTCAAATGGAAGCAAAAAGGAATGAACTTAAGGCCAAACTAAACCTTACACCTAAGCAGACAGAACAGTTTGACGAAATTACCAAGCGAAACAGAGAGGAAGCTAGGCAAAAAGCAAAAGGATTGCCTGAAAGTGCCAGCCAAAAAGAAAAGAAAGACATTATGAAAGCTTCCATGGAAAAAGCCGACGCAGAAATTATAGCTATCTTAAATGTTGAACAGCAAAAAATATTTAAAGAAGAAAAAGAAAAAATGAGGCAAGAAAGAAAAGAAAAAGCTAAAGCTAAAAGGGCTGGAAAACCCTTGTAATTCATAATTCAAATTTTAAAATAGGTGGCCGAAGGCCACCTATTTTGTTATATTGCGGGTTTAGTTGCATTTTGTGAACATTGCCCAACAAACAAATTTTATTAAATCTACCGCGCTTGAATTAGGCTTTTCCGCCTGTGGTATCTCAAAAGCAGGATTCTTAGAAGAGGAAGCCCCTCGACTTTCGCAATGGCTTAGCGAAAATAGAAATGGCAAAATGCATTACATGGAAAACCATTTTGACAAAAGACTAGACCCAACCTTATTGGTTCCTGGTGCAAAATCTGTGGTTTCTCTCTTATACAATTACAAAGCAGCTGAAAAATTACCACAAGATGAATTTAAACTTTCTACCTATGCCTATGGCGAAGATTATCATCAGGTAGTTAAAGATAAGCTATTTGAATTATTAGCTCTTATCGAAAATAAAATTGGAAAGGTAGAAGGCCGTGCTTTTGTAGATTCTGCTCCAGTATTAGAAAAGGCTTGGGCCCAGAAAGCTGGCTTAGGCTGGCTAGGAAAAAATGGAAATTTAATTACCAAAAATGCAGGCAGCTATTTCTTTTTAAGCGAACTTATCATCGATTTAAAACTAGAAGCAGATGGTCCAACTACCGACCATTGTGGCACTTGTACCGCCTGCCTTGATGCTTGCCCTACACAAGCTATTTATGAACCCCAAAAAGTAGATGGATCCAAATGTATTAGCTACCTCACCATTGAGTTAAAAGAAAATATTCCACCTGCCTTTAAAAACACCTACCAAAATTGGATTTTTGGATGCGATGTTTGCATGGATGTTTGCCCCTGGAATCGATTTGCTAAACCAAATCAGGAGCCTAGGTTCAAACCGAAACCAGAACTTTTAAACATGCAAAAAGAAGATTGGCTAGAAATTACAGAGGAAACTTTTGGAAAACTCTTTAAAAAATCTGCAGTTTCTCGTGCTAAATACAACGGACTTAAAAAAAATATTGACTTCCTTATAAACCCTATATTATGAAAAAGCTTGCAACCTATTTAACTCTATTGCTTTTTTCTAGCATATTAATGGCCCAAGGAGGAAAAGGATTTGAACCCAATTTTGGAATTACACTGCATACAAACTTCCCCTTTATTAATGCCAGAAATCCAGATTTAATTAGCAGAACACTTGGTGGGTTTGGTGTATTTTACCAAAGACCTATTTCGCCCTATCATACCAATAGATTCTTTAATAGCTTTGATTATACTATTGAAGCAGGCTTTAGCAGTATTGGTGCTAGAGATGAAAATATCGACAAAAGATTTAGAGGGAATTATGCCGATTTAAACCTTTATCTGAATTTTATACCAGATAGAATGTCTGATGATTTGCGCCTCTTTTTTGGCATTAGACCATCTTATTTACTTTATGCCGAAACTCAAATTCTAGAAGATGGAAGCTACCGCTTAATTAATGGTGATGCTTACAATTTAAATCAGGCCAAAGACTTAGACTTTGGCATATTTGCAGGTGTTAATGTGAGCATGGGAAGTGTGGCTAGCCTAGAACTTAAATATGTTTACAGTGCAAGCAATCAAATTAGTACGCTTAAATACTTAGGCCGACCTAGCACGCTAGAAGTCGCACTTAAATTAAGTGGCATTAGGATTAGGGATAAAATTGTAGAAAATGAACAAACCTTGGTAAAAGAACTTACGCAATTAAGCAAAGGAACTTTATTGGTAATGCTTGAAGCCCCTGATGAGAAATTAATCAATGAATTAAAACTAAAAGGGCTTTTAGATGAAGCCGACCAAGTTTACAAAATGCAAGAAGAAACCAACAAGGTTATCATCAGAGAATTTAGAAACAATTTTAACTTTTGTAAGCTAGCCTTCTTTATGAATACAGATGCACAAAAGGTCTCAAAAGGTGATTTCGCCAACGTATTTGTAGATGATTTTTTAGCCAAAACGACAGATTATAAGCCAGATTCTGCCTATATAATTGCCTCATTTATTGAAGATATATCAGAAATAACCAAGAAACCTAATTATGGATTGTTTGTGTACAATAAAGACTTTGTGCAATTAGGAAAACCGTATAATGTGAACCAAAATGCAATGGGTTTATTTGTTGGTGGCGACCCAATGAATTATTTTAGAAGGGTAAAAGCTATGACATATACTCCCGATGAATTTAGAAAAATCATCAGTCGTTTTAATAGTAGATTACAAGTAGGAAAAATTCCAGTTAACTAAGCTAATTAATAGCTGTTAAGCATCATCGGCATAATTAACATTAGAATGTCTTCATCTGCTTCCTGCTCTGCTGGTAAAATAACACCTGCTCTATTGGGCTGAGATAATTCTATATTAATAGTTGCTGCATCCATGTTGTTTAACATTTCAAGCAAGTATTTAGAGTTAAAACCTATTTCCATATCTTCACCTTCATAGGTACATGTCATTTTCTCTACCGACTCATTTTCAAAATCGATGTCTTCTGCACTTATGGTTAATTCGCTGCCCGTCATTTTCAAGCGAATTTGGTGTGTAGATTTATTTGAGGTAATCGAAACACGCTTTACCGCCATTAAAAAATCACCTCTATCTACTGTTAATCTATTTGGATTCTCAGTAGGAATAACGGCTCTGTAATCAGGATATTTTTCGTCAATTAATCTACATGTTAAGCTTTGCTCGCCAAACTGAAATTGGGCATTTTGCTTATTAAAGGAAACCTTAACCATCGTATCATCAGAAGGTAAAGAGGCCTTTAATAAATTAAGGGCTTTTTTAGGCAAAATCAAAGAATCTTCGGCACCTGGTTTAACATCATTTCTGGTAAACCTAACCAAACGGTTTGCATCTGTAGCCACAAAGGTTATATTGTTCTTAAACAACTGAAGATAAACGCCTGTTAAATTTAATCTTATTTCATCAGAACTGGTGGCAAATACAGATTTAGCAACTGCCTTTTGCAATACCTTTGCAGGAATTTCAAATGAATTAACATCTTCTAATTGAGGTGCCTTTGGGAATTCATCACTGCGTTGGGCAGTTAATTTGAACCTACCACTTTCATATTTAATTTCAACCGTTCCTTTTTCATCATTGATTGAAAAAGCCAAAGGCTGATCGGCCAATGTTTTTAACAATTCCATGGTAGTTTTTGAAGGAATGGCAATAGATACATTTTCTTTTGCGTCTACCTTAATGCTGGTGCTCATGGTAGTTTCTAAATCTGTTGAGAATATAGAAAGCATTCCATCATTAATAGTAAATAGAAAATTGTTGAGGATAGGAATGATTGGTTTAGAAACCACTACCCCATCAATATAGCTAAGCTGACGCAGCAATACACTGCTATTTACAATAAACTTCATTGACATATTTCGTTTAAATCTTTAAAATGGATTTGAATTATCAGTTCCTTCTTTCAAAACAAAAATAGAGGTGCATTCGATAGGCCACAAAACAAGTTATGCACACCTTTTGCCGAATGTTCATTCTTCTCTTCCCAATCCCTTTTTTTCGGTAGAATTTTGCAATGAATCTTCCATAAAAACGGGGGTAATATTTACCTGCCAATTAGAAATATCGGGTTGCCCAGCATCTACCCATGCCGTGTACCAAAAGGAGGCTACGGCCAAAACGGATGCCTGCATTCTTTGCTCTACTAATCCGTTTAATTGTGCATGGTAATCGTTAGAAATTTTTCGAGAATAAACCTTTATGGGCATATTATTTTTTTGTTCATAGGCATACTTCTGGTTTTCTGGTGTTGCTTTTTGAACCATTTTTTCAGCGGCAAACACTAAAGGCACATAATAATAACTACCCGATACAGCAGACCAAGCGCTTTGTAAAGGGTTGTTTAAATAAATTGCTTTGCCTACAAAAAAGGTATAACTGTCAAAAAATAATTCTGGCAACCTGCTTTCAAAAAATCCATGAATGCCGTGTTGGCCTGTTAATTGTCCATTGTAATTTTCTGTGCTATGCAAGGGTACATGGGCATCGCCAACGTAATGGCCAAGTTCGGCAGATAATTTTAGCACTTTATCTACTTCATGCCTTGCAAAAGCATCGCTTAGTTTTCTTAAGACCCATTGAATATTCCAAGGCACAATTCCATAGCTTAACAATGTGTCCTTGCTAAATTTGGCAATGGCTTCTTGGTACTGGCTTGGCAAAGTATCAAAGGGCAATGCCCGCTCATAATGATCAATATCAATATAATGTTTTATATCTTCCCCTGGCACCAAATAGCGTCGCTTGTCTGGGTCAACCGCATGTGTAGAAAGGTATTCAATGTTTGTTTTATAGAATCCAAACATCTCAACAGGCAAGCAAAAAACTGCCATTTTATTAATTTGTTGGTGCGCAAAAAAGCCCCATGATTTTGCATCTTCTATCCAAAGGCCAGAAAAAAGCAAGAATATACCCAAATATTTGCCAATAAATTTCATGTTGCAAATAGTTTCGGTTTGAACCAAAAAGCAAATACAGTATGAAACTAAATCTTATTTACAAGATAGGCTTCTTCTACTTTTACCTTTTTCCCTTTTAATTTTTCCTCTTTAATGCGAGCTAATGCTGTCTTAAACATAGGTGCTGCAATGGCTGCATAGGCTACTTTATCTAAAATATCAATTCTGCCTAATTCATCTTTTTGCAGCATGCCTTTTTGGTGCAACCAACCAGCAATGTCTACCTTGCTAATTTTATCCTTCTTTCCAGCACTGATGTATAGAGTTCGGAAGGCAGGCATGCGCAAGTTCTCCTGCTTAATAGGTAGAAATACCTCTTTAGGTTTATCCTTTAAAAAATGGGGCAACTTGTCTTCTACATCCAATAAGAAATAGGCTTCACCACTTGCGTTCATCCTTGCAGTTCGGCCATTTCTATGAATCATGGCATCTTCTTTTAAAGGCAATTGATAATGTATAATTACATCAATTTCGGGGATGTCCAATCCTCTCGAACCTAAGTCTGTTGAGATTAATACCCTTACACTGCCATTTCTAAAAAGAATAAGCGTTTTCTCTCTATCAATTTGTTCTAAGCCACCATGGTAAAAACCATGCAAGAAATTCATTTTGGTGAGTTGGGTAGAAATCCTATTAACAGCGTCTCTATGGTTACAAAAAACGATCATAGATTTGTCACTTAAAGCACCCATCAAAAGTAGCAATGCTTCTAATTTATCATCCCCTTTTACATTTACATACTTTAAACTCAAATTTTGAATAGGTTGTTGAAGTCCCTGTGTAAAATTGAGTTCAAATATTCTTCTCTTTCCAATGAAACTTGGTATTTTCTCAAGGGGGGTAGCGGATGTAAATAATCGTTTTTTAAGCGATTTGCAATTATTAACAATGTACTCCATTTCATCTTTAAAGCCAGATTCAAGGGATTTATCAAACTCATCCAATACCAAATACTTTGCTTTATCAATGGCTATATTTTCATTTCTAATATGATAAGAAATTCTTCCGGGTGTGCCAACCAATACAGTAGGTGGAACGCTTAGGCTGCTTTCTTCTATTCGCGTATTATGACCACCATACACGCAAGAAATTTTAAATCCACTCGACATTTGTTTGAAAACCATTTCTATTTGAAGTGCTAATTCTCTGGTAGGAACTACTATTACGGTTTGGATGGATTCTTTAAGCTCCTTTTCTAAACTTGTTACAATGGGTAATAAAAATGCCAAGGTTTTACCCGAACCGGTTGGAGAGATTAGAATAATATCAGAATCAGCCTCAAAAGCTTGCTGCATGGTAACTTGCATCTCATTTAATTCTGTAATTCCAAAGTTTTTGAGAAGCGTTTGCTGTTGCGGCGTCATAGAAAAAGTATTTTAGTGTGTGAAGGTAATTCAGTTAACCCCAACTACAAAATATGCTATCATTTATTATTTAAATAAATAACACTAATCCTGCTAAAAACATCAATTGAATAATAAAGATAAATAAGCCAAAGGCAAGGCCTTTTTTACCTGAGTAAAACAACTTCTTAAAACTAACTTTTAACCCAATAGCAGCCATAGCTATGGTTAAAACAATCTTGCCAGCGGTTTCAAAAAACACCAAGTAAGCGGCAGGTATTGTTATTACAGAACTTATAATTGTAATGGCAATAAAACTCCACAAGTACCAAGGTAAATTAAATCTACTCACTTTTGGATTTCCCTTATTGCTTAGAAAATTGAAAAAGATTAGTGCAGGCGATAATAAGGCGACTCTGGCCAGTTTAATAGTTATAGCTGCCTGCCCTACTTCATTGCCCATGGCATATCCTGCGCCCGCTACATTTCCTACAGAATGTAATGAACCTCCAATTAAAAACCCTAACTGCGTTTGGTTCAAGCCGAAACCTCCAAGAACTAATGGCAACAGAATCATTCCAAGGCTTCCAAATAAGTTTACCACTGCCATAGAAATGGCAATATCATCTTGGTTTTCTGTGGTAGAAGGGGCTAATGCCGCAATGGCAGAACTGCCACAAATAGCAGTACCAAAGCCTATTAACCACCCAGAAGAACCTGGACACTTAAATTGAATGGCCATAAAGTAGGTAATCAATAAAACACTAAATAAAACCAATGCAATTAAGCTAAAGCTTAATCCCCCTAAGTGGGCAATATTTGTATAGTTTATGCTAAATGCTAAAAACATAATTGAAATTTCTAATAGCTTACTGCTGGTAAAACCTATACCCGACTGATAGCTTGCGGGTAATGGAAATAGATTGCCTACAACAATTCCACCTAACAAAGCCAATAAAATGCTACCAAAAAAACTAGGCATAAAGGGTGCTAAAAAATAAGCCAGCAATCCAATGCCCAATGAAATAGATATTCCTTTAAATTCTTTTTGAAACTGATTCATTCCCTAAATATTATTGCAATATTCATATAAAAAACAAAGACCCAAGTAACATTAGTTACTTAGGTCTTATCGTACCCAGAGCCGGGGTCGAATATGATTTTTGAGCAAATTTGTTCTGATAAAACTGCTGATACTGTTGAATAATGGTTTTTTGTAGCTTGTATTTTTTTCGCCGCTATTTGGCGCATGCCTAATTTCATTTGCCTTGCGGGAAAATTACCTTACCATAACTTTCCTG
>JAIYCU010000036.1 GCA_027487835.1 Bacteroidota bacterium | reverse complement strand
GGGGGCGGCCGAAGGCCGCCCCCTTTTTTGGTTTTAAGTCTAAATAACCTTATTTCTTCTTTTTTACCGGAGCAGGTTTATAATCTGGCAATGCCTTAATTTCTGCTTGTAATTTTTCGTTATTTCTTACATAAGCATCATCGCCACCCTCTTTTGCTAACTCCATACTTTTGTTAGAACTTTCCATCGCACCATTATAATCTTTCAATCCCTTTTGAATTTTAGCTTTTAACAACCAAACCCAATAAGCACTTGGATTGGCTTCAATGGCTTTATTTACCCAAGCCAAAGCTTGTGTAAGGTCTTTATTGTTCTCATAATAATAGTTGGCAGCGCCAAAATAAGGACGTGTATCTTTTGCCATAACTTCTGTAATCTGCTTGGTGATGCGTTGATCGTAGAAGCTAATTACATTTAAACGCACAGCTGTATTCTCCCACTTAAGCATAATGTCTACCTTATCGTTGCGCATGTTGGCAAATTCTATGGTAAAAGTTTCTACATAGTCGCCTAACTTTTCTGTTTTAACTGTAAAACGCGCTACATCATTTTCTTTCTTGTAAGCGTCTTCGCTAGATACCGTAAGGTCTTTGGTTAATACAATAATCCATTCTGTTTCGTTTGGAAAGCTAAGCAAACCATATTTACCTGCTTTTACTTCGATATCATTAATTTTAACATCATCGGCAAAAGTGATGACGGTGGCGCTGTTGGCACCTGTTCTCCAAAATTTACCAAAAGGCACTACATCTCCAAAAACCTTACGTCCACGGGCACTTGGACGAGAATAATTAAGCTCGATTTTTGAGGTAGCAAAATTTTGCGAAATGGTACTTGTTGGACTAGGTTGCGGAAATGGGATGCTTTGCGCATCTGCTTGACTGAAGCATAATAATGCCGCAGTAAAAGCAATCGCTAATTGTTTTTTCATATTGATTTAATTTGAGTGCAATTTAAATTTACAAACTTAAAAAAGAAGTTTTAGTTTTAATATTGAACCAATGAATTCTGATTACCCTTATATGAAAGCACTTAAGGAAGTGCTTAACACACCCATAACAAAAGGAAATGAAGTTTGGATTGCCGATACCGCAAGGGCTTTTGGCAAAGTGTCATTAGGCGATAACTGTTCCATTTGGTTTGGCGCAGTTTTACGTGGCGATGCCGATGAAATAAACATTGGACCCAGAACCAATATCCAAGAAAATGCAGTGATACACGTTGACCCCGGGTTTCCGGTAAACATGGGCCACGATTGTATCATTGGCCATGGCGCCATTGTGCATGGGGCTACCTTGGGCAACCATGTATTGGTGGGCATGCATGCCACCATTTTAAATGGGGCAAAAATTGGAAACAATTGCATCATTGGCGCAGGGGCATTGGTAACCGAAAGAACCGAAATACCAGATAACTCTTTGGTGGTGGGTGCACCGGCCAAAATTACCAAACAGCTTACAGAAAATCATGTTGAGAAAATAAAGAAGAATGCCGATGTATATGTTGAATTGGCAAAAACATATTTAGCGCATTATCCTAAGAAAGATGGAGATTAAAACTAGTTTTGATTAATTCATAATTCTAAAATATATTTCGCATACACTTATACCATAATCATGTTAAAAAATATACTAAGCCTTGGCCTCCTCTTCTTAATTGCAACTTTTACTCAGGCGCAAAAATCTGAAATCAAAAGAATAGACCCTCAATATTGGTGGCACAACCTAGAAACTAGAGAACTCCAACTCATGGTTTATGGCCTTAACACGGCCAAGTTTGAGGTGAAAGTTAAAACCCCAGGCGTTAGTTTAACCAATGTTCAAATATTAGAAAACCCAAACTATCTATTGGTTTATCTAAATTTAGAGGAATACCATGGCAACCAATTACTGCTCGACTTTACCGCAGATGGCAAAACCAAAACCATCACCTATAAACTAGAAACCCTTAAGAAAGAAACGCATATAATTGAGCCTTCCGACTTAGTTTACCTGGTGTTTCCGGATAGGTTTAGCAATGGCGACCCTAAGAATGATGCCTTTAAAACCCTGCGCGAGCCAAACTGCTTTAGAGATTCGCTTGGTGGCCGTCATGGTGGGGATTTGCAAGGGATTATCAATAAACTCGATTACATGCAAGACTTAGGTGTATCGTGCGTTTGGGTCAACCCAACCCTTGTAAACGACCAACCTGCTTATAGCTACCATGGCTATGCCCTTACCGACCATTACCTTACCGACCCGCGTTTAGGCAGCAATGAATTATACCAAAAGTTAGGCTATGAGTTACATAAAAGAAGCATGAAATTGATGATGGATTTAGTGCCTAATCACATTGGTTCTAAACATTGGATGATGCTAGATATGCCCGATAAATCATTTGTAAACCAATGGCCAGAATTTACCAAAACCAATTACCGTGCAACGGTTCATATCGACCCATATGCCAGTGAATATGATAAAAAACGCATGGTAGATGGATGGTTCGACCACCAAATGCCAGATGTAAATGAAAGAACACCTTGGGTGGCCACTTATTTAATGCAAAGTTATTTATGGTGGATTAACTACGCCAGCATTGACGCCTTTAGAATTGACACCTATAGCTATAATGATTATGAGTTTATGGATAAATGCATGGCTTATATTCACAAAGAATACCCAGAGTTTTATGCCACAGGCGAAATTTGGGAGCAATCAAGTGTAATGAATATGGCCTATTTTACTAGAAACAATGGCTATAAAAAATCCCCTCCTTCTAGTCATTTAACCAGTGCCAAAGACTTTCAATTATTCTGGGCCATTATGGACGGTTTAAACCAAAAACCTGAATGGGATAAAGGCTTAGCCAAAATTTATTATACCCTTTGCCAAGACGGAATGTACGAAAACCCAAACCTGAATTTAACCTTTGTAGATAACCATGATTTGAACCGCTATTTTACTGAAGTGAAGGGTGATTTTGAAAAATGGAAAATTGGCATGGGCTTACTAATGACGCTCAGGGGCGTGCCAAGTATTTATTACGGCACAGAGATATTAATGACCAATCCAATACCTAGAACCAGCGATGGGCAAATTCGCCAAGATTTCCCAGGGGGTTGGCCAAAGGATAGCCTCGACAAATTTAGCACGGCTGGCAGAACAGAATTAGAGAACCAAGCCTTTAACTTTATAAAAAAGCTGGCGAGATTGCGCAAAGACAATGACGCATTTAACCAAGGTAAACTTATGCAATACACCCCCGAAGGCAGCACCTATGTATTTTTTAGGTATACAGCCGAAGAGTGTTTTTTGGTGGCAGTTAACCGTGGCAAAGACAAAGTTAAACTTGATACCCAGCGCATGCAAGAACGTTTAAAGGGATTTAGCAAGGGCCATGACCATGTAAACGATACAAAGTTAACGGCATTGCAGCAGATAGAACTTGAGCCCAATAGCATTCGTATTATAGAATTGATGAAGTGATAGCCTATCTTCGCAAGCCATTTTTATTGCCTTGCAAAGAATTTTCACCACGTATCAGAAGTATTTCAAAGAAATTACACTCCTTAGCTATCCCATCATCATTGGCCAATTAGGCATTGTTTTGATGGGTGTGGCAGACATCATGATGATTGGCAAACTGGATGCGGTGAACCTTGCCGCCGCTTCTTTGGCTAATTCAGTCTATTTTCTCATTTGTATATTGGGCATAGGTACCCTTTCGGCCATTTCGCCCTTAGTGGCAAAAGCAAGAGGCGCAGGACATCCCAACCAATGTGCCATATTATTTAGGCAAGGCATTTGGGCCTCGGTACTCTTGAGTATATTTATTGGAGTTATACTTTATGTGCTCACCGAGAATTTACATTGGTTCAAACAAACAGCAAGAGTTACTTTTCTTACAAAAAAATACCTACACATACTTAATATTGGCACCTTGCCCCTATTGTTATTTACCGCCATCAAACAATACAGCGATGGCTTATCCTATACAAAACCCTCTGCTATTATTACCATCATTGCACTTTCTTTAAATGTGTTTCTGAATTGGGTATTTATTTTTGGCAAGTTTGGCACCATGCCAATGGGTTTATTTGGTGCCGGCTTAGCTACCAGTCTTTCAAGGTTTTTTATGGCCATTACTTTGTTTCTATATGTAAGGTTTAATACCTTGTATAAACCCTATTTGCATTTAAAACAACACGAAGACGACCGTCATTATTTGGTTCAAATCTTTAAAATAGGCTTACCCTCTGGCTTCCAGTATTTTTTTGAGGTTGGGGCCTTTGCATTTGCTGCCATTATGATAGGTTGGATAAGTGAGTTTGCCATGGCGGCCCATCAAATTGCCATTAATATTGCCTCAGTAACTTATATGATTGCAACAGGTATTTCTGCGGGAGGTTCCATTGCAGTTGGCGAAGCGTATGGTAGGAAAAACAAGCAAGACATTATTTTGGCAGGAAGAGCAGCTTTAATCTTAGGTACACTGTTTATGGGTTGTTGCGCTGTATTATTTGCCCTGTTTTCGCCTTTTATTGTTGGCTTATACATTCAAGATGATATTGTTTCTCCAATGGCCATTCGTTTGTTATGGATAGCCGCCATTTTTCAATTGAGCGATGGCATTCAATGCGTGGGCTTAGGGGTGCTGCGTGGCATTCATGATACCAAAATGCCAACTTTCATCACCATTGTGGCTTATTGGATAATTGGCATTCCCATTGGGTATTACCTTGGCTTTAATACAAGTTGGAGTTTATATGGCATTTGGGCCGCTTTACTCATAGGCCTCACCTACTCTGCCATTGCCCTTAGTAGAAGATTTATTAATAAAAGTAGGGCCATAGATTTTAGTTATCATTCACCTTTAAATTAAGTATCGGTTTGAACCAAAGATTAAAAGTACACTTGGCTTTGTTTATGGTATCCCTGCTGTATGCAGCCACCTTCTCAATTGCCAAAATTGCGATGCCAAAATACATACAGCCAAATGCATTTATATTAATGCGTGTGAGTGTTGCCGCGGTTTGTATTTTCATCTTTCATAGATTGTATGTAAAAGGAGCCATTACAGATAAAAAAGATTTGCTGCCCTTAGCCGTATCTGCTGTGTTTGGTGTGGCTGCAAATATGCTCCTGTTTTTTAAAGGGCTTTCTATAACCACGCCCATTAATGCTTCTGTATTGATGCTGTTTACACCCATTTTTGTAATTGTATTTGCGTGGTTTATGTTGGGCGAAAAAATGGGGATTAAAAAACTTATTGGAATTTTTATTGCAGCCTTAGGCGCCTTAATATTGGTGGGCGGCACAAAACTATCTTTTAATAATGAAACCGTTTGGGGCGATATTTATGTAACCCTGAATGCCATTATTTATGCCTTTTATTTGGTGTATGCTAAAAGACTCATGGTTAAGTATCATCCGCTCACGGTAACGCTTTATGCCTTTTTTATTGGGTTCTTTTTGGTTTTACCTTTTGGGTTCAATCAATTTATAGAAATCAACTTTTCTGAACTGCCTGCCATAATTTGGTGGTGCATTGCCTTTGTAACCATTGGTTCAACCTTTTTAACCTATGTATTAAATGCGTATGCCCTTAAACATGCCAGCTCATCACTGGTAGGTTCTTATATTTATTTACAACCTGTATTAGCTGCCTTAATTGCGGTAACCATTGGCAAAGATCATCTTACTTTAGAGAAGTTTGGTAGCATGGTCTTGGTGTTTGCAGGCGTTTATTTAGCCTCGTTTAAAAAACAAGCATAATCCTTTACATTCGCAACTTATTTATTGTTATGTTAAGATCAATGACCGGTTTTGGAATGGCCGAAACCGATACCGAAAAGTTTAATGTGAAAGTTGAAATCCGTTCGCTTAATAGTAAGTTTATGGACCTCAACCTTAGAATGCCGCGCCAATGGCAGCACAAAGAACTTGAACTCAGAAGAGATTTAGGAAAGCTAATAGAACGTGGTACAGCGCAAGTGTTTATCAATATTCAATACAAACAAATTGAAGATAAGGTGAGCCCGCTAAACAAAGAAGTGGTGCAGTACTACCTCAATGAATTGGAAAAACTAAGTGAGGCTACCCATTGGCCAGCTCAGGCTTTTTTAAACAATGTATTTTTAATTCCGAATGTTATCCAGAATTCTGAAGAAACACCCAATGAAGAAGATTGGAAACTGATAGCCTCCACGGTAGAAAAGGCCTACGCACAATTTGATGGGTTCAGACAAACAGAAGGAAAAATGCTGGAAGAAGAAATTAACAGAATGAACAAAACCATTTTGATGAGCATGGAAGCCTTGGGTGCATTTGAAGAAGAGCGCATTAGCAACGTAAGAGAGCGCTTGCAAAAAGAGCTTAACAAAATGCAAACCGACCTAGTAGATAAAAACCGTTTTGAGCAAGAAATTATTTACTACTTAGAAAAGCTAGACATTAGCGAAGAAAAATCTCGACTTAAACAGCATTGTCAATACTTTGAAGAAACCATAAACAGCGCTTCCACAGGTAAAAAACTTGGATTTATAGCGCAAGAAATGGGAAGAGAAATTAATACCATTGGTTCTAAAGCCAATCATCCTTTGATGCAAAGAAAAGTGGTAGAAATGAAGGACGAGTTGGAAAAAATCAAGGAACAGATTAATAATGTTTTGTAAAAACGATGGAGAAAGTTATCATATTTTGCGCGCCCTCTGGCTCTGGTAAAACCACCATTGTAAAGCATTTGCTAAAAACAGATTCAAGACTTGCCTTTTCGGTAAGTGCTTGCACCCGCGCCATGCGAAAGGGAGAAGAGCATGGTAAAGACTATTATTTTATGAGCCATGAGGAATTTAAAAGTCATGTAGCACAAAATGATTTCTTAGAATATGAAGAAGTTTATGGGGGCAATTTTTATGGCACCCTGAAATCTGAAATCGACCGTATTTGGCAACTTGGGAAAGTTGTAATATTTGATGTAGACGTGGTTGGCGGCTTAAACATTAAAAACTATTTTGGCGCAAAAGCTTTGGGTGTTTTTGTGAAACCACCCAGCGTAGAGGTCTTAGAAAAGCGCCTAAGATTTAGGTCTACAGAAACCGAAGAAACCCTCAAAATGCGGGTAAACAAGGCAGTGGAAGAACTTCCTTTTGAAACAAAATTTGAACAAGTCATTCTCAACGACCATTTAGAAACGGCCCTAGCGCATGCAGAAGAAGTGGTGAAGAGATTTTTAAACCCTACCTAATATGAAAATCGGCTTGTTTTTTGGCTCGTTTAACCCAGTTCATACGGGTCATCTTATTATTGCCAGTTATATGGCAGATTATACCGAACTGGATGAAATTTGGTTTGTGGTATCTCCACAAAATCCGTTTAAGCAGCAAGATGAATTACTGCACGAAAAAACGAGGTTAGCCCTCCTTCAATTGGCCATTGCAGATGACAAGCGGTTTAAGGCAAGTGATATTGAATTTGACTTAGCTCGCCCATCCTACACCGATGATACCCTGCAAGCCTTGCGCGAAAAGCATCCTGAAAACACCTTTACCTTAATTATTGGTGGCGACAATTTAAAGAGCTTCCACAAATGGAAAAACTATGCTGATATTTTGTTGAACCATGACGTATATGTATATGCTAGAATTGGCATTGTGGAGCGCCCCCTTTTGGCCAATCATCCAAAAATTAAAATGTTTGAAGTTCCCTTGTTAAATATCTCTTCAACCTATATTAGAGAAACGCTGCAAGAAGGAAAGAGCATCCGATATATGCTGCCAGAAGCAGTTAGAAATGCCATTGAAGAAAAAGGTTATTATAAAAACTAAAGAAATAATTTTACAGAAGCAGCCCCGCTACCAAATGCCCCACCTGGGTTGGGTTTGGTTATTTTTACCGTAACAGATACATCCTTTTCGGCAAGGTGAAGGTGAATTCTTTGTAAAATTGTACGGCAAAGGTCTTCAATGAACTCACGCCTAATCTCCATTTCCTCGGTTATAATTTTAAAGATTTCTTCATAGTTAATCACCTCTTCTAAGTCTCTAAAGGCGCGGTCTTCGGGCACTTCTTCCACAATCTCTACATCTACAAAAAAGTTGGCGCCACGCTCCTTTTCAAAATCGTAAAGGCCATGGTAAGCAAAAAAAGATAAATTCTCTAAAGAGGTAGTTAACTTCATTACACAAAATAACTATTTTCGCAGCGAAACAAATAAAAAAGATAATGAACCAAGCGCAAGATTTTCAACGTTCAAGTAAATCCGACTTATACCAACACCACGATTATTATTTAATGGATGAGTTGCTAACAGATGAACACAAACTTATTCGCAATACGGTTAGGGACTTTGTAAAGAAAGAAATTTCTCCCATCATCGAAGATGCTGCACAAAGAGCAATGTTTCCGCACTACTTAATTAACGGCATGGCAGAAGTTGGTTGCTTTGGTCCACAACTACCTGCCGAATATGGCTGCGGAGGCTTAGACTATATTAGCTATGGCTTAATCATGCAAGAGCTAGAACGTTGCGATTCGGGTATTCGCTCTACCGCATCAGTTCAAGGTAGTTTGGTAATGTACCCTATCTATAAATTTGGTTCAGAAGAACAAAAAAGAAAATACCTTCCAAAACTAGCCAGCGGCGAAATGATGGGATGTTTTGGTTTAACAGAACCAGACCATGGCTCTAACCCAGCTGGAATGACTACCCATTATAAGGATGCTGGTGATGGCAAAAACATTATCCTAAATGGCGCAAAAATGTGGATTAGCAACTCGCCATTTGCAGACGTTGCGGTGGTATGGGCAAAAAATGAAGCAGGTATAATCAAAGGTGTAATCGTAGATCGCGGTATGCCAGGGTTTACAACCCCAGAAACACATGGTAAATGGAGCTTAAGAGCCAGTGCTACTGGCGAATTGGTTTTTACCGATGTTTTGGTACCAAAAGAAAATATTTTACCTGGAGTTGAAGGCTTAAAAGGACCTTTGACTTGTTTAAACTCTGCCCGTTATGGCATTAGCTGGGGCGCCATTGGCGCAGCTTTAGATTGCTATGATACGGCATTAAGATACGCCAAAGAAAGAAAACAATTTGGCAGACCTATTGCGGGTTTCCAATTGCAACAAAAGAAGTTGGCCGAGATGATTACAGAAATTGCCAAAGCCCAAATGTTAACTTGGCGTCTTGGCGTATTAATGAATGAAGGCCGCGCTACTCCGGCACAAATTTCTATGGCCAAAAGAAACAATGTGGCCATGGCTTGCCAAATTGCACGTGATGCCAGACAAATGCTTGGCGGAATGGGAATTACAGGTGAATACAGCATTATGCGCCATATGATGAACTTAGAAAGCGTAGTAACCTATGAAGGTACACACGATATTCATTTGTTAATTACCGGTATGGATGTAACAGGCGAAAACGCCTTTACCTAATCCTTTATATACGTGAAACGCGCGGCAGCATTTCTGGGATTCAGCCTCCTCTTGTTGTTTCCTGCATTTTGGAATGGCTTTCCGCTCGTTTATTCAGATACTGGCACCTATATCGCAAGCGGTTTTCAAGGCTTTGTGCCGCAAGATAGGCCCTTGGCTTATGGCTTTTTTCTAAGACATGCCAGCCTCTCTGCGAGCTTATGGTTTACAATTATCACCCAAGCTTTACTGGCTGCGGCGCTTATATATGTTTTTGCAAAACTGTTTTTGGCAGAAACACTTAAGCCCCGCAGCTTTTTTTTAATGGGTATTTTGCTTTGCTTTTTTAGCACTTTGCCCTGGTATGCCTCCTTTTTAATGGCAGATGCTTTTACTGGTTTATCCTTTTTATTATTGCTTTTTCTATTTTTCGGGTTGAACCAAAAGCCTTGGCGCTGGGGAGCTTTGGTAATTTTATATTGGTTTTTTACCGCCACCCATTTAACACATGCCAATGCGCATTTAGCTGTTTGGGGCATTTTATTATTGTTAAGTATGTCTAAAGCGATTAGACAAATTGTTCCTTTTAAACGCGTGCTTTGGGTAGGCGCAGCCATTTTGCTTAATTATCTTTTTTTGCCAAGCTTTCATTATTGGGCAGGCAAGGAATTTACCTATCCCAAAAAATCTTATTATTATTTAAGCTCACGCTTTGTAGAAAACGGCACCATGAAGGCTATTTTAGACCAACAATGTGCCACACATAATTGGCAAATGTGCCAATACAAAGACAGCTTGCCAACGAGTGGTTCCGATTTTTTATGGACCGAAAAGAGTCCGATTTATAAACTCAATGCCTGGGGAAAAGAGCTTACAGAACTCAAAGAAATCAATAAAGCTGTTTTGAGCGACCCTGCCTTGCTTAAAGAAAATATACTTTATTTAGGCAAAATATCTATCAAACAAACCCAACTCACTGCTGTGGCAGAAGAGTATTTGCCTTATGATACTTTAACCCCACCTGGTTGGGAAGTTGCCAATCATTTTAGAAATGAATTAACCCCCTATTTAAACAGCAAACAACAACAAGACAAGGCACTTGCTGCTAGCCCAGTGCTTAGTCCTTGGATGCATTATTCCTTGCTGCTTTCCCTTGTTATACTTATGATAAGCTTAGTCATTGGCTTTGGTTCAAACCGACAAAAACTAATGATATTGCTTGTTCTGCTAGGCTATTTGGCCAATGTAGTAGCCGTGAGCATAGCCTCGGAAGGATCGAGGTATAACAGCCGATATTATTGGCTAATTGTTTTGTGTGCTATGTTAATTCTATTTAAATACTTCAAAGAAAAATGGAGATTTAAAGAGAGTTAGTTAAATTGCCACCTTTAAAACATCAGCTTATGTACGTAATAAAATTTGGAACAGATGGTTGGAGAGGCATTATTGCCGATGAGTTTACAGTAGAAAATGTAAGACGTGTGGCGCAAGGCACCGCAGATTATATTAAGGCTAGCTTCCCGCAAAACCTTACAGTGGTAATTGGCCATGATTGTCGTTTTGCAGGAGAACTTTTTGCAGAAAATACGGCCCGTGTGATGAATGCAAATGGTATTAAAGTGATCATGGCAAAAGGTTTTGTATCTACACCCATGATAAGCTTAGGTGCCGTAAAATATGGTGCAGCCTTAGGTGTAATTATAACGGCAAGCCATAACCCACATACCTATAATGGTTTCAAATTAAAGGCGCATTATGGCGGACCAAGTTCTCCGGCTGTGATTGATGCCGTTGAAAAAGCAATTCCAGATACCTTGTCTGTTACGCTTGCCACACACGAAGAAAATATTAAAGCAGGCATGGTTGAATATGTAGATTTAGAAACCATGTATGTGAACGAAGTTGAAAGCAAATTTGACCTAAAAGCAATTGCAGATAGCAAAATGGAATTTGCTTATGATGCAATGTATGGTGCAGGCCAAAATGTAATGAGAAGGGTGTTTCCAGAAATTACGCTTTTGCATTGCGAACATAACCCAGGTTTTGATGGACAAGCACCTGAGCCTATTGACAAAAACTTATCTGAGTTTAGAGAGTTGATTCGCGTTAGTGGCGAAATAGATTGCGGACTTGTAACCGATGGAGATGCAGATAGAATTGGCTTATATAACAAAGAAGGAAAGTTTGTAGACTCACACCATATTATCCTTTTATTGGTACATTATTTACATAAGTACAAAGGCATGGATGGTAAAGTAATCACCACCTTTAGTGCTACCAATAAAATTACCGAAATGGCTAAAGCTTATGGCTTAGAGATTGAAATCACTAAGATTGGCTTTAAATACATTTGCGAGAAAATGGTTACAGAAAATGTATTGGTGGGTGGAGAAGAAAGTGGTGGTATTGCCATTAAAGGCTTTATTCCAGAGCGTGATGGTATTTGGATTGGTTTGACCCTATGGGAATTTATGGCCAAAACTGGCAAGAGCCTTAACGATTTAATTCAAGAAGTATATGATGTGGTTGGTTCTTTTGCCATGGGCAGAATAGATTTACACATTACCGAAGAAATTAAACAAAAGGTATTGGCCAATTGCAAAGCAGGCATGTACAGCGCTTTTGGAAATTACAAAGTGGAAAAAACAGAAGACCTAGACGGATATAAATTTCATTTAGGAAATGGCGAGTGGGTTATGGTTAGAGCTTCTGGAACAGAGCCTGTATTAAGGGTTTATTCTGAAAGCAATACCGACGAAAACGCTACCAAAATATTAGAGGCAACTAAAGCAGTTTTACTTCAGTAAGACGGCAATTTTACCTTGACTACCGGCAAGTACGATAAGCTTGCCGGTTTTATCCGACCTAACTACATTAAAGCTTTTATTGGTTATTTTACCCTTTCCCTTTGAAGGGTTTACTTCCACAACCTCCGTTTGATTATATTCAACTCCTGTGGGTCCACATGTTATAAATTCTGGCCCTGCGCCCACAAAGCTAACGCAAGAACGATAATCGGTATAAAAGGGTTTGGCATTTAATAATTCCAATCCATCTTCTCTATACTCATAATAATAAAGGCCTTGTTTGGCTTTAGAGGTATCTGATTCAAAATCTCCACCTACTATGGCAATGTAATCTTTGTTAATATCAAATGAAAAAGCGCCTTTGGATGGGCTGCCGCTTTTCATGCTTTTGAGTTCGAAACGCTGATATAATTTACCCATTTGTAACCAGTGAAAAACGCTCACGCTACCTCCTGTTACAAAACCAATGCTTCCTTTTGGCATGCATTTGAAACTAGTGCCTGAGGCGGCAAAAATAGATTCGCCCGGAATGGCCCAAGGACGCATTGCTGTATCAAAAGGATACCAAGTATTGCCTGCATCATTGGTTTTATAGAGCACAAAGCGATCATCAATTGGGTCGCCAATTACTACCCCTTTGGTTTGATCCCAAAAATCAATGGCGTCTAAAAATATGGCTGGCGACAAATCTCTAAAAACCATTCGCCAACTTAATCCACCATCTATAGTTTTAAAAATATAGGCTGGAGATCCGCTTGCAACCACTAAGGCAACGTCTTTACTAAAGCCATATATGGAACGCAATTGCAAATTAGGGAAGCCTGGGATTTGCATAATTGAAAATGTAATTCCGCCATCAATGCTTTTTGCTACCACACTTTGGCTACCACTTACCCAAACCACTTTATCACTTACTACATGCATACCCCTAAATGAAAGCGATTGGTAATTTACCCTCACTTGCTCATTTAGTTTTACGTATTTCAGGGTATCTACAAGCTGCAACTTAAACTGACTTTTAACGTCTTTAAATTGAAATAAAGACAATACAAATAGGTATAATGCAATCCGTTTCATGGTTGCAAGTTAATCCTAAATTAATTTAATACCTATTTTTTTACCTTGATCCAAAATAAATTTCTCTGTTTTTAAAGTTAATAAAGCGAGAGATAGCTAATCAGCTTATGATTATATTGCAAGCAATGAAAAAGTCGAAAAATACGGAGGCACTGAAACGCAAAGTGCAAAATATATTTACGGAGGCTGGCCGAAAAATGCTGAATTATAAGCAGATTTCGAGACATCTAGACAGGGAGAGTTCTGAAATGCGCAATGCCATTTTATTGGCCTTAAAACAACTGGAGGCAGATGGCCTTATTGAAGAAATAGACCCAGGTAGATACATTTCTGTGTTTACGCATCAATTTGTGCTTGGCACAGTAGACATGACCGCCGCAGGGCATGCCTATGTAAAACGAGAAGACAAGGAAGAAGATGTTTATATTGGAGCAGATTTTAAAAATACAGCCTTGCATGGCGATACTGTTAAGGTTTCATTGTTTGCCCACCAAGTAAATGGCAAGCAAACTGGCGAAATTGTAGAGGTGATTAAGCGCGCTAAAACCAATTTTGTGGGCGTTTTGCAAGTACATTTTAACCATGCTTTTTTGGTGGCAGACGACAAGAAAATGCATATCAATATTTTTATTCCTGCCGAAAAACTTAAGCAAGGTAAAAATGGAGATAAGGCAGTAGCGCGCATTATAGAATGGACCCCAGAAAATGAAAATCCCATTGGGGAAGTAATTGAAATTCTTGGCAAACCCGGCAATCATGAAACTGAAATGAATGCCATCGTATTAGAGTATGGGTTTGAACCAAAATTTCCGGATGAGGTAGAAAAGGAAGCTAGCAAGATTCCAGAAAAAATTCCTGCCGCCGAGATTAAACTAAGAAGGGACTTTAGAAAAACCCTCACCTTTACCATTGACCCAGAAGATGCCAAGGATTTTGATGATGCCTTATCTTTTGTAAAACTAGCCAATGGCAATTACGAAATTGGAATTCATATTGCCGATGTAAGCCATTATATAACAGAAGGAGGCAAGTTGGATGAAGAAGCCCTAAAACGCGCTACATCTGTTTATTTGGTTGATAGAACCATTCCGATGTTGCCAGAAAAATTATCAAATGGCGTTTGCTCTTTAAGACCCAATGAAGACAAACTCACTTTTTCTGTGGTAGTTGAAATGTCTCCAAAGGCAGAAGTGTTGGACACTTGGTTTGGCAAAACCATCATCCACTCTAGCAAGCGCTTTAGCTATGAAGAAGCCCAAGAACGTCTAGAATCCAAGCAAGGCGATTTAGCAGAAGAACTTACTATTTTAAATGAACTGGCAAAAATCTTAAAAGAGAAAAGGTTTAAAAAAGGCGCCATTAGCTTTGAAACCCAAGAGGTAAAATTTAGGTTGGATGAAAATTTCAAACCAAAAGAATTGTATGTAAAGATTAGAAAAGATGCCCATAAATTGATTGAAGAATTTATGTTACTAGCCAATAGAAAAGTGGCTGAATATGGCAACAGTCTTGGCAAGGCAGAGAAAAGAAAAACCTTTGTATATCGCATCCATGAAGAGCCCAATGAAGACAAACTTAGGATGTTCAACATTTTTGCCGCAAGGTTTGGCTATAAATTAGAAATGCAAAGCCAGAAGTCTATAGCCAACTCCTTTAATGCTTTACTTGAAGACCTAGAAGGCAAGCCAGAGCAGAATTTGGTTCAAAGTCAGGCCATACGCACCATGAGCAAAGCCTATTATGGCACCAAAAAATCTATGCACTACGGATTGGCCTTTGAACATTATACCCATTTTACTTCGCCCATTAGAAGGTATCCAGATTTAATGGTTCATCGTTTATTGTTTTCATATTTGAACCAAGGCAAATCTGCCAACGAAGCGCATTATGAAGATATGAGTAAGCAAAGTTCTGCCATGGAAGTGAAGGCAGCTGAGGCAGAAAGAGCCTCGGTGCGATACAAACAGGTAGAATACATTAGCGGCTTTATAGGACAAGAATTTGAGGGCATTGTTTCTGGCGTAACCGATTGGGGCATTTATGTAGAGATAAGTCAATACAAAGCAGAAGGCATGATAAGGCTCACCAATATGCAAGATGATTATTACGACTACGACCCCGATAACCAATGGATCATTGGCCGCAGAACACGCAAGAAGTTTCAACTAGGCGACCCTTTGAAAGTGGTGGTATCGGCGGCAGATATTTTTAAGCGTACCATTGATTTAGGGCTTGCAGATGCTGGCACCGGCAGCCCATTTAAGAGAAGAAGCAAGGCCCTAGAAAAACCAAAAGGAAAAGCAAAGCCAACTAAAAATAGCGGCAAAAAAAGACGCAGAAACTAGCGAACAAATTAGGAGCACGGCCCTCGGCGTTACTCGGGGACTGTGGTTGTTGAACCGCGGCCCCAGGATCCAAAATGTAAAAGCCCCTGATTTCTCAGATGCTTTTACAGTGTGAGTGAAACTCTAGGGTTCGAGTTCGCTTTTACTTTTGCACTATAAATTTCCCTTGGGTTGACCCAACGCCAGTTGAGATATGATAAAAGTATAAACCAGACTCAAAGGTTTGTGAAGGGATTTGCTGTTGACCTCTGTTCGATGGCAATGTCGTTTCTCACACAGTTCTACCTCCTGCATCTGTGATGACTAAAATGGCTTCTCCTTGGATGCGGTAAGATATAGTACAATTACCTTCTGTTGGATTTGGAAACAACATGGGTTCTATTCCATCATGACTTATTGCATTAACTTTTTCTGTTGCAGTTTTTGGCTTTTGTTTAAACATACTGCCTCCCCAATGCGCACTGTCTAAATACACTGTATCGCACCACGAATAACTGCCACACTCATTGGTAGCGGTTAAACATACCCGAAATAAGGTATCAAAGGCTGGAAAGGTATGAAAGGCATGGATTTCTGTGGCAGTAGGACTGCCATCACCAAAATCCCATTCAAATGCGCTGATGCCATCTGTTGGAATAGTAAGATTTTGAAACACCACCGTGCTATCAATTTGCAATTGAGGTACAAAGGCTACCTCCAAAACCGTATCGACATACACAATGGTTTCGTCAAATTCTGCATAATCAGGTGTAATTACTTTTTGAATGTATATGCTAGTTTTAGCTGGCTCATCAATGGCAATGGCACTTTCTTGCAAACTGCCATTATAACTGGTGTCCCCATCGCTAATTTTAATCCAAGACATACTGTATGAGTTTAAATGATTGGCTGCAAAATCTTCATACAAGCTAAAAAAACCAGTTAAATAAGATACATAATTTTGAAAATCACCTGTTTGTTGGTAGTTGTTTTTAAGCGCTTGATTTAAGTTAATATAATACACAAAAGTGTCTAATGCATAAAGATTAGGGTCGGTAAATGCGGTTAACTGCTCAAAGTAATTGATAAACCACAGGGCTTTTATGGTTTGTGCTCTGTGCAGGTCTTCAGTAAATTCATTGTATAAGTTACTGCTTTGTGCCCAATTCTTAAATTGAGTTGTTTGCATAAACAAGCTTAGGTACTTAAAATACTCATTATTGGCTGTAGTTTTGTCAATAAACCAATCATCTCTAAAGGTTGAACCACCTTTGTAATACATAAATCCTAGAAATACCGATAAGTCATAAGCATTTCCAACCAAGGTTTTAGTACCTGTAAAGCAAACAGTATCTTGTAAACCTGCATTGGCAACTCTGTTATACTTTATGAAGGCTGTATCTCTTGAGGTACATAAACCTTTATAGGCAGTTAACACATAATACATACTATCCACTGGGGTTGAAATTACCTGCAAGGTATCTGTTCTGTTTAGGTAATCTTGCGGATACCAACTAAAGCTATCGGCTTCGTTTACATACCCATTTAGTTGCAAAGACTTAGCCCCATGGATGGGGTTGGCATAAACCGTTGGGCGTGAAAGCTGAACATAAGCACCAGTAGGAATACTCACTACTTTTTCAACTGTAACAGTGCCACAGGCGTCTATAATGGTAAAACTTAACAAGTAATTTCTGCCACCTCTAAAATAATAATTAGGGAAATTAAAGGTATCTGGAATGGCAGCAATGGTATCAAAGGTAAATTCTTCAGCAGGCTTATAACCAGAGAAACCTGGATTTAAAGAGTCTGGAAGTTCTATTACCTCAAAGGCATGATGCACTGGGCCAGTTCTATTAATATTGGCTGCAGCCCAAACTGTTCCATATCCTTCACATGCAAAATTTGGCGCTTGAATACTCATGGTTGGGGTGTCCAATACTGCCACCTCAAAAGTAGAATCCACTGCTTTGTTACATTCATTTTTTAAGCTAATGGTCACCCGATGTAGGGTGTTTACAGGAAATTGCCAACTCCATTGGTCTGGTGTGGCTCTTGGGCGCAAACAAGTTGGGTCGGGTGGCATGGAATCCAATGCAATGCTGTCATTGATACAGGTATCTTGCCAAATTAAATTTCCGTTTCCATCTAACGTTTGAATACTATCTACCTTGCAAATCGTAATTTTAGTTTGGGCATCATTTAAAATTCGGTTCAAACTCACATGAAACTTTTCGTTGGGACAAAGGGTAAGCTTTTTAGTTCTCAAATGTATTTGAGGTTTAGCAAAATTGGTATAACCCCAATAAGGGTTTCCAATGGGATTAATAGAGTCTAGCTGACAAATAGGAATGGCAACATAAGGATAAGAAAGAATAGAATCATATTGTAGAATTGTGTCAATTGGAAATTTTATGCCTGCATTTACCCCACCATATCCAATGGCAAAATTAATGGTATTGCGTTTATCTGTGGTATCTCTTGTGTTGGCTCTATAGCGAATATTGGCTTGGTCTTCGATATAAATAAAGGCGCCTGGTTCTGCAATAATTTCTGAATTGCCATTAGTACCGCTATCTCCAACCTCCACCAAAGCGCCACTTTTAATGATAAGGCTACCATTTTGTTTTACATACAAGCTTGCTCCATTTTTTATATAGGTTCTACTGCCAGCATCTAACACCAAAGCGGCATTGGGCGAAACAATAAGCATACTATTGGCAGAATGTTTTTTAATAGAATCTATGCCTGCGCAAGAAGACATAGGCTCGGGCAATTTTTGATTGCCACTTTGGATGATGATAGAATCTTTATTATGCAAAATTACCCCTGGGCAAAGGCTAATTTTTGTAGCATTTAAAATGCTTAAATTGCCATGGCCTTGGTTTATTTTTTTGCTTTGACCCAAGGTATGTTCTTGCCCATCATCGGCTATAAACAAGGTATCGAAATCGGTGCCATAAGGTGGGAAGTAGCAATCTGAACAAGGGTCTTTGCGTTGGATGGTAAAGCTGTAATTATTGGGTTTGATGGCTAAATGGATATAACCAGCAATAGAATCGAATCTACCATGGAGCGTATCTCTGGTATTGTCTATTAAAGCTATAAAATCCAACCCACGGGTTACCCCTGTTAGTTTTATTTTAAGGGTATCTGTGTTGCTTGGAGTAATTAAATTCGCTAATCTACATTGAAATTTATCTTTACCAAAAAAGTCATATTCAAAATTTAGTGGGATACTACTATGAAATAGTGTATCATCTAAAATTAGATAAGACCCATCTCTTGAAAAGTAATTTCTAATGCGAATATTAGCAGAAGGGCAATTCCTAAAGCCTTTGTTTACCTTTTCTAGAGTATGACTTTCCAAGAACACAGTGGAGCCATTAAAATAAAGTGTTTTATTTATGGTATTATGTCTTGCCAAGGGATTTTGCAAAGAATCTGCTGTCTGCCCAGCCAGTTTTCCAATATGCAAATGGGTAATGGAGTCATTTACTAATGGATTACCTCTAAAACCACCTGAAGGGTCTGGCAAGGTATCTGCATCACCTACCATTTCTATAATGGTAATAAGTTTATTTTCGAAAGTATCAATTTCTGTTACCTTAGGCAGACTGTCTAGGCACCTTTGAGGAAAATAGGCAGAATGGAAAATGGTACTTCGTTTATTGGGTTGAAAAACTTGCAACCTTGTTAATACATCACCTAAACCAGTTTTAGCTTTTGTACCATTTTCTGAATCTATTTCCTGTGGTAACTCCCACGAAACTGTACCTATTCTTCCACCAGCAAGGGCACAATGGTTAGAACTTATTTTAAAACCAGAAGTATTACAAGCACCCGTCCAACTGTGTAAATTTCCTATTGTTGTAAAAGATGGATCCACACCTTGTTTACCATAACCATTAAAGTTTAGCTTCATTCCTTGAAAATCTGGCCACTCTTCAAGATCTGCCTCTGCATAATCTCTGATAAAATAATAAAGGTAGTTTCCTATTTTTTGTTCAATTACATTCCTTCTCACCGCATTGCCATCAAGGTAATTGTTATCAAAAAAATCATATGCCAAGGTAAACTCTTTTCTTGAATTAGATTTGGAAATGGTAACAGGCTTAGGGTACTTATATTCTCTATCTTTTGCTGGCCTTCCATTATCAATTTCCACTACATTATGCATCCAATATTTATTGGTACTCTCCACTTGCTTCCAACCAAAATAAGGTGGGTCTATTCCTAATGGATGCATAATGCCGTTGGTGTCTCCCGCATAAACCATAAAGCTGCCTAAATCATCCTCTTCATGTGTTTCTCCAAATAATGCTTTTTCATCTGTGGCAATTCCATCTTCAGCAAGCATATGGAAATAATAGCTTCCCCCAGATTCTGTTTGGCTCCTTAAAATGATATTTCCAACATTAGCTAGAGCCGTATCAGATTCATTTTTTCTAATTTTACTTAATGGAATTTCATTTCCACCAATTAGGGCAACATAATCTGAATTGTATGGTTGATTAGCTTCAGAAACCAAACCAAAATTAAATTGTGGATTATTGGTTAAGCATAATGTCCAAGTTTTTATATTAATCCATGTATTGTCATAAGTTGGAAGCAAATTATCCCCAACACATATCTGATTTAACCAATTGAAAATATTATTAATCTCGTGTTTCTTTAATAATGCATCTGAGGAGCCAATTGGTAAAAAATTTTGTTGACTTCTCATGGCTGGAACACCGCAATCCATTAAGCCATATTCAGCATAATTAGGCCCTTCAGCGTATGGGCTATATTCGTTTTCTAAAAACTTCTTAGGCGCCATTGGAATTGGAGAACTTAACCAACGTTTACCTTCAAATAAATTTTCATATAGCCCTTCAGATCCTAATTCATACCAATTTTCTGGACTATATCCAGGATGGGGAATTGGAGAGTTTAAAGCTCTTATTAGTAAAGTTACTGGACTTAAATTTGCAAGCGTATAAATTCTTTTTTCAACTCCAGCATCATTTAGCACAATTGCTGACATTAACAAAGCCGAAGCACAAGCAATGCCGTGATTTTTTTTCCATCCAACTGCATGTTCCACCATGCCAAAAGGCCCTTTACTCATTTGATAAAGATTGCGAGAATTTTTTCTTAATTTATTCCTTGGAGAATGATTTGAGATGTTTGCATCAGAATCATAATTATCAAAATATTTTATAGTGGCAAGTTCAGGCAAAGCGGCACTTGACTTTAATAAATCGTAAGCCTGCAGCCAAATAATATGAGAACGCGAAAAATTTTGAAATCTAGAAAGTATTTCTAGATTGTCCTGAATTTCGATAGCACTAGCTAACGCAGAATACTGTGAAATGTTTCCTAGCAAAAATAACTTTTGAGCCCATGAAGTATTTGTAATTTCACCTTATAAAGCATCAAAAGCCTTAAGCACATTAAGTTTAAAGGTATCTCTTTTTCCAAGAGTTAGCTCATTTCCTGCGGCATCCAAACCAACCAACATCACAAAAGCATTGTTCTTTGCCCATAATGCTAAGGCACTTATTGTATTGTCTGGCATGCCATTATCGCTTGGCATAGGATTTTGAGTGTTGTTATAGATTTGTTCATATGACTTAAAAATAGAATTAATTGAGGTATCCTTTTCAATAATTATTCTACCTCGAATAGATTCTATGGTTTCCTCAAAAGATTTTCCATTATGTTTATCAAACATCGTATAAGGATGTCCATAATTTAAACCTGCTATTTGTAATCGACCTCTATTAAGTTCTTTAATTTTAATACTTATTTGAGATTTAGCTCCAAAGCAAACTAGCAAGAGGAATAGGGATGAATAAAAATGCTTCATAAAATTTCACTTCTTTATTAAGTATGTTGAATCAATGGCATTTGCTATTAGAAATAATCCATCTGTAGAATTAACATATATGTAATTTATCCCACGTGGCATCTTAATTGAATTAAAGAAAAATGCATTTCGAATTTGAATTGTATCGTAAAAGGGATAACTAGATTGGTTTCATGTTATAAAACGATCATAATAAAAAGTTTTGTAATTTGGAAAATTTATCTCAACAATATTTTTATCCCCATCTGCACTTTTAGTATAATGCCAAACCTCAAACTTTCCATCCCCTTTTAAAGTTTGGTAGGTGTTATGAAGGTATTGATAATTATAAATTGTTGTTATTTCGCTTCCAAAATCAGTGAATCTTTCAATTTGAAAACTTGTATCTATTTTGATTTTTGCAAAAGTAAATGTATCACCTTTGGAATTAAAGAAACTTAAAGTATCATACTTGCTATTGGTAAAATATGGGCTTTGGGCTATTTGGCTTGGAGTTAAATAATAATATTTATATACATCTTCTGGGTTTGAGTGTTTATCACAGCCCCCAAACACTAAAAGGTTTATCGTCATTAGAATTAAAATTTGTAAATAATTGAACTTTTTCATGAGCTAAAAATTAATTGGCAATATCAAAGTTTAACAAATTTCATTGCATAAACAAACGCTTCATAGTAAAATAACTTAAGGTAGAATAAATTCTACAAGCGCTTAAATATATTGCTACAAAAGGGTTTTGAAGGATTGGTTAATGCAAATACCTTAGTGAAAATTCATATAAAACTATGAATGCTTGTGGAAGAATGCTTTGCTAATTTATGCACTTATTTTATGCGCTTCTGTGAAAATCTGTGCTATCTGTGAGCCACCTTATTTCTCACAGATAGCATAGACTTCCCAGATTTTAGTTTAGCTTGGTTTAGGTCGCCGAGCGGCAGTGGAGGCGTTGCCTTATTGATGACACGCCGAGCGATAGTCGAGGCGTTGGCTTATTGATGACCCGCCGAGTCTTATTGATGACAAATTTCACCTTATTGATGACTCGCCGTGCCTTATGGAAGGCAAATTTTGCCTTATTTATGACTCGCTGAGCCTTATTGATGACAAATTTTGTCTTATTGATGATCCGCTGAGCCTTATTGATGGCAAATTTTGTCTTATTGATGATCTGCCATGCCTTATGGAAGGCAAATTTTGTCTTATTGATGACTCGCCACGCCTTACGGAAGGCAAATTTTGTCATATTGATGATTCGCCAAGTCTTATTGATGACAAATTTTGTCTTATTGATGATTCGCCAAGTCTTACTTTATCCCTATGATGGCCTTTAAAATAGGCTCATCTCCTTTTAGGTATTCTTTCTGAACCAAAGCAAATAACATATAGCATACTTCTTTGAGCAGCACGTAGTTTTGAGCCATTAAAGCTTCCTCTCCCTTTTCAAATAAATCGGCAGCCTTTTCTGCATGGGTGTAATACAAAATGTCAATTGCCTTTAAACTTAAAAATACAGATACATAGTTTTTATCTATTGAATAAAAAACTTCAGTATAAATATTGTTAAGCGCCTTATTCATCTTCTTAATCCAAAAATAATCACCTGAGTTTAGGAACTCCTTTTCAATGGATAAAATATCCTTTATTTTTTCCTTCTGTATTGGGTTCGCCTCTTCCATCACGCCATCCATTGACGATTTTAAACCTTCCCATTCCTCTATCACTTTTTGAAGTTTATTCGTTCGGTTCAAACCGTCTAATTCTTTTAATAAACTCCGCTTCTTTTCGTCTAATTTGTAAGCTTCTTCAAAATTTTCTTTTACCAATAAAGTTAGCTTGTTTGCAATAATCTGAAGGCATTCTGCTAACTCAAAATCTTGTTCTTGCAAGGCTACATTTACTTGCGCTGATATTCTCTTGAGTGCCATTTCAATTTCAATCTCAATTTTATGTATATCAGCAATCTTAAT
>JAIYCU010000030.1 GCA_027487835.1 Bacteroidota bacterium | reverse complement strand
TGCAAAAAGTTTATTGCCTTAAATCGCTATTATTGCGGTAATATTTATAAAAATTTTTGAATGGAAGCATTGGTAATGGCAGGCCAGTTAATTTTGGCCATTTCGATATTGGTGATTTTACACGAGTTTGGGCATTATATAGCAGCCCGTGCATTTGGCATTAAAGTAGAAAAATTCTATTTGTTCTTTGATGCTTGGGATGTAAAATTATTCTCTTTTAAACGTGGCGATACAGAGTGGGGTATTGGTTGGTTGCCTTTGGGCGGTTATGTGAAAATTGCAGGTATGATTGATGAAAGCATGGACAAAGAAGCCATGAAGCAACCGGCCCAACCTTGGGAATTTAGAAGTAAGCCAGCTTGGCAACGTCTCATCGTTATGGTGGGTGGTGTGGTAGTAAATGTGATTGCTGCCATTATCATTTTTGCCATGATTAGCTATGGATATGGTGATAAATTTATCAAAAACGAATCCTTAAAGGCAGGGATTGTTCCTTCAGAATTAGCCAAAGAATACGGCTTTCAAGTAGGTGATAAATTGGTTTCTGTTAATGATGTGCCTATTGTAAGATTTGAAGACGCACTTCAAATTAAACATATCTTAAGTGAAGGTGTAGTGTACAAGGTAGAACGCGCTGGCGCTATGGCAGAGGTTAAGTTGCCAGATGATTTTATCAAGAAGTTTGGGGATGCAAAAACTGATTTCTTTAGACCCCGTTTACATTTTTTTGTAGGCGCTGTTGGCGAGAAGTCAAATGCTGAAAAAGCCGGTTTGAAAAAGGGTGATATTATTACCATGGTCGACTCATTTAAATTTGAGTATTTGGATCAATTTCAAACCTATATCAAAGAAAGAAAATGCGCTAAAATTAATTTATTGGTAAGCAGAGAGGGCAAAGACCTTAATCTACCTTGCGAGGTAGATGGCTGCGGTGCAATTGGAATTGGCATTGATTCAAAAGATTTTGAATACGAAGAGGTAACTTATGGCTTCTTTGAATCTTTCCCTTTGGGCATCAACAAAGCAGTTGAAAACATAGATGCACAAATTAAAGGTTGGGGCAAAATATTTAAAGGCGATATCGCCGTTAATAAAGCTGTTCAAGGTCCGATTGGCATAGCCAAGTTTTTTGGTTCAGAAGTGGTTTGGAAAAGATTTTGGTTGTTTACCGCTTTAATTTCATTGGGCTTGGCCTTTATGAATATTTTACCAATTCCTGCATTAGATGGCGGACATGTATTGTTTTTATTGTTTGAAATTGTATTAAGACGCCCACTTAGCGAATCATTCTTAGAAAAGGCACAATACATTGGAATGATTACTTTGCTCACCTTAATGGTGCTCATATTTGGCAATGATATTTGGGGTTTAATTACCCATACATCAGCTGCCGCACCAAATTGTAATTGTTAGCCATAACTATTTAGAAATGGAGTTAAATTCACTCACAGCAATTAGTCCAGTAGACGGCAGATACCACAAACAAACAGCAAGTTTAGCCAATTATTTTAGTGAGTTTGCCTTAATTAAGTATCGCGTTTGGGTTGAAGTAGAATATTTAATTGCACTGGCAGAAAAGCCTTTACCTCAGCTTGCTAATGCCTTTAGCGATAGCCATAAGCAAGCCTTAAGAAATTTATATCTTAACTTTAACCTTACACAGGCGCAGCAAATAAAGGATACTGAAAAGGTAACCAATCATGATGTTAAGGCGGTAGAATATTTTTTAAAGGATGCGCTCAAATCGCTGGGTTTAGGAAAGTATGAAGAGTTTGTGCATTTTGGACTTACCTCTCAAGATATTAATAATACAGCCATTCCAATGTCTCTGCGTCAGGGTTGGGAGCAGGCAGTAATGCCTGTTTTAGAAAGTGTGTTGAACCAAATGCAGCAGCAAGCCAAGGATTGGGAACACATTCCAATGTTGGCTAGAACGCACGGACAACCAGCCTCTCCAACCCGTTTAGGTAAAGAGTGGCAAGTGTTTGTGGCCAGGTTAGAAGAACAAGTAAGGCAATTAAGCCTGCTTCAATTTCCAGCTAAATTTGGCGGTGCCACTGGTAATTTTAATGCGCACCACGTGGCATACCCTTCAATTAGTTGGGTAGATTTTGGTAATGATTTTTGTAAGCAATTAGGCTTGCAAAGGTCGCATCCAACCACACAGATAGAGCATTATGATAACCTAGCTGCCTTGTTTGATAATTATAAGCGCATCAATACCATCTTATTAGATTTCTCAAAAGATGTTTGGCAGTATGTGGCCATGGATTATTTTAAACAGAAACTTAAAGCTGGTGAAATTGGCTCGAGTGCCATGCCCCATAAAGTTAATCCTATCGATTTTGAAAATGCAGAAGGCAACTTGGGCATTGCAAATGCCTTGCTTATTCACCTATCAGAGAAGTTGCCAATTTCAAGGTTGCAAAGAGACTTAACAGATAGTACCGTATTAAGAAACCTAGGTGTACCATTAGGTCACATGCTTATTGCTTACCAATCTCTGCTAAAGGGAATGGGAAAATTGTTGTTAAATGAAGCAAAGCTGGAAGCAGATTTATCTCAAAATTGGGCAGTAGTTGCCGAGGCAATTCAAACCATATTGAGAAGAGAAGGCTATGAAAAGCCTTACGAAGCGCTAAAAGAACTTACAAGAACTAACGAGGCCATCACACAAGAATCCATAAAATCATTTATCTTTGGTTTGAACCTAAAGGAGGATGTGAAGGAGGAATTGTTACGCATTAGTCCGCATAATTACACTGGTATATGAAAAAATTAGTTCCAATTGCCCTGTTAGTAGTGATAGGATTGTTTTCCTGCAATGAAGATGTGCCGCACATTATCATTCCACCAAGTGATGATACCGTTGAAGTAGTGAAGGCCAGGGTAATTAATAATTATGATGGAGAAATACCTGGTTTAGATGCCAAGGTAATCGACTATACCTTACCCAATCCTTATCAGCATAAATCTCAAGTATTATTTGATAGCAGTGTGGCTACTAGTTGGGATGATGCTGGTTTTTCTGATGCCAAGAAATTCATTATATTTTTTAAGAATTTTCAATTAGAGGTAATTGACCGAAATAAGGCAAGCATTGCCAGTAAGATAGATTTCCCCTTACGCAATTTCAAATCCAAGGAAGCATTTATCAAGAACTTTGATTCCATCTTTATGCCAGACTTTGTGGAAGCAATTTTAGACCAAGACCCTATGGAGATTTACAGAGATGAAAAAGGGGCAATGATTGGGAGCGACGGGCAACTTTGGTTCAAACTGAAAAAAGGTGGCTATAGAATTGTTGCTTTAAACCCATAAGTATGGAAGGATTTATTGATTTCCCCTCAGATAAAATTTGGCACTTATTGGGCCAATTAAAGGCAGATACCCCAGCACTTTGGGGCATCATGACGGCGCAACACATGGTAGAACATTTGTTGCTGCCCTTAAAAATTGCAAAGGCAGAGTTAAAGGTAGAAATTGTTACCCCTTTAGATAAAGTTGAGCGCGTAAAACAAATAATGTTGTTAGGACCATCGCCACTTAAAAAAGGTTTTGCCGCGCCCTTTCTGCCAGAAGGCCAATTGCCCTTGCAGTTTGAGAACTTGCAGACAGCTATTTTAAAATTGAAAGAAGAAGTAAGTTCATTTGTAGATTTCTACGAAACGTATCAGGGGCAAGTGATTGCGCATCCAGTATTTGGACCCTTAAATAAAGAAGAGTGGTACCTCTTTCAAAGCAAGCATTTTACGCATCACTTTACGCAATTTGGGCTTTTGTAGATGGGCACCTGGCTGCTAGCTTCTGGCTTAATTTTTCGTAATCAATAAGACTAAATTTGCCTTCAATAAGGCATGGCGAGTCATCAATAAGGCAAAATTTGTTATCAATAAGGCATGGCGAGTCATCAATAAGACAAAATTTGCCTTCCATAAGGCACGGCGGGTCATCAATAAGATGAAATTTGTCATCAATAAGGCATGGCGAGTCATCAATAAGACAAAATTTGCCTTCCATAAGGCTCGGCGGATCATCAATAAGACAAAATTTGTCATCAATAAGGCTCGGCGGATCATCAATAAGGCAAAATTTGTCATCAATAAGACTCGGCGAGTCATCAATAAGGCAAAATTTGCCATCAATAAGGCACGGCGAGTCATCAATAAGGCAGCCGCCACTTAACTCCAAACGAATTTCCCTGAAAGTTTGGAATTTTATTTGAAATGCCACATCTTTGCAGCCCTCGGAAAAGGAGAACCGAGGATTAATTAAAGAAAAATAATATGTCAGTAAAAATTAGATTACAACGTCATGGACGTTCTAAATCGCCTTTTTACCATGTAGTGGTGGCGGATTCGCGTGCTCCGAGAGATGGTAAGTTCATTGAGAAGATAGGTTCATATCTTCCACAAACCCAACCGGCAACAATCGAATTGGATGTAGACCGTGCAGCTTATTGGTTGCAAAACGGTGCACAACCAACCGATACTTGTCGTGCCATTCTTTCGTACAGAGGTGCGTTAATGAAGAATCACTTACAAAAAGGTGTAGCAAAAGGTGCATTAACCCAAGAACAAGCAGATGCTAAATTTGAAGCTTGGATGGGAGACAAAAACAACAAGGTTCAAGCACATGTTGAACGCATTAAAGGAGCTTTCTCTAAGGAAGCCCAAACAAGATTAGCTGCTGAAGCAAAAGCTAACCAAGCACGTGTAGACAAAATTGCGGCTAAAGCTGCTGCAGATGCTGCTGCTGAAGTTGTTGTTGAAGAAGCACCTGCTTCTGAAGAAGCCTCTGCTGAAGCACCTGCCTCAGAAGAAGCGCCAGCTGAAGCACCAGCAGAATAAATTTTATCCTTGAAACCAATTCGTATAGAAGACTTCCGGGAAGCCGGTACCCTTGCGAAGGTTCATGGAACAAAAGGAGAATTGCGGTTTATACCCGATTTTCACTTTACATTAAAGGAATGGGTTTTTCTTTCAGTGAAAGGAAAGCCCGTTCCTTTTTTTATTGAATCTATTAAGGGTTCAGATGATGCCCCTATTTTAAAACTGAGATATGTGGATTCAGCTGATCTTGCCGAGAAATTACTTGGTAAGACAGTTCTTATACCTGGTAAGGCCAAGCGAAAATCAATTGCCTTTGAGGAAGAATTAAGTGGTTTTACCATTTATGATGCCTGCGAAAAACCCCTTGGGAAAATCATCCGATTATTAGAAATGCCGCAGCAAGTTTTGGCAGAGATTAATATTAACAACCAATTGGTGTTAATTCCTATCGTTGAAGATTGGATTCTCAACTTCGATAAACGGAAGAAGCGTATCGACATGGATTTACCCTTGGGTTTGCTGCCCGATTAACGCTGTAAATCATCAAAGGTTAATGCCTTCAGACTTGGGGCTTTCCACCAGGTTAAACCAACCACACCCAAGGTAATACATGCGCCAAATACTACGGATTGTGCTGTGCCCAATAACTTGGCGGCTAGTCCGCTCTCAAAAGCACCTATTTCATTTGAAGAGCCTATAAAAATGGTATTTACGGATGATACTCTTCCACGCATGTGATCAGGTGTTTGCAATTGCAGAATATTGGAGCGAATGACCACGCTTACACTGTCAAATGCACCGCTTAAAAAGAGTACAAAAAGGGAGAGCCAAAAGCTTTCAGACAATCCAAACAACAACATACATATTCCAAAGCAAGCCACAGCTTTTAAGAGCACAATTCCAGCCTTATGAATAGGTTTGCGCATCGACAAGTAAATCATGGTGAGCACGGCGCCAAAAGAGGGGGCAGCTTTTAAAAAGCCGAGTCCCTGCGGCCCCGTTTGAAGTATCTCATCTGCAAAAACGGGTAATAGGGCGGTAGCGCCGCCAAAAAGCACAGAGAATAAATCAAGGGATAAAGCAGATAAGATAACCTTGTTTCCAAAAACAAAATTAATTCCTTCTTTCAATCGCCCAAGGATAGGTTCGGTTTGAACCGAAGCCGCTGATAAAGGTTTTGCTACTTTTACTTGGGATATAGCCAAAAAGGAAAGAAACATAAGGGAGCTGATGATAAAGAAACTTCCTTGGAGTCCAATATAGGCATAAGCAAAGCCACCGAAGGCAGGGCCTACCACTGCTGCAAATTGCCATGTGGTGCTATTGAGTGTGCTGCCCCTTGCCAGTAATTCTCTTGGCACCAATTGAGAAATTAAGGAAAATGAGGCAGGTGCATAAAAGCCGCGAGCAATACCACTTATGAAAATAAAAGTATACACCCAAAAACTTACCGAATCCCCTAATGCTTGATGCAGGGCTAGGTTCAAACCGACACTTGCAAGCAATAATACTAAAATGGCTAGGCGCATAATAGATTTACGATTGTAGACATCTGCAATATGGCCTGCATAGAGGGCAACTCCAATGGCAGGGATGGCTTCGGCTAGTCCAATTAGGCCTAAAGAAAAGGGATCTTTGGTAAGCTTAAATAACTCCCAACCCACAATAACAGCCTGCATTTGAAAGCCTAAAGTTAAGAATAGGCGGGTACACAGGAAATTGCGGTAGCTAGGTATTTTTAAAAGGATTGCTGTTTGGTTGTGCTGCATTAATTCTTTTGGAACAGCCATTTAAAAAGTTCCTTGTAGCTTGGTTTTTTACCATAGGTGAGAATGCCGATTCTATAAATGCGTCCTGCAAACCAAACGGTGAAAACAAAACCTGCAATCATAAAGGCCATAGAGGCAATTATTTGAATGGTTGGAATGCCAAAAGGCAAGCGCACCATCATAATGATTGGCGAGCTAAAGGGTATCATAGATAGCCAAATGCTGAGCGTGCTGTTGGGGTCTTGCGTTACAATGGTTTGGGCCAAAACAAAGGAGAATACCAAGGGCATTGTTACTGGAAGCATAAATTGTTGGGTGTCGGTTTCATTGTCTACAGCCGAGCCGATGGCGGCAAATAATGCCCCATAAAACAAGTAGCCTGCAATAAAATAAAACAAAAATAGCCCTACAATCAAGGGTACATTTAAATTGGCCAAGCCTGCAAAAAGACTTCCCATTTTACTAGTGTCTTTGCTTGCGGCATCTTGTGCCATGCTGCCAATTTCTGTAGGATTAACATCCATCATTTGCATCACAAGTCCAGATACTGGTCCGCTAAGGGCTGCCACCAAACCAACCCAAATTAGAAATTGCGTTAAGCCAACCAAGGCAATTCCAGAAATCTTACCCATCATTAATTCGAAGGGTTTAACAGAAGAAACGATTACTTCCACGATGCGATTTGTTTTTTCTTCTATCACACCTCGCATCACTTGCACGCCATATAAAAAGATAAAAAAGTAGATAAGTATTGCGCCTGCAAAGCCAATGATTGTGGTTAGGCCTGCATTGCCTTCTTCAAATCCTTTATCCGTAAGTTTTTTAGTTTCGATATTTACCTGTGTGCTGTTAATTTGATTTAATAATTCTTTGTCGATGCCCTTTTGTTGCAACTGAAAGTCTTTTAGTTTGGCTGCAATTTTATCTTCAATAGACGATACCATTCCAATGCTTGGTTGATCTTTGGCCAATAGTTGGTAGCTAATTTCTCCTTTGCTATTTTTTTGGATATTGAGCACCGCGTAGTAATTGCTTGCCTCGCTTAAAAGATCGTTTATTTTATCTGGCGCTACAGAAACAAAGGTGAAAAGCGTTGTTTTAGTGCTTTCGAGGTTTTGTTGTAATACCTCTGATTCATCTATGATGGCAATGTTTTTAACTTCTTCACCAATAGATTTATTTACAGTAAAGTAAAATATTAAACCATAAAACAATAGAATAAGTAAAGGAGAAACAAGTGTCATTACTAAAAACGACTTCTTTTTTATGCGGGTTAAGAATTCCCTTTTTGCAATTAAGAATATTTTATTTAGCATCTTGTAAGTTGTTTTTTTGGTTAACGGCTTCTATGAAAATTTCCTCCATGCTGGGTAGTTCTTCCTTAAAGCTAAGTAGGTTTATATCTGATTGTAGGAGGGTGCTAATTATTTCTTTGTTAGAAATTTTTTGTAGGGTGCTAATGCTAATTTTTTTAACACCATGTTTTTCATCAGATTTTTCAAGGTTAAAAAGTTGGTGATTTAGAATAAGTTCACCTTCAAATTGCACTTCAAATTGATTCTTTTTATACTGTTCTTTAAGTTGCGGCACAGCGCCATCTAATACCTTTTCGGATAGGTTTATAAGTGCAATTTTATCACATAGTAATTCTACCGAATCCATTCTGTGCGTAGAGAATATGATGGTAGCTCCTTTTTCTTTAAGGGCAAGGATTTCTTCTGTTAATATTTGTGCGTTGATGGGGTCAAAACCAGAGAATGGTTCATCTAAAATAATTAGTTTGGGTTCATGCAATACAGTACCTATAAACTGAATTTTTTGTTGCATTCCTTTAGAGAGTTCCTCTACTTTTTTTCCAAGCCACGTTTTGATTTCAAATTTATCCACCCAATATTTGAGTCGTTGTCTGGCTTCTTTATTTGAAAGTCCTTTGAGTTCTGCGAGGTATAACAACTGGTCTGCAACTTGCATTTTTTTATAGAGGCCTCTTTCTTCGGGTAAATAACCCATTGCTTGAACATGCGACCTATTGAGGAGTGTTCCATCCAAATGAATGGTACCTGAATCTGCCTCTGTGATTTGGGTAAGAATTCTTATGAGACTTGTTTTACCTGCGCCATTGGGGCCTAATAATCCAAAAATAATACCTGAAGGGATGTCTAAATTTATATTAGACAAGGCGGTATGATTTTGATATTTTTTGGAGAGATTGTTGATTTGGATAATCATAGCTGCAATTAAGATAGATTTATGTTTGTTTTCATGGTAAAATAAAAGAACCTTGTAATATTAAACAAAGGAAATGGGAAGGATTGTCTTTATATTATTTTTTTTGACAAGTCTTACATTTTTTGCGATAGTCGGTAATTTAAATGCCCAAGCCAAAGGCAAACGAATTTCATCCATTAGATTTGGGGCTGGTATTGGTTATACTTTTTTAACCACCAAAGGCATGGATTATCGCATCACGAGGGATTTAGATAATGTAAACGAATTAAGGCCAAGCGCCATTTTATCGGTTCAAAAAGTAATCGCAAAAAAGCAGTTAGAAATTGGGGCTGTGCTTAGGCATGGCGAAACTGAAACCTTATTATCTTATCCGGGCCTAGGCAGTGGGTTAATATTTGATGAATTGCAATTAAGTTTTCAATGGAGTTTGAACCAAAATATTGCCCTAAACAAAGCGCGTTTCACATTTAACTTTGTGGCTGGTTTAGGACTAAATAATTTTAAATCGAAATACTTTTATGCCTTGCCTGGCGACACCTTAAATAGGCGTGTAATTTCTACGGTGGGCTATCCCAGAACAAGTTGGGATGTATTTCAGAAAAATAGGCAAAATGCCTTTGTTGGCAGCTTTGGGTATGCCTTAGGTTTTAGATTAACAAAGCAGTTTAGTATGTATTGGGAAACTAGTTATAATCTTGCAAGTACTACTAAAATGAAGGGTGATTTATCTGCAAATCGGGGGGGATTTGCAGATGGATATTTATTTACTTCTCTTGGCTTGTATTTGCGTATACAGCCACCCCCAAATAAATTAAAATGTCCTCGACTTAAGTAAAGAATTCTTTCATTCTATCAAAGAAACCTTGGTCGCCTTTTTCTGGCTTAGGCATAAAGTTCTCTGCGGTTCTAAGCTTTTCAAGAATTGCTTTTTCTTCGTTCGTTAGTTTCTTTGGTGTCCAAACATTTACTTGCACTAGTTGGTCGCCAGTATAACCAGAATTTAGTTCTGGCAAGCCTTTGCCTCTTAGCCTTAGTATTTTACCTGGCTGAGTGCCTGCATCAATTTTAAGTTTCACTTTACCGCTAACGGTAGGGATTTCAACTTGAGTTCCAAGCGTTGCATCGGCAAAGTTTAGGTATAAATCGTAAATGATATTATTGCCATCTCTTTTTAGGATTGGGTCTTCAATCTCTTCAATGAGGATGATTAAGTCGCCAGGAATTCCACCACGTTCTGGCGCATTCCCTTTGCCACTCATTGAAAGTTGCATGCCATCTGCAACCCCGGCTGGAATATTAACGGTAATTACTTCTTCGCCGTCCATTCTGCCTGTTCCTCTGCAGCTGCCGCAATTATTAGTAATTACATTTCCTTCTCCATTACAAGTTGGGCAAGTTGCGGTTGTTGCCATTTGACCAAGAAAGGTATTGGTAACTTTTCTTACTTGACCTGCGCCGCCGCATGTTCCGCAATTTTTAAAAGAAGATTTATCTTTTGCGCCGTTCCCATTACAGGTTGAGCAAGCAACTTGTTTATTTACTTTTAATTTTTTCTCAACGCCTTTGGCAATCTCCTCAAGGGTGAGTTTTACTTTTACCCTAAGGTTTGTTCCTACACGTTGTCTGCGTCCGCCGCCACCACCGCGTCTACCGCTTCCGCCAAAAAATGATTCAAATGGATTTCCGTCACCAAAAACATCTCCAAATTGGCTAAAGATATCATCCATGTTCATGCCGCCTTGTCCGCCACCAGAAGCACCACCCATACCTTGATGTCCAAACCTATCGTAGCGTGCTTTCTTTTCGTTATTGCTTAGCACTTCATAGGCCTCAGCAGCTTCTTTAAATTTATCTTCAGCCTCTTTGTTTCCAGGGTTTTTATCTGGGTGAAACTTAATGGCCATTTGGCGATAAGCCTTCTTTATTTCATCAGCTGAGGCATTTTTACTTACCCCTAAAATTTCGTAATAATCTCTTTTGGCCATGCTTTATTCTCCAATCACAACTTTTGCAAATCTAATTACCTTATCTCCTAAGAAGTAACCCTTCTCAAGTACATCTACCACTTTATCCTTCATTTCTTCCCCCATTCCTGGGATTTTGGTGATGGCTTCATGAAAATCTGGATCAAACGCCAATCCCTTAGCTTCCATTTCCTTAAGTCCTTTTTGTGTGAGGTTGCTTTTTAGTTTATTATAAATCAATTCAATTCCTTTTTTATCAGATTCTGCTGACATGGCAGCCAGGGCTCTTTCAAAATCATCCAAAACTGGAATTAGTGAAATCATGACTTCTTGGTTGGCTGATTTAAACAAATCAGCTCTTTCTTTGGTGGTGCGACGTCTGAAGTTTTCAAATTCAGAATATAAGCGCAAATATTTTTCTTGTGTGGCTGCCAATTCGGCTTTCAGTTGTTCTGTTTCACTGACAGTTTCGCCTTGAGTTGTTAATGGCTCATGGTTTTCTAGTTCATCTGCAACTGCTTTCAACTCCTCTTCGATGTGGGTATTATCGGCTTTAAATTCCATTTCTTCTGATTGATGTTCTTTATTATTTTCCATGCGTCAATTTTTGCAAGTCATGGTTCAAAATTATTGCCATTCCTGCGGGTTGTGACATACTGACACTAGTGAATTCTTAAGTATTGGTCCAACTCTTCTGCTTCCAAATTCACTTTCACAATAAGGCCATTTGGGTCAACCAAATAATTGCATGGAATAGAAGCAATGCGCAATTGTTTAAGCAGTGGGGAGCTCCAAATTTGGGTTTCACATACATTATTTTTCCAAGGCAGGTTATCTTTTTTAAGGGCGAGTTCCCAAAGTCTGAGGTTCTGGTCAATGCTTATACTGATGATATTAAACCTTCTGCCATTGCTAAATCGTTTGTCTTTGTATTTAATGAAAGGGTCGATAAAGCTGCGTTGCATTTTTCTGCTTTCTTCATTCCAGCTAGCCCAGGCGTGCACTAAAATATAAGAGCCTTTAAATTGCGATAAGGTATAACTTCTAGTAAATTGACCTTGAAAACTGAAATCGGGGAGGGTATCACCCACTTCAAAAGGCTTTTGAGCCCATAAGCAATGGGCAAAAATTACAAAGAAAATTAAGAGTAATTTCTTCATTAAGGAACCCTGGTTATCTCTGCACCCAATGCACTTAGGCGGCTGTCAATATTTTGGTAGCCTCTATCTATTTGTTCGATGTTATGAATGGTACTGGTGCCATTTGCTGCAAGGGCTGCAATAAGCATGGCAACACCGGCTCTAATATCGGGACTCGACATGGTAATGGCGCGCAGTTTGGTTTCTCGGTTTGAACCAATCACTACTGCTCTGTGTGGATCACAAAGAATAATTCTTGCACCCATGTCTATTAGGTTGTCTACAAAGAATAATCTGCTTTCAAACATCCATTGGTGAATAAGCACACTTCCTTTGGCTTGTGTGGCGGTAACTAAGGCAATTGAAATTAAATCAGGCGTAAAAGCAGGCCAAATCCCGTCTTTAATAGTAAGTGTTGAACCGTCGATGAGGGTATCAATTTCATAGGAGTCTTGCTGCGGAATGCGAATGTCATCTCCATTTATTTCTAATTTAATGCCCATTCTTTGGAAAATTTTAGGGATGATGCCTAAATGTTCAATCGCGCAGTTTTTGATGGTAATATCAGAATTGGTAGCGGCTGCAAGGCCAATAAAGCTACCTATTTCAATCATATCTGGCAACATGCGATGCTGGCAACCGCCAAGTTCAGTTACACCTTCAACAATGAGTAGGTTCGACCCAACTCCTGAAATTTTAGCGCCCATACTGATGAGCATCTTGCACAATTGTTGGATATATGGCTCGCAGGCTGCATTGTAAATAGAAGTAGTTCCTTTGGTGAGTGTAGCTGCCATTAAGATGTTTGCCGTTCCGGTTACCGAGGCTTCATCCAATTGCATGTACGTACCTTTCAGGTCCTTTCCGTTTATTTTATAGAACCTTTCGTGATGCAAGTGCTCAAAGGTTGCACCTAGGTTCTGAAAACCACGTAAGTGGGTATCTACAGGTCGTCTACCAATTTTATCACCACCAGGTTCTGGAATATAGGCTAGGCCAAATCGAGCTAGCAAGGGGCCAATAATCATAATTGAGCCGCGAAGGCTGGCCCCTTTTTGTTTAAATGAATCGCTTAGAAGGTAATCTAAGTTTACATTATCTGCTTTAAAGGAGTATGTATCTTCGTTAATCTTTTTTACTTCAACCCCTAAATCACCTAACAGTTCAATGAGCTTCATGACATCTCTAATATTTGGGATATTAGAAATTTCTACCCATTCTTTGGTAAGTAATACTGCCGATAAAATTTGTAAGGCTTCGTTTTTTGCACCTTGCGGTACTATTTCGCCTTTGAGTTGTTTGCCGCCTTTAACTATAAATGAACCCATGTTCTTCGTAATTGTTTATTAAAATGTAAAAGTGAAACCACCTAAAAGATTGAAGCCATAAACTGGGTATGCAAAGAATCTTTGGTAGCGGTTATTGGTTAAGTTATTGAGTTGTAAAAATGCAGAAAAGTTTTTGTTATAACGATAGTCGATGCCGAAATTTACATCAGTAAAGGCTGGCATTTTAACATCGGTTTGTGCTAGGTTAGCTATGCTACTACCATATCTTTCGCCCCAATGGAAGATGTCTAATTTCAATAGAAATTTATCGCCAATATTATAATTTGTATTAAACTTTAACTCAAAATTTGGGCGGGTATACGCATGTTTAAATGAATCGAGCTCATAATTATATACCCCAATTTGCAAACCTGTTCTCCATTTTTCACCCCATTGATGGGTGATGCCAGCTTTTAAGGTAATTAAGCGAGATTTTGTGGCTTCAAAAGCTGTGATTTGATTTGCATTTAAAGAGTCGTGTGCATAAAACAACATATTTTCAATTTTGGCACTTGAGCTCAATAAATGAAAAGCCGTTTGGGGTCCAATTTCGCCTTTAAAGCCCCCATAAATTTCAAATCGATTAATGGTGTTAAACAAACTAATTTGGGTAGCAAACGGGTTTTCTGCCACAATACTTCTGTAGGTATTGGGTTGAAGATTTCCTCTGAATCCAGCTAAGACGGTAATTTTTTTAGGAATTAGGTGAAAGCCGCCTTCTGCCTTTGGGAAAATATAAGCTTTTGCCCCAGTAGAGTCGGAGAATATGCTCGCATTCATTCCGCCCTTCAAGTAAAAGGATTCACCGCTCATAAAGATTTGCGGGTTTAGGTCGAAAAATACCCTTTTAAAAGTTAAGGCTTCTGCAGCCAAAGGTTGATTAATAGCATTATTGTTTATGCGTAAAGAAGCATCCACTTCAAAAGGCAATTCACCACCCGTTTTGCTAACGCGTGCTTTTAGTTGGACATCATTTTCGGAAATGGTGCCTGGGTTATTAAAGTGATAATAATTTAGTGCTGCGCTATAGCTTAAGTTATTACTGTCTGAACCAAAATTTTGATAATACGTTTTGAGGTCATAGATATTATAAACTAATTTAGGTTCATAGTTTAGCTGACGTTTATCATTGGGTTCGCCGTAAAGAAAAACGGCATTTCTATGATAATATACATCGGCTCCAATTACCCCTTTTTTAATAAATTTTTTGCCGAAAGCATATGCTGTATTGTTTGAGAAATTACTAAAGGCATCATTGCCATTTGCAGAATGATGTTTAGCAAAAAAGCCTGCTTGGTATTGTTTGTTTCTTACTGATCCAATATACACTTCAGCCAAAGGCATATTATAATTACCTGCCCCAAATTTCACATAATTATTTTTAAGCTTGGGTAATAACATGGTACCAACTGAAAGGGGCTTAATGGTGTAAATTGTGGTATTAACCTTTAAGTTTTGGTCTTGGATGGTATAGTTAAAATCTGGCTTTTTAATTTCTGGTTTTTCTGGGTTGGGTTGAACTGGAATTCTGATTGCTTCTGATAAGATAGGTTGGAAGGTTTTCACCACATCAATCACATTATCTCTCAATAGGCTGTCATTTTGCTGTGCAAAAGCAAGGGTGCTTAGGAAGCTAAGTATGGCCACAAAGCTTACTTTATGAAAGGTTTGATTCAGCATAACTTATTTTTCTGTGGATTTAATACGTTGTTCAATTTGTTTTTTCGATTCGGATTTTTGAGACTTTTCTAGAATCTCAATCTCTGCAATTTTTATTTTACAGGCATTGACAATCTCTGCACCATCGTAGTTTTCTAAGATGCTTTGTAAAGTTGCCTTGGCTTGAAAATAGTCTTGTTGCGCTACATAAGTATCAGCAAGTAAAACAAATCCTTTTACCACCCATTGTTCAAATGCGCCAAATTTATCATTGAGTTCAAAGATTGTTTTTTGGCAATTCTTATACTCTTTTTTAAAGTATTGGATCAAAGCAACATTGTATTTAGCTTCTGCTCCATAAATGTTTTTGGTTTCTTTAAGTACCGCATTAAAAGCAATAAGGGCAGAGTCTGTTTTTTCATGCTTCATAAAATACCTGCCCAAATTGGTTTGCGCTTCAATGGAGCCTTCTTTTTGAGCGATGCTTGAACCTAAGTATTTGTATGATGCAGTGGCAGCCGAATCTATTTTTCCTTGGATGGAGCAAGCTCTCATTTGTCCAAGTAAGGCAAGTTGTAAGTTGTCTTTATTGCTTGAGATTCTTTCTAAGGCACCATAATATTCAAAGGCTTTATCATAGTTTTTTCGAACAAAGTTGAGTACTGCGGCTTGTCTGGTGCTGCGTTCAGAGAACTCGCTTCTTAAAGAGTTGGCAATGTATTCATAACAAATAAGTGCGTCGTCGTACTTTTTAAGTTGGTAATCACTTTCTGCTTTATAATAGTTGGCTTTGGTAATAAAATAACCACCTGGAAATTTATTAATATAAGAACCAAAGCCTTTGCTTGCCTTTTCAAAATTGGATTTCTGATAAAGGTTAAAGGCAGATTCGTAACTTAAAGAATCTTGTGTAGAAGCAGAAATTACGATATTAGGAAGTACTTTAATAAAGTCTAAATACGCTTCGCCATTGCCTTGATTTACTAAAATGTTTTGAACAAGCGGTAAGGCAGAACGTGCTTCTTCTGTATTAGGATAATTGGTGATGAGTTCTTTAATAATCTGTAAGGCTTCTTCGTCTTTTTTAAGATTAAACAAGGCCAAACCTTTGTTTAGCATCGACTTTCTAAGGTAAGCAGAGCGAGGGTAATTTTTAAGAATATTATCAAAAGATTGAACCGCCTTTGCATAGTCTTCAGATTTAAGATAGATATCAGCTAACTCATAAACTGCATCGTCTATATAAGGTGATTTTGGATACGTTTTTTCCAGCGTTTTAAGTTTATTAATCTTTTCTGTATTATTATCAATTACGCCATAAATAAGGGCTTGTTGAAACATGGCATAATCACCACCAGCTAGTTGTTTATCGAGCAACAGTTGGTAATATTGAATTGCTTTAGGATATTTTCTATCCGCAAAGTAGCAGTCGGCAGTGCGCACAACCGCGTCTGTATACATTTCTGGGTTAACTGCCGTTTTATCTAATTCTGCATATGAAGCAAAAGCAGCAATTGCTTTTTCGTATTGATTTAATTTTAAATGTGCATAACCAAGATTATAAAATGAAATAGGGTAGAAGCGTGTGCTTACTATTTCTTTGTTTCCTTGAAACACTTTAAGCTTGTCAATGCTATTTTGGTATTGTAAATCTTTATAGGCCATTTCAGCCAGCCAAAAATTTGCCAAGCCTTTTATTTTTGGGTCGAAATTGGGTTCTGCTGCTTTTGCAAATAAATCAGCCGCTTCTTTAAAATTGCTGTTGAGGTATAATTCTTCAGCCCTATAATAATTTACCCGCTGTATCATTGTTTTCTCTTGTAAGCCGGGGCGTTTGATGCCTTCTAAAATTTTGATAGCTTCCCTGTAATTTCTAGCATTTAGTAAAAGGTTTCCTAAATTACTTCTGGCTTCTTCTGCAAATTCGCCTTCTTCAAATAAGTCGATGTATTTAACATACTTATTCATGGCATTTCCTTGAAGATTTAGTTCATCAGCCAACTTTGCGGCCGTAAACAAACTCGTTCCCGCAAGTATTCCGCTGCTATCTGCTTGGTAACATTTATCAAAAGCACTTAAGGCTTGGGGTTTTTTTGCGGTTTGTAAAAAGCAAATACCAAGGTGGTATAAAACAAAAGGACTAAGCGAGTCTTTCTTATCCTCAATTTTTAAAAAGGATGAAATTGCTTTTTCAAATTGTTTGTCTTGGGTGTAGGCATAGCCCAACATGTAATGGTCGTTATTACTTGGCACTACAGGCGCTTCTTGCATAAATTGTTCTAAATGCGGGATGGCGTTTGCATATTTACCCAACATATAGTAGGATTGCCCCAACATACCCGCTACATCATTAGCTACGTCTTTATTTCTGATGGTATCGCAATAGTTAATTACTTCTTGGTATTGGGCCCTGCTAAAATAAACTTGTGATACATATACAGCTGCTAATGGGCCAAAGGTTTTGTGGTATTTAATTCTAGCAAAGTGTTCCAGGGCTTCATCAAAAGCACCAGAGCGATAGCATACATATCCATAATAATAATTGGTGGCATCATAGTATTTGCTTTTCTCATCTTTTATAGGTGCAAATGCTTTTTTTGCCGCATCAAATTGGTCGGTTTTAAAGAGGCTGTACCCATAAATAAAATGGTATTCTTTGAGGTCTGTAGCACTTAAATAGTTGGTTTCGGTTTGACCCAAAAAGTTGACAGCGAGTTTATTGTTTTTATTGCGGTAGTGTAATTTTCCAATTTGAAAAACGGCTAGTTTGGCTTTTGGATGCTGTGGATATTTTTGAGTGATGCTTTGCAGTGCATTTTCAGCATCGGGATTAAAGAGTTCCATGGCACAAACTGCAGCATAATAGGCAGCATTGATTTTATTGAAATCGTCTTTTGCAATTTGTTGATACCATGAAAAGTGTTTTTGTGCGGTTGCGTATTTCTCCTTCTCAAAGAGCTCAATCCCCCGATTGTAGAACTTGATTTCGTCCGTATAAATTTGAGTTTGTTGGGCCTTTATTTTTCCCACATATAAAAAAATAAGTAACAAGAGCACAAGAAACTTGGCACTTAACCAGTAGCCTTCTGTTCTAAAAATAACAGCTGCTTTTGTTTGAAATGGCTTTTTCATTAAGCTTCGCATAGTTTTGTTTAAACCTAACGAAACTAACTTTGCTTTTGGTTCAGACCGATACCTAATTATCCCCAAATGCCATTTTATGGGTTAGGGTTGGGTAGGGAAATAGACAGTATAATTACTTTCTATACTTTAGATAATTGGGGTCATATTTAAACTTTTCCATTAATTCTAAGGCGCGTTTGATTCTGGTATCGGAGGATTTAGCAGAAGTGATATAATGCAAAATGCTTCTTTTCATGCCAGTGGTAAAAGAATGGTAAGTTTTGGCGGCTATTTCATCCAGCTCTAAGGCAGCGGAAAATTCTTCAGGAACCTCCAGTTTTTCGGGATCGGCTATTTTACAATTTACAATTACTACCTGTCTTGGTTTAAGTTTAGCGCTTTTCATAAATGGCGCGCTAATGCTAAAGAACTTTCCTGCTTCTTTGCCACTCTGAATGGCTAAATTAAATGGATAGTTATTCATGGTACCTTCCATTCTTACCCTTCCTTTTTGTGGCAGTTTACTTAAAATATCTGCGGGGATAAAAAGGGCGTAATTGCGGAAGGTACCTTGAAATTCAACAATGCTGGATTCGAACTCAAACATTGATTATTTGTAATTTATTGCATTTTTACACTCATGGCAAAGCCGCCACCACGTGCAATCTTTACCTTAAGTTTGGTTTTTTGATTCACCACTAACTTTTCAATTTGGTAAGCTTCTGGGTTGTTGTCCCAGCTGGCATCATTGGCATCTTTATATACGATAAGTTCATATTTCTTGCCTTTATCCAAGAAGCTAAAATCAATAGTGACTTCGCGTTCATTTTCATCAGAGATGCCGCCAATAAACCAGTTGTTAGTGTTTTTTGCTTTTCTAGCAGTAACAATATAATCTCCTGGTTCAGCCAGTAATATTTTAGTATCATCCCAATCTACTGCCACATCTTTTATAAACTGAAAAGCATCAAGTTTAGCCATATAGTTTTCTGGTAAATCTGTTACCATTTGCACAGGGCTGTATAAGGTAACATATAATGCCAATTGTTTAGCTAAAGTAGTATGTACCTGTTCTTTTGCACCTGGAAGGTAATAACTCTTTTTAATTTTAAACATACCAGGGGTGTAATCCATTGGTCCGCCCATGATACGCGTAAAGGGTAAAATAGTTTCATGTTCTGGTGGATTTCCTTCGCTCCAAAAATTGAATTCTTGTCCTCTAGCCGCTTCTGCTGCCATAAAGTTAGGGTAAGTTCTATGAAGTCCAGTAGGCCTAACAGGCTCATGAGCCACCACCATGATTTGATGGTTTGCTGCTTTAGAGATGGCTCTATTATAATGGTTCACCATCCATTGCCCGTCGTGGTATTCGCCGCGCGGAATGATTCTACCCACATAACCAGATTTTAATGCAGAAGATCCATAGGCATTCATTTGACGGTAAGCCGTATCCATCCAACGTTCATAATTGGTTGCACTGCCGCTCGTTTCATGGTGGGTAATGATAGTAATGCCTTTGCTTCTGGCGTATTGGTTCAAACCTTTAACATCAAAATCTGGATAAGGAGTAACAAAATCAAATACATCTTCTTTCCATTTGCCAAACCAATCCTCCCAGCCTGTGTTCCAACCTTCAACCAAAACACCACCGAAGCCATTGCTTGCGGCAAAATCAATATATTTTTTGGTATTTTCTGTGGTTGCACCGTGTTTGGTTTTTTTAACGGTTTTTCCATCACTGCCAGCATCTGAAGCGGATTGGCTACCGGCATAATCCCAAGTAGAAATTCCCAAGTGCATTTCAAGCCAAATACCAACATATTTCATAGGTTTGATCCAAGACTGATCTTGAATTTTAGAAGGTTCATTTAGGTTCAAAATTATTTTTGACTCTAAAATTTTTCTGGCATCATCGCTAATTACAATCGTTCTCCAAGGTGTTTGGAAAGGTGCACGAATATAGGCCTTATTGCCAACGGCATCTGGCGCCAATTTGGTGGTACCTTCAAATGTATTTACATCAAACTTAATATCCATACAAGGATAGTTAATCAAGGCCGCCTCGTGTATGTTGATATAAACTCCTTCTTTTGATTTAGCCATTAAAGGCGTTTGAACAAATGCGCCTTCGATAGGTGTAGCTGTAAAAATTGCCCCATCTCTTTTCTTGGCCATGCTTGCAATTTCAGAGATTTTAGAGGTATAATAGGCATATTCATTGGTATCAAAATCACCTGGAATCCACCAGATTTTATGGTCGTCTGTTAAGTTAAAAGAAGTGAGTTCATCCTCTACAATAAAGTGATTAAGATTCTCTTGTTCTGGGAAATCATACTTAAAGCCAAGTCCATCATTAAACAGCCTAAAAGTGATAATAATAATGTGGGCTTTAGGTGCATTATCTTTTAAGGTAATGCTAAGTTCGTTGTATTGGTTACGAATGGTTTTTACTTCGCCCCATGCTGGGTTCCACGTTTCGTTTACAGCATTGGTAACATTTTTTTCTACTTGAAATTTGTTGCCAAAATCATTTAGGTCTTTTATTTTAAATCCAAGTGCTGAGGGTTCTAAAACTGGCTTTCCTTTGTAGTTAAGAGAATATATAGGTTTACCATTATTAAGGTCGAAAGTAAGGGTAAGTAATCCGTCTGGCGACTTCAAATTTAAAGGGTCGGCAAGTGCTAAAAGCGATAGCAGGGAGAATAGTAAAGTAAGTAGACTATATTTTTTCATGCTTAATAATTTTGTGAAATATAAATTAAAATTTAGGCAAAAAAAAGAGGCTGTCTTTTTGAGACAGCCTCCTTAAAAATAATATTAGATTATTATTCTATGATTAATTTAACTGAACCGGTTTGACCCAAGTTGTTTGTTACATTAATAAAATAAACACCTGAATTTAAATCTTCTCTATCTAGACGTAAAGTGTTATACTTATGGTTTTCGATAGTGCGGATAACGCGACCAGCCACATCCATTATTGCTACGTTGTGTGAAGCAGCATTGTCATTAAATTCAATGATGCTATAAACATTAGCAGGGTTTGGATATAATTTGATTGCATTTGCAATAGAAGCAGATTCTTCAACACTTGTTGAGCTAGTTTTGCATGAGCTGAAGTAGTAGTATAAAGTTTGAGCTGCACCAGTAGTTCTTACAAATTCACGGTTAAAGCCACCAACACCATTTGGTTTAGTACATGCGCGGTCTGTAGTATCTGTAAATCCTTCTTTGTTAGCATCAATGCTGCTATCACCATTCATAAAGTACCAGTAAACAGTTCCGTTACAAACATCATTTACAGTTGTCATGTAAACTTGTGGGAAACCAGCCATTGGGCTCATGCGGATAGCGCTAGATTTAGCATCTCCAAGGTAATCCAAAACTACATATTGGTTGCCATTAGGCGTAACGTTTGAAAGGTCAACTTTAAAAGTTACAGTTTGGTTAGCTGGACGTGGGCTGCAATTGGTGAAAGTATTGAAGCAATTTGCATCAAGAGTTGAATTTGAGTTTAACTTAACTTCACGGTTTCCAGAAGGAGAAGCAATTTGCTCCCAGTTTCTAACGCCATTTTTGTAATAACGGTATTTGAATTGAACGGTAGCACCAGAGTCTAAGTTCATTTGAGAACCAGTCCATTTGTTTGTTGTTCCAACGCGAGTCATTTTGTTACCATCGCCCCAGCTACCATCTAATAAACCACCTGCTACGTCAACCGAATCAACGCCGCAAATGCTTTCTACATCTACATTGAAGGTAATGTTGTATTTAGGAAGAATTTTACAAACGCCACATTTTGCATAGCAAACTGCATCTACATTTTTATCGGCCTTTCCTAAAATAACACGACGGTTATTATCTACAGCGCACTCGCTAGGTACAGATTCATCTTTACCCCAAGCATTACCATTTAAAAATTTGTAGTTTAAAGTATCCATTCCAGTGTAGGCAATAACTTGGTAAACTGTACTTTCAAATTTTCCATCTCCAGTGTAGTTGATTAACCTTGTAGCTCCTGGCGTCCATCCTTGGAAATTACCAGCAACATGCACGCCATTTGCATCAACTGAGGCAGTAAGTGCCATGTCAACTTTCATTCTAACAGCATATTGACCAGCAGGTGCTGTTGAAGCGTACTTAATTGCAGGTAAAACTAAAGTGTCAGTTCCATTACCAACCCAAGCCCAACGGTTTGTATTACCACCACCAACTTGTGAAAGGGCAGGAACACCTTCGTCTTTACCCCAAGCATTACCATTAACAAATTTGAATTCATAAACCTTATTGCCATCTAATTCAACAATGGTTGAATAAATTGTACCAGCTTGCGTAGCCAATGGAATTCCAGAAGGATTCCAGCTAGGTAAAGTAGCACTACCAGTAGCAAAGTTACCAGCTACGTGCACACCAGATGCATCTACGGTTTGACCTACCATGTCTACTTGAATTTTGACTTTTCTTGCAAAAACCCCTGTAGTAGCAACAAGAGCAGCAGTCATTAGTAATAATTTTTTCATAAATGTTTTAAAAAATTTGATGTCGCAAAATAATAAATATTGGGATTAACTTTAGCCATTTGTCATATTAAAATGTAAAATTTTCCACATACTGATAAAAGTCATGTATAGTTTAATTCACTCGTATTGCGTCAAAAGATTTTGATTTTGATAGGAATTGATGCATTTTTTGACAATTCTAATTTTTTATTTTTACCATAAATGTTATTTTGGCTCCATGAATAAACGAATACTCTTATTACTATTATTGGCAATCATCGGCAATCTAGGCTATGCGCAAAGCGTCAAGGGCTTAGTAAAAGATGAAAAAAATGAGCCGGTTATTGGCGCTACCGTGCAGGTAGAAGGAACGGGTTTTGGAACTGTAACAGATGCGCTTGGTGCATTTGAATTGAGAAAATTAAAACCTGGCAATTACCGATTAAGGTTTTCTTCAATTGGTCTGGCCTCAGTTGTAAAAGAAATTACTTTAGGCACAACCGAGGTAGTACTTAATATTTCTTTGAAAGAGGACCGCAGGCAAATGGACGAATTAGTGGTAGTAGGTTATGGAGTTCAGCGCAAACGTGAGATTACTGGCGCTATCTCCAAAATTGGAGGTAAAGAATTGAATGATTTACCTGTGCCAAGTTTTGAAGCAGCCTTACAAGGAAAAGCGCCTGGTGTACAAGTTACCGTTGGTAGCGGCTTGGCGGGTTCTGCTTCAATTGTAAGAATTAGAGGAATCTCTTCTATTAGTGCAGGTGGCGACCCGCTTTATGTTGTAGATGGTATTCCAATCACACAAGACTTATTTATTACAGGTAATTCCGGTGGAATGAATAATAATCCTTTAGCCTCAATTAATCCTGATGATATTGAAAGTGTGGAAGTGTTGAAAGACGCTGCTGCTAATGCCATTTATGGTTCTCGCGGTGCCAATGGTGTTATTTTAATTACCACAAAGCGAGGCAAAGGAAAAGGTTGGAAGTTTACAGCGCTTACTAAGGCGGGTGTATCTTTACCAACTGCCAAGCCAAAAATGTTAAACAATAGACAATGGTTACAACTTAACCAAGAAGCTTGGGAGAATGATGGGAATTCTGGAATGGCACCCTTACCAGGTGGCATCACATATGAGCAAGCTTTAAATAATAATACCAATTGGGTGGATGAGACCATTCAAACCGGCGCAAAATATGGCATTAACTTGTCGGCTAATCATGGAGGAGAAAAGTTAAATACCCTCCTCAATTTTTCATATGATAACAATGGTTCTTATTTAAAGGGAAATTCTTATGAGCGTTATTCAGGTAGGGTCAACCTAGATTTTTCTCCTACAAAATGGATGAAAATTGGTGTTAACTCCTCTTTAAGTGCGGGTATCAATAACCGTGTTAATGCAGCCTGGTCTGGCGGTTTAGGAGCCGCAATGAGTACAGCCCTTCCTATTTATCCTACCAGAAATGCGGATGGAACTTGGTATCGTTCAGGTTCAAATCCAGTAAGGGATATGAATAATCTAAAATGGAAAACCATTGAAGGTAGGTCTATCAATGGGTTAAATATAAGCGTTACGCCTAGAAAAGATATCGTATTGCAAGCTCAGGCTTCTTATGATTATATGAATGTAAATGACGACCAATGGCGCTCTTCCGAGATTACAGGCAATAACAATGCGGGGGATGCATCTCGTGGTACCACCCAAGTTAAAAATTTCAATTATTATGTGACTGCTACTTATTTAAAAACCATTAAAGAAAATCACAATTTTCAGGTTTTAGTAGGTAATGAATTTCAAAGGGCAAATACAAAACGCTCCAGCGCAGATTCTACTAACGTACCTGGCTTGTTCTCTCAAAATGAGGCTGAGTTAAATGAGGCACGCAAACTTACCCAGCCTGGAACCAATTGGGCCTTTTTAAGTTATTTCACAAGAGCAACCTATAATTACAAACAAAGATATTTTGTACAAGCTGTATTTAGAACAGATGCTTCTTCAAGGTTTGGGGCAAATTATCGTTGGGCTAGTTTCCCATCTCTTTCTGGTTCTTGGGTGGTTTCTGAAGAAAAATTCATGAAGATGAACAGAACGTTTAGTTTCTTAAAGTTAAGAGCAGGTTGGGGTAAATCTGGAAATGCAGGTATTCCTGATAATGCAAGGTTTGCTACCTATTCTCCAGCAACTAACAATATTACTTATAATGGTCAGCCAACATTGTTCCCTTATAAATTAGAAAATCAAAACATTCGCTGGGAAACTTCTAATAATTATGATGTAGCCGTTGAAGCTGGATTTTTTAAAGATAGGTTAACCGCAGAATTAAACTTTTATAGAAGAGTAACAACTGATGTATTAATGTACTTAACCATTCCAGGTTCTATCGGCTTTGCTAACTACTGGGATAATGTGGGTGGCATCTTAAATGAAGGGGTTGAGTTTAGCTTTAAATCTAGAAATATTGTAGCTAAAAACTTCCAATGGACTACCAATTTTAACGTGGCTAGAAACTACAATGAAATTACCAGCTTAGGTGTTTACAGTGAAGATGCTGTTAGCGGGGGTACAAATGATACACGTATTGTTAAAGGAAGTCCGGTTGGTACTAATTATTTAATTCGTTGGTCTCATGTTGATCCAAACACTGGATTGCCAGTATATTTAGATATCAATGGAAATCAAACTTCTGTTTATGATAACAAAAATCGCACAGCAGTTGGACAAATATTACCTTTGGCAATTGGCGGTATGACTAATACCTTTAGATACAAGAATTGGGATATGAGTGTGCTTATCATTTACAGTTTAGGTTCAAACATTTATGAATCTTCTCAAAAGCGCCAATCTTCACTAATTACTGATTGGAATATGGATGAGCGTGTGTATGATAGATGGCAAAATCCTGGGGACAACGCTAAATACCCAAGATTAACTAGAGACTACCGTACTTATAATTTACCAGATGAGTGGAGTAATACTACCTTATGGTTGAAAGATGGAAGTTATGCGCGCCTAAGAAATTTAACCATAGGATATAACCTTAGCAAATCACAATGCAAAAAGATGCATTTAGCAAGCGCAAGGGTTTCTGCCATCGCCACAAACTTGTTTACGCTAACCAATTATGATGGGTTAGACCCAGAGATTGGTCGTGATTCAGAAGGTGGTTCAGCGGGAGATAGAAATTCATCACGTAATTTAGGCTCTCAAAACATTACTTATTTAACACCTCCGCAAGAGAAAACATTTAGCGTTCAGATTAACATAGAGTTTTAAGGAGAAAAGAAAAATGAAAAAATTATATATAGTTTTAGCCCTAGTTATTAGTTTTAGTTCTTGCCGAAAATGGCTTGAAATTACACCCGAAGGCGAAGTTCCAGAAAGTGAAGCCGTGAAAACGCAACAAGATTTACAAAACCTACTCAATTCTTCTTATGATGCTATGGCCAATCATTATAATGGTCGCGTGCAGTTTTTTAATGAGTTATTGGGCGATAATTTAGAAAAACCACAAAGTGGGTTTACTGTTCCAATTTATTTGAGAACAACTAACTATTTTAACTCAGATGTGGGTGGTTTATACAATGATATTTACAATGTAATTTTCCGTTTAAACTTTTTGATGTTTAAAATTGAGGAAGGTATCATTCCTGTAGATGCTGAGTTTAAAGTTAGAGCCACCGCTGAGGCTAAATTTTTAAGAGCTTTGGCACATTTTGATTTGGTAAAACTATGGGGACAACCCTATGGATACACTTCAAATAATGCCCATCCTGGTGTAGTTATTAGAAATTCGGTTGATACTAAACCTAAAGCAAGAGCAAGCGTGGCGGAAGTTTATACCTTTATCCTAGAAGACCTTGCAGCTGCTCAAACTAATTTGCCAGATAACAATGGAAATTATGCCAATAAAGATGCGGCAAAAGCTTTGTTAGCAAATGTTAGGTTCCAACAAAATGATTTTGCCAATGCCTTAACCCTTTGCAATGAATTGTTATCCAAATACACCTTAGATACAACCTTAAATAGGTTTGTAAATGTGCTGAACTCTCCGGAGAAAATCTTTGCCTTTGTGAGCACTGGTGTGGCTGATAATAGAACCGCCACCTACCTAAATAATTTTAGAATAGTAAATCCGAGCAATCCTTCACCAAACCGTTTGAGTAGAACTTTGTATTATGAGGCAACTGCTGATACTGCTGATTTGCGTAGTAAGTTTTATGTAATCTTTAACCAAGGAACTTCTAGTGAAACCTATGGAATTACAAAGTTTAACGGTGATTTCTTTAGCAATCCATTATTATATGCTTCTCAGTTGAAATTGATGCGCGCTGAAGCATTAATTAAATCTTCTGGTGATTTAGGTTTAGCAATTTCTGATGTAAACGCAATCATTCAGAGAGCTTATGGTAATGCTAATAAAAACCTTCCAAGTAATACTTCGGCAACCGACGTATTAACCATGATTAGAAAGCAACGTCGTTTAGAATTTCCATTGGAAGGAAATAGAACCCAAGATTTGAAGCGTATAGGTGCTAACGAAGACCCAACTGGTAGCGGAATCGTGAGTATTCGTGGTTCTAAGTGGAATTGTAATGGACTTGCATTACAGTTTCCTGTAAATGAAAATACAAGTATTTTTGAATTTAATCCAGAAGGAGGATGCGAATAATGAAAACCATATTAAAAAGACTAATGATACTATTGGCGCTAGGGTCAACCTTAAGTGCATGCAAAAAGGAACTAAAAGAAATTGGAAATCCTGCTTCTAAAGTAGAAGGTATTCAATCTAGTTGGGTGCTTAAAAAATCGGTTCAAATCGATGAAGTTTCTTTGGTAAAAGAATCTGCAAATATTACCAGTTTTTTTGCGAATGGCTCAACATTGCCAAATATTACCTTTGGAGCAAGCACCTATTCTGTAGATACAGTTGGCTTGAAAATTAACTTCTTTGGAACTGTTTCTGGCACTTGGGCTTTTGATAACAACGAGTTTCCAAGTATGATTAAATTCACACCGAGTGATGCGGCTCCTTTTGATTTGAAATTAAACGGGCCCATTCGTCCAAAAGATAATTTAAAATTTACACGTCCAATTTACACTTCATGTAAAGGCGCCACTACCCATGTAATGAGTTATAACCTAGAATTTGTGAGGAAATAAAAAATGAAAAAAGTATTATATACCTTGATTTTAGCTTGCCTAAGCAATTTAGCTTTAGGTCAAGCCTCTTGGATTGAACCTGAAACACCTGATGTTACGCAAACGGTAAGGTTATATGTAGACCTTGATAAAACAACCAACCAATCTTTGGTTGGGTTAACAGGTCCTTTTTATATCTGGACTTGGAGTCCAGCAGAATTACCTGCTGCAAGCACTAAGGTAAATGGAACAGGCGATAAACCTTGGAAAAGTTCAAATGATGTGCTTCAAATGACCAAGGATGATAGCAAAGGCGCACGCGTTTACTATTATGAAATGATTCCTACAGAGTTTTATGAAGTACCTGCTACCGATGTGTACAGCAAGGGCATTTCATTTTTGGTAAAACCTAAAGATGGCGGCGGTTATGGAGATCCTGATTTGAAAACGGAAGACTTAATAATTAAGGTTTCACCTCCAAAACTAACCCGTGGTTTTATTTACCAATTGCCAGTTACCATTCTTCCAAATGAGGTTACTACAATTTTTTACAATAATCCAATTGATACCATTCCTGGTATGAAAAACCTTAGCGAAGGGGATGCCTATTTATGGATTAAATGCACAGGTACAGATACTGTAACAGGTCAAACTATCACCTATCAACCTTCCTCATTCTTCTTAGCGGGTAATAACCCAGCTTTAGAGATGAAAAAAGATGAAACTGGCAAGTTTTACTTAAGCATTTTACCTTCACAATTCTTTGGTTTTGGACCTAATTTTAAGCCTAAGGATATTGAGTGTACTGCTAGAAAAAAAGTGTATGTAGATACCAATGATAGAACAGTTGAACAGCCTAAATTTAAATTTGGTTGTGACTAGCTTGCTATGAAGTTAGAAAAAGAGATTTTTATTTTATTAACAGGAGCCGCTTTATTAGCGGCTTCTGTGCTTTCATTCTGGCAAGCCCAACTTGAAATTTCTTTGAGCTTAAACCAGTTTCATCTGAGGCTGTTAGATTATTTGGCCTATTTTACAACTCATCTAGGCGATGGTGTTTTTGCCGTCTTATTGTCTTTATATTTAATGTATGCTAGTTTTCCAAAGGGTTTATTAGTATTGCTTGGCTATGCTTTAAGTTCTGGTTTGACCCAAGCCTTAAAGCACCTGGTTTTTTATGATTTACATAGACCCTTATGGCACTTGGAGCGCATGGCAAATGCTGTTTATTATCTGCCACCAGGAGCAGAGCATGTTTATAATAACTCATTTCCATCTGGCCACAGCACTACTGCTTTTGCTATTTTTGCCATGTTGTCTTTTTTTGCTACTGCTGGGCGTGAAAAGGTTATGTGGTTTTTTATAGCACTAACAGTGGCCTTTACAAGGATTTATTTATTGCAGCATTTTTTAATAGATACCATGGCAGGTGCAGTTATAGGAACGAGTATTTCTTACCTAATTTATTTTCATTTATACAAGCAATCGCGACTAGATTTTTTGTTGAACCTAAAGTTAAAAAAATGATTCCAAAAAAATTTCCTCTCCCAGATAACTTTATAGTTGCCCTTTGGGGTGCCATTTTGTTTTTACCCTTTTTAGGGGCTGTACATTTATTTGATTGGGATGAAATCAATTTTGCAGAGTCGGCCAGAGAAATGTTGGTTAGCGGAAATTTTCAACAGGTACAAATAAATTTTGAGCCTTTTACTGAAAAACCACCCTTGTTTTTTTGGCTTCAAGCATTTTCTATGAAGCTTTTTGGGGTAAATGAATTTGCAGCTAGACTTCCCAATGCCTTGGTAGGCATAATAACCTTGTTGGTGATTTTTAATTTAGGTTCAAAACTATTTAATAGAGAAGTTGCTTGGCTTTGGGTTTTGTTTACTTCAGGGTCATTTACGCCACATTTATATTTTAAATCGGGCATCATAGATCCATTGTACAATTTGTTTATTTTCTTGGCGGTGGTCCAACTCTTTTATTATGTGCTGCACAAACATCTAAAACACGCTATCTTTTTAGGTGTTTTTATGGGATTAGCCACCATTACCAAAGGTCCGGTGGCCATCATTGTTGTAAGCTTATGCTTTTTGTCTTATTGGGCTTTACAAAGGTTTAAGGTGTTTTTTAATTGGCTTCATATTTTGGCGACAGCACTTGTTACATTTATGGTGAGTGCGATATGGTTTGGCGTAGAAACCATAGAGCATGGCCCTGATTTTTTATTAGCCTTTTTAGCTTACCAAGCTGATTTATTTCTTAATCCCGTGGCAGGACATGGACAACCATTTTGGTATCATCCATTGGTTTTGTTATTGGGCTGTTTTCCAGCTTCTATAATGGCTTTACCTATGTTGGGTTATAGCAAAAAGCAAGAGGAGAGCCCATTTGTTGGAATGATGAAGTTATTGTTCTGGGTAGTTTTAATTCTCTTTAGCATTGTAGAAACTAAGATTGTTCATTATAGCTCCCTTTGTTATTTGCCTCTTACCTTTTTAGCGGCTTGGCAATTGAACAAGTGGGAGTCGGCAAAAAGTAAATTTTACCGCTGGCAGATTGCTTTGCTAACCATCATTGGGGCAATGGTAGCAATAATTTTTATCGTTTTGCCTCTCACAGAATATTGGAAACCTTTAGCTGTTCCTTATATTAAGGATGATTTTGCTATAGCCTCTTTATCAATTGGTAATGTTTGGGGCGGCTGGGAATGGATATTTGGCGCACTATTTTTGGGCCTATTAATATTTGTAACCCTACAACTCAGACGGCAACATATTGCCAAACCAATGTTGTACTTGTTGGTGGCTGTTTCCTTATTTATACCTGCCTTACTCAAATCTGTAGCGCCTAAGATAGAACAATATAGCCAAGGTCCTGCGATAGAATGGTATATCAATATTAGTGAGCAAGACGCCTATGTTGAAACGGCTGGCTTTAAGAGTTATGCCCAATACTTTTATGGTAGTGTTAAACCATTTAAAGGAGAAGGTACCTTGTATAACTTTATCCGATCTGGTAACTTAGATAAAGATGCCTATTTGGTAACCAAACTAAATAACTATAAAGACCACATAACGCCCGATTTTATCGAAGTTGAGCGAAAGGGTGGATTTATTTTATTCAAAAGAGCTGCGGCAAAACCTTAACCTAAAAAGTGAAGTTGAAGCCAAGTGTTGGCATAATTGGTAACTGATTAATCCTCTTATAGGTTAATCGGTCAAAATAGAAAATATTGTCACGGTCGTAAATATTGGTTGCGGCCAAAACAAAGGTCATGCTTTGTCTATCTTTTTTCAGGGTAATTTTCTTAGAAATAGAAGCATCTAAGCGATGGAAATAAGGTAATCGTCCAGTATTTATATCGGTGAAGTAAATGCCTAAATTCCCATTTTGATTGTTGGAATTCGCACCTACACCACCATTTAGGTTAAGCTTTTCGTAGAAACCCTGCGTTTGTGTAAATGGAAATCCTGAACCAAAATTCCAACGTGTATTTAAGTTCCAACTTTTCTTTTTGCCCCATTGGTAAGTATACACTACATTGATGTTGTGTCTTCTATCAAAATGTGGCACATAGTCTCTTCTGCCATCATTTCTGGTTACATAGGTTAAAGAATAAACCAACCATAAATAATGATTCCTATATTCACCCTTTACCCTTGCATCCCCTCCATAAGCCTTGCCAGTTTCTTTAATTACATCTGCTTTGAGGTAATAAGGTTTATCTAAATTAAACTCATCATCATCATAAATTTTATCTCTGTTGATATTGGTAATTTGAGTAAAGTCCTTTAGAAAACCTTCCACATTTACCTCAATATATTTGCCCAAATCAAATTCAAATCCGCCTACATAGTGATTGGCGGTTTGCCTGCGAATATCAGAGTTTACACGGTCTGGGCTCGATAAAAATCCATAAAATAAATTAACCACATCTTGGTCGCTCACTGCAGCCATAAGGTTTTGCGAATAGGCACCTGCAGCAAATTTTGCCCTGATATTTGGGGTAATATTATACTTTGCGCCAATCCTTGGTTCAAAACTAAACTCACTTAATGAGGAGTAATATACGGTTCTGATGCCTGGTTCAACAATTAACCTTTTATATACCCATTTGTATTTAGCAAAGCCATGAATTTCGGTTGAATAATCATCTTGGGTTAGTTCTCGTCCTACGCCATTTATATATTTAAATTTAGTTGAAATACCAATGGCTTCAAAACCATACTTTACTTCATCTTTTCCAATAAAATTTGTGAAGTTGATAGCTGTATTAAAACTGTTAATGCTACTGCTTCTTGGCAAACCATCCGAAGTGGTTTGTCCCATTTCATAAGTAGAATAACCCAAGTTTGCGTTAATTAATGTATTAGAGCCATCTGGAATAATTAGAAGATTACCGCCCCCGCCTGCAGAAAGCCAATTGTATTTGTTATTGGTAAAATCAGCATTGTCAGAAAATCTAAAACCAAATAAATTAACTTTACTTCCATTATTAGAAATGCTCGAATATTTTCCATACAAGTCATTAAAGCCATAGGGTAATCCATTTTCAGGGTCTGCATAGCTGTAAATAGTTTTACTGCTTGAACCTAGCAAAGAAGATTTATAAGAAAGCACATAAGATGAACTTGAACCACCATCTTCTAGCAAACCATTGATAGGCCCTTCTAATAAAATTTTACCTGTCATAGGGTTGGCAGCAATTTTTCCTGAGAAATGCTTTTTATTTCCTTCCCTTGTGCTCACATCAATGATTCCGCTAATTCTTCCACCATATTGAGCATTAAAACCTCCAGAGCTCACCTCGGCATTTCTAATGATATCTGCATCAAAAACAGAGAAAAGTCCGATGCTATGGAAAGGATTATAAATTATCATTCCATCAATCATAACCTTATTCATAACGGGTGGGCCGCCACGCACGTAAAGCTGACCGCCCTGGTCGCCACTAAAATTAACCCCTGGCAACACTTGCAAGTATTGCACTAAATCTGGTTCTCCTCCAAACGTGGGTAATTGTTTTAATTCTTTTTGGGTAATGGTATTAGAAGAAATGGTAACATTTTCTTTTGCTTTCTGCTTGTCGGCCTTAATTTCCACTACATCCAACTCCGTTCTTCTCGACTTTAGATAAAGGTTCTGGGTGATAATGCTACCTTCTTTAACAGTAACCTTGGCAAAAGCGGTATCATAGCCTAAACTCCAACAAAGAAGTGTATAGGTGCTTGGTTTTAACCTTGACAAAGTATAAAAACCATTTAAATCTGTGCTTCTGCCGGTTTTAAGCTCTCTAATTACAACATTTGTGTAAATCATCGGTTCTCCCGTTTCTTTGTCGTAAACAAAGCCACGTACTTCCCCAGTTTGTGCCATTACCCAATTGCAGGCTAGCAATAAAGAAAAAACAATCGTAAATTTTTTGAACATCTTAAAAAACTAAAAAGCTTAAATTGAAGCGGCACGAATATAAAGTAAGTAAGGAAAATTCTTAGAAAAGTTGCAGCTACATTTATATCTTATTAAAATTAGGGCTAGAATTCTTATTTTGCGCACTAAAGCCCTTAACTCAATATTGATGAAAGTATTGAAAAATCTTACAAAAATTAAGCTGTCGAGCCATTTTGCCTTAATAGGTATTTTATCTGTTTTAATGTTGTTTATGGGGTCAACTCTCTCTGCGCAAGGAAATTTGCCCAAAACCCAATCCCTTTCCACTTTAAAAGTTGAAGAGCTTTCTGATGAGCAAATTGCGCAATTTAAAGTGAAATACCTTTCAGATGGATATTCGCTCGCTGATTTGGATAAGGAACTCACGAAGCGTGACTTGCCTTCTACAGAGATTGAAAAACTTAAACTTCGTTTGCAAAAGCTTGAGAGTAAAGGTGTAGACGAAACGAAAGAAAATGAGGAGAATGACTTTGAATCAAAAACTAAATTAGGTCCTAAAACAGAAATCAAAGCAACGGATGTTTTTTCATTACTTAAACCAAAGATTTTTGGCAATGAATTGTTTAATAATCCCAAGTTAAGTTTTGAACCTAACTTAAAAATGGCAGCGCCTTTAAATTACCAAGTTGGACCTGAGGATGAGCTGATAATTGATATTTTTGGCTACTCAGAGCAAAGTTATAAGTTGAAAATAAGTTCAGAGGGAAATGTTAGAATTCCTAACCTCGGGCCTGTATTTGTGGCCGGTTTGACCCTAGAGCAGGCCCAACAAAAAATTAGTGCCAAGTTAATTTCTCTATACCCCAATATTGGTACAGGTAAAACCAGTGTAGCTATTAGTTTAGGAAGTATTCGTAGCATTAAAGTTATAATTTTAGGGGAAGTAAATGCACCTGGAACTTATACTTTGCCTTCTGTTTCGACTGTTTTTAACGCTTTATATGCCTCAGGTGGGCCAAATTCAAATGGCTCATTTAGAAAAATAAAATTGATAAGAGGAAACAAGGTCATTGCCAATATTGACATCTATGATTTTTTAATGAATGGAAGCAGCAAAGGCAACCTGCCCTTAAAAGACATGGACGTAATTAAAGTAGATGCTTATGAGGCAAGAGTTGAACTAAAAGGTTTTGTGAAACGGGATGGATTTTATGAAGTATTAGCAAAGGATAATTTAGCTAGTTTATTGAATTATTGTGGTGGGTTTGCCCCAAAAGCTTATACGGAACGGGTTAAATTAATAAGAAATACTGGGTTTCAGCAACGTGTTGCGGAAGTTGAAAAAAAGCAATTCCCAACTTTTACTTTAAATAATGGAGATGTAATTTTTGTAGATACCATTTTAAGCAGATACGAGAATAGGGTAGAAATAGAGGGTGCTGTTTTTAGGCCAGGCTTTTTTAGTATAGATGACAATGCTACGCTGAGTCAACTTATTAAAAGTGCAGGAGGTGTTAGGGAAGAAGCTTTTCTTTCAAGGGCAACCATTTTGCGCAGAAGAGCAGATAATTCTCAGGAAGTTAGTGCCATAGATGTTGCCAAAGTGTTGGAAGGTACTATAGATATGACCCTAAAACGAGAGGATAAAATTACCATTGCCTCCAACTTTGAAATGAAGGAACCCCAAACCATAACCATTTCTGGTGATGTTAAGTACCCAGGTACTTATCCATATGCACATAATATGCGGGTGGAGGATGTAATAATTTTAGCAGGTGGTTTGTTAGAATCTGCTACGACAGAAAATATTCAAATTGCCCAAAGGGTAGAAGATGCTAATCGTGCAGACAAAGACGCTATTTTATCGAACGTAATTAAAATTAGTATTGAAAAAAACCTAAAGGAAAAATCGGGAGAGAATTATTTTTTGAAGCCTTATGATGCAATTACCATTTTTCCAAAACCTGGCTACTTGGCCCAAAAGCAAGTACAAATAAGAGGAGAAGTAATGTTTCCTGGTTCTTATGCCATATTAAGGTCCGATGATCGGGTTTCTGATCTCATTCAAAGAGCAGGAGGAATCACAGCATTGGGTTACGCAGGGGGTGCCATTTTAATTAGAAAAAGATCTAATAATTACCAAGACATTATTGTGAAAGAAAATAAACTTTTGGCCTTAAAAAGACTCACCAAAGACACTGTTAAGGCAGCTAAGTTGATTGCGGAAGAAATGGAAAAAACCACTGATGTAGTGGGTATTAACCTTTCCAAAATTATGAAAAAGCCAGGCTCAAAAGAAGATGTGGTGTTAAGCGCAAATGATATCTTAGAAATCCCATCTGTTAACCAAACTGTCTTTATTACAGGCGAGGTGCTTTATCCCGTTCGCATAAGTTTTGCTCCAAACAAAGGTTTTAGCTCTTATGTATCCAATGCAGGCGGTTTTTCTTCAAAGGCACTTAAAAGACGAGCCTATATTGTTTATCCAAACGGTACAGCAAAAGATACAAAAAGTTTCTTTGGGATAAAGATATATCCTAAAGTTTTGCCGGGCTCTGAATTAGTGATACCACCAAAAGAAGACAAAAAGTCTTTGAGTCCGCTAGAAATTGTAACCATCACCACAAGTTTAACAAGCATGCTTGTGCTTATTTCAACTATTATTAGATAAGCAAGGGAATGGAATTTAATACAGCAAATATCAAACAGTTTTTTGCCGATTTATGGTTGTATGTGCGCCATAAATTTAGGGTTATACTTTTAATTGCATTGGTAGGTTTGGTACTCGGTGCAATTTATGGGGCAAGGTATAAGCCCTATTATAAAGCTAGTTTAAGTTTTATGCTCAATGAGTCTAAATCAGGCGCAGCTGGAGGTTTGGCTTCATTGGCAGGTCAATTGGGCATTGGTATGGGCAGTCCAACCCTTAATGAAGATAGAATACTATATCTATTAGGTTCAAGAAAAATCATAGGTGAAGCTTTGTTATTGCCTTACCAAAATGGCACCTCTAAAATTGGAGATGAAATAGCCAAGGTATTTAAAATTAATGAGGCTTGGGCTGTAGATACAACCATGCAAGGTTTTCAAGGGTTCTTAGCCAAAAATATTGAAACATGTAGTTTTCAAGAGCATTATGCCATTTCTACTATTTATGATTTTCTACTAAAATCTAACCGATTTCATTTTGATGCATTAAAGAAAAAAGGAAATGCATTTGTGAGTAACCAAACGAGTGGGATCTTATTAATTGATTTTGAATGCAGAAATGAACAATTAAGTAAGGCTTTTTTAGAGGCTATTTTTAAGGCAACTGAATCTTTTTATGTTGATGCAGTTACTAAATCACTTGAAGATAATTACACCCTCATTTCTAGCAAGGCTGATTCTATAAAGTCCTTGTTAAAAGATAAAGAAAATGAAACTGCTATTGCTGCAGATGCCGCATTTAATGTATTTAAAAATCAGGGTAGGATAGGCGAACTAAGAGCACGTAAAGAGGTAGAATTGTTAAATATTTTATATGCCGAAATCGTTAAGAATAAAGAAATAGCCAAGTTCAATTTAGACCAAAGTAAACCTGGCATTCAGGTGATAGAGCAACCTTATTTGCCCCTAGAAAAGAAAGATAGAACAGCGATCGTTTGGGGTTTCCTTGGTTTTACAGCTTTTTTGTTTTTTGGGTTTGGATTATTGGTAGCCATTTTTATCCTAATAAATTTTAAACGCATCAGTAGTTTAATTCCTTCTTAGGCTTGGGAAAATCATTCGAATTTATATCTCAGCGTTCGCTTGGAATATTCAAAAATATTTCCTTTTCTCTGCTATTTAAATTCTTTACTGCCTTTTTAGGAATGGCCACTGTTCCTTATTTAATGCAAGCTTTCGGCCTTCGAAATTATGGACTTTGGCTTGCTATTTCGTCTTTTGCCAACTCTTTTTATACCTTGGATTTTGGTTTGTCTAATGGCTTTAGGAATAAATTTACGGCAGCCTTGGCTTCCGAAAATTACCCCGAGGCTAAGTCGTATCTTAGTACCATTTACGCAATTTTAGCACTGTTTGCCATTGCTATATTTTTAATTTTTTCTTTACTAAGTCCCTGGATAGATTGGTCAAGTGTGTTATCTATTTTGGCAAATGAAGCCAGTGCAGCACAAAAAGCTTTATGGTGGGTTACCTTTTTCTTTTGCTTAAAATTGGTTGTTTCTGTTTTAAACACCGCCCTAATTGCTGCTCATAAAGTTGCCTTAAGCAGTTTTATAGAGATGCTACAAATTTTGGTCACTTTTTTTGTGTCTGTTTGGTTTAGTATTGACCCAAATCTTAGTTTTGAGAAAATGGTGGCTTTGCTTTCTCTTATTCCTGTATTGGTTTACCTATTCTCATCTTTACCTGTGTTTGCATTATCTCTCAAAAGTGTAAGGCCTGCCATCGCAGAAATTAAATTTAAGTTGGTGTCGGTTTTACTGCAAAAAGGAATGCAGTTTTTTATTATCCAAATTACTGCTATGTTTTTATTTACAATTGGAGGCTTTTTGGCAGGTTCCATTTATGGCTTAGAAGCTGCAGCAGAATTTGGTTTAATTAATAAGTATTATGCCATTCCTTTAATGGGCTTTTCAATTATTTTAACGCCATTTTGGGCGGGTTTTACAGATGCCTGGATTAAAAATGATGTGGGTTGGATTAAGAAAGTAATTAAAAATCTAATGCGTCTTTGGTTACTCTATGTGGCTTTTTTAGCCATAATGGTTTACTTCTCCGAGGATATCTTTAAACTTTGGTTAGGGAAAAATATGCAAACTGCCATACCAAGTATGCTGTCTTTTGCGCTTGGCGCAGCATTTACTGCCTTATGTGCCTGGGGTAATATCTTCTCTTTTTTCCTGAATGGAATAGGGTATCTGCGCATCCAATTGTTGAGTTCCTTGATTATTGTATTGTTGATGTTGCCCCTGTTGCTTGGCCTAAATTATTGGTTTGGTTTAAATTACAATCATATCTTTCTTTCTGGAATAATAACCCTACTAATTGGCTCAATTTTAGGGCCCTATCAAAGCTATCTAATACTTAAAGGCAAGGCCAAAGGGATTTGGAGAAAATAATGTATAATTGTGTGAAACGATAATTAGAAGGAATGAAATATCCGGTATACCAACCTGCTTTAACTGGAAGAGAAAAAGAATATGTTAATGAATGTTTAGATTCAACTTGGATATCTTCTAAGGGAAAGTTTATACAGGCATTTGAACAAGGCTTTGCGTCCTATACAGGCACTAAATACGCAGCAGCGGTAAGTAATGGAACTGTGGCCTTGCACTTAGCCATGTTGGCTTTGGGGATTGGAGAAGGCGATGAAGTCATTGTGCCAACACTCACTTATATAGCTTCAGTAAATGCCATCGCTTATGTGGGAGCAACCCCAGTTTTTGTAGATAGTTTACCTGATACTTGGCAAATTGATCCTGCCGATGTTAAAAGAAAAATTACACTAAAAACGAAAGCCGTAATGGCTGTTCATCTCTATGGCCATCCATGCCAAATGGATGAAATAGTAGCTATTTGTAAATCAAATCGACTTTTTCTAATTGAAGATTGTGCAGAGGCAATTGGTTCAAGCTTTAATGGGAAAAAAGTAGGCGGTTTTGGTGATATTTCAACCTTTAGTTTTTTTGGCAATAAAACTATTACCACTGGCGAAGGTGGCATGGTCATTTGTGCCAATGAAACCTTGCTGGATAGAGTTGTACATCTTAAAGGCCAAGGCCTTGCCAAACATCGTCAATACTGGCATGACATCATTGGTTATAATTACAGAATGACCAATATTTGTGCCGCCATTGGCCTTGCTCAATTAGAACAAGTTGATACTTTTGTGCAACGTAAAAAAGAAATTGCTTTGCTATATCAAGCGCTGTTAGAAAATACAGCTTATGCCTTTCATACTGCTCATCCATCTGTGGTACATACCTATTGGATGTGCTCTATTTTGGTTCCAGATTCTAGCCATAGAGATCCGCTTCGTTTGCACTTAGAGAAACAAGGTATTGAAACCCGACCTTTGTTTTACCCTGTTCATACAATGCCTATGTATGGTAAAACATATACGGCTTTTCCTGTGGCAGAAGATTTAGGATGGAGAGGGTTAAACCTACCTAGTTATCCTGGTTTAACAGATGAAGATGTAACGTTTATTTGTGAAGCTATAAAATCATTTAAACCATGAATTTAACTGTATTTGGCGCGGCTGGATGTGCCAAAGAAATAGATTGGTTGTTGTCTGATATCAATAGACTTGAACATAAATCTCATGAAATAAATTGTTTTGTAGACAGGTATGCTCACCCAGATTTGTTCATTGGCAAGCAAGTACTTGCCGAACAAGATTTTTTAGCAAACCTTTCGCCTAGTAATGATGTAAATTTTATCCTAGGAATTGCAGAGCCCCATATTCGATATGCAATTGCCCAAAAGTTATTGCAGAAATTCTCGGCAAGTAAATTCCCTAGTTTTAGGCACCCACATCACAATGTAGAAAGCCGTCAGGGTAGATTTAAGCTTGGGTTTGGAAATGTTTTTTGTTTTGGAGCAGCTGTAATGCCCGATACCCAAATCGGAAATTTTTTATACCAAAGCATTCATACAACCATTGGACATGATTGTATCATTGGAGATGCCATGAGTCTTTTTCCTGGGGCTAAAATTTCAGGGAATGTTAAGGTAGGTAATCGTGTGCTAATTGGCGCTGGCGCAACACTAAAGGAACGCATAGAAATTTGTGACGATGTAATTATTGGTGCTGGGGCTGTTGTAGTTAAATCTATTGTAGAACCAGGAGTTTACGCAGGTGTACCGGCTAAAAGAATCAAGTAAAATGCGCATCGGAATTAACGGAGATATGTTTGTAGAATGGGGTGGCGGAATAGATTTCTTACGCATTTTGTTAAGAGGTCTTAATGCTTTGCCAAATGCCTCTACTAACAAATTGTATTTAATTGTTCCAATCAAGAAAATATCAAATCTCAGCTACCTTAAGTACTATATAAAAAAAGGGTTTAATGCATTGCCTTTGCAAAAGAAATACATTGCAGCCCTGCCAAAGCCACTCAATTTAAAAAACATTGAATGTGTTTTAAAACAAGAGGCAGAAATAGAATTTATCCTGCTTAAGGATAATAAAACTTCTCTTGATCAACAGCTTGCTCCTTATCAATTGGAGGTGGTTTTACCCTGCTTTTATCCAATGGATGCTAACTTCTCCATTCCTTGGTTAGGTTATCTTTACGATTTTCAACATAAGTATCTTCCACATTTTTTTACACAAGCAGAAATAACCAAAAGGGAGATTGCATTTGAAACCATGGTAAGCCAAGCGCCTGCCATTATTGTAAATGCAAAAACCGTTAAAGAAGATGCTATTGATTTTTTAAATGCATCACCTGCGCAATTGTTTGCCCTCCCATTTTGTCCTTTATATGGGCAAGAATGGATAGAAGGGTCGATTGATAAATTTAAGCTTCCCGAGCATTTTTTTATATTGTCTAATCAATTTTGGAAACATAAAGACCATAGCACAGCATTTAGGGCACTTAAAGCTTTTTATGCCATGGGAGATTTTAACCACATACACCTTATTTGCACCGGAGAGATGCAAGATTATCGTTTTCCAACTTATGCAGCCGAGCTAAAGCAACTTATCAAAGAACTTGGCATAGAAACCCAAGTTCATTTGTTGGGATACATCAGTAAACAAGATCAAGTTTTATTGATGCAAAATGCCATCGCGGTATTGCAACCCACTTTATTTGAAGGCGGGCCCGGAGGAGGTGTGGTTTATGAGGCCTTAGCTCGTAATAAGTATGTAGTACTAAGTGATATTAGGGTTAATAAAGAGATTGAAGATGTACGTTGCACTTTTTTTGAGGCTGGCAATCCAATAGATTTCGCGCAAAAATTGGTTCAAACCGTGCAAAAAGAAAAGTTAGAGCCCGCACAAAATTTGGCATTGCAAACCAAGCAAACGCAAGCCTTGGCGCAAGTGCTACATGAGGCCATTCATTTTGCTATCTATCATCATAAAAAAGTTTCGGTTTGAACCAAACGCTAAAACATAACAATGGCCCTACACCTGCTAATCCTAAACTCAGCATTATTTGTGTTGCATATAATCCTGGCTTGAGGGCAAAAACTACGCTTGATTCTATTGCTAAGTTAAGCTATTCGAATTTCGAAGTTATATTGATTGATAATTGTTCGGATAGTGAAAGTTTAAAGATTTATGAACAGTATAAATCCTTGATAAATGTATACTTGAGTGAACCAGATGCTGGCATTTATGATGCCATGAATAAAGGCATTGAAAGGGCTTGTGGCGATTGGATTTGGTTTATGAATATGGGCGATTCTTTTGCAGAGGCAAACATTGTAGAAAAGATCTTTGCGAAGGTTAAGGATGTAAAAATTAAAGTAATAGTTGGAGATACCTTGGTGGAAAATGGGAGTTTAAAATTTATTAAGCGCTTCTACCCAAGCATTGAAAAAAACTTTCAATTTGGCATTTTGCACTTAAACCATCAGTCGGTTTTGGTGCACCACGAGGTGTTTAAACAAGTGGGTAAGTTTGAAGCCAATAAATATCCAATAAGGGCAGATATGCATCATTTAACCAAAACTTATTTTAGGTATCATGCCAATGCTTTTTTTCATGTAGAACAGGTATTGGCTGTTTACCAAGAAGACGGCGTATCTAGCCATACAGCTAATTTACTTAGGATGTATGATGAAGACATTAAAATGCAAGTTGAGTTTTATACGGCTTACCAAATACCTGCTTTGTGGTTAAAAAAATGGTATAGCTATTTGAAGGTTAAAGGATTAAAGAAGATGCAAACTAACGCACAGCTTTATAAATTATACCGAAGGTTTAAATATTATTTTAAAACCCAGATAGAAGAACAAGTATGAGGTTTACCGTAATTATTCCTTCATTTAATAAGGCAGTAAGTATTAAGGCTGCCATTCAATCTGTATTGAAACAAAGTTTTCAGGATTTTGAAATGATTGTGGTAGATAATAACTCCACTGATGGTTCAATAGAAATTTTAAAAAATATTGAGTCGGATAGGTTTGCTTATTATTCTGAACCGCAACAAGGTGTTTCATATGCCCGCAATACGGGCTGTCAAAAGGCCAATGGCCAATATATTTGCTTTTTAGATGCTGATGATACCTACGAGCCGCAAAATTTAGAAAAGTTAAATCAACTGATAGAACTTTATCCAGAGGCAGGTATTTATGCCAATCGATACCAAGTGGTATCTATCAATGGAACTACAAAACAACAAATGCTGAATCCAGCCTTTTTAAATGGTAATAGATATGTATTGAATAATTTTTTTGAAGCATTTGTTTGCCAACAATTACCAGTGAATACCAACACGGTATGTGTCTCAAAAAGGTTGCTTACAAAGCATTTAGGCTTTGATCCACGTTTAACAGTGGGAGAAGATCTCGACCTTTGGGCTCGCTTGTTTGTAGATGCGCCTGTTATTATTGGAGATTATATTGGTTCAACTTATTATCATAATGCAAGCAATAGGTCTATAGAAAATTTACATCTTGAATCTTATCAGCTACTCTTAAAAAAGTTTGAAGATTTATTCAATTGTCATCCTAATTTAAAACCTTATAAACAGGAATTTGATGCCTTTATTGGGTACATGGTTTTTGGGGTGGCTTTTGCCTGTGTTAAAGCCGGTAACCAAACGGAAGCTCGAAAGTGGTTGGCAGATAATCGAATTATGTCTTACCCTCACAAAAAAAATGTTTTGCTCTTAAATATATTAAAGTTTTTGCCCAATGCCTTAAACCAATCTATCTTATTACTACTTAGAAAAACAGGAAAGTTAAATGTATAAGGGATTAGGTGTTGAACCCTTAATTTTATAATTTGCAAGCGTGCAAACTGAGCCACAAATTTCTGTAGGTAAATTAGAATCAAGACTCAATTATTTGGTGGGTGTAACCTTGATGACCAATTTATATTATATCTCTGGTCTATTTAGTTTGCCCTCAATATTGCCAATTATTGGCGTTTTAATCATTTCGGCCTATTACTTTTTTAAACGCATCAATTATTCTAAACTTCTCTTTCATACCAATTTTTGGATGATCATTGGCTTTGTGGTTTTTTCTTTTTTCTTATATATACCTGAGTTAATTTTTAGGGGTAGCGCTTTTAATCCTAATGATATTCTTAGGGTGCTTATTTATTTGTTTTTTGTTGGGTGGACCCTCTCCATTCGCATGACATGGGAGGCCATGGCGAGGTTTTTTGGCTTGTCGGCATTATGGGCGCTCCTTGTATTACTTGTTTTGGGATTTGTAGAAAAAGAATTTCCCTTGCTTTTTGCCTTACTTTTACCTTCCAACCTCGTAAGAGGAAACCTAACAAGAATTGGCGCTACCTTAATTGATCCCAATACCTATTCAACCGCACTGGTAGTTTATTTTAGTGCCTTCTTTACTTTTTATGATTTTGTGTTAAAAAGAGGCAAGTTCATCCTGACAACCCTGTTAATTTTGCCAGTTTTTATATTAATAGAAACTTCGGGCTCTCGACAAGGATTATTGTTATTTCTAATTTGGCTTTTTTCGCTGGGCTTAAATAAAAACTGGAAGGCAACTGCCATTACACTATTTGCAAGTATGGTGGTGGTTTTTTTATTGGTGCTAATCTTTAACGAACCCCTTAAAAATTATGCCGTACAAAATCCAAATACCTCTGTAGCACGCATTCTTTTTCCTGCTCAAAATAAAATGTCATCTTTGAGTGATTTAGAAAGGAATGCTTCCATTGAGGCAGGTTTTAATTTTATCAAAAGTAATTTTGTTGTATTTGGTCCCGGTGCCTTTGGATACTACGAAGCCTATACCAATTCTGCACAAAACCATGGGGCAACTTTCCCGCACAATGGACCTTTGTACTTGTGGACCCAATACGGAGTACTTTCCCTTTATTTCTTGTATTTAGTTTATTTATTAAGCAAGCGTGCTATTAAATCAGGTGCAGTTTTGTTTTTTTTATTCTTCCTAATTCAATTTTTAATTTTACCCAATAGCTCTTATTATTTTCTGCCCGTTTATTTAATATTCTGCATCGATACCCGTTATTATTATCAGGTGTTTCAAAAACAAACACAATTGGCAGTTGGCACCTAAACATGATAAAAGTTCTCATCATACATTCAACCACACATGGTGGTGGTTTAACGCGCATCATTTACAATATTTGTAAGGCATTGGCAATCTCAGAGGTAGAGTACCACTTGCTTTTATTATCACCCCAATTACCTACGCATACCGATGATTTATTTAAAGAAGCGGGCGTCAATATTATTCAAGCGCGGAATGGCTTAGGTTTTTTTGGTTCAATAAAATTCATTGAGGATACCATACATAAACTTTCTCCCCAATTGATTCATACCCATGGCTTGCGTGGAAATGTTTTTGGAAGTTTATGCGCTGGGGTAATTCCACATGTTTCTACCCTGCATGGAAACATGTGGAATAATTATACAACCGAATTTGGCTATACAAAAGGAATTTTTGCTTGCCTCATTCATATGATAGCTTTTGCTGGCGCCTCGGTTCAAACCGTAGTTTCACCTACCTTAAAATTAACTCCATTTGTAGCCTCAGAGGTAATCGTAATTCCTAATGGCATCGATACCCACCTATTTCATCCACTCTCCCAAGCACAAAAAATGGAAAGGCGCAAAACCCTTTCCATCCCTCAAGATGCACTTGTTTTTATTTATGCAGGAAGGTTAAGTGAGTTAAAATCTGTGCAAACTTTGCTTAAAGCATTTCAAACAATAACGCCTTTAAATAAAAAAGCACAGCTTTATGTTCTTGGCACTGGTGATAGCGAGGATAAGCTGAAATACATTGCTGCTAAGCATCCTCAAATCTTTTTTATGGGGCAAACCTCAAACGTTAATACATGGTATCAGGCGGCTGATGTGTTCATTTCCCCCTCTTTGTCGGAAGGGATGCCCAATGCCCCATTAGAAGCACTAGGTTGTGGCTTAGAATTAATGTTAAGCAATATTGCACCGCATAGAGAAGTGGCTAAATTAACAGGCGCCCCTGTAGATTTTTTTGAACCTAAAAATATTGCACAACTTTCAAGTTTATTAGCAAATCGTTTAAAGGCTAACACAGCCAAGCCTTTTGTTGAAACGCTCAGTATGCAGCAAATGGCAGCACAATACCTTCAAGTGTATAAAGAAGTTTGTAATCTTACTTAGGGTAAGAACACAGTTAACTTAAAGTTTTTCCAACTGCTGAGTAACTACATTTAGCACTTCCATTCCTTTAATTAACGCCAATCTTTCTGCTCCACTTAGGTATGAAAATGTAAAATCTGGGTTTCTACTTTCTCTAAATTTACTTTCCCTAAAAGCGCTTGCCAAAGAAACTTCTTTTACCTTTTCCGTTAGCAATTCTCTTTTTATAAAATAAGCATTATTGCCAGCCAAATTACAGCCCACTAATGCATATCCTTTTGCTTGGGCAACATAGTTTAAGGCAGGCAAGGAAGCGCCAGCAAATAAGTTACTATAATGAGCATTGGTTCGGTAAAAATCTTTTTGATAAGGTACTGTTATCAAGCGTTCAGAGCCAAATACACTGTTGTATTCTGCAATTATAATGGCTGGTGATAATTTAGATAAATCTAGGGCATTAAAAATATGATAATCATTTCCATCAAGGTCAATATGCAATAAACCAATATTAGAAAACCCTGTTTCCGAAAGCAGTTCATTAATATTGTCTTTATCAATAAAAACAGCTTTTTGGGTTAAATTAAACTTCCAATACCATGCTTGATTTACCAAACTTTGCATAGCCTCTGCAGAACCATCCATAACAAATCCCGACCAATTGTTGTTCATCATCAGAAAGCGCGTGTTCGATTCCAAAAAGTTTTCAACCCCAAATTCAATAAAGATGTCGTTCTTAATCGCAATGTTTTTTATGAGATATTGAATAATGCCGTCGTCGCCAAACTGACTAAAAATTCTGAATTCATAGTCGTTTAGCTGGCTCGATTGCATGCTAAACTGCTGCTTAGATAGCAAAGCACCTAAGGCTAATAAATTGGTTTCGTCTTTAAAATCAGCAGGTGAAACCAAGTTTCTGCCTAAAGTTTGGAGTGCTTTTTTTAGAATCTGCTTTATCATTATAGCGGGTAAAATTAACGGAGTTGTGCAGCCAAAGCAAGTTAATCTCGCATTATTTTATAATATTGTGGTTAATTCTCTAACCATATAATAAGTAATGTTTATCTCTTGTAATCTTTGCGGATTTCCTTTGCTCAGAATCAATAAAAGTATTTTTGGCTTGCGTTGCATAAAGTGCCGTTCTACATTTATTCATAGGGCCATGGGGGAGGTGCTTAGTAGTTTTCGGTTTGAACCAAACCTGCGGGTGCATGAGTTCTCAAAACATGGTGCCATTTTTAAATACTTATCAAAACGTTTTCCCTCACTTTCTAATTCAGAATATTATGATGGGATACCTTCAGGGCAATTTAAGGAAGGGGTGCAATGCCAAGATTTACAAAACCTAAGTTTTGAAGACAATCAATTTGATTTAATGACTTCCACCGAAGTGTTTGAGCATGTTCCTGATGATGCCAAAGGCTATGCTGAAGTTTTAAGGTGTCTTAAGCCCAATGGATATTTTATCTTCACCGTTCCCCTCAATTTGGGTCAAGCCAACACACAACAACGTGCTAAACTAGAAAATGGAGAATTGGTGCACATGCTGCCGCCAGAGTATCATGGCGACCATCTTAGGAATAAAGGAATTTTGGCTTTTAGAAATTATGGAACAGACATTAAACCTCTGTTAGAATCTATTGGTTTTGCTAAGGTAGAATTGCGTTTAATTGACAAGCCTGCTTTGGGCATTAGCCCTGCAAAATATGTTATTATAGCCCAAAAATAAGTATTAGTTTTGACCCAAAGCCCTTATACCTTAGCTGTTTCATTGGTGTTGTACAAACACAAATATGCACAAATAGCCAGCTTAATTGAAAGTGTTTTGGCATGTGATATTAGCACCAAACTTACTTTAGTTGATAATTCACCCACTGATAATTTAAAGGAAGAATTACCTGCGCAACTTCCCATTCATTATCATTTTAGCGGTAGTAATTTGGGCTACGGTCGTGCCCATAATTTAGTTATTTCACAATCATTAACAGCCGCAAAATATCATTTGGTATTAAATCCAGATATTCGGTTTGAACCAAAGGATTTAGTTGCCATGATTGCCTACTTAGACAAGCAACCAAATATTGGTTTGTTAATGCCTAAAGTGCTTTATCCAAGCGGTGAGATTCAGCATTTGTGTAAATTAATGCCCACGCCCTTCGATTTAATTATGCGCCGATTCATTCCTAATTTTCTTCAACCTTGGTTCAAACCAAGAATGGAAAAATATGAATTAAAGCATAAAGATTACAACCAAAGCATGGAGGTGCCAAACCTTTCAGGCTGCTTTATGCTCATGCGCTGCGATGCTTTAAAATATGCAGGAATGTTTGATGATCGATTTTTTATGTACCTTGAAGATACCGATTTAAGCAGGCGCATTAATCAACAGTTTCAAACGGTTTATTATCCCGAGGTAAGTATTATTCATCATTACGAAAAGGGTTCTTATAAAAGTAATAAGTTACTTTTATATCATATTTCCTCAGCCTTTAAGTATTTTGCAAAGTATGGTTGGTTTTTTGATACAGTTCGAACCACAGTTAATAACATAACTGCAAAATGAAAGTATCTGTAATTACTGCCGTTTACCATAATCAAGCATTTATTAAAGATGCTATTGAATCTGTATTGTCTCAAAAGCAAGTTGAGCTAGAATATATTATTGTAGATGGCGGGTCGGATGATGGCACTGTAGAAGTAGTGAAGCAGTATGGCAAACAAATACAACATTTTATTTCAGAGCCCGATGAAGGTGTTTATTATGCCTTAAACAAGGGCATTAACTTGGCTACTGGCGACATCATTGCATTACTACATTCGGATGATTTTTATACGCATCCATATGTGCTTTCCCAGGTAGTAGAGGCTTTTGAAAAATCACAATGCGAGGCAGTTTATTCTAATTTATATTACGTGAGAGGCTTAAATACCAATAAAATAGTACGCCTATGGGATTCGGGTCAATACCAAGCCAATGATTTTTTTATGGGTTGGATGCCTCCACACCCAGCCTTTTTTGTGAAACGAGAATTATATGAAAAGTTTGGAGCCTTTGACACTTCCCTTAAAAGTGCCGCCGATTACGAATTGATGCTTCGCTTTATCCATAAGCAAAACATTCTCCTTACCTATATTCCTAAGTTCTTTGTTAAAATGCGCACGGGTGGAACCAGCAATCGAACCTTGCTCAATAGGTTAAGGGCAAATTTAGAAGATCGCAAGGCTTGGTACATCAATGGGTTGAAACCTAAATGGTATACCTTATTGTTAAAACCAGCTATAAAATTGAGGCAGTATCGTTTTTTTGCCTATTTTAGTAAGTAAATTTGCATCCATAAATTTATGAATAATCAATCCATCGATTCAAATAAAGCACCAGAGCCAGTTGGCCATTACCCGCATGCACGTCGCGTAGGGAATTTACTTTTCTTATCGGGTGTTGGCCCAAGAGAAAGAGGAACTAAAGTTATTCCTGGTGTTACCTTGGATGAGGAAGGGAATATCCTTAGTTATGATATAGAAGCACAATGCCGTTCGGTATTTAATAATATTAAAAATATCCTAGAAGACTCAGGTAGCAGTTGGGATAAAATTGTAGATGTTACTGTTTTTCTTACCAATATGAAAGACGATTTCAAAACCTATAATAAGTTGTGGGCAGAATATTTTGCCATTGATCCACCTTGCAGAACAACCCTAGAAATAAATTGCTTACCCACACCAATTGGTATTGAATTAAAAGTAATTGCTACCATTTGATTTTTTTAAACTGGTATTTGATTTAAAATTACATTAAAGTGATTTTCAATGTTAAGAAGTGGTTTTCCTAAATGAAAATTTGATTCCAAAACTTATAAAGCACAATAAATGTTTTATTTTCTAGAAAAAATAACATTCTGTTTGTGTGTTAATTAGCTTTTTTATTTTTGAGTTAAAAACCTTTTGGGGGATGAAATAGTTTTTCATTGGTTACTATAAAAACGCTAAAACTATGAAAAAAACCCTACAAAAATTAAAGCTATGCTTAATGTTTGCCTTTTTGTTAATAGCAGGTTTACAACTAAAAGCTCAAACAAATTTAGCATTAACCGCTGTATCCCTTCATTCAGGAGGAGGTGCTACGGCTGCTGGATACGGTCCAGAATTATACAATAATGGGATAATTCCACCCACACTTGGCTTAGGCCCATTTAATTGGGGTTGGTTAACTACAGGAGGTTGGATTGAGTATACTTGGACAAGTCAAGTAAATATCAATAGGGTAGTTTTTTATAAGGACAATAGACCTTTTACCACAATGAATATTGAGATTTGGAATGGATCTTCTTATGTAGTGGTTGTGGCAGGTTTTGCAGGCTCAGCTTCAACGGTTGATTCTATTACATTTGCAGTTCCTTTGCAAACCACCAGATTAAGATTTAATAATATTGGCGGTTCTAATCCAAATTTTAGAGAAATACAGGCATTACAATTGGCTACGGGCTTTAATAATGCAGCAACGGTAAGAATAGACTCTCCTGCCACCTTTATGACTGGAAGTAGAAATATGGTAGCTACCATAAGAAATAGTGGCGTTAACCAAATTACAAGTGTTAATGTTGGCTGGTCTGTAAATGGTGTTACTCAAACACCCACAACTTATACTGGAATTCTTGATACTTTAGGCGGTTCAGGTAGTAATAATGCAAGTGTTAATTTAGGCTCATTTACTTTTGCAAACAATGTGTTGTATCGAATTAAAGCTTGGACCTATACCCCCAATTTTCAACCAGATACTTTAAATGCAGATGATACGGTTTCTATTTTTCTAAGATCTCCGCTTAATGGGAGTTATACTATTGGTAAAAATAATTGTGACTTTTCTACTATTACAGAGGCTGCTAGCATTTTAAACGCTTCAGGTGTTTCTGGGCCAGTGCATTTTAATTTATGTGATACAAGTTATTCTACTGCAACAGGAGAAACATTTCCGATTAACATTGCATCGATAAATGGATCAACCCCCACCAATACTGTTACATTCAAGCCATTATTTGGAAATAAGGCTATAATTATTTTAAATCAAGCAGCACCCGCCTTTTTACTTTCGGCTGCAAAATATGTAAACATTGATGGCCGAGATACTTTTTCTTCAAATACAAGAAGTTTAGTGATTCAAAACTTAAATAACACAGCAGGCGCTGCAATAGTTAATCTTCAAAATGATGCCATTTCAAATGTAATTAGAAATTTAGAAGCAAGATTTTCAAATACTTCTACCACTGCTGGTGCTATTAATATCTTGGGTTCAACCTTATTTATTGGAAATGATAGTAATCAAATAATTAATAATTATTTTGTAAGGTCTACTTCAGGTACTTACGCAGTGGGTATTGTTTCACAAGGGCAATCCAACGTTATCCAGAATAATAACAACATCATTAATGGAAATGAGTTTAATGGATTTACTTTTAATGGTATTCAAATAAATGCAACCAATAACGGTAATGGTTCATTCTGGCAAATTACAAATAATAGTTTTTATGATACCACTGCTACTACCACTCAAGTTTCAATATGGTCTGCTATAAACTTTTCTCCAGGTACAGGCAGCGGTTCTGTAGGAAATAGAATTACAGGCAATTTTATTGGTGGAACGCAAGCACAAGCCTTAGGTACCCCATTTACTAATAATACCAATGTTTCAAGGGTAGCAATTCAATTTACCACCACTGTGGGGGCTTCTAACCTTATTTATGGCAATCACATTAGAAATTTCTTTTTTCCAGTTACTGCCAATACTGGAGCATTTACCGGCATTCAATTGTCGGGCGGTGCGGCTTTAATAGATAGTAACTTTATCAATAATATTTTAACTTTCAATAATGCAGTAACGATTGGTATCAATGCAACACCGATTGCCAATTATGATATTAATAGAAACCAAATTCATACCATTAGGCAAATAAATGTGGGTACTACTGGCGCCATCAGAGGGATTGTTACTAGCTCGGGTCAAAACGTAAATATTTTAAATAATGTAATTAAAGGTTTTAGAACAAACTCAACCAATACAGGAACTTCAACAGCTTCTTCATTAATTGGTATCAATTCTCAATCTTCAAGCAATAGTGTTAGAATTGCAGGTAACTTAATTGGAACCTTAGATGAGCCCCTATTAAATTCACATGTTTCAGTTTCAAATGTGGCCATTCAAGGTATTGTTAGCTCAAGTGGTACCAATATAATTGAGAACAATATAATTGATGGTTTGATTTTGGATTCAACTGCTCAAACTACTTTTAGTACAACAACGGGTGCAGCTATCAATGGTATTTTATCTTTTGCCTTTAATGGAGGTCAGGTTATTAGAAATAACACTGTTAAACATTTATTCCAAAGATCTGCTGCATTAACGCAAATCAGCCAAATCAATGGAATTTGTTATGCAAGTTCTGGTTTTACTAGCATCGAAAATAACATCATCCATAGCTTATTTAGTAGATCTACTAATGCCAATGTATCTACTTCTGCTGCTTTAAATGGGATTAACTTTGGATCTTCTGGAAGGGCCATTGTTACTGGTAATTATATAGATTCATTGGTTTTACTTCCTGCTACCATTTCTTCTAACCAAGTGAACGGTATGGTAATTTTTGGAAGTGCAGGAAACAGGGTTACAAACAATACTATTAAAACGATTTACAATAGTTTTACTACCTCTAATCCAGGTATTTGTGGAATTCAATACATTTCATCTATCGCTGATAATGGTTGCGAAGGCAACACAATTTTTGGTTTAGTTAACCGTCATGCTGCGTCTACTGGAAACATAACAGGTATTCGTTTTTTGGCAGTTAACCAAAATATCAATAACAACTCTTTTGTGTCAAAAAACTTTATACATAGCTTCTCAAGTGCAACTACATCTGCAAGCTCTTGGAATGGTATTGAGATTGCAAGTGGTGCGCAAACTACTTCAAATAATATAGTTCGTTTAGGATTTGATACAGCAGGTAATATAAATACTTCTCCAGTTGCTATCAATGGAATTTTTGATAATACCATTAGCACAACAACTATTAATAGATTCTATCATAATACTGTTTACATTGGGGGAGCTCCTACCACTGGAACGTCACTATCTGCCGCCTTTAGGGCCTCAATTGCAGTTGTTCAATGGCAAGAAATTAGAAATAATATTTTTACGAATGTGGTTAGTAATAATGGGGCTACCGGAACCAATGCGGCGATTGCATTAGGTTCTCAACCTTTTGCACAAAGTATTATAAATAATAATCTACTATGGGCTGGAACTGGCCTTTCCAATAACTTTATTGGAACTGGACCCGGTAATGCAGCTACCATGACAGGTATCAATGGTTGGAGAAGATTAAGTTTAACTGAATTTAATGGGATTCATGGCAATCCTGGTTTTATCAATCCAACGGGTGCTTTAGGTGCCATTAATTTACAATTACCTATAAGCAATTTAGCGGAGGGTGCAGGAGATGTTACGGTTTCTGCTTTGGTTCAAACTGATTTATTAAATGTAGACCGCAATAGTAACACACCTGCCGATATTGGCGCTTACGCCTCTGGAAGCAATACCTTACAAGCAGATTCAATTCCTCCAACCATTGTATTTACAGCCTTGCCAAATACTTCCTTGTTCACTAACAGAGTCTTTACAGCAACCATTACAGAAATGCATAGCGGTGTGGCTGCAGGAACCTTTGCACCCAGGGTTTATTATAATAAAAACAATGGTACTTATGTTTCTACGCCAGGTGTTTTACTTTCAGGTAATCATAGAAACGGAGTATGGGAATTTACCATCGATAGCAGCTTAATTGGTGGCTTGGCACTAAATGATGTAATTCGTTATTTTGTAATTGCACAAGACAGTGTTGCTAATTATGCTTCTCTACCTGCCTATGCCGTTGCCAACAATACCAATATTGTTGCAACAAATCCTACTATTCCTTTCCAGTATAATGTAGTAGCGCCAATTGCACAAATGATTACTGTTGGTCCTAGCGGAAATTTTACAACTTTAACTGCTAACAATGGATTATTTAATGCCATAAACAACAGCTTCTTGCAAGGCAATACACTAGTATTACTCGAAAACGGTGCCACTATAACTGAGCCAGGCATTGTTGGTTTGAACCAATGGATTGAGGTAAGTGGAGGTACAGTTGGTAATTTTAATTATACCTTAACCATTCGTCCTGCGGGCCCTAGTCAGGTTGTATTAACAGGTAATGTGGTTTCTGCTGATGGTATTATTAGATTAAATGGTGCTGACCGCGTTTCTATTCTTGGATTTGACACTTTAGGTACTGCTTTAGATACAAATTTAGTGATTCGTAACATTGCCACTAGTCAACCAGCATTAACTCTATTAAATGACGCAAGTGACAATACTTTTAGACAAGTAATTTTTGAATCAAGAAATACAGGCACTGCACCTGTAAATGGCGGAGTTGTGCGTATTAGTCCAACCTCCATTGCCACAGGAAATGACAATATCAGATTTTCAGCCTGTCATTTTAGAAGAGAGATTACCAATACAGCTATTCCAGGTACACCGGGCATTTTGTTTGCCGCCTCGGGTACCACAGGGGTAAATAGAGAGAATGAGAATTTAATTATTGAGAATAGTTTTTTCTATAATTTCAATTCCAATGCTATTTCTATAGGAACTGGAACAGGTAATGGCCAAATCATTAGAAATAATCAATTCTACCAAAACGATGGATTTAGTCACACTGCTTCTCCAACGGTTATAAATTTCACGCCAGGTAATGTTTCAAACAATGATAGTATTGTTGGAAATATCATTGGTGGAAATCAAATGAACTTGACAGGTAACTGGGTTATAACAAACGCAGGAGTTGGATTTACTTATACGGCTATCAATGCAGCAGCAGGACTAAGCACAGGAACTATGATTTCTGGAAACAGAATTGCCAATATTTTGCATAATCAAATTTTTGCTGGCTTTTTTACAGGAATCCAAGTAAACTTTGGTGGTGGAGTAGCAAGAATAGAAAATAACTATATAGGTGATACTTTATTGGTAGATAATATTATTCATAGCGGTAATAGCACTACTTTGCCTATTAGCTGCCAAACGGGTTCAAATTCTTTCATCAATAATAATATCATTGCAAATATTACCAATAATCATCCAAATGGTACAAGTGTAATTGTAAATGGAATTAGGGCTTGGAACCAAACCGCCACCCTGGAAATTAAAAGTAATTTAATTTTAAATTTAGAAGATTCAACTGCAAATACGTCTAGTACAACTGGTGCTGCTATGGTGGGTATTAATGTGAGTTCTTCAACCAATAATATTTTGATAGAGAATAATCAAATTAATGGGTTGCAAAATTTATCAAGAACACCTCTAAGTTCAAGCATGGTTATTGGTATCTTAAACACGAGTGGTTTGCCAATAATAAGATTTAATACGGTTGAAAATTTATTGAGTAGATCCTTAAATACAGGTACTAGTACTGTTGCTACTTTGGTTGGAATCTATTCTTCTTCGTTTACACCTAATCAAATGATTAGTGATAATATTGTTAGGAACCTTACCTATAACAACCCAGTACCGGCAGCTGCTCAGGTAATTGGAATATTGCAATCAAGTGGCAGTGGTCATAATATAGTTCGCAATTTGGTACATACCCTTAGAACAAATAGTTCTAGCATTAACACTTCTACCAGCTCAGCCATCATTGGTATATCTCATGTTGGTTCTGGTAGCGCTATTAATATTTCTCAAAATACAATTCACTCTTTAGAAGGGATTAGCTTCACATCTAATAGTTTAGTTGGTATTTTATACCAAGGAACAACAACTCTAGTAACAAATAATGTAGCTAGAAACTTTATTCATAGTTTTAAATTAGCTTCAACAGGAGGTGGCAGGTTGATTGGAATTCAGCAGAACAGTGGTTCATTTACCCGTTATGCCAATAATATGATTCGTTTAGGGATAGATTCTGCCGGAACACCCTATAATAGTCCTTTAGAAGTAAATGGTATCTTAACCGATATTGCTGGTAATTTCGAATATTTCCACAATAGCATTTATATTGGTGGTGAGCCAACAAGTGGTTTCGCTATCACTTCAGCCATTCGTTTATTAGGAACTCCAACAGGTACACAAGTATATGATGTTAGAAATAATATCCTTGTGAATGCAGTAAGTAATGGAACTTTGGCTTCTGGTAAAAACTTTGCCTTAAGAGTACCTTCACTCCCTGTTAATGCAGCAAGTTTGGTCTCTAATCATAATATATTATTTTCCCCAGGCAATGGCGGTTTTGTGGCAGGTACAAACATTGTTGATTATCCAACTTTAGGTGGATTAGCAGGCTGGAAGCGTGCTTCTGGGTATGATTTACAAAGTGGAAGTACCTCTCCTTTTTTTATTAATGCAACGGGTTCCCTTCTTGATGTTAACCTTCATGTCTCAGCGGCTAATCCTATTGAAGCCTCTGGTGATGCTAGCATTGCTGCTTTAATAAGCGAAGATTTTGACGGTGAGTGCAGAAGCTGTTCTACCGCAGTAGATATTGGCGCAGATGCAGGTAACTTTACGCTTTCTGCAGATGTTTTCCCACCTGCAATTTCTTATGCCCCAATTAGTAATCAAGGAAATATTACAGGTCCATATGTCCTTTCTGGTGTTAACATTCGTGATAATATTGGTATACCATACAGCGGCTCATTAAATGCGGCAAAGTTGTATTATAAAAAAGGTATCAATGGAACTTATTCAGTGGTGGGTCCGGTTGCACAAACAGGTTTGCCAACTAATTCATTCCTAAATTATGAAATACAGTATGCATCTGTTGGAGGCGTGACAGCAGGAGATACCATTTTCTATTTTGTAATGGCTGAAGATAGTTTAGGTGCTAACCTCAACTCTCAACGCCCATTTGCTATCGCTACCAACGTAAATACTTTATTGAACGAACCTCAGGTACTTGATTTCTATATGATTTTACCTGTGATTCCTGCCAATTCTAAATTCTATGTGGGCGCAGGTCAAACTTATCCAAATCTTACAGGTGCAGGTGGTTTGTTTGAATTCTTAAATACGAATACCATTGGGGGTGATGTAACAGCGGTTATCACTTCTAATATTATAGAACCTGGTACCTTTGCCCTCAATCAAATCGGAACGGGTGGTTTAGGTACTGGAAATTTCAGTATTACGATTCGCCCAGATTCGAGTGCAACTGCTGTAAGCAGAGTAATCTCTGGTAGTAGCAATCCAGGGTTAATAAGGCTGAATGGTGCTGACAGAGTGAAAATTACTGGTATTCCAGATTTAAGTTCAAACGGTACATTAAGAAATTTAACCATTCGCAATTCAAACAATGGACCTGTAGTATTATTTGTAAATGGCTCTCAACAAAATAGATTGTCTAATCTTATCATCGAAGGCTCAAATAATACTGCATTTAATGTTGTAAATAGTGGTTTGGTTTCTTTTGCGGGTAGTATTTCTACCCAAGGCAATAACCAAGATACCATCAATAATTGTATCATTAAAAATGATGCTTCGTTTAGTTTCCCATCGGGTGTTCCTGCAACTTTAATCAATAGCGTGCATACTGGTTTAACCTTAAATGCAGAAAACGTTATTACCAATAACCTACTTTCTAACGCATCAGTAGCCTACCTAAATGTAGATGCAGGTTCGGGAAATGGATGGGTTGTGGATGGAAATAGTTTCTTCTATAACTTGCCTTTGGTTACAGCTAATCCACTATCAATTAGATTCAATGGTGGTTTGCTTTCGAGTGGACACATGATTAGTAATAATATAATTGGTGGTAACGCAGCAAATGCTGCAGGCAATGCATGGACAAGTAATGTGCAGGCGGCTTGGAACCAAATTCAAATTGCCATAGGTACTGCTCAACTTTCTTCTATTCATGGTAATACCATTAAAAATATGAAGTTCACCCAAACCGCGGTAGGTAATCAATGGAATGGAATCATTGTAACATCGGGTAGGGTTAATATTACCAATAATATGATTGGAGATTCATTAGTAGCGGGAGGTATTGAGTTAAATCCTCCTACCAATCATAATGGTATTACCGTTAATGCAACCGTTGCCTCTCCAATGCTTATTAGCGGAAATCGCATGGCTGGAATTACCGTAAACAGTGCCGGAGGTAGCACTCAATTTATTGGCTTATTTATATCAGGTGGTATTGCCAATATCAATAATAATATCATTGGTAGTGTTACCATTCCAAATAGTATTGTGCATAATTCCAATTCAAATGTGAGAGGAATTTGGGTTCAAACCACAGCCAACTTAGACCCTTCTACGCAAATTACTAATAATACCATTGCTAATATTGCTTGTATTGGTCAGCAAACAGGTATAAGTTTAGGTGGTATTTTGGTAACTGGTACCACAGCAGCCAATGTTTCAAATAATACAATTTTCAATTTAAGTTCTGCCTCTTCTAATACAACCCTAACACCAACCACAATGGGTGTTTTTGGTATTACTATTGCCGCAAGTACCAATCCAGGTGCCCAAGTAAATAATAACCTAATTTATGCGATTGAAGCAGCAAATACTGGTAACCTTACTACAAATGCTGCCGGCATTCAATTGCAAAGTGTTAATAATGGAGTAGTAAGAGGAAACAGAATTTATGATATCCGTAACCTAAGTACTTCTAATGCAGTAAACCCAATGGCAACTGCCAATGGTATTATTATTACTTCAGTAACTAATAATGTCGAATTAACAAATAATCAAATTACGCTTGGTAATGCTCAAAACAACAATATCCAGTTCAATGGTTTATGGCAAATCAATGCTGCTTATGATGCTAATTACTATAATAATACTGTAGTAATTGCAGGTACGGCAACAGGCAATATTCCTACTTATGCCTTCCATAGAGGGTCAAATACAACAGGCGAATCAACATCTGGTGTTAAGGCTATAAACAATGCCTTTATTAATGCACGTGGTGGCGCTAATGCTAAGAGTTATGCGATTGCAAATGAGGTTTTAGGAACTGTTTCTGGCTCGGGTTGGTTAGATGTTAATTATAACTTCTTATCTAGTTCAAATGCAAATACTGTTGGTTTATGGGGTAATACAGATAGAAACATCGCTGATTGGAGAACTTCTACCTTAAATGATAGAAACTCGTGGAGCGAAGTAAGTGGTATTGTTAACCCAGCAACTTTGTTTAGCAGTATCGCAGCTGGAAATCTTAATGTGTCTGCAAGTTCACCGCTTAGCTGGTACCTCAATGGTAAGGGTGTTGCGGGCGCTAGCATTGCAAATTTAAATACAGATTTCGCAGGCAATACAAGGGGCACAACTTTAGGTTATGGTATTGATATCGGTTCGCACGAATTCACAACTACCACCATACCGCCGGCTTTAACTGTTTCTGGTTTACCAACTGCCAACGGTACAAGCACCCTAAGCTTTGCTTCAAGACCTATAGCAGTAATAAATTGGGGAAGTGCTGGTACATTGCCTACTGCTGTTACAGGAGCCTATTATTCTGGTGCAAACCCACCAGCTACATTTGGTTCAACCCGATTCTTAAATGCCTATTTAGATTTAAATGCAACAGGTGGTGCAGGCTATACGTATCGTGTAAACCTTAATTATGACCTAGCGCTTTTGGGAAGTGTATTGTCAGAAAGCAACCTTAAATTGGCTTCAAGAATTGCCAATACTTGGAGGATGGATTCTAATTCTGTATTAAATGTAAGCACAAAAACCATCTCAAATGCAGCACAAAATTTAGGAATGGGTGTTTTTACTGGTACAGATATTACGGCTCCATTGCCTGTTCAGTTAACTTATTTCGCAGCACGCGCAGCAGAAAATGATGTATTGCTAACTTGGCTTACTGCTTCCGAGTTCAATAATAAAGGCTTTGAAGTGGAGCGTTCTATCAATGGGGTAGATTTTGAATACATCGGTTTTGTAAAGGGTGCAGGTAATTCTGCCCGTCAAGTGCGTTATGGAATTACAGATAAGAATGCCTTACAATTGGAAACCACTTTATATTACCGCTTAAAACAAGTAGATATGGATGGTAGCTTTAACTATTCTTCAATTGTGTCGGTTGATATGCTTTCGGTAGAATCGTTCACCAGCAAAGTATTTCCTAATCCTTTTACGGAGCAGTTCTCTATTGAAGTAAATACACCAGAATCAGGCGATGCAATTTGCACCCTAATTGACATTACAGGTAAAGTAATAGCTAGTAAAGTTGCCCCTCTAATTTCGGGTGCAAACTTTATTGAATTTACAGAAACTTCAAATGTTATCTCTGGGGTGTATTTCTTGCAAGTGCAACAAGGAGAGTATAAGTCGATCCAAAAAGTGGTTAGCGTTAAGTAAGTTAATACTTAATCATAAAAAAAGGGGCTGCTCAATTGAGCAGCCCCTTTTTTTATGCGTTTAATTCTTATTTTTTTATCCAAGTAGTTTTAACTTGGGTAAAGGCCTTCAATCCTTGCGGACCCAATTCTCTGCCATATCCGCTGGCTTTTATACCGCCAAATGGAAAGCGCACGTCGCTCTTTACAATGGTGTTTATATAAACCATGCCGCTTTCTATTTCGGCTGCCATGGCTTGCGCCCGGGTTATATTTTTACTGTAAATACTAGCACCTAAGCCAAACCTTGTATCGTTTGCTAATGCAATGGCCTCGGCATCTGTTTCAAAATAAAAAACACTCACTACGGGTCCAAATAACTCTTCTTGGTAAGCCAAACTTTCTTTGGGAACTTGCGTAAGCACGGTAGGGGGGTAAAACCATCCTTTTTCAGGTATTTGCTTTTGCTGATATAATAATGTTGCGCCAGCTTCAATTGTCTTTTTAACTTGATTGGCTAATAAGTCCCTTAGGTCTTTTCTTGCCAATGGGCCAATATCGACTCCCTTTTCCAATGGGTTACCCAATTTTAGGGCACTTACTTTCTCAATCAGTAAGGCTTCAAATTTTTCTTTTATTTCGGTTTGAACCAAATAGCGCTTTGCTGCTACACAACTTTGACCATTATTTTGAAACCTTGAAAATACCACTTGATCTATGATGTCGGATAAAGGAGCATCTTCCAAAATTATGAGTGGGTCAGAACCGCCAAGCTCTAAAACCGCGGGTTTAATTTGTGCTGCTGCTAGGGCTGCTACCGCACTGCCTGCGCGCTCACTTCCTGTTAACGAAACGGCTTTAACCAATGGATGTTTCAACAATAATTCTACTTGTGAATTGCTGGCAAAAACAGTTTGAACTACTCCTAATGGAAATCCTGCCTCCCCTAAAATTTGCTGCAAGGCAAGGCTGCATTTTGGCACATTGGGTGCTGGTTTAACAAGCATTACATTGCCACTCATAAGGGTTGGTAATGCACTTCTTAGTATTTGCCAATAAGGAAAGTTCCATGGGAAAATGCCCAAAATTATACCCAAGGGTTCATGCGAAAGTTGAATTTCTGTTTGGGCATCGGCATGTTCAATGGCTACTGCAAGGCTATCTTTAGCAGAATTTGCATAATAACTGCATAAACTAGCAGATTTTAATACCTCAGCGCTGGCATGTGATGCTAGCTTTCCCATTTCTAGGGCGGCCACGGCGCCCAGTTCATCTGCCTTGCTTTCTAACAAATCCTTTAAACGCAGAAAAAGAGCAGCTCGTTCTTCAAAGCTGCTCTTTTTCCATGTATTAAATGCCTTTTGGGCATTTTCAAGTTTATGTGTTAGGCTAGCAAAATCCTCAAACGGGTAAGTCTCTAAAACAACTTCTGTATAGGGATTGTGCGATTCGAATAACATTTAATTAGTTGCCTTTAAAATTAGCAGGACGCTTTTCTAAAAAAGCCCGAGTGCCTTCTATAAAGTCTTCACTGCCAAAGAAATTTCCAAACTCGTTAATTTCAACATCGTTTCCATCTGCACGCTTTTCATAATAAGCGTTAACGCAACGAATTACCGAAGCAATGGCCATTGGCGCTTTAGATTTAATTTTGTTTAAAAGCTCTTCTGCTTTAGCAATCAATTGGTCTTGCGGAACCACATAGTTTACCAATCCATAGTTTAAAGCAGTTTGGGCATCCATCATGTCTCCTGTCATTAAAAATTCTAAGGCCCTACCTTTTCCTATCAATTGCGCTAATCTTTGGGTTCCAGCGTAGCCTGGTGTAATACCAAGGTTTACTTCTGGTTGTCCAAATCTTGCTCTTTCAGCGCAAATTCTAATATGACAAGACATAGCTAATTCGTTTCCACCTCCAAGCGCAAATCCGTTAATGGCAGCAATTACTGGCTTTGGGCAATGGTCGATGGCTCTTAATACACCATGACCTTCCTCGCTCATTTTTGTGCCTTCTTCTACGGTGAAGTTTGCAAACTCAGCAATATCTGCGCCTGCAGCAAATGCTTTGGTTCCTTTGCCAGTTAAAATAACGCCTCTAATGGATGAGTCGTTGTAAATGCTTAAAACCGCATTCTTAATGTCTGAAAGGGTTTGAATGTTTAAGGCATTCAATTTATCTTCCCTGTTAATGGTAATGTAAAAAATCTGGTCTTTCGACTCTGTAATTATTGTTTGGTACATAGCTGCTGCTGTCATTATTCTTTTATTTTGCCGTGCAAGGTTAGTGCTTAATTCAAAAAAACAAAAACGCTTGTTAGGTTAAATATTTATTAAAGCAAAAAAATGCCTAAAAGTTTCGGTTTTTTGTTACCCAATCTTTAATATAATCAGCGATTTCGCTGGTATTTGTGCCCGGAGTAAACAATTTACCCACACCAATTTTATTTAATTCATCAATGTCTTCTTCCGGTATAATGCCGCCGCCTGTAACCAAAACGTCTTTCATGTTGTTTTGAACCAATAGCTCTGTTAAACGCTTAAATACGCTCAAGTGCGCGCCAGATAATATACTTACGCCAATCACATCCACATCTTCTTGCAAGGCAGCCTGAACCACCATTTCTGGGGTTTGTCTTAAGCCAGTATATATAACTTCCATGCCAGCATCACGCAAGGCAGTTGCAATTACTTTCGCGCCTCTATCATGACCATCCAAGCCAATTTTTGCTACCAATACTCTAATGGGTCTGTTCATGCTTATTTTTTCTTAGCTTTAACTTCTACCTTGTTAAATTGATAAAACTCCTTGCCAATTACTTCATTGGTTAAATACTGCTCAAATTGCTCTTCCATCATAGTAAAATAAAAGGCACGGTTTGGCAATCCTTGGTTTGGACTATTAATCGGTGCACCGCCGCTCTCTGCAATAGGTTGTTGCGGTGGTGCAATTGGGTCGGCATTAATGTTTAGCATTTGTTGTGGAATATAATTTCCTAATTTACCTGCCTCTTCTGGATTTGTGCGTCTATCTAATAATGGATAAACCCTTAAATTTCCCTTGAAGTTTTCTACAATCACCATGTTCCATAAACTTGGAATGGTAGCATCGTTTAAGGCAAAAAGGGTTTTGCCTTTGAATTTAGCTGTTTTAAAATCTTGATTGTGTATTTTGTTAATGGTTGCACCTTGAGTGATTACCTGAAAACTTGAATTCTCAATTATCAAATAAATACTATCGCCACCTAAGATGGCCTTATTTTCGCCCAATGCTAGGGCAAACTTGCCATGCAATTCAACAGGTATATTCACTAATTCTTCGCCAGGAACGCGATCAAACTTTGCCATTTGACAACTTGTAATCAAGGCTACAACCGCCATTAGGATACTTACTCTTATTAATTTCATAGTTTTATATGTTGTTAAATTCTTGTATTGCATGGGCAATTCTTCTGCTTACTGCCTCTTTACCAATTAAAGCGGCAATTTCAAATAAGGGTGGTCCACCTGCTACTCCCGTCAAACATACCCTAAATAATTGAAGAAAGTCTTTTCCAGCGATGCCGTGCTTGTTTAAGTTCTCGTTATATACTTCTTCTATGGCGCTGGCTTCGTGGCTACTCAGCGTGTCTAATCCTAGTTCAATGTCTTTTAATAAGGCCGGAATTTTTTCATTCCATCTTTTTTGGATAACTGCTAAATCATAGCTAGCAGGGTCTACAAAGAAATAACTGCTAATGCCCCAAATTTCTTTGGTGAAACTCATTTTCTCTTTTACCAAACCACAAACTTTTAAACAATAGTTTTCATCAAAGTTTGTGTTCAAGCCATTTTCTGCTAAAACTGTTTGAAGAAATGGCAACAAGGCACTGTCTTCTAATTTCCTTACATATTGTTGATTATACCATTTGGCCTTGTTTTGGTCAAACTTGGCGCCCGATTTACTTACTCTTTCCAATGAGAAAGAAGCAATTAACTCTTCCATGGTAAATATTTCTTGGTTACTTCCTGGGTTCCATCCCAACATGGCCAATAAGTTTACTACCGCCTCAGGCAAATAACCCGCCTCCCGATAGCCAGAGCTCATTTCACCTGTATTTGGGTCAACCCAATTCAATGGAAATACCGGAAACCCTAATCTGTCGCCATCTCGCTTGCTTAGCTTGCCATTGCCTTCTGGTTTTAATATTAATGGCAAATGTGCAAATTTTGGCATTTGTTCTTCCCACCCAAAGGCTCTGTATAAAAGAACATGCAAGGGGGCAGATGGCAACCATTCTTCACCTCTTATTACATGGGAAATCTCCATTAAATAATCATCAACCACATTGGCCAAATGATAAGTTGGCATGCCATCACTTTTAAATAATACCTTGTCGTCTAACTGACTCGTATTAAAGCTTACCCATCCACGGATTTCATCATGAAATTTAACTTCTTCTTTTCTTGGCAATTTAAATCGAACCACATACGCATCGCCACTTTCTAAGCGCTTTTGCACCTCATCTTCTGATAAGGTAAGCGAGTTCTTCATGGTGGTGCGGGTAATGGCATCGTATTTTGCATCTACATTGCTGGCCTTTAATCGCTCGCGCATGCCTTCTAATTCCTCGGCAGTGTCAAAGGCATAATAAGCATGGCCATTTTCAATGAGCTGCATAACATATTGCCTATACATTGGCTTGCGGTCACTTTGACGATAGGGCGCATGCTTGCCATCTCCAAAACCAACACCTTCTACAGGCGGGATGCCCACCCATTTTAAAGATTCTATAATATATTCCTCTGCACCCTGCACAAATCGGGTTTGGTCGGTATCTTCTATCCGAATGAGAAAATCTCCGCCATGTTTTTTGGCAAACAAATAATTGTACAATGCTGTCCTAACCCCGCCAATATGTAGGGGGCCGGTCGGACTTGGTGCGAACCTAACTCTTACTCTTCTATCCATAATCTAGGTAGCAAAGATAAAAATGAGGTTCGTTCTAAAAAATATTTCATAAATTCAGGTTCAGGTTTGTAATTTGCAAGCTCCCTAAATGACATCAATTATGAGTGATCCAAGACTACAACCTTTGTTCGATGAACTAAAGAAAAACATGGAAGCTGCCATAGATAATGCGGCTTCAGAATTCACAAAAATCAGAGCTGGCAAGGCACATCCGTCTATGTTAGATGCCGTAAAAGTTGAATATTACGGCCAGTTAGTTCCTGTAAGTCAGGTTGCTAACGTAAACACCCCAGACGCGCGCAGCATTGCAATTCAGCCTTGGGAAAAAAATATGATTCAGGCCATTGAGAAAGGAATCATCATCGCAAACTTAGGCTTTGCCCCTTCAAATGATGGTGCAATGATTAGAATTAGCCTGCCTCCTTTAACCGAAGATCGCAGAAAAGAAATTGTAAAAAAAGTGAAAGCTGAGGCAGAAAATGCCAAAATTCAAATAAGAAATATCAGAAAAGACATCAATGAAGCGATAAAAAAAGCACAAAAAGATGGAGTGCCTGAAGATGATGCCAAAACTGCCGAAACACAAGTTCAAAAAACTACGGATAGTTATATCAAAAAGGTAGATGACCTTTGTGCGCTTAAAGAAGCTGATTTGATGCAAGTTTAAGACCTAAGCTTACATGTTTAAAAATACCAAATTTAAAAAGACAATGACACTGTTGCTAAAAATAGCCGGTGTCGTTTTCTTTTTATCTATTATCGCTTATTTTTCTTTACGAGGTTTTTTCCTTCAAAAAGCCATTGAAAAGGTTCAAGCTAAGCTCCAACAGAAATACCAAGCAGAACTCCTCATTGGAGAGGCTGGTTTTACAGGCATTTCTGGGGTTAGTATCAAAAAATTACAGTTAATTCCGGCCAATCGAGATACGCTTTTGCGCCTAGAAGAATTCTCCCTTAAGATTCGTTTTTTATATGCACTTATCGGAGATATTCGCGTGGCAGAAATTACCCTGAATGAAGGTTTTTTACAGCTCTCAAAAAGAGACAGCATTAGAAACTTTGATGGATTTTTGGTTCAAACCGAAGACAGCCTAAAAGCCGCCGTTAATAGCACGCCCGAACTTAGCGATAATGAACCTGCCAACTATGCAGAAATAGCCTTTAAACTCATTTCAAAGGTGCTTAATAAAATTCCTGCTGAGGTAAATATTACTAATTTCTCCCTTAAAGGAATTGACAATGAAAAATGGGTAGATTTTAAAGTGCTTTCGCTTACCTATCTCAAAGGGGAAGTGAGTTCTAAAATGGAGGTTAATTCTCACAGTCTAACGCAGCATTGGACCCTCAGCGGAACCGCTAACCCCGATGCCAAGCAAGCGGATATTATTTTCTCAAAAGCAGATACCGGTAGAATTTTAATGCCGTATTTGCCTGAGCGATTCAATATCCAAACGGGTTTTAGCTCGGCCCGATTTATCATTAGCAATATTAGCCTCGAAGACGATGAATTGCATATCGACGGAAAAGCAAGTGTAAACTCTTTCTTGCTCAATCATCCTAAAATTGCCTCAAAAGATGTGGTCATTGATAATATGGAATTTGATTATGCCTACCGCATTGGTCCCAATTATATTGCCCTTGATAGTAGCAGTAAAGTTATTTTTAATGGTATTGTGATACGGCCTTTCGTCTATTTTCAAAATGGCCCTGATACCATTTATCATTTGGTGGTTAAGACAGAAAAAACCGAAGCTAATGCTTTTGTTGATGCCCTGCCCGAAGGCTTGTTTGCACACGTTAAAGGCATGAAGGCCACGGGTAGTTTTTCGTACCGACTCGATTTTATTTTCAATGAAAATAAACCCAATGAGATGGTTTTTGAGAGCACACTCGAACGTGATAATCTAAAAATATTGCAATTTGGGGAAGCCGATTTAACCAAATTAAACCGCGAGTTTATTCATCATCCTATAGAAAATGGCCGACCAGTACGTGGGATTCTAGTTGGTGCTTCCAATCCTTCGTTTGTGCCCCTTGAGAGCATTTCTGCGATATTGCAAAAGACCATTTTAACCACTGAAGACCCTTCCTTTTATTGGCACAGGGGTTTTGTAACAGAAGCCTTTAGACAATCCATTGCTAAAAATATTAGAACCGGAAAATTTAAGCGCGGTGCCAGTACCATTAGCATGCAATTAGTGAAAAATGTATTTCTAACGCGCGAAAAAACAATGGCTAGGAAGCTGGAGGAAATTCTGCTAGTATACATTTTAGAAAATAACCACATTAGTTCAAAAGATAGGATGTTTGAGGTATACTTAAACATCATAGAATGGGGACCAAATGTATACGGGATTGGCGAAGCTTCTCAGTTTTATTTTAAGAAATCAGCATCCGAACTCACCTTGAGTGAGTGCATGTTTTTAGCCACCATTATTCCTAGCCCTAAAAAGTTTATGTGGCGCTTTGGCAAAGATGGTATGCTGCGTCCTTACCTAGAAAAGAACTTTAGATTTGTGGCCAATAAAATGATTAGTCGTGGTGTTTTGCCGCCCGAAGATACCCTTGGGCTCACCCATTTAATTCGCATCAATGGCCCTGCACTTAATTACATTATTAAGAGTGATACCTTGGTAAGTGATTCATTGCTCGAAGATGTTTTGAACCAAGACGAAGAGGGAGAAGAAATAGAACCTAAATAGTAATTAGCATTAATTTTATTAGTAAAATGTAAGCTCCAAAACATGCAAAAAGTAAAAGAATTTTTAGGTGTTTTTTTGGCTGCCTTATTATTATTTGGTGGTTTCTTATGGGTAGTTTTCCCTTCGGGTTTAGCCAATTTAGATACCACCTTTTTTAGTGCCACCCATGATGGTATTAAAAACTACTTTACCTTTTTGCATTACCTAAAATATGAAAGTGGTTTTCTCTTTAAAGGGATGGCTTTTCCTTACCAAGATTTAATCACTTTTACCGATAATCAACCCTTATTGGTTTTGATATTAAAGCAATTGGGCGCACCGCAAACCATTTCTTTAGGTGCTTCCTTAGCCATTTTTAATGCCTTGTTATTGTTGGCTTTGCCCTTGTCTGTTTATTTTCTTTATAAAATAATAAGGCATTATGAGGTAGCTCCTTTTGCTGCCTTTTTCTTTGCCTTTGTTATTGCCTTGTTGGCGCCCCAAAACGAAAGAATATTTGGCCATTATGGTTTGGCGTATAGTTTCTTTATCCCAGTACTTTGGTGGCTAACCTTACAATATCTTAAAGGGTTAAAAATAAGTTATGTTTTTATAAGCATTGGCTTTGTTTTTATGATGTGCTTTTTGCATGTGTATTACCTTGCCATTGCCTTGGTGTTTTTTGGTTTTACTGCCTTGGGTCATTTTGTGTTGAACCGAAATAATCTTAAACATACCTGGAAGCAAACAGCCTTCATTTTGCTGATGGGCATTGCACCTATCTTGCTATTTAAAATGTTTATGTGGCAAATGGACACCAAGGCAGACCGTGTAGAAATTCCTTGGGGCTTCCTAAACTATCGTGCTACTTTTAGAAGTATTTTCTTTACACCTGATAGTCCTTTTGATGTACTAATACCAAATGCCCTACAAGCCGGTAAGTATGAGTCGGAAGGGGATGCCTACCTAGGCATAATGGGTTTATTTTTTGCCGCATTTGTGGTTTATGTAACTGTTAAAAATTGGGTTCGAACCAAAACCTTTTCACTCAATTTAATTGAAATTCCAGGTTATAGCTTGTTTATTTATACTGGGGTATTTGCCTATATTTTTGCCGCAGTATTCCCTTTTTACATGCCGCCTTTGGATTACTTTATTCAGTTTCTAAAGCCCCTTTTACAGTTTCGCTCGCCAGGTAGGTTTGCGTGGATTTTTTATTATGTATTTACTGTTTTTATGTTGCTTTACTTTTATCGTAAAGCACTATTAGCCTCAACCCAAATCAAAAAATTGGTGTTTTATATTCCTGCTATATTAATGCTGGTAGATGGTATGGCCATTGAAGCCAAGTGGTTTAAAGCGGTCAATCACCACAACGAGGGTAAGGCATTTTTGCAATCTGAATGGCCCGCTGTAATTGAAAAGAACCACTTAGATACCGCGCATTATCAAGCCTTGATTGCCTTACCGTTTTTTACCATTGGCAATGAAAAGGCAGGGTTTGGAGGCTCCGAAAAATCTATATTTAATGCCATGGCCATTACCTACCACAGTGGCTTGCCCATGATAAATTATATGATGTCGAGAACCAGTGTTTCAGAAGGACTCGAAATTGCAGGGATTATTAGTCACCCCGTTTTGCCAAAGGAATATTTTTATAAATTTAATAGTCCTAAACCCTTTCTTTTAATGGTAGCGCCTGATGCATTGTCTAATTTTGAACAGGCATTTATTGGCAATGCGCAACCCTTGTTCACTTACAATCAATTTCAGTTTTATCAAGTTATTCCAGATACGATAATTCAACGCTACGTGCGCTTTAATGATTCGTTGAACAATGTGCCTTTATATGAAACCAAAGATCCATCACTTTTTATTAGCAGCCCTAAGCTGGGATTTTTTAAGCATGATAATTATGTAGGTGTTAATGCGCTCACAAATTTAGAGGAGCAAGATACCTACCTCGAAGGGAAGCATACCTTATATGAAGGACGCATAGACTGCCAAGACAGTGTGGTGATATCTTTCTGGACCCGCAGTAAAACTGCCATGAATGGCTTTGCGGTATTAAGAATTACAGAAAAGGATGAAAAGGGGAATATTGTGTACCATTATAATTCTCACCTTGAGCCTTACCCAGAAATTTATATGTCAACGAGAAGAATTGCGCACACCTTTAAGCCAAAATCACCTAAGCATATGGTGCACATAGAAGCCGAAGGGAAAGCGTATAACTTGGCTAGTTTCTTAATTTATGAATTGCCAAATAACGTGTATTATTCCACCACAGATGAATTAGTATTATGGAATAACTATCCATTGGATGTAGAAAAAATGTACACGATTATTAAGCCTTAGGCATTAAACTCGTAGCCAATATCTCTCCTAAAATACTTATTGCTAAACTCAATTTTGGCTGCATTTTTATTGCTCACAGCCAAGGCTTCTGCTAAGTTATTTGCCAAGCTAGTAATGGCCAATACTCTGCCACCATTGCTCACTATTTTTCCTTGTGCCTCTAATTTGGTTCCTGCATGAAACACAATTGAATCTGTAATGCTATCTATACCCCTAATTTCTTTGCCTTTCTCATAATCGCCAGGGTAACCTTCTGATACCAGCATAATGGTAGTAGCCGCTCTAGGGTCAATTAAAACCTCCATTTCATGCAAATTTCCTTGGGCAGTGGCTAACATCAATTCTACCAAATCTGATTGAATTCTTGGCAATACCACTTCCGTCTCTGGGTCGCCCATGCGGCAATTATATTCTATTACCATTGGGTTGCCCTTTATGTTCATCAAGCCAATAAAAATAAAACCTTTATATACTATGCCTTCTGCTTTAAGGCCTTCAATAGTTGGGACAACAATTTGTGATTCAACCTTGGCCAAGAAACTTTCATCGGCAAATGGAACAGGGCTAACAGCGCCCATGCCACCCGTGTTTAGTCCTGTATCGCCTTCGCCAATGCGTTTATAATCTTTGGCCGAGGGAAGCAGTTTGTATCCATTTCCATCGCTTAATACAAACACAGAAAGTTCTATTCCTTCTAAAAATTCTTCTATCACTACTTTGCTGCTGGCAGAGCCAAACTTAAGCTCACTAATCATGGCGCTAAGCTCTGTCTTAGCCGTTTCTTTATCATCTATGATTAATACACCTTTGCCTGCGGCAAGTCCGTCTGCTTTAAGCACCACAGTGCCCTGCATTTGGTCAATGTATGCCAAGCCTTCCGCAAGATTATGGGCAGTAAAGGTGGCATAAGCGGCAGTTGGAATCTTATATTTTTGCATAAACTGCTTGCTCCAATCTTTGCTGCCTTCCATTTGCGCGCCGGTTTGGTCGGGCCCCACCAACGCAATATGTTTTAATTCATTGGATTGTTCAAAGTAATTTCGGATGCCTTTTACTAAAGGTTCTTCTGGGCCCACCACCACTAAAGCAATATTTTCTGCAAGGCAAAACTGCCCAATGGCTTCAAAATCATTAATAGCTAAAGCCACATTTTTTCCATGGGCCAAAGTGCCAGCATTACCAGGGGCAATAAAGAGTTGAGTGCAATGCTTACTCGCCGCCATTGCGCGGGCAAATGCATGTTCTCTGCCACCAGAACCAAGTAATAAAATATTCATAAACGCAAAAATGAGCCGCAAATATAGTTTCATTTTTCGGTTTGAACCGAAATTGTTGCAGTCGATAGTCGATAGACCATGGACCATAGACTATCAACCATCGACCATGGACTATCCCAAAACCTAATGCCTTCTATACAACTGAAAGCTATAATCATACAAATGCTTTTCATCAGCTTCATGCGCGGCATTAAAAACCAATTCCCATTCTTGTTCGGGCAATTCAGGGAAAAACGCATCTGCTTCAAACCGATGGTGTATGCGTGTTAAGATCACTTCGTTGGTATAGGATAAGGCTTGCTTGTAAATCGAATCACCGCCAATAATAAACACTTTTGGCTCTTGCGCTAAGGCTTCCAGCGCCAATTCTATGCTTGCATATACCTCGCAACCTGCCAAGCTATTTAGGGTTTTGCTTATCACCACATTGCGTCTATTGGGCAATGCTTTGCCAATGGAGTCAAAGGTTTTCCGTCCCATTAAGATGGGGTAGCCGCTGGTGGTTTGCTTAAAAAACTTTAAATCATTGGGCAAATGACAAAGCAAGGCATTGTTCTTCCCAATGCCATTTTCTAGGTCGGCCGCCACTATCATTGCAATGTTCATGCTATTGTATAATGTTATAATACCTTTTCTCTTGTTGTTTGCAACGCCTATTGTTTTCTATGATAGTGATATCGTTGCTTGCATTGTCAAACTTAGGTTCTGGCATTTTGTTTCCTTGGCTATCAATATAAACAGACGAAAGCAATACGCCATGGTCAAAAACTCTATCCCAATTACCATCTGGATAAATTTTACTATAGCGTCCGTGTGGAGTTAAAACATCAACCGAATAATAGCGCTTAAAGGCCGTAAACTTTCCTAGTTTTAGTCCGTATGCTACGCGGCAACTAGGAATCATCAAGCAATAAAGTTCTTGCAGTAAGGTGTCGTTTTTATATTGTTGCACGCGCACCAAGGCCGTATCTCTAATTTTCTTATAGGCATCTACCCGTATTTCATACCCATTTTTGTTTGGCTTTTGAGCGAACATGGTTTGGTTCAAACCGACAAAAAGAAATAGGAAAATTATTCCTAGCAAAGGATGCTTCATAAAGGCAAAGTAAGTGGTTTTAACTATTTTTATTCAAACATTTCAAATTATTTGAGGTTTGAACCTATATGAAAAAGAAAGTGGTGTTGATGTGGTTTAGGCGCGACCTGCGTTTGGAAGATAATGCAGCCCTGCATTTTGCGCTACAAGCTGGCTTCCCTGTGCTGCCTTTGTTTATTTTTGACAAAGCCATTTTAGATAAATTAGAAAACAAAAAAGACCTTAGGGTGCAATTTATCCATCAAACCTTAGCCATTTTAAAATATGGTTTGAACCAAATGGAATCTGATATGCACATTGAATATGGCGAACCCTTGGAAGTTTTTACTCGCTTGTTTGAAGCCTATGACATTGAAGCCATTTATACCAATGAAGATTATGAACCTTATGCCCGCCAAAGGGATGCCGCGGTGCAATCGATAGCAACCGAATATAAAGCTGACTTTAATACCTATAAAGACCAAGTTGTTTTTAACCATGCCGATGTATTAAAAGACGATGGCAAACCCTATACAGTTTTTACGCCTTATAGCAGAAAATGGAAGGCTAAGCTATTAGGCCTAGATAGTTTTAAAACCTTACCTGACCCCTTGCCTGCCTTGCCAGCTTTAGCGCCCTTTGCCTGTGCACCGCATTATGCGGCCTTTTTAAAGGTGAGTAATTTGCCCATGCCCAGCTTAAAAGAAATGGGCTTTGAACCTATAGCACAAGCCAATTATCCTTCTACTGAATCTAAGCAAAGTATTATTGCTAATTATAAAACTCAAAGAGATTTTCCAGCCATTGAGGGAACTTCTCGCTTGGGTTTACATTTTAGGTTTGGCACCATAAGCGTGCGGCAAAAAGCAGCCAAGGCGATTGCTTTAAGCGAAACCTATTTAAATGAATTGATTTGGCGCGAGTTTTACATGCAAATTTTATGGCACTTTCCGTTTGTTGCCACCCAAGCATTTAAGCCAGCTTACGATAAAATTGCTTGGCGCAATAATCCCGAAGAGTTTGAAAAATGGTGCCAAGGGAAAACTGGGTATCCCATTGTAGATGCAGGCATGCGCGAGCTAAATACCACCGGCTTTATGCATAACCGCGTGCGCATGATTGTGGCCAGTTTTTTAACCAAACACCTGCTCATAGATTGGCGTTGGGGCGAAGCTTATTTTGCAAGCAAATTGTTAGATTTCGACCTATCTGCCAATAATGGGGGCTGGCAATGGGCAGCAGGGAGTGGCACCGATGCGGCGCCTTATTTTAGGGTGTTTAATCCTACCTTACAAACTGCAAAATTTGACCCTCAAGGGGTTTACCTTAAAAAGTGGTTGCCAGAATTGGCTACCCCCAATTATCCTCGGCCCATTGTGGTGCACGAGTTTGCTAGAAATAGGTGCTTAGAAACCTATAAGGCAGCATTGACGGTGCAAGCAAATTAAAGCGTTATACAAGTTCTAAAACCTCTTGAGCCGTAGTAAGATTCGACACCATTATGATACACAAAAACGGTTTTAAATCGGTTATCGCCAAAAATGGCACCGCCTAATTTCCTAATGGGAGCAGGGGTAAGCAACCAGCTAGAGGTTTTAAGGTCAACTGGCTGCAGCTGTTGTAAGTGTTTGTATTGTATTTCTGTGAGTACGGTAACGCCCATTTTCTCTGCCATTCCAAGGGCACTTCCTTTTGGTTTATTTTCTTTGCGAGCAGCTAAAGCAGCCTCATCATAGCAAAGGCTGCGGCGTTCTTTTGGACTCTCAGCGGCGCAATCATAAAATGCCAAGGTTTTAGAAAGCGGGTCGAAGCCAATTACATCCGGCTCGCCACCACTTTCTTCCATTTCCCAAATGGCAGCTAATTTTAAAGGCTGAGCCTCTAAGGAAGCAAGTACATCGCTCCATTTCAACGCAGCATGTCGTTGCATATTTTGCTCGAAACGCTGGGCTAGTGTGGTCAATAATTGAGAAGTTTGGGAGGCATTGAGTGATTTTTTCATGGGTCGAAAGTACTCAATCGCCTCCTAAACTTCAACAATGTTATGTTACTGCCAACCGCCGCCCAAACTGCGATACAAATTTACCTTGGCTTGCAGTTGGTTTAGCTTTATTTCTATCAGCTCCATTTTAGATTCTAAGGCTTCTCTTTGGGTAAACAATACCTCTGCGTAATCTGCCCTTGCCGCATAAAACAAGTTATTAGCAATGTTTATAGATTGAAAAAGGAGTTCTACTTGCTTATTTTTGGTTGTAAAGCTTTGCTGATAATTCTGGGCTTTGGCCAATTGGTTTACCACTTCTACATAAGCATTTAACAAGGTTTGTTGATACTTGTAAACGGCCTGAATTTGTTTGGCACTTGCACTATTATACGCAGCTTTAATGGCATTTCTGTTAATTAAAGGCGCTATTAAATCGCCTGTTAAATTATATAACATAGATTCGGGTTGAACCAAAAAGCTGGGGTTAAAGGCTTGCAAACCCACACCCGCTCTTAAGCTTAGCGAAGGATAAAAATTTGCCTTGGCAACCTTTACATCCAAATTACTTGCTTCTAAGGTGTAGTTCGCTTGCTTCACATCTGGCCGATTGCTTAGTAGGTCGGAAGGTGAACCTGTCCAAGCGGTGTCTATCCCCAACTCAAAAAATAGGCTGGCATTTCTTTGAATTGGCTGCGGGTATCTACCACATAAATAGTTGATTTTATTTTCTGTTTCTACCAATCTTTGTTTGATGACAAATTGCAAGTTCTGTGTATTTAGCAATTGGGCTTCGAACCTGTTAACAGCCAATTGTGATACTTTAGCCGATTCTTTTTGTTGCTTTACCACATTGAGGGCATTGGCTTGCAGGGCAATATTTTGTGAAAGCATTAACTGCATATTGTCTAGCGCCATTAATTCATAATAGGCATCAGAAATTTCTGCAATTAGTTGGGTTGCCAAAAAGTTCTTACCCTCTACGCTGCCCAAATATCTTAAGGTGGCTGCCTTTTTTGCATTCCTTAGTTTTTTCCAAATATCAAGTTCCCAAGTGGCATTGGCACTTATCATATGGTCTTGCAAAGGTGTAGGAAAAGCCCTACCGGGTGCTACCTCAAGTTGTTCTTCAAGGGCGCCAAAGCGCGTAAACTTACCCGGTTTTTCTAGGCCACTTCCTGCTCCAAGTCCAACAAAGGGCAGGTATTCTCCTTTTCTGGCGCGAATTTCATTTTTATATATGGCCATTTCTTGCGTTATGATATGCAACTCTTGATTATGCAGTAAGGCGCTATCTATTAACGCAATTAAAAAGGTATCGGCAAAGTAATTACGCCAATTTACAGCGGCATAATTTGCTTGGTTTTGGGTAGGGTAATTGCCAAATTTTGCAGGCATTGTTTTGTCTGTCTGTTTTATAGTTAGCTTGGGGGTTTGGCAAGCCCAGCTCATCATTAGCCATAAGGATATTCCTATTAAGGCATAACTATTTATCTTCTTCATGATCTGATTTTTTTGCTTGTTTGCGCTTTAAAAGTTGATTGAGATTGGCAATTCTTTTAAAAAGTTTGCCTTCTTCCTTGTGTTCTACTATTTCTTCGGTAAGCGGATTAAAGTCTTCGTCTTGTATCAATTTTCTGCCTGCTGCAAGGCTGGCAAAAACATAGTATAGGCCTGGCACAATGATTACCCCAAACAAGGTTCCCAAGAGCATTCCACCCATGGCAGAGGAGCCTATGGTTTTATTGCCAATAGCCCCTGCACCTGTAGCCCGCACCAATGGAATTAACCCTGCAATAAAGGCAAAGGAGGTCATTAAGATAGGCCTAAACCTCACCTTGGCTCCTTCTATGGCTGCTTCTAAAATAGTAGACCCTTGGTTGTGTTTTTGTACGGCAAATTCTACAATCAAAACCGCGTTTTTACCCAGTAAGCCCACCAACATAATGAGCCCAATTTGTGCATAGATATCATTGGATAATCCTAATAACTTGAGCAGCAAAAACGAGCCAAATATGCCCGCTGGTAAAGAAAGTACTACTGCCAATGGAATAATAAAACTTTCATACTGTGAGGCAAGCACCAAGTAAACAAAGATGAGTACCACGATAAAAATATACACGGCTTCATTGCCTCGGTTGGCTTCATCATATGATAAGCCTTCCCATGCAATATCATAGCCATTGGGTAAACTTTCTGCGGCAACTTCTTTAATGGCCTTAATGGCATCACCTGTAGTAAAGTCTTTGGCTGGAATCCCGCGAATGGCAGAGGAAGTATATAAGTTAAACCTTGTTATCTCATTAGGGCCTTGCGTTTTTTTCAAACTTATAAATGAACTATAAGGCACCATTTCATTTCTGTCATTTTTAACGTAAAGGTTCAAAATATCTGAGGGCAATCGCCTGTATTGTGGTCCCGCTTGGGCATATACTTTATAAAAAGTATTAAAACGCGTAAAGCCTTGCTCATAGGTACTGCCAATTAATATGTTTAAGTTTTCCATGGCAGCCCCAATAGAAACCCCTTTTTGCATGGCTTTTTCATTGTCTATGATAATCTCATATTGGGGATAATTGGCAGCATAAAAGGTAAACAAGCCTGTAATTTCTTTGCGCTTTTTAAGGGCTTCCATAAAGGCAATATTTACTTGGTCAAAATCTTGGTAATCTATGGTGCTGTTCTTATTGAGTAAGCGCAAAGAGAAACCATCAGAAGAGCCATAACCAGGTACAGCAGGTGGTTCAAAAAACTCTACTACCGCCCCTAGGTTTGCTGTTTTTTCTTCTAATATTTCCATTACCTCTTTTACGGGGTGTGTTCTGTCTTTCCAATCTTTTAAATTAATTAAACAAGTACCTGCATTTGAACCACGACCTTCTGTTAAAATTTCATAGCCTGCCAAGGAGGTTACAGATTGAATGTCTGGTATCTCTTTGGCAATTTCTTGCAATTCTCTGGCTACATCATTGGTTCTTTCTAAGGTGCTTCCTGGTGGTGTTTGTATGATGGCATAAATTTGACCTTGGTCTTCATTGGGTATAAATCCTGAGGGGAGAATTTGGTTCAACCCGAATATACCAAACCCAAAGGCTGCCAATAAACCAAAGGTAATAACGCGTCTGTTTACAATGAGTTGAAGCAGTTTGGTGTACTTGCCTGTTAGGGTATCAAAGTTTTTGTTGAACCAATTTAAAAAGCGTTGGATAGGTGTTAATTTTTTAGGTTTGCCATGGTTGTTCTTTAAAATCATGGCGCATAAAACTGGTGTTAAGGTAAGTGCTACCACGCCTGAAAGGATGATTGAACTTGCCATAGTAATGGAAAATTGTCGGTAGAAAACGCCCACGGGTCCGGTCATAAAGGCAATGGGCACAAATACCGCTGTCATGATTAAGGTAATGGCTATTACAGCTCCGCTAATTTCGCCCAATACTTTTTTCACTGCTGGGAAGGGTTGTAAGTGCTCTTCTTCCATTTTGGTATGCACTGCTTCCACCACCACAATGGCATCATCAACCACAATACCAATGGCCAATACCAAGGCAAACAAGGTAATAAGGTTAATGGTGAGGCCAAATAGTTGCATAAATACAAAGGCCCCAATGAGGGAAACGGGTACTGCAATAATTGGAATAAGGGTAGAACGCCAGTCACCTAAAAATATAAATACCACAATGGCTACCAAAATAAATGCTTCTAGTAGCGTATGCATTACTTTATCAATGGAGGCATTTACAAATTTTGAAACATCATAATTAATTTCATAGGCCATGCCCGGTGGAAAGTCTTTCTCTAATTCTTTCAGCTTTTCTTTGGTTCTATCTATTACATCACTGGCATTGGTGCCAAAGTTTTGCTTGAGCACCATAGAGGCAGAGGCATAGCCATCTTTGTTAGAATAAATATCAAAAAATTCGCTGCCCAATTCCACCTCTGCTACTTCTTTTAACTTCAAAGATTCGCCATTGGGATTGGCCCTAATGATGATGTTTTCATATTCTTCTGGCTTGTTAAACCTTCCTTTATAAGACAGCGTAAACTCTAAAGATTGTGCTGTTTTTCCGGAGGCCTGACCCAACCTACCAGGCCTACCAATAATGCTTTGCTCCTCCATGGCTTTCATTACCTCATCGGTAGAAACATTATAGGCGCGCATTCTATCTGGTTTGAGCCAAATGCGCATGGCATAGGTTCTGCTGCCCAAAATTTGCGCCCTGCCCATGCCTTTGATGCGCTGTAGCTCTGGGATAATATGCACATTGGCATAATTGTATAAGAACTTCTCATCCGCATCTTTATGGGTGCTATACAAGTTTACATACATGAGCATGCTTGGCTGTATGGGCGTTATGATAATACCCTCTCTTTGCACCAAGGGGGGCAGGTTATTCATAATGGCATCTACCCTTGTTTTTATGTTAACTACGGCTGCGTTAGGGTCGGTGCCTGGTTCAAAAACAATTTGTAAGGTTGCCTCGCCTGCACTGGTGGCATCTGAGGTTAAATACAACATTCCCTGCACTCCATTGATGGCGCGCTCTAAGGGGATAAGGGTTGATTCTACCAAGATTTGCGCACTGGCACCTGGATAGGCAATAAATATATTTACCCTTGGTGGGGCAATGTCTGGAAACTGAGAGATAGGGCGGGTTTTAATGGCTAATATCCCCAAAAAAACAATGGCTATGGATAGCGATAGCGCCAACACGGGGCGCTGTATAAATTTGCTGATCATGAAATTTAAACTTAATGGGTATTAAATATTATTCAGCTTTTAACTGCTTAAGCTCGCTGATGATTTGGTTAAAGCTTTTAAGTTTAACTGCCACTTCATCGCCACTTTTTACCTTGCGTAAGCCTTCTACCAAAATGGTATCTGTAGGTGATAAACCTGTTAGCACACTATAGATATGTGGAATTTCTTGGCCAATGCTAATTTCTCTGGCGCTAATGATTCCTCCTTCACCTACTACAAACACAAACTTTTTATCTAAGATTTCATAACTGGCTTTTTGCGGAATTAACACCCCATCATGCACCAATACAGGCATAAATATATTGCCTGTTTCGCCATGTCTTAAAATTCCTTTTGGGTTGTTAAAAGTGGCCCTAAAGGCAATGTTTCCAGTTTCGTTGTTAAAGTCGGCTTCTATGGTTTCTATTTGGCCCATCTCTTCAAACATCTCATTGTCTGCCAACTGAAGCTTTACTTTTAAATGCTCATTATTGCCTTGGTGGGTTTTGTAATGGATGTATTCCGACTCTGGTACATTAAAGTATACCCACATTTTGCTATTGTCTGAAAGGGTAGTTAACAGCTCCCCTTCATCTAATAAACTACCTACACGCACCTCGTTAAAGCGCCCCACAATGCCATCAAATGGCGCCCGCAGTTCTGTAAATTTAAGGTGTGCTTGTGCTAGGTTTAAATCTGCACTGGCTTTGGCAAGCTTTGCTTTGGCCAATGCCAATTCGTTTTTAGAAACAATATTGCTATCGGCCAATGCCTTGGTGTTAAGGTATTCAATTTGTGCAAACTGCTTTTCTGCTTTTGCCTTTTCAGCTTCTGCCTCATATACTATGGGTAGAATTTGAAACAATAACTGACCTTTCTTTACAAATTTACCTTCGTCTACAAAGATTTTTTGTAAGTATCCTTTTTCTAAGGCACGCAATTCTATGTGTTGAATGGCACGAATCTGACTTACATATTCATGGTAAATAAGCGTGTCTTTTTTTACCGGAAGGGTGGCTGTAAATACCTTAGCTTCTTCTGTATGGGCTGCTTGGTGGCCGCAGCTGGCCAATAAAATGCTTAAACTACTGAGTAGGATGATTTGAAAGTTTCTCATCTTGATTTTTTTTGATTTAATAAATTGAAATAAATAGAATGGACTTAAACCCTTGGGTCAAGCCAATACACCTAAGAACTGCCAATTGGCAGAAATCAATAATTAAATCAGAAAGTGTTTGAAACTTTTGTGCAATACAAATAGGGGAGGGGAAACTACTTGATGCATGGCCGAGCATATTTCTATGAAACGTGTTTGCTCGTGGCTAATAAACTTAGCTAGGAAATTTTTATAAAAAAGGACTAGAAAAACTTTGTCATTATCTTCTGTATCGCTTTCTTCCTCACTAAATTCTTCGTCTAAAATTTCTGCTAAGTAGGAGGGTGGCGCTTGTTCACCTGCGGTTATGCGTTTAGCAGGGCTTTGTTGCAGTATTTTATTTTGTAAAGTTTTGGTTTGAACCAAACTTTGCTGGCCAACAAGGGCATAAACTTGTCCGAAGCTAAACAAGAGCCAAACCAACAGTAAAAAACCCGCAAAGCCATTTTTAGCGCTTTGTTTTTGGATGTTAGCCAAATTAGATTTTTTAGTTGAACCAATTAACACGATGCAAATGTAAGTCCTTTTTTAGCTTAATGTTATTTTTTGTCTGCGTTCTTTGGTCCATGGTCTATCGTCCATAGTCCATAGTCCATAGACGATGGTTTTTGTTCGAGGTAAAGCAAAATTCTACTATGGTCTATCGTCTATCGACTATGGACTAATAACTATAATGCCCAATGATGTTAAATAGCAGCAAACAATCCTCCAGCACTTGTCCAGCGCCAATATTGTGCACTATTTGGTAGCGTTTGCCATCGGCAGATTTTATGTTAGATACAATGCCAATATGGGTAATGCCATTTCCTAAATGCCAGCAAACAATATCTCCAGGGGCATAATCGGCAGCATTTTTAGTAATGGGTTTTACTTTGCCATGGCGTTTAAAGAAAACCATTAGGTTGGGCACCCTGCGGTGGTCTATGTTTTTGTCGGGTTGAGCCAAGCCCCAATTTTTGGGATATAGTTTGAAATTGGCTTTCATGTCTTCGTGCACCAATTGCTGTAAGTCGATTTTTAGCAAGCGGTAAGCCCTAATTACTACATCAGTGCAAACTCCTTTGTTGGCGGGTACATCTCCATTTGGGTAGGGAATTTTAAAGTAGGAGGGGTCATAGCTTACTTTTTGTTTGGTGAGACTAAAGGCCGCTTCAGCCAGGCGTAGCGAAAAGGGCGTTTGCGCCTGAAGTTGGAAGAGGCTGGTTGCAAAAAGCAATAACACAAAACCGTAAATTGAAAGCGTTTTCATACGGTTATATAAACGCTTTTTCTTTGGCTAAAAGTGTGTCGTGTTAAGAATGCCAAAGGAGTTTGCTATAATAGAAACTTTGCGAACCTTCGCGCTTTCTTTGTGGCCCTTTGCGTTGAGGAGCATTTGTAGCAAGGGATTGCTCCTAGGGAATTGCAGTGAGTCATATTTTTTTACCGCAGAGAACGCTATGTTTACCGCAGAGAACGCTAAGGCAACACCTCGGCAGGCTCCTTTAGACCTCCAATAAGACAAAATTTGCCATCAATAAGGCTTGGCGGGTCATCAATAAGATGAAATTTGCCATCAATAAGGCTCGGCGAGTCATCAATAAGATGAAATTTGCCATCAATAAGGCTTGGCGCGTCATCAATAAGGTGAAATTTGTCATCAATAAGACATGGCGGGTCATCAATAAGGCAAAATTTGCCATCAATAAGGCTCGGCGGGTCATCAATAAGACAAAATTTGCCATCAATAAGGCTTGGCGGGTCATCAATAAGATGAAATTTGCCATCAATAAGACTCGGCGGGTCATCAATAAGGTGAAATTTGCCATCAATAAGACTTGGCGAGTCATCAATAAGATAAAATTTGCCATCAATAAGGCTTGGCGGGTCATCAATAAGGCGCCTCGGCTCTGCTCGGCGACCGTTAAAGGCTAAAAGCCAGCTGCCAGAAGCTTAAAAGAAATATCCTTTGCGAACCTTCGCGCTTCCTTTGCGGTCCTTTGCGTTGAAAAGAATTTGTGGCAAGGGATTGCTCCTAGGCATTGCAATCCGCCTATATTTTTATTACTTAAGTAGCGTTCCTTGATATAAATCTGCAATAGGGAAAATTAAATCGTAATCGTTCCAATTTAGGTTTCCATAACGAATATCGAACTGTTTGAATTTGGCTTCGTCCAAATAGTTTTTAATAGCTGGGTGTATGGAGGAAGATAAGAAAGGTTTAAAGTCAACTTCTTTAGAAGAGCCATCATTAAAATAAATATTTATAACATAATTGCCCAGGTAAATAGCATTGTCAATTTCAATTAATTCAGGGTTATTTACACTCAATTCTTTGATTATTTTCATTTTATTCTGGCATTAATTTTTTCAAAATCTATAACTTTATGGTAAACAAAATAATCAATCCACTTCTCAACTATTCTTTCAGCATAGTTTTTAAGAAATAATTCGAAATCTTTTAGCTTACTGCCTGTTAACGGATTTGAACCCTTTACAAACTTAATTTTATTTCTACAATTTCCCCATTGATAATATAAAACTCGGCTTTGCTTTCAAATTCATTATATCGGGCATGAACATGAATAGGTTCGTGCTCGTTGGAATAGAAAAAGATTAAAATTCCTAGATATTCAAAGATTTTTGGCATTTATCTGTGGTTGTATTAAATAGTAGTTTTCAAATAAGGAGAATCAAATTTTAATTTAAAAATCTTCTGGAATTAAAAATCTTAAATGTAGGATTTTACCAATCATGCTACACGTGTTTCCATGAGCCTTCACCGCAAAGAAACTTGGCTAGAAAACATCCCACTTTATGCCATTTTTGTGCTGTAATGCCAGCCAGCTGCTAGAGGCAAGAAGCCAGAAGCCCTCTTCCAGCCAGCATCAACAAAGAAATTATATGTAGTCCAAGTGTTTTTTTAAGGTGTGGTTGCATGGTGGGGAGGATTGGTTAGGGTTTGAACCAAGGGATGGATGAGTTTTAAATGGTCAAGTTTAAAAGAAAATTGTCTAACTGAACTTCTTCATTGAATGATATTTTTGGCTCGATATCATTTGCGAAAAATTCATGCATCTCTTGCTTACTTTCAAACACCCTAAAGTGCCAACCTTCGTAATTGTATAACCAAAACAACTTCGACCTACTAGGGTTAAATATCTTTATGGTATCTATGCTTCGGTTCGAACGCAAATAGTCGGTTTTAAGGGTTTGAATTGTGTTCATAACGGGAAGTTAGAAAATATTGGGTGGTTTATCTAAATGCAATTTATTATGGTAAGGTAAGCCAGCAGCAGAACGGCATGGGGTGGATTGGGTTAAGGGGTTGGTATTTTATTTGGTTTATTTAATTGAGGCTCAAAAATAAAAACTATTTTTGGATGAAACTAAAAGCATGTTTAGTGTTATTGATTTCAAGTGAAAGTAAATAATGAAATTTCATCAATGAACAAAGATTTTTTTAAAAGCAAGGAAGTAATAAAAATACTAAAGATAAGAGATTGTGATTTAATGCATTTGCGTCAATCAGGTAACCTAAAATATACAAAAAAGGGTAATGCTTATCTCTACGAATTTGCTAGTGTGATGAAGGCTAAACGTTGAATGTTTCTTTAAGAGGAACGTTCAATTTTACAAAATCAAGTAAATAATATTTTAAGCAGATCTTTTCTTTTTAATAAATCTGTTTAAAATCCAGTTTTTGGTAAAAAATAAATTCCCTTAAAATGCTATGTCTAGCCGATTTGCGACAATTAATAAGTAATTGATACACGAATGTGAATATCATAAAAAACTACTTTTATCTCTATTATATTAAATTCGCCAATATTGATAAATAATGATAAGTAAATCTATTTCTCCATCTAAATTAACGTTTTCAGGTCATGAAACTTTTCATTGTAGGCATTTATGGCTAAAAAAGGGGTATGATTTTGTAAAAGCCGGAAGGAAATTTACAGATGAAGATGCTGTTGTAGAATTGGGAGTAGGAAAGAATATGGTTTCTGGAATTTATTATTGGATGAAAGCTTTCGGCATAATTGGTAGGGAAGGAGAATTAACCGAATTTGCCGAATATTTATTAGATGATAAAGGGAAGGATCCCTATTTGGAAGACGAGGCCTCACTTTGGTTATTACATTATCAATTGGTTAAACTTAATAATGCCTCAATCTACAATCTAATTTTCAACGAATTTAGAAGAGAGAAAATTGAATTCACAAAAGACAATTTTATTTCTTTTACTGTAAGGAAAACTGAGGAGTTAGGGGCTTCTCCAATAAATAAAAACACTGTTATAGGTGACTTTGAGGTATTAACCAAAATGTATATTAGAACAGATGCTCAATCTAAGGACAAAGAAGATACATTTTCTGGATTATTAACGGAATTGAATATTATTCAGGAAGAGAAAAGAAAGGTTGAAAAGGATACTATAACCTATTACTCAATTCCATCGACCGAAAAAGTAGAAATTCCAGAAGAGGTAATTTTATATGCAATTTTAGATAAAGGTGAATTTGACAAGTCAATTAGCCTTTATACATTGGAGCAGGAAAAGAATTTTGTCGGAAGTGTTTTTGCAATTAATAGAACTGGTTTGGTTAATAAGATTGAGGCAATTTGTGCAAATACAAATTTCAAAAAATACGCTATTAATTTTAATGATCATGCAGGTATCAAAGAAATACAGTTTAGGGTTGTACCAAACAAATTTGATATTTTAAGCAATTATTATGGCAGCTAGATATACAACATCAGTAAATATTATTAGGGATAAAGGGAAGGAAATCAACTATATCCCAACACCTAACGCCAATAGAATTGTAAGTCAAATTTCAAACGATTTTAAAAAGGGAATAAGGGCTTTTAATATTATTGGTTCATATGGTACAGGGAAGAGTTCATTTTTATGGGCATTTCAAGAATGTCTGGAAAATAATAAAAAGTACTTCGGGGTTAACTTGTTGCCTAATCCAACCGTTGAATTTGTAAATATTGTAGGGGAACATAAATCACTTATTGCAACTTTTGCAGATACGTTTGGCGTAAGCAGCAGAACAAACCTTGTTGAGAATATCTTTTCCGAGGTTTACGGCAGGTTACACGATTTGGGTAAAAAGAATCCAATTTTATTTATTGTTTTGGATGAATTTGGAAAATTTTTGGAGTATGCAGCCCAAAATGAGCCAGAAAAAGAGTTATATTTTATTCAACAACTTGCCGAATTTGTTAATAATCCAGATTACAATATTGTATTGTTTACAACTGTTCATCAAAATTTTGATGCATATTCCTTGGCATTAAGCCAAGCACAAAAACAAGAATGGACAAAGGTGAAGGGAAGGTTTAAAGAAATAACATTCAATGAACCCGTTGAACAATTGCTATTTTTGGCCTCAGAGCATTTACCATTATCTCCTGCTAAAAATAAGTACGAAAAGGATATTTCAAGTGTAATTGGCTTATTAGTCAAATCAAAAGCATTTAATCTTAGTGAAGAATACATAAAGGAAATAGGAACCAAATTATTTCCTATGGATATTTTTGCATCATTTTTACTAACATTATCACTTCAAAAATATGGGCAAAATGAAAGGTCATTATTTTCATTTTTGGAATCTACCGACCACACAGGTTTGTTTCAACATAAACAAACAAAGGATGGTTTTTATACTATAGCGGATTTGTATGATTATTTAATTTTCAACTTTCATTCTCACCTAAATTCTATATACAACCCAGATATTGCCTCATGGAATTCAATTAGAATAGGTTTAGAAAAAGTTGAAACCAATTTTGATAGAAGCACCTCAAATTACTTTAAAGTTATTAAGGCGATAGGGCTACTTAATATTTTTGCTCAAACAGGCGCCAACTTGGATAGAACCTTTTTAATTAACTATGCTAGTAAATGTTTATTGGTTAAAAATCCGGATGAAATAATAGATGAATTAGAAAAACGAAAAATCATATTTTACAGAACTTATCACAAAAGATTTGTATTGTTTGAAGGAACGGAATTAGATATTCAATTAGCCTTAGTTGAAGCTGGTAGAAAGGTAGATGATGTTACTGATGTTGTTACTTTACTAAATAAATATTATCAATTGCCGCCAATTGTTGCAAAAAAAGTTATGTATGAAACTGGCACTCCTCGCTTGTTTGAATATAGAATTTCGAGTCATCCTATTAAAGAAATACCAGATGGTGAAATTGATGGTTTTATAAACCTGATTTTTAATGAGAAGGATATTTTAAAAGAAGTTAAATCTGTTTCAGCTCAAAATGAGGAAGCCGTTATTTATTGTTATTATAAAAATTCAAAATCTATAAAGGATCTTTTATTTGAAATAGAGAAAACTAAGAAAGTAATTAATGAAAATGAGGAGGATAAAGTTGCCGTAAGAGAATTAAACAATATTATTTTACATCAGCAAAACTTACTTACACATAAAATTCTTAATAACTTTAATGGCCCAAAGTCAGATGTGGTATGGGTTTTTAAAGGGGAAGTAATTGATATCAAAAGCAAAAAGACATTTAATAGTTTTTTGTCGACAATTTGCCGTGAGGTATATTCTAAAACTCCTATTTTTAATAATGAATTAGTTAATAAGCATAAAATTTCTAAGACAATTCATACTGCTAAACGCAATTATTTTAGAGCCCTTATTAATGATTGGGATAAACCACAGTTAGCTTTTCCAACAGATAAGTTCCCACCTGAAAAAACTATCTATCTTTCTTTGTTGGAAACAAATAATATTTTGTTGTTTAACGTGGATATCAATTCAGAAATTAAACCAAGCAGCAAAAACGGATTTAACCATCTTTGGAACTATTCATTGAAATTTCTTGAAAGTGCAAAAGCTTCGAGAAGGAATGTAGCTGAATTTATTGAACTATTAAATCAAAGGCCTTTTAAACTTAAACAAGGGTTAATTGATTTTTGGGTACCTTCCTTTCTGTTTTTAAAGAGAGACGATTTTGCTTTGTTTAACAATAATGTATATATTCCTTTTATTACAGATGAAGTTTTGGATTTAATGGGTAAAAATCCGCATGAATTTGAGATAAAGTGTTTTGCAATTGAAGGTGTCAAATTGGATATTTTTAATAGCTATAGAATTTTGTTAAACCAGAATTCAAAAGACAAACTGAGTAATTCAAATTTTATAGAAACAATTAAGCCATTTTTGACTTTTTATAAAGACCTTCCAGAATATTCACGTAATACCAATAGATTAAGTAAAGAAGCCCAATCTGTAAGATTTGCCATTTCTAACTCAAAAGACCCTGAAAAGACCTTTTTTGAGGATTTTCCCAATGCGCTAAAAGTTTCAATTTCTGATTTACAGCACTCAGATAAAAGCCTTCAAAAATACATCTTAAAATTACAGGAAGCCATTCGTGAATTGAGAACAAGTTACGATGAATTAGTAAATAGATTTGAGAATTTTATTCATACAGATGTAATTGGCGAAACAATTCCATTTGAAGAATATAAATTGAGTTTACAAAACAGATTTAAAAAAATCAGAAGACACTTGCTTTTACAAAAACAAAAAGTTTTTATACTAAGATTAGACTCTCAAATTGATGATAAAAAGGCTTGGATAAATTCATTGGTTCAATGTTTAATTAATAAAACTCTAGATAAAATAACAGATGGGGAAGAGATTTTGGTATGCGACGCTTTCAAGGCAATGGTATTAGAATTGGATAGCTTAACTAATCTTTCAAAATCAGATTTTAAAGAGGATAAAGAGGATGTATTCGACTTGCAGATAAATTCATTCTTTGATGGAATCAGTAAAAAAATTGTTAGATTACCTAAAAATAAGAAGGCTGAGGTGAATTCAATTCAAGAGGATTTAAAGAAAAAGCTCTCGAAAGATAAAACCTTAAATATTGCCGCATTAACAAATCTTCTAAAAGAAATGCTAAAACATGAGTAAAGTTCGTCATTTATTAGGAATATCTGGAGGTAAGGATAGTGCAGCTTTAGCTATTTACATGAAGCAAAATTATCCTCATTTGGATATTGAATATTACACCTCCGATACGGGTAAAGAGTTGGATGAAACCTACCAATTAATTAGTAATTTAGAGAACTTTCTAGGAAAAAAAATAATAAGGTTAACTGGTGCAAATAATAGTTCGGCACCGACACCTTTTGATCATTTCATTAAGATTTATAAAGGGTATATTCCGTCTACAAATGCCAGATGGTGTACAAAGAAATTAAAATTAGAACCTTTTGAGGATTTTGTTGGCAATGATCCAGTAATTTCTTATGTTGGAATACGAGGAGATGAAGAAAGAGATGGTTATATTTCTACAAAATCAAATATACAGTCTATTTTCCCCTTTCGTAAAAACATATGGAGTGAAGATGTAATTAGTAAATTTTTTGCAAATACAAATATTCCTCTTGTCGAAAAACTTTATATCGAAAACCTTCTTGGTGATAAATCGGCAAGAGCAATAGAAATAATATGCACAAAAATTTCAGCGTCTTTTAATCAACAACAGAAGCTAACCCAGTTACTTGATTTAGGGATTAAAGAATTTAATTCTGCGGTTTTTGAATTTATTAAAACTACTAATTACCCTTTAGCAATAGAGGAAAATTTTCCATTAGTTTGTAATGAGGATATTTTAGTAAGGGCAGATATTTTTAAATTATTAGAAGACTCTGGAGTAGGTGTTCCGGCTTATTATAAAGAAGTTGATTTTGAGGTTAATGGAAAAAAGGGAAGTTATGCAAGAAGCCGTTCTGGCTGTTTTTTCTGTTTTTATCAGCAAAAAATCGAATGGGTTTGGTTATATGAACAACATCCCGATTTATTTGCGAAAGCTATGGAATATGAAAAAGATGGATATACTTGGATACAAGATGAACCATTAACAGAATTAACAAAGCCCGAAAGGATTTTGCAGATTAAAGAAGATTTTATTAAACGTTCAGAAAGGCCTGATAAAGTAAAATCTCCTTTCTTATTAGATATATTGGCTGAGGAGGAAGAGGAGGGATGTGCAAGTTGTTTTATATGAGCAATTTATTAAGAGTTATTCATTCCATTACCAATAGGGCGCAATGGCGATGGGATAGTTATGGTATAATTTTTTTCGAACTAAATGATTGGGTTATAAAAATTAAAATAACATCTAATAACAACGAAGATTTCGGGTATGAGGAATTCGGGTCATTAGATAACATTCAAGAAATTATCGAAAATGAACACTTTGAGGGTATTGAGAGTATAAATGTTGCATTTTTTGAAAATACCGAACTTAGGCAAAACAGTGAAAGTCTAAATGATAAGGATGGAATAATTTCTGTAGCGAAATCAGTTTATAAGTTGATGAGGACATTAAATAGTATTGTGCCAGATTTGATAAAGAAATACGATTTTGACATAGATTATAACGATGAAATGTGTAAAGGTTTGCCAAATTACTTTGGAGGTTTTTTTCTAAATCTCGCATCTATTACTACTGACAATGTTGTAAAGATTATCAATGAGATTGAAAGTAGTAAAAAATTGAGGTTAGACCCATTATATTATAATCCAAAAATTGAAAAGAATATTAGTGATAATGGTTATCCAAGGATTTTAAATACAAACACAAAAGTTAGAAGGTTAGGTTATCTTAAAATTTTTTTCGAACTTTTTTCTCAGAAACAAAGATTGCCTGAAAGTTTTGTAAGTAAAAAATTTGAAATGTTCGCGATTACTTTTAATGAATATTTAGAGAACTTGGAAAATAATAAGGGAATAATTAAATCCCTAAATGGAAAGTCTGGGCAGCCTTATTATGAGTTAATGAAGGAATTAGGATTAGTAGTTAGTGTAAATAGGGTAGTTGTTCCTTCTAAATCGCTTCGAGTGTATATTGAGTTAAGAAAAACCTTTACTAGCGAGAATTTGAATCCCTTTATATTAGATGATTTAGATAAATTGTTTTTTCTTGAAATCCTCATTAAAGAGGATTATTTATACTTTTCCATAATTTTTGAATCTATTTTCATTAAGAGAATTGAAGATATAAAATCATTAATTGAAACTTTTCAGTCCCTACTGCTTGAACGATTAAATTCCCGGATAGTTCTTGAAGATTTTATAAAAAATAATAAAGTTTTAACCCAACTAAAAGCCATAAAAAAGCGAGTAGAGGCTTGGAAAGCACCAAAAGTTTACCTGGAACATGTCGTTATTCCAAGATTAAATTGGATGGCTGATATAGGTTTAATTAATTTAAGTGAAGGTAATATCATTTCAGTTAATTCTTTTGGCGAGTCGTTTTTTTATGAACTTGTTTCTTGGATTGATGTTAATTGTAAGCCTATTGAGGACCCCAAATTATCTTTAAGTAAGTTTTTCCCTCATGCCTTTAGCTATGCAAATAATCAATCCTATTGGGAGAAACACCTTCCTTTAAATGAAGTTATTATCTTAATTAAATTTTACATAGATAAAAGTTTTGAATGTTTTAAAACAATTGCTCCAAATAGAGTTACTTCATCACAAGCTATTTTATACACAAAATATTCAATGTATTTAAACCACAAATTTTCAATTTCTTATCACACCATTTTGACTATATTAGAAGAAAATTTGAAGGAACATTATATTTATAAATTTCAGCCACAATATGAAGATGGTTATATTCAAAAAAGTTAGCATATGTCATATCAAGAATTGTTTAATTTAAAGTCCAATCCATTTAGGCTTACACCTGCAATAAGTTCGCAAGAAATAATTTGGGCAGGTTTTCCTATTATTAAAGATAAATTTCATAGCAGAATTAAAAGAGCTATTAAAGTGCCAAATTCCTCATTAATTTTAAATTGGGGTGAGTATGGAAGTGGGAAAACTCATGCGGCTAGATATTTTGGAAAAGAAAGTGTTCTTGCAGAAATTTCGGTTGAGGCCGGTGAGAAAATCCCTTATTTTATTTTTGTTACATTGCCAAAAGGGAAGTCTCCGATCGAGGATTTTTATACGAACATTGTTGATAAACTTGATATAGCTAATTTACGAGCATCATTTGATTTGCTGAATACAGAACTTAATAATTATATAGATTTAATTGGCGACAATGTTTTCATTAAAAATGTTGCTAAAGCCTTTTTTAATAATGATATTGAAGAAAATTTATTTAGAAGATATTTATATGGCTCTGCAAACGCAGCCGACAACCGAGCTCTTTCAAATCACGGAATTCAAAGAGTATTAAATGCAGATACAGATTATTCAAAGTTATTATCTGTTATATTTTCTTGTTTAACATATAAAGGGTCAGTATACTCTTCAGTTATTTTATGGATTGATGAGTTTGAAGATATTGCTATATTAACAAAGGTTAATGGAGATAAAACCAATTCATTTTTGAGAGAATTATTAGATAATACTCCAAACAATTTGTTGATATTTCTTAATTTAACTCAATCAGCCTTATTTAATATAGAAGATTTAGGTGAATATATTAGTGAGGCTCTAAAATCAAGAATAAAAGACCGTATAAATTTCGAATTACCAAAGGAGCCTGAAATATTGAAATATGTCTCAGAATTATTAAAAGCTTATATAATAGACGATTTAACAGAAAGTGATATTTATTTCCCCTTTAATGAAGCTTTACTAAGTCAAATATTGAAAGATCTTGGGAATGTATCGCTTAGAAGTATCAATGAAGCTTTAGGAACATTAGTTGATTTAGCAGAATCCGATAGGAAAACGCCTATTGACTTTGAATATTACACAGCAAATAAAACAGATGTAATTGGCTGGAAGAATTAAACTATGCAATATATAATAGATGCATGTACAGTTATAAATCTACTTCATATCGATGAAGACGAATTCTTGTTGAAAAATCTACAAAAGCTTGAATTTTCAATTTGTAAAGAGGTTTATGATGAAATAAATAAAAATGTTTTTAAGAAGCTTCAAAAAATTACACCCTATCCAAAAGAAAGGCATAAGGAAATTGAAATTAAACTCAACTATTTCAGACTTTGCATTCACAGAGATGAGAGTTATAAAGATTTAGATGAAGAAGTATCGGAACTACTTAATTATTCAAAAAAAAATGGGGAGTATCAAAGTATGCTGCTATCCTTTTATTTGAATACATTTAATAGAACAAGAGTTATATTTTATACCGATGATTCACCTGCCCAAAAGAAGTTTATACCTTATTTACAACACCATAAAATAGGTTACATAGAAGATAGTGTTGACTTACTTATTACACTCTATCGACATAACGATGGCTTTTCAACCACTGATTTAAAAAGATTTTTATCCCTATTATATCATGAGTACGCATCAGAAATTAGTGCTTTAGAAAAGCTTTTACAAAATTTTGAAATACCAAAAAGTGAAATTAGAAATAGCGAATTTTCTGAAATGGTAAGTAGATTAAGATATTCGATAAATAAATTAGAGCTTGAAGTGGTCGCCAAATTATATTCACAAGTTAAGGAGAGAAGAAACAAATATTCTTCAATATTTGAAGTTCTAATAAAATTTTCTGATTTTTTTAGAAGCAATATATCGTCTGATTTTTTAATAAAAATTAATCAACATATTGAATTTGTTGATAGTAGACCTTTTTATAAATTCTAAAAATTTGCTCATCCCAACAAATCCAAAAAGCAATTTTCATTTTGTAAAAAGTAATTTGGTTCAGATTCCTTTTTAGCACGAATTAAATCAAATCCACCGTTTGCATAGTCTTCTAAGATGCCTTTTAGTTCGGTTATCTTTTTTTCAACTTTTTCTTCTTCCCAGTTTTCAAATTCATTAAAATTGAAATCTGTTTTTGTTATAACACCCATGATTACATAATCTGTAATATCTTGAGGTTGCCAAGCTCGCATTTCAATAAACTTATCTTTTTTTGTACCATAGGTAATAGGAACCTTATAGTCATTTTTAAGGCCTAATAAAGCGGCATACATATACATTTCGTACCTTGTAGAAAAGTATTTACCTTGTTTCCATCTGTCAATTTCTGTGCTAGTTCCTGCCTTGCCACCTTGTTCAATGGTAAAGTCTAAAATCATATCATAATATTGACTATCATATTCTGGAGCCCTATCTTTTATTCGTTTTAATAAATCCATTAGTTTAATGCTTGAATATTTGTACTTAATTGATTTCTATTGGCTCTTGAGTTTTCTGGTATTGATGGAGTTATTAAATAAACCTTTCCAAGCTTTATATCTGGATTGGTTAAAAGTTGATTCCTCAATTCCATGTTTTTATAAAACTCCTTGCTCATAATGATACTTTGGCGATATACATTGCTAACCGTTTTACAAAATCCAATGGTATAATCCTCCCCGAAAACTGACATTGGTGCATCTGTAATAAGCGTGTACAAATCAGTGTCTCTAGAGCCTTGTCTTGCAGAAATAATGGCCATGATTGTTGCTAATTTAATCAAGATAATATTTCCAGTATTTAATTGCATTAAAACATTTCCATTTTCATCTGTCAACTCTGGCATATAGTTTTTGCCGCTATTAAGCTCTTTTAACTTTATAATTCCTCTTGCCGACATGTTTCCTTGTGTCATTAATTGATAATGCTGATTTGCCTCTGTTTCAAGTATCTTAACCAATGAATCAAAAACTCTTCTACGTGTGGAATGTGCCAATGTATTAAACTCCTCTACTACTTTAAGTTTTTCAATTAAGTAAGCAGGTATTTCTCCAGAAACCAATCTGCCTAATTCAATATCCAATTGCTGTAATTCCTGCTTTCTTTTCAAAATTTCATTTGCAGTGGAATTCTCCTGTGTTATAGCTCTTTTTGCAAGTTCATTTTGTGCATTATATTGGTTAAGTAGGTCGTTTGCTTGGTGCACGTTTAATGCAGTATCAACAATTAAACTATTGATTTCAGATTCAATTGCATTTAAATCATCTGTAAGTGTTTTCCTTTTTTTATCTAGCTTTCTTAAACGCCTGAAAGTAGAAGTAATATCATCATCAATATTTTTTATATTATGACTAAGTCCTAGTCCATTTTGATACAATTTTCTTAGGTCAGCTCCAAAATCATGAATATTTGAATCTTCACTTTCAATTGACTTAACCTTGGTTTTTGACCTATCCAAAAGTTCCTTTATTTTGATGTAGGCATCAGACCCCAATGGTGCTTCTCTATCACAAACTAAACAATGTTCATTGCTTAACATATTCTCCAAATGAATAGGCTCCGGCACATCAACAGGGAGCCTAGCATGAAGTTCAATCATGATTTGATTTTCCGACTCGATTCTAGCTTGCTTGGTTAATTCTTGTTTAAGTTTTGTTTGTTCATAATTATTGTATAGCGAACTATATTCTACAAAAAGCTTTTCTGTCCCTTTTAAAACCCATTTATTAGTAAATAGCTTTTTGTGTAATAATTTTTGTTCTTCAGTAAACTCTTCTTGGGTTTCCTCCAGATTTTTTTCAATACTTTTTCTTTTTGCTTCAACCTCTTTTATTTTTTGAGCATCAGATATTTTATTAAGTAACTGTTCTGATTTTTCCTCTGCAGTAGCCTTTGTATCTTGTATTTGTAGTTCCTGTTTCTGTAACTCCTTTAATCGATCTAAAATGTGATTTCGTTGTAATTCTAAATTTGAACTTTTATCCTTATCACTGCTTAAATCTCGTTGTTTTTTATTGAATTCTTTTGTTGTTGATTCTTTTAGATTTTCTGAAATTTCTTTTATGTGATCATATCTAGTAATATTAGAAAGAACATTTATTGCTTGAGTTAATGTATCTGTTTTGTTAAAGTCAATAATGGATTCCACCTGCTCACCTTGAAACCACATGTAAGGCTTTATATTGTCAGGTAGAATTGTTTTTTTAATTCTAGAGATTTGTTCTGAATCAGTTACTTCCTTTGCTGTTAAGTAATGTAGATCTTTTTGCCAAACAACCTCTTTGCTATCTATATCTTCAATTAAAATATCATCCTCTTTTTTTACACTATAATTTCTTTCGAGAATGTAAACATTGCCTTTATCTAAGTTTTTAAATGTTAAAATTACTGAAGCCGTAATTATTCCTTCCTTTGTTTCGCTTATAGCCTTATCTGAAACAATTAGTTTTTTAAGAAAGGGCGATTTCTGAAACTTCTTTTTATTGGTATCAAAACATTCATTATACATAACCCAATAAAAAGCATCAAATAGTTTTGATTTCCCATATCCATTATCCCCAATTATTACATTTATTCCTTCTGTGAATTCAAACTTATTACTGCCTGCATAACACATGAAATTTGCTATTTCAATACTTTCTAAAATCATGTTTGTTTATTTAGAAATTGGTTAATTTTCTTTTCCGTTATTTGAGGACTTTCATTAGAAAGTTCACCCTCTATTGAAGTTTTCAAAACCTCAAATAGTTTATGCTTGCTTGGTGCAGCCCATCTATAATTTTTATATTCACCTTCTTTAAGGTAGCTTTTTTCTACAAATAGTTCGTCTTCTAAAAACGATCTTAACAATTCTTCTTTAGTCATTTTCTTTTAGTTTGTTGCCAATAGTATAAATATTCAAATCATAGTGTTCGCAGATTGCATTAAAAACTTCTTCAGTTTCATGTGGATTTATGGCTAAGGATGCAAAGTACATAACTCTTTCAATTTCTTTCTCAACCATTGACCTTTCTAATTTAAAGGTTTCGGAATCTCCATTTGATTGAGAAACATCTGGCACAACAACCAAATCATGGATAATAGCAATATCCTTTTCTGGATGTTTCCTTAAAATTCTTCCACGTCTTTGAATAAACTGCCGTGGGTTTCCTGTGCTTGAACAAAAAATTGCAAATTCAGCTCTTGGAATATCAACTCCTTCATCTAAACATTTCATTGAGGCCAACACATGAATTTTGCCAGATTTGAATTGATTTAAAATTTGATTCCTATCTTTCATTCCGCTGACAAACTGATTAACCCTTATTTTCTCATCAATTCTTCCAATTTCTCTTGAATACTGATTTATTATTTTAATGCTCTCATCATCTGCCAAACCATCCTCTGAATCTTCTGAAACGCTACCCTCTGGAACATAAATGAAGCAATAACTTAATCCTTTATCTGTTTTAAATTTACTTTTTAAAATAGAAATAGTGGTATCAAGTTTGTTTTCCGCCTTATGAAGAATTCTCTTTCTTTTCAATAAAAGCATTTCTGCTATATCACTTCCATCAAAATCACCAGTTTTAATGTTAAAAAATCGAGCTAATTTTTTTGAAATTTCAACGTATTCTAATAATTCCTCATTTGTCAATTGTACAATATGTGGGTAATAATAATATTTACATAAAATTCCTTCATCAATGGCTCGTTCCATGCTGAAACTATAGGTATATGGCGGTCTATCATTGAAAAAGGCAGACATAGCATCACTTCCAATCTCGTCATAATTTCTTTTAGGTGTGGCAGATAAACCAATCCGCTTCAGTAAGGTGATTTTAGAAAGTGTTAATAATATTGATGGCGACCCAATATTATGAGCTTCATCTGCAATAATCAATGTGTTACCTGGAAGACTTGGAAGTGAATTTTGGAATTTACTTTTTACGAAAGAGGCATATGTTGCAATAATAATAAATGACGTAGGTGTCCTCTTTGAAATTGAAAGGGTTGTTGCTAAATCATACTCCCAATTTGTTTTAGATGAAACCAAAATAATATCTTGGAAATTAAATTGCTTGCATTCATTTTCCCATTGTTCAACCAGTATTAATGTTGGCACCAAAATAAGTGCATGGTATGTTTTGGTCTCTGAAATGTTATATTCTTCTAAAAGACAATTCAAAGAAGTTATGGTCTTTCCAGTTCCAGTGGCCATGGCAAAAATTCCTTGATGATTATTTCTAACCCAATTGGTATAAGCTACTTTTTGATACTCTCTTGGTCCTGCTGCGTAAGGAAATCTGGGTAAACTCGAAATCTCATCAATTTTATCATTTATCCTATCAATTATTTTCTTCAGTTTTACATTCTTAAATAGTTCACCCTTTTTAAAAAGTAATTCTTTTTCTTGTATTAAAAGTTCTTGTTCAGTTTTCCCCCCAAATTCACTTTGAATTGCAACTTCTACACTTCTTACATCTAAATACTCGATATTAGAATCTAATTCATCGAAAATGGTATTAAAATCGTTTGTTTGACGATTAATCATTTTTGTGGAACGACTATTTTCCCAACTTAAAAAGGCATCTAATTCCTCTAAGTTTTCAATTAATCCGTAAGCAGTAAAATTGCATGATGCTTTAAATCCAATTGTATTATTTTCATCAGAAAAAATTCCTGATTTGAAATGTGCTATTCCATTTCCTAGTTTAGGTTTAATTATTTTTATTTGGATTCGTTTAATAGAAATTAAATAGGCTAAACATTCAAAAAAATGTTCATTGTATTCATTTAGCGTTTTCCTTAATGCCTTAATATCTCTTAAGTCTAATTCGTTATAGTCAAACTCAGGTTCATTTGCAATTGACAACGTATCCTTATCACTTTTGGATAAAATATTATTAAATATTACCCTCATGGTACCGCCATTGTGAATAAATGAGGCAAAACCGAGACTTAAAACATTAATTGCCGCAGAACTAAAATAACCCAAAAGCAGATCAAAGTTTCGGCTGTTACATAATCCATCGAGATAAAATTGGATAGGTTCATTATCGCTATTTGTTCTATAGCTTCTATCTGCCGACCAATTTACCTCTTTAAGCATGGTAGGTATTATTCAATATTTTGTGAATCATTTTAAGAGAAATTTCGATTTCATCCATAGAATTAAATTTACCTAAAGAAAATCTTACACTACCATATGCCCTTTCTTTTGAAATTCCCATTGCCATAAGGACATGTGAGGGTTCAAAAACTGATGAATTGCATGCAGACCCATTAGAAATTGAGATTGAGTTTAACTGTCCTATTAAAACATTAGCATCAATGTTTTCGAAGGAAATATTGGTGGTATTATTTAGTCTGTATATTTTGCTGCCATTAATTTGAACTCCTTTAATTTTCAACAATTCAGATTCTAAATAATCTCGCATAATTATTATTTCATCTTGATTTTGTGGGAATTCCAAATTTGAAATTTCGCATGCTTTTGCAAAACCTATTATTAATGGAACATTCGAGGTGCCACTTCTTAAACCGTTTTCATGTCCACCACCATGGATTTGCGGTGTTAACATATTTTTATTAATTCGACTTCTGTTCAAATACAAAGCACCTATTCCCTTAGGTCCGTAAAATTTATGTGCAGAATAACACATAATGTCGATAAAATTTTCTTCAGCATTTATTTTGAGTTTACCAATTGCTTGCGTAGCATCACTCATAAAAAGAGCATTTGAATTTCTGACTATTTCACCTATTTCTTTTATGTTTTGAATTACACCTGTTTCATTATTCGCACACATAACAGAGACAACTAAAGTGTCATCTCTTATAATGGATTTTAAATATGAAAGGTCTATCATTCCTAAAGAATCAACTCCTAAATAATCAATTTCGAAACCAATAGTTTGAAGATATTTACAACTGTCCAAAACAGCTTTATGTTCTGTTTGAACTGTAATAATATGCCGTTTTTCACCTGAATTAAATGCTAACCCTTTAAGTGCTAAATTAATGCTCTCTGTTGCCCCTGACGTCAATATAATTTCATTAGGTGAGGATCCTATAATTTCTCCAATTTTTTCTCGCGCATTTTCAACTTCTTTTTTGATTGTTTTTCCAAAATGGTGATTACTTGCTGAATTACCGAAATTGTACCTGAAAAATGGCAACATGGATTCTAACACCCTCTCATCCATTGGAGTAGTGGAGTTGTTGTCTAAGTATATATTTGGACTTTTCACACAACCAAACTTAATCATTTTTCTTCATCTTTTGCCAAGAACACTTTAATAGTAAATTTAAATTGATACATAAATTGTTTAACAATTGACTAGTTTAAAGTAAATTGTTAAAATTCAAATTTAAATGCCAAGTGTGCTTTTTCCTATACCCATTTATAGGTATTTTTTAGCAAACTGACTATTGCTTCAGAAGCCTGTTCCAAAACTACTCAATCTTAAACGACTTGGTAGCAAGTAGGGTGGCGTAGTCTTCATACACTACAAGATGGTATTCACCCTTTGTCCATCCTTTTACATTTAGGTCAAAATGGTACTCAAAACTGCCTTCTCCATGGTTAAAAAATTCAGATAGGATTTTAACGGTATTGCCGCTTTTATTTTTAATGGCAATTACTAAGTCGCCATGGTGTTTTACATAATAATTAAACTTGCCCGATATTCTTTTTGGGTCGCCCGTAAATACACTGGTATCGTTGGTTTCATACGTTGTGGTATACCAGGGAACGGGTATTTTTTTGATAGCACTTAGCGTATCTTTTAACGCTTTAACCAGGGCTTCAGGTGCTCCATAAACACCGCTAATGGAGTGGTTGTTGGAGAGGCACCATACTGCAGATTGTATGGTATTGGTTTCGAAGTTAGCCGCATTTAAAAATTGTGCCAACCTCACCCAATCTGGCGGGGCCATATAGCTTTCACTAAACTTCATTTTTTCTTTAGGAGCGCCATCTGAACTTTGGCAGCAAAAGCCAAAAACCCTGGTTTTTAACTTTGCCCATGGCCCTAGTTTTACCTTGTTATCTTTTACAATAAAAATATCTTGTTTGGTGCTATCGTCTGCAATTAAACGCCTGCCCGCTTCAATCCAAACATAGATCCAATTACCAGTTCTGTTTTCGAGGCTTGCCTCTACACAATTGCCTTGATAGGCGCCCAACGAAACAAAACTTACATTGATAAAACCTTCCCTTATCAAACTATCAATGGAACGGTACCGTGGCGTAGATTCTGCTTGAACATGCAGTCCATTAAAAGAAAGAAATAAATATAACATTCCTGAAAGGGAAGGTCTAAAGAACCCTCTACCTAGCCATTGTTTAATCCCTCTCATATACAGTTAATTTGTATAAGTAACGGGTATTAAAAAGCGTTTAGTATTCTTAGAGCCTATATTATAGACGGATGACCCTTAGTTTTACTAGTTATTCCAGGGTTTAAAGATTGAACAATTAAATAAACTCATACCTACTTCTATTCCTTTAGATAAATCTTTAGATTTTGTTACAATTGATTTTACTGTCTTGTTTGCGCAGGCGTTATAGCGATATTTTTGTTGTTTTATTTTGAATGTTATCAATGTCTTTGAAGAAAGGAATTAGCTTCGGATCTATCCATTTAATTAGATGATAAATTGTAGTTTGTATTTGTAAAGCATAATTGCTGTCAATATTGTGCCCAACAAAACAAATTGGTTCACAATGATTAACTCTATTTCTGAAGTCTCTTATTAAATCTAGTTTATTATATATTCCAGCCCTGTTTTCGCTAGCTGGTTTGTTTGGGAAAATGTGGATTGGTTGGCCGCTAACCAAGGAGTAATGATGAGATAGGAAAAATGATAGCCAAAATCCAAATGTTTGGTCAGAAATTATTTTGCCACTGGTTATTGGAATTGAACGTCTCGTTAATTTATTTTCTGTCTTTTGTATGCATGTTTTCAAAAAGAAATGAGAACTTCTTAATGAATTATCTTTCATAAATCCATTTTTCTGATTAATAATCCAATCTGTGTCATTAAAATGGTCAGTTAATACGGTGTTAAGAGAATTTCTCAAGACAACTTCGAATTGACTTAAAATGGGGTGAAATGCTTGAGCCAAACGAATATTTGCAGTGTAAAGCCGTTTAGCTCTTTTACTTTTATTGTCTGTTGCTAATAGATATCTGTTGTATCTTGGAGTTGATAAATATTTCCCTCGAAGTTCAATTTCCATATTAATTTGGGAATGGTTTAATTTCTTTTTAAATTTGTGTTAGATAGACTTGGTAAAGCCTCTTTCTTTTGAAGAAACGTAATCAAGTAAAAGATTAAGGGAACTCATTATGGGTTCCTTTTTTTTATTTATAACTTTAATTACCTTTCTCTTCAATCCATTATTATTCTATAAAATTGAATTCATGAAAAATATAGATGATTGAACAATGTAATATCTTACCCTCACAACAATACAAAATTCCCATATAGATCAATGTCATTTGTCGTTTAATAAATCATAGAAATAGGATAAGAATTGTTCTCAGGTTGATCTTATAAGCCAAGTCACACAAAGCTTGGTATCATGCTGTTGGAGCGTTGCAATCTCCTCATAGAACCAAATTTCCCAACCGCCAACCACTAACCACCAACTCACTGCAACACCACAAAAATCCCTACCCCATAACTAAAGGAAAAGATATGGCCATTATAATTCAACTGCTCAGATTGCGCTACTTCAGTAACCATATTGGTGGTGGTTTTTGTGATAGAATTCTGGGTTCTAAAATAGCTTCCCATGAGGTCTAGGTTCAAATAAAAATGCCTATTTAGTTTATAGCCTAAAGCCATGCTTGCATTTAATAAGAAATGATCTTTTACCTTATCTTTTGGGTCATACTTAATCCTTAAAAGCGTATTGGTATTCTTCTCTTTGAGCAATACTTCTTTCCAATTTACAAAATATGAATTAACACCAAAACCAAACTGTGGTTGCAATAAAAAGCGGTTCTTTTCTATGCGATAGTTTACGCCAATCATGGCGCCTCCAAATTTCCCTGTAATTGGATTTCCATTTTCGGGTTCATTCCCGCTAAAACTAAGGTAATATTGAGCACCAAATTCATTCTCTAAGGCGGTATTTAAGATTTGGTTATTTGTGGCAAGCGTTGACCAACTGTTTGCAAAGAGTTGAAACGAAACGCCCCAATGCTTCTTTGGAAAATAATATAAAGAAGGTATTTGCCAATAAACGGACCTATCATCATATTCAAAAAGTTTATCGCTCAAATTTCCTTTTAAAAGTTTGGTGATGGGAACGGTTCTTCCCACACTTGGCTTAGTTAACCAAATGGCCTTATAAGGTTCCATGGTTTTTTGAGCAGGGGTTTTTAAACTGCTCATAAAAGTTACAAGCAACAAAAAACAAAGGCGTTTCATATCAAAACAAGGCTAGAAGTAGTGGCCTCAAATACCCTACCATCAGATAAGCTAATGCGCACTTTAAAAACATGTTGAGTAAGTTCTTTTGGGGCAGTTATAAGCAATATATCAAAACTGCTGTTTATATCGCTTACATCATATTTAGTATTGTTCTTGGTTTGAACCCAATCAGAAATTTCAGTGAAATTTGGATGTGTGAAACGTTTGAAGTACTCAGTTATCTCAGCGCCTGCTGGATGTAATTCGTCAAAAGCATTGAGGGTAAAAACTTGAATTTGTACTAAACTGTCTTTTGCAAAAAAAACATTTGCAGGTTCGCATCTGCAACCAAAGGCATAAGAAGAGCCTAGTAAAAAAGCAGGTTTTGGAGTGGCGCAAGCCAAAACGGTGGCATTTAAATTAATCCTAATGCCATAGGCTTGTTTTGGAATAGTGTCATTCTCTGTCAATACCGGACTAATGCCAGCATTGTTAAGGTTGTTAAGCGATATGGATTGATGGGTGTACTTGCTAAATACAGGTTCCAAACAATTGCAGCATGCCGATATCAAATCCATTAACATCAGCAATCCTATAATATAAAACGCCTTTTTCATACACTTTCAATGCTTAAAAATACTTTGTCAATTTATAAAATTCTTATTGCTTTACCGTATTCAACGTTTTAACCTTGGCTGCTTTTTTAGCAGGGACAACTCGTGTAGGTTTTGTTTGCTTTGAATATACTTTTAAATTTTGGGGTACGATAACTTCCGTTTGACAATGGGCAGTTATTATGTTTATTAATTGAATATTTAGAATTTCTTCAATTTTGGTAATGGTTTCTAACGTTAAATTTTCATTTCCTTTAAGTATTTTATTTACATATTGAGGTGAAACATTTAGTTTCTCAGCTAAGGTGTTTTGTGAAATATTTTTTTCTCTTAAGACTTTTAGAACACCCACTGCAATTTGCATTGATTTTTTCACCCAAGCCTTATTCGCTTTAAGGAAGCTAATATGTTCATGAACTTTTGAAGGTTCTTCATCAGTTATGTCTTTAAAATTCTTTTTTATCATCGTTTTTTTCGTTTATTAATTCAAAAAATCCGTCAACATCTACTATTCCTTGTTCTAAAAGATATTCTCTAACCTTACTCAAGTTTACTAATTGTTTTTGTGTACCAATATGTTCTTTCATTTTATTGGACTGCTTTATTACCCCACCTGTAATTACGAAATATTTAGATTCAATTTTAATTGCATATACTCTTATCCAGTTTGATTTAAACTTCATTCTATGTAAAGCATATTCTCCTCCAAAACTTTTCAAAGGCTCGAATATCTTGTCTAAATTATTTCTATTAAGTTTTAGATACTCATAAAGCTCAATTGATAAATCTAGCGTCTTTTCAATTGCGTCTTCAATTGAAATATTGTAATACTTAAGTACATTTCGATTTTCATTAAAATACACTTCTAGTTGTGTTGCATCAGTTAGAAACCTTAGAAACTTTTCAAATTCATCAGTATTATTATCAAATATTACTGAATATAGGTTGGGTTCAAATATAGTATTGAATTTCATAATATCAACCTATAAGTTTATTTTTTATGAATATTAAATTGTCTTTTAGTCATTTCTTTTGGCTTAAAATTGAGGTTTCTTTCCCTCGCAACAATACAAAATTCCCAGATTGCCTTGTGGCATCTGCTATTTAATAAATCAAGGAAATAGGATAATAAAGATGCCTTTAATCTTTTGAAAAACCGGCAATTTTTGGTGTTTTACTTTAGCACATGGCTTTCATTTAATCACCCAAATTTCTCTAGCCAGTATAATAGATAAGATTGAACCAAAAAACACAAGCAGGGCAAGCCCTTTGTGGTAAACTTCGTTTTTGGGTTGTTTAAACACCATTAGGGTTAATAATAATAACAGAAAACCAATGGGAACTTGCTGAATAGGTTCAACCCTTAACAAAATATGATTAAATAACAGTGATATAAGTGCACTGATGCCCATGATTGCAAAAATAGCGGGGTATTGCTGAAAATAAAATGACTTCATGTCTTTTTGTTCCTCACCTGAATGGGTTGGCAATAACATTTTAGCAGCGCCAAATAACAGAATTGGATAAAGAAGTACAAATAAAACTTCATGAAAATACCAAACGTTTTTATCTTTCAATTGGTAACTGATAATCCAATCTTGAATGAATAAAAATAATATAAAATATACCCAAATAGCATGTGGCCAATAAAACTTTAATTGTTTAGGATGGTAAAGGATTTCTGATAAAGCAGTTAATAGATGCGTAATTCCTAATCCCAATATGATGGAAATTAAAATAGAGACGTATTCAAAAGTGCTAATTTGATTCACAGGATTTTTAAGATTCTTTATTCATTTCTTCCTTAACCATGCTGATGATTACATTGCCAACTTTTTGTTCAGATTCTACATAGCGGTATGCTTCTACTATTTGGCTTAACTTGTATTCCCTGTCAATAACCGGACTAAAATAGCCGGCTTCTGCCAACTCTTTCAAAAACACAAGCATTACTTTATTCATTATTGGAATAGGAAAAAGCACTTTTTTGCCCTTGAATAGAGGAGTAATCAAGGCTAGAAAAATATTCTCCGACCTTTTACCAAGTTCAGTGGAAACATAAATACCGTTTGGGGTGAGTAATGGTTTGCAGGCGCCAAAGGAGCTTTTACCTACGGCATCAAAAATAAAAGAGTAGCTTTCTTTGGTAGCCGTAAAATCTTGTGTTTGGTAATCTATTACAATATTGGCACCTAATCCTTTCACTAAGTTTACATTTTTTGTATTGCAAACTGCTGTTACTTTGGCTCCAAAATACTTAAGGAGTTGAACGGCGGCAGAGCCTATTGCGCCAGTTGCGCCATAAACCAAAACCTTATCGCCTTTTTGAACTTTGGCTGCTCTAATATTAACTAATGCATAGTGAGCACCTTCACCAATTGCAGCAGCTTCTTCCATGCTAAAATGAATGGGCATATGTGTAACAGCATCCGTTTCGGCAATGGTTAAATATTCTGCATGTGCACCAAAGGTTTCATCATTATACCCAAATACCCTATGGCCAACTTTGAAATTTTTTACAGATTTACCACAAGCAGCTACAACACCAGCAAACTCGCAGCCTAAGATTTGTTGTTTAGGTTTAAACAAACCGCTAAAGAGCCTAGAGATAACATAAACAGCACTTCTAAAACCAGCATCTGTGCGGTTAACTGTAGCGGCATAAACCCGCACCAAAATTTCATTGTCCTTTGGCATAGGTTTAGGTAATTCCATGATTCGAACCACTTCTGGTGGTCCGTATTCTGTGTGCACTGCTGCTTTCATAAAATAGGTTGTTTTGCTGTTTAAGTATTTAATGCTTATAATACTGCAAGCAAAGTAATCAATTTCCATAAAAGAAATTTTGCAGATTTACATAGAAGGAAAATTCATGTCTGTGCTATCCGTGAGAAATATTTAGCTACCTTTTTTGTACATCCCATGCATGGCAATCACATGCGGGAAACTTATGCAGGCAATGAAGATAAAAAATAATCCCCATGGAGATGAATCTTGCGCAATGCCTGCACTTGGCCAAAGCCAATAAAATAGCCCCAGCAAGAACCAGGCACCTGCATGAAATGGCAAGGCTTGCAACCAAATTTTCTGGTGGCTCCAATTCAAATGCATTTGAATGTGTTTCCATCCATGGATGCTATGCTGCCCAATAAAGTAGAGGCCAAAAGAAAACAACAAAGGCAAGGCGCTCGAGAGGCTCAACCAAATAAGCGTTAAGATAAAACCAAATTGTTTATTTATAATCCCCCAAATGGCCCAAGGTAATAAGGCCCATAAAGGTAAACTGGGAATAGAAACTATCACCTTCATACTGCTTAAAATGGCAGTGGTTTCTGCGGCATGTGTACCTAAAATATAAAGCAATACACTGCTGCCCCAAAGCAGAGAAAATGAGGGAGAAAAGCGCCATTTTTTACCATCCGCTTCACCAAAGTGCCAAGCTGAATATAGCAAAAAGCTTAGCAGGGCAAGCATAGGTGAGTATACCCAAACAAGTGCCATAAGGCCCATCCAAACTAAATATTTTGCAATGAATAAGGGTGTTTTTTTAAGGTCTAAAGTACCTGTTTCTAATAGGTGGTCAACGGCGCCATGCGGTATGCCCACCACCAGCAAGCCTGCTACTAAAAGTGCGTATCCAATTTCTTTTTGAACCGAAGTATAGGTCCCTAAGATTAAAAGTAGTAAGGTAAGTAAGCAAAGTATACCTGCATGAAACCAAGATTTACCCATAGTTTTATGCAACAAAGCCTTCAGGAAGGGAGTCCAAGGAAGTTGGTAAAAGATAGAAACTTCTTCAGCCAAACTTGTTTGTTCGTCTAAGAACTTCAAGGTTTTTTGAATAGGTACTTTGCGCAATAGGCTGGTGAAAATTGGCTTGCCTTGGGAAGGACGGTGTTGGAGGATATGGAGTAATAAGCCATCGTAAAATGCGAATCGGGTAGAAAATACCTTTGCATGCGTATGATTGAGTGCGCTTGCATCGCCATTTTGAGCCAGGGTTTCTGCTAAGTTTAACGCATGGTAAAACATGTTTTTAAAGGCATAGCCTGTGCTGGGTTTGATATGGTAATTTCTAGCACCCAAGTTAACAATACCTTCTGCCGAGGCATTTTCAACCGCTCCATTGCTCATTGGAATGCAGCCAATTTCAAGGTCTATTTTTTTGTATGAACCAAATGCATTTTGGATATAGGGCGCTAAAATTTCCTCGGCCTCTTGCTCTTTTATAAGCGTATCTCCAAAACGGGTAAGTTCTACAAGCGCTTTGGTATTGGAGAAAGGCAAAACATATACAAACTGCGTATAATCTTGTTGGTCAATTTCAAAATCCATGAACTTAAACAAGTCAGGATTAATAACTTCTTCTGTGGTTTCTATCATCCAACCCACAAAACTTTGGTGAATATGGGTTTGGTCTTTTTGCAAAGGGAGGGGGCGCGGTGTGCGCGAATCAAATATGGTTTGTGCACTAAACTTGGATTGGTTTAGCAGCAAGAAAGGAGAAATACCATCATTAGAAACGGTATTTACTTCGCCAGTAATTTTGTCCCATTGGTAGGTAGCGGCAAGCACTTGAACTTGCTCATATAAATGGATGCTATCTACATGGTAATAAGCTTGGGGAGATATATTAGTAGCATGGGCATTAGAAATTTCTACTTCATTCCATGATTTAGAAATGAGTGGTTTTAGTTGAAGGGCAATGGGCTCATCGTGATGGGCCCAAAAGCAAAAGGTTTTATCCTTTTTATTCTTGAGTGCTTGGTCTATCAGCAGCACCTTTTTATTTGCCAATAAATTTTTATGGTGTAAGGCAAGAATCAACAGAGAGGCAGAAGCCCCAAGACCACAAAATATATAATCGTAGGCTTGAGGGATTGGTTCAAACCGAGATATACTAGAATTTTTATGCATTTTGTGGCTTACCTTATTAAATTAAGTTCATAAAAAAAGGGAGGTGGTACTTTACGGCACAACCTCCCTTTTACTAAGTAAATATATTTGCTATAGCGAATAATTAATTATCATTACCACTTCTAGACAAACCATAGATTACTAAACCAAATCCAATTTTGTTAATGGCATCAGCAATATTGTAAACGATGTCCATTGAATGTGCAGCAGCAGCAGGATCAGATACCAATTGCATTCCAAATAATCCACCTGGTGTTCCTAAGATGTAACCTAATGGATAGATAGCCCAACCAACTAATACAAACCATCCTAATACGCGAGTAGCTTTTGCCACTTCCGGACCAGCAGTTTGAGACAATTGAGCAACTTCTCCAAACCAGATTAAATACACAATGTAGAAATAAGCAGCACCAGAAATCACACCCCACATAACACTACTGTCACGGTCGATGGTTTCGCCAAAGTAACCAGTTACTAGCATTACTAAAGAAGCAAAAATCAATTTCCAAAGTAAGGCAATTTTAGCACCTGCTTTTTTGGTGATTAAATAAAATTCAACACACATCAAAGGCACAGTAAGAATCCAATCTACATAACGGAAGAAAGTTGGTGAATCTCCAGTTGAAAGGTTGTAACCTCTCATGTAGTAATAATGCACTGCGGCAATAAAGGTGATTAGGCCAGAAACTAACACAGAAGTTCTCCATTTTGGAGAAGTATTGTTTAGTTCCATAAAAAAGAAAACTGATGCGGCCATCATGGCCATTGTTCCGATGAAGAACGTGAACGCAACGTAATTGTCGCTTGCAATTTTTAAATGTTCCATTGTTTGTTGTTTGGTTTGTCTTACTCTTAAGGATTTTCAGGATCTCCGTGTTTATTGAATTGGTTTACACCTCCAATTTATTTTGTTTAACGTTTTCTGTAAATCATTCAACAGAACAAGTATACAATTGTTTTAGAAAAAAAATCATAAATGAATAATTTGAGTGCTGTTCAGCAAAAATTAAAATAATTGATATTGAGAATTTTAATGACTGATTTTTCCTTGTATTATGGTAGTTTAATCCATTTTTAGCAGCAAAAAATGGGTTAAAAAATGGGAAGGAATCCCCTAAAAAAAGTTATTTTTCGTAAAAAATATGACAATTGCTTTGTCAATTTTCAGGTGTTTTGAGTTTATGAAAAGGCATTTTCATGTTTTTAATCTATTTGATTAAGAACACAAAGGAGGCTTATTTAACCAATTTAAATGTTGCACTTTGCACATTTTATATTACATCTATCCCACATTGCATTTGCCAACTATAGGAGAATTTTGTGACTTATAATTGGGGGGGTGTTTCTTCTGCCTTGTTTTGCAATAGCAGTTGTTTTTCAAATTTTTTGGAAATCATAAGTATCAATAGCCCAAATACAATGGCCGAAAGAATGAGCAAGGTGTTTAAAAGACCGGTAACTGAAAAAGAGATCCGAATTAAAATGGTGGAGATTATAAATCCAGAATTTCTAAAAACAACATAAAAGGTATCTGTATGAAAAAATGAGAACAAAAGTAAAATTACATCAACTACTATTAATATAGTGAAAAATTGTTCGAAGAAAATATTGTTGATGTTTTTAAAGGATACAGCATCATTTTGAGAAGTATAGATAGCGCTTAGGAGCCAACTGATAAAAGCGTATATAGCTACTGCAAAAACAACAACTACCAAGGATGCTGCCAGGCGCTTTTTTAGTTTTATATAATTTTGTGAGCCAACTTTGTCTGCCTCACCATTTGTTTGTCTTTGCTTGCTAAACTTGTAAAAAAGGTAAATTAAAAAAAAGAGTAAGACAGATGCCACTAAGTCGTACGTGAACTGTAAATCATATTTTATATTGAACCAATCTGGAGACAGAGAAAGATTAGAAAGGTCTTTAAACAATCTCCGAATGATAATTAGTGAAATAATTTCATATTGTTTACCAATGTAGGTAGTGAGCGATTTTGGGAGATAATAAATGAGCAAGTAAACCTCATATACTAGGATAAAGGAAAATGGGGTATAAATAGCCGCTATAGGATTTTTAAGTAGTTCTGAGTTGTTGGTTAAATCAATAATATGATAATCTACCAAAAAAATGAGTGCTAGGTGCACCAAAAAACTAGCAATAGCAATCGATAGAATTACCTTCTCTGTTTTTTTTCTGGTGTGGTCAGAAAGTAAAGCATTATATACCTTTTCAAAATAATTAATAGTTAGCATGCAGGATATACAATGTTGACTACTTTTAGTTTTCAACACCCAAAATAATGACAATGAAAGCGTTACTGTTTTTTGCCAGGGTAAACCCACAAGCTTGTTTGGGGCTACCTCATAAAGGCGTACTGCAAGATATTTGCACCAACTTGTAAGGCTTTGAGGCGGGTTGCTTCTGGATCATTATAGATTTCTTGGTCTTCCCAGCCATTGCCAAGGTCGCATTCAAAAGAATAAAAACAAACCAATCTACCTTCATAGATAAGTCCAAAGCCTTGCGGCGGCTTATTATCGTGCTCGTGCACTTTAGGTAAGCCATTGGCAAAATTGTATTTCTGATGATAAATAGGATGCGAGAAAGGGAGTTCCACAAAATCTAGTTCAGGAAAAACCTTTTTCATTTCCCTCCTAAAAAATTTATCCAATCCATAATTATCATCGGCATGCAGGAAGCCGCCGGCAAGCAAGTAGTTTCTTAGGTTTTTGGCTTCTTGATCGCTAAAGATAATATTGCCATGTCCGGTAAGGTGAATAAAGGGATAGTTAAAGATATCTGCACTCCCAGGTTCCACTATTTCTTCTTCTGGGTGAAGTTGCAGTCCAAGGTTTTGGTTGCAAAAAGCAATAAGGTTGGGAAGAGAAGTTTTATTGGCATACCAATCACCTCCTCCATTGTATTTTAGTCGCGCAATTTTTAGCGCAGGAGGAGCAGGCGTAAAACTAAGCCAAAGGCCAACTAATAAAAGAATCAAAAGCTTTTGCTTCATGGGTCAAATATATCAATAATCAAATGGCATTCAAAGCATGTAACATGGCTTTGGCCTTTAGGAGGCATTCATCATATTCTTTCTCTGGAATAGAATCAAAGGTAATGGCCGAACCCACCATGAAATTGAGGTAACCAGTTTTTTGGTTGTATTGTATGGTACGTATTACCACATTAAAATCAAAATCGCCATTGGGCGCAAGGTAGCCGATGGCGCCACTATACAAGCCTCGCTTGGTAATTTCAAAATCTTCTATCAACTGCATAGCGCGCACCTTCGGTGCGCCCGTCATACTCCCCATCGGGAAAGCATGGGCAATGGCATCAATAGGATGCACAGAAGGGTTCAGGGTAGAAGAAACCGTTGAAATCATTTGATGTACTTGTTTAAAGCTGTAAATGCCAAACAGCTCATTTACCATTACACTGCCTGTTTCGCTGCTGCGCGCCAAATCATTGCGCACCAAATCTACAATCATTAAGTTTTCTGCACGTTCTTTTTCACAGGCCAATAAGTCGGCTTTTATCTGCTCATCTTCTGCTGCATTGGCTGCCCTGCGGGCGGTACCCTTAATGGGTTGAGAATATAATTTATCCGCAGCTTTTTTAATAAAACGCTCCGGGCTTGCACACATCACATAGTGTTGGTTCAGCTTAAAAAAAGAAGCAAATGGCGTAGGCGAAATTTCGCTAAGTTGAAGATAAACAGATAGGGGATTCAACGCTACATTTTCAGCATAAAATTCCACGCAATAGTTCAATTCATATACATCGCCAGCCACAATATGTTCTTGTATTTTCTTAACCGTATCAATATACGTTTGCTTGTCTACTCTTTGTGTGAGAGAAAGCTTCGGACCTGCTTCACTTGGTTCAACCCGAATACTTTTAATGGCCGAAATAATGCCATTTGCATCCTCACTAAGTACCATTAATTGGCCATGACTATCAAAAAGCAAAACATGTTGCGGTACAAAAAAGTACATGGGTGCAAAATCAATTCCATCTGGGTGCTTTGAACCAAGCGCCTCCAGCTGGTTTTTGAGGTCGTAGCTCAAATACCCAAACATTGGCGCACTTTGAAAATGCTTATCATTAAAATCCTTAAACTTTTGCCAATCTTGCTGTCCATCTCCTGTTGTATCATCTTGTTTACCCACCGCAATGGCTAGGTCAATATCATGCAAGTCAAAAGCATTTTGAGCGCCATTATTGTCTAATACACAAACGGTATCAAAAGAATTGGCCCAAGTAAGCGCTTGCTGCCTAAAAAGAGCATCTGCTTTTATCATTTAATCTGCTTGGTTAAAATGGGTAAATACTAATTTTCCTTTTGCTTCTCCAATAATATTGGAAAGCAAGTCTAAGGAAGCCTCCTTAATTTTCTTCACACTTTTCAATTCGGTAAGCAATTGTTTGGCCGTTTCGGGTCCGATGCCTTTAATCTCTTCCAGCTCGGTAACAATGGTATTTTTGCTTCTTCGGTTGCGGTGATGGGTAATCCCAAATCGATGCGCTTCGTCTCGCAATTGTTGGATGATGCGCAAGGTTTCAGATTTTTTATCAATATATAAAGGCAATTCGTCCTCGGGGTAATAAAGTTCTTCGAGGCGTTTGGCAATGCCAATAATAGGAACTTTGCCATAGATGTTTAGTGCTTTAAGGCTTTCCACTGCCGAGCTTAATTGGCCTTTTCCACCATCTACAATAATGAGATTGGGAAGTGCTTCATTTTCTTCTAATAAGCGATGGTAGCGGCGGTAAACCACTTCGCGCATGGTGGCAAAATCATCCGGACCCACAACTGTTTTCGGGATAAAATGGCGGTAATCTTTTTTACTAGGTTTCCCGTCTTTAAACACCACACAAGCACTAACAGGGTTAGTGCCTTGTAAATTACTATTGTCAAAACATTCAATATGCCTAGGTTGCTCGGTTAGTCGTAAATCCTGCATCATGGTTTGCATAATGCGGTCCACCTTAAAATCTGGGTTCAGCTTTTCGTATTGCGCCAGGCGTTCTTTCTTATAATAAAACGCATTTTTAAGGGATAAGTCGAGCAGCTTTTTCTTCTCACCCGCCTTAGGTACTGTAATGGTAACCTTTTCATCCTCCCAATCAAGTTCAAACGGAACAATAATTTCTTTCGACAAACTTTTGTATTCTTCGCGCACTTCTGCAATGGCAAAGTTTAGTAAGTCTTCGTCGCGTTCATCAAGTTTTTTCTTGATTTCAAAAGTTTGGGTTTGGCAAATAATACCATTGCTCACTTTAATAAAATTGGCAAAGGCAAACTTATCATCGCTCACAATTGAGAACACATCTACATCATGCTTAATCTCATTAACAATGGTAGATTTACTTTGATAATTCTCTAGGCTATCAAGTTTCTTTTTATAACGCGCCGCCACTTCAAACTTCATATTGGTGGCGGCTTCTTGCATATTCAATTTAAGTTGATTTTTAGCTTCATAAAGTTGTCCTTTGATGAGGCTTTTAGCTGCTTTTACCTGTTCATTATAATCCTCTTCGCTTTGCAAGCCAATACAAGGAGCGGCGCAATTGCCAATATCATATTCTAGGCAAGCCCTAAATTTACCCGCTTTAATATTTTTATCAGTAAGTGGGAGGGAGCAGGTTCTAAAAAGGTAAGTGCTTTTAATAAGGTCGAGCAGGGTGTGCATCATATTGCCGCTGGCATAGGGTCCAAAATACTCACTGCCATCCTTAATTACGTTTCGGGTATGAAAAATTCGGGGGAACTTTTCCTTCTTAATCACAATCGAAGGATAGGTTTTATCGTCTTTTAGGCTAATGTTGAACCGAGGCTGAAAGCGTTTGATCAGGGCATTTTCAAGCAGCAAGGCATCCATTTCAGATTCCACAAGAGTAAATTCTATGTGGTTTATTTTGCTTACCATTACCGCCGTTTTGCGGTTTTCGTAATGAATTTTATTAAAATAACTGCTAACGCGTTTTTTAAGGTTTTTGGCTTTCCCAATATACATAAGTACCCCAGCGGCATCATAGTATTTATAGATACCGGGGCTCTCTGGCAGAGAAGCGATGATTGCCTTAGGGTCTGTTGCCATGCAGCGAAAATAGGTAAGCACACTTTAATAATAGTGTAAGAAAAAAAGATTGAGTTGTTTTTTTGGTTTCGGTTTGAACCAAAATGGGGGAGGGAGGGTATTAAATAGCAGATTTTGAGAAGGAAATGGGGCGATGATTATAACAAAAGTAAAAATATATTAATTGAGTTAGTTTGTGTAAATTACACAAAATGAGCAATTTAATTCTATGAAAATAGATATTTGTCTGAAATTCAGAAATATTTTTGCAAGAATGTTTGTGTAAGTGAGAGAAGAGTCATAAGTTTGCAGCCCCTTAAAACTAAGGATTTCTTGGTAAGACTGATGGTTCAAAGAACATGTGTAACCCGCTCAGCATTTAATATCTTATTGATATTTTTTGTCAGGCACTTGCACCGCTCATTTTAAATCACTACTTTTGCCGTCCCTTTTTTAAGACAGTATACAAAAATTAAGTAGAAAACGCAAGATATGCCTACTATTCAGCAATTGGTTCGTAAGGGCCGCAACGATGTAACAACAAAGAGTAAATCTCCAGCTTTGGACTCATGTCCACAACGCAGAGGTGTTTGTACCCGTGTGTACACAACTACTCCAAAGAAACCAAACTCAGCAATGCGTAAAGTTGCTCGTGTTCGTTTAACCAACGGTAATGAAATCAATGCATACATTCCGGGTGAAGGTCACAACTTGCAAGAACACTCTATCGTATTGGTAAGAGGTGGCAGGGTGAAAGATTTACCAGGTGTACGTTACCACATTGTACGTGGTGCATTAGATACTGCCGGTGTAGCCGGACGTAATCAGCGTCGTTCTAAATACGGTACTAAACGTCCTAAGCCAGGTCAGGTAGCTGTAGATCCAAAAGCAAAAGGTAAAAAGAAGTAATTATTAAGCGTTAGCAAATAATACAATGAGAAAATCAAGAGCAAAGAAGCATATTCTGTTACCAGATCCTAAGTTCAGTGATATTTTAGTAACTCGCTTTGTGAATAACATGATGTGGAGTGGTAAAAAATCTACTGCATACCATATCTTCTACGAAGCATTAGATAAGGTAGAAGCAAAAGCACAAGAGCGCGGAATTGATGTTTGGAAGAAAGCACTTAATAATGTAATGCCATCAGTAGAGGTTAAATCTCGTCGTGTGGGTGGTGCTACTTTTCAGATTCCAATGGAAGTTCCTGCCGATCGTAAGGTTGCAGTAGGGATGAAGTGGATGATTAAATACAGCCGTTCACGTGGCGAAAAAACGATGGCAGATAAGTTAGCCGGAGAAATTTTAGCAGCTTCAAGAAACGAAGGTGCTTCAGTTAAAAAGCGCGAAGACACACATAAAATGGCAGAAGCTAATAAAGCATTCTCACACTTTAAAATTAGCTAATTAATACGGAGATAATAAAAAATGTCACGCGACCTTAAATTTACAAGAAACATTGGTATTGCTGCACACATTGATGCAGGTAAAACAACCACCACAGAGCGTATTCTTTACTATTCTGGTGTTAATCACAAGATTGGTGAAGTACATGACGGTGCGTCAACAATGGACTGGATGGTGCAAGAAGCAGAACGTGGTATAACCATTACCTCTGCTGCCACTACAGTTGAATGGAAATATAGAAATAATAAGTATCATATCAATATCATCGATACCCCTGGACACGTAGATTTTACTGTTGAGGTAAATCGTTCACTTCGTGTATTAGATGGTCTTGTATTCCTTTTCTCAGCAGTTGATGGAGTAGAACCTCAATCAGAAACCAACTGGAGACTTGCTAACAACTATAATGTAGCTCGTTTAGGATTTGTAAATAAAATGGATCGTTCTGGCGCTGATTTCTTAAACGTGGTAAAACAGGTTAAAGAAATGTTAGGCAGCCATGCAGTACCTTTACAATTACCAATTGGTGCAGAAGATAATTTCAAAGGAGTAGTTGATTTAATCAACTTCCGCGGAATGGTTTGGAATGAGCACGATAAAGGTATGACTTATGAAGTAGTGGATATTCCAGAAGATATGTTGGAAGAAGCTACCGAATGGAGAGAGAAATTATTAGAAGCTGTTTCTGAGTACGATGATAAATTGATGGAGAAATTCTTTGAAGATCCATCATCAATCACAGAAAGAGAGATATTAGATGCCTTGCGTAAAGCAGTTATTGATATGAAGATTGTACCGATGTTGTGCGGTTCTTCTTTCAAAAACAAAGGTGTTCAAACCATGTTAGATCTTGTAATGGAACTACTTCCTAGTCCAATGGATAAAGAAGGTGTTACAGGTATCAATCCTGATACGGGTGCAGAAGTTTTGCGTAAACCAAGTGTTGACGAACCATTTACTGCGCTTGCATTTAAGATTGCTACTGACCCATTTGTAGGAAGATTAGCTTTCATGCGTGCCTATTCAGGTAAATTAGATGCTGGTTCTTACATTCTTAATACTAGAAGTGGTAACAAAGAGCGTATCTCTCGCATCTTTCAAATGCATGCTAACAAGCAAAATCCAATCGATTCATTACAAGCAGGTGATATTGGTGCAGCTGTTGGTTTTAAAGATATCAAAACAGGTGATACCTTGTGCGCTGAGAAATTCCCAATTGTCCTTGAGGCAATGGACTTCCCAGATCCAGTAATTGGTTTAGCAGTTGAACCAAAAACACAAGCCGATTCAGACAAATTAGGTATGGCTTTAGCTAAATTAGCTGAAGAAGATCCTACCTTCAAAGTACATACAGATGAAGATTCGGGTCAAACCGTAATCTCAGGAATGGGAGAGTTGCACTTAGAAATTATCGTAGACCGTTTAAAACGTGAGTTTAAGGTTGAGATTAACCAAGGTGCTCCGCAGGTTTCTTACAAAGAAACAATCACCCAAGCGGTTTCACACCGTGAGGTATACAAGAAGCAATCAGGTGGTAGAGGTAAATTTGCCGATATCCAGTTTGAATTGATTCCTGGTGCACAAGACAAAGTAGGTTTAGAATTTGTAAATGAAATTGTAGGTGGTTCGATTCCAAAAGAATTTATCCCTTCAGTTGAAAAAGGATTCAAATCAGCCATGCAAAATGGTGTCTTAGCCGGATATGCAGTAGAAAGTTTAAAAGTAAGATTGTTTGATGGTTCATTCCACGCAGTTGACTCGGATTCACTTTCATTTGAAATTGCTGCTAGAATTGCCTTTAAAGAAGCAGCTCGTAAAGCTAAGCCAGTATTACTTGAACCAATTATGAAATTGGAAGTAATTACACCTGAAGAAAATATGGGTGATGTTATCGGTGACTTGAACCGTCGTCGTGGACAATTAGAAGGAATGGATTCAAGAGCAGGTGCACAAGTTGTAAAAGCAAAAGTTCCATTAGCCGAGATGTTCGGATATGTAACTCAATTAAGAACACTTTCTTCGGGTAGAGCAACTTCTACAATGGAATTCAGCCATTATGCTGAAGCCCCAAGAAACGTGATGGATGAAGTATTAGCAAAAGTAAACGGCAAAGCCGCCAAAGCATAAAGTTATGGTAAGCCAAAGAATAAGGATTAAATTAAAGTCATTCGATCACAATTTAGTTGATAAGTCAGCTGAAAAGATCGTAAGAACTGTCAAAGCTACTGGTGCAGTGGTTAGCGGACCAATTCCGCTTCCTACACACAAAAGAATTTACACAGTTCTTCGTTCACCACACGTGAACAAAAAAGCCAGAGAACAATTCCAGTTGTGCTCATACAAAAGGTTGTT
>JAIYCU010000020.1 GCA_027487835.1 Bacteroidota bacterium | reverse complement strand
AGAATTAAAAATTTGTATGTAAGAACACCTAAACAGCGATATGACAGCATAACGGACGTTTTTCCAAACATTCATAATCGAGTTCCTCAGCATATGATAGCTTCTTATTTAGGAATTACGCCAATTCACTTGAGTAGACTAAAAAAATTGGAAATTGCCAAACTATAAACATTTGTTATCGTTTGGCTCTAGCTAACTGACCGACCTTTGCCTTATAATTTAAAAAGAAATTGTAATGACAAAGACAAATATCATATCGCTTTTATTACTGTTTGGTTTAACAACAACCATCTCAGCACAAGTAAATTCTTTAAAGTCTATTAAGACAAAAAAGTACGACCCAACTACCAACCTTGTAGCATGGCCAAAAGAGTTTAATCCTACAAAATCTAAATGGTATGTTTACAACGCAATTGAAATAAATGCCAAACCCGAAATAGTTTGGGATATTCTAATTAATGCGAAAAAATGGATTTTTAACTTTACTGCAAAAAGTATTTCAACCCAATAAACTACTAAATCTTCACGAACATTGGCTTGAAGTTATAAAATTAAGAGCAGAAAATAATCAAAACGAAACGCTATGAAAGAATATACTTTAATAACAGGTGCCAGTTCTGGCATTGGATTAGAAATAGCAAAACAACTAGCAGCAAAAAATCAAAATTTAATTTTAGTTGCACGCAGCGAGGATAAATTAGAAGCACTTCAAAAAGATTTGAGAAATCAATTTAATGTTGATGTTATTTACCTGACGTATGATTTATCTGAACCAAATTCTGCTCAAGATTTATTTAATGAGATAAAAGAACATAAGTATTTGGTTACAGGCTTGATAAATAATGCAGGTTTTGGCGATTACGGAAATTTTGTAGAAATGCCATTGAAAAAAGACGAAGAAATGATTGCAGTTAATATTACTACATTAGTTGGACTAACGAAGTTATTCGGTGCTGATATGGTAAAGGCTGGAAAAGGCAGAATTATGAATGTAGCCTCGCTACTTTCATTTCTTCCATTCCCCTATTATTCAATTTATTCAGCTACTAAAAGTTTTGTTTTATCATTTACCGAAACAGTCTCAGCTGAATTGGAAGGAACAGGCGTAATAGTTACAGCACTTTGCCCTGGAACGGTAGAAACACCTTTTCATACAGACGCAATGCGAAAAACTAACGCTATGAGTGCCAACAAACCTGTGCCAGCAGATGTAGTTGCAAAAGCAGGAGTTGAATTATTTTTGAATGGTAAAGGCAAAAAAATTGTCGGTTTTATGAATTGGTTTTTGAGTAACTTACCAAGAGTAACACCAGACAAATTGATGATGAAAATTAAAAAAAATTTAGCAAGTGTTAAAAAGTGTTAGTAAAAACCACTAACGCTAACATGGGTTCGGCAAAAGTGGTGGTTCAAAGCTTCATTTGACAGTTTTTCGTATAATTGTAAATCGATGCTTCAAATGAAGTTTTGTGGTAAAAATCCGCCATATCGGCAAGCCCCGAAACGTTACTAGGGCATTTTAAAAGACAACACTAACATATGAAACTATTAGGACTTACAATATCATTTTTACTTCTTTTGACTTCTTGTAAGGAGACCACCAATGAAGCTTTTGACTTAAACTCATTTCCAAACGACTGGGTTAGACTGACAAACAAAGACGGAAAATTAGTTGTATATAATTCTTGTGACGCTGGAAACTTGTTGTTGACTATTTCAAAACTTAATAAGCATTTTGAATTATTACTCCACGGACAACAAGAAGATTATGGCTTTAAAATATTAGAAGCAACCCAACTAAACGACACAATTTACCTAAAAGCAAAATGGAAAGACTCTGATGAACAACAAGAATTCAAATTCTTCTGGACAGACAAAGATAAAGGCTTAGGACGATTTATTACAACCTATTCAAATGGTCTTACTTCGGACAATTTATTTGTTACAAAAGACAAACAAATAACCTTTGAAAAGTTTGACCAACCTTGTAGAGAGTGTTGGGGTGATGAATGCGATGAAACCAAATAGAGACGAATATTCTGTTCTCCACAGCAACATTTGTGGTAAAAATCCGCCACTGCGCCTAGCGCGAAAACATAATGAGCAAGCTTAAAATGACGACTGTGAGAAACTACCTATTGACAATTTTGACTTTTTTGTGCTCACTGACACTTTTTGCAGAGAACAGACTTGCCATTATTAAGGACCCAGACGGTTTTACATATGTTCGCAATAGACAAGGAAAAGACTTTAAAATTATTGACACTCTTTTCACAGACGATTTTTTCTACTTCCAATTTATAAGCAATTCAGAATGGGTGAAAATAATGGCTTGGAAAGGCAGAAAAATAGAAGGTTTTGTTCATAAAAGTAGAGTTCTGGAAGTCGAGAAACTTGACAATAAAAAGCTAAAAGAACTTATTATCAAAACACTTGAAAGACAGAGAATTTTAGCGGACAACTTTCAGAATGCTTGGAAATCGAAAGACAGCCTCGCTTATAGGACAACCCGCAGAGAATTGGAATATTACAGCGATACAAAGTATGACCCGATACTTAACATTTTACCAAAATATTTCTGTTCAACAAGTGACTTTGAAGTTCTAAAACTTTTCTTTGCGACTATTTGGGCCGACAAAGGTTCAGCGAACGAGATGCCTTCTTTTTCTATTGGCGAATGTTTCAAATGCAATCCCGACTTGGTTATCGAACAACTAACTAAAATTGAAAACATAGTGCATAGAAAAAGTATTTTTGACCAAATTGAATGGGGACTCTTAAACCATTTTGATGTTGACGAAAATGGAAAATCGGACAATAAGGAATTTAATAAATTGAAAGCACAACTTGACAATGAGAGAAAGAAAGGGTAGCATCTCATACCTAATATAAATGACGACAATGCAACGATTAATTCTAACCCTATATATTTTGACATTTATCGTTCCCAAATCATTTGGACAGGACAGTTCTATAGTTGAAAAAAGAGGAATTTACACCGGATTAAGCTTTGGGACTTGGTTTCCTGACAATAAGAATAAAGTTCTGGGAAATCCTTTATTGCTGGGTTTTGTAGTTGACTTCAAGGGCGAAAAAAATGCTTTTGGTTTGACTTTTGATTTAATAGGTTGGCCGCACCACAATACGACAGAACCAATTAATATAAAATTTGGGGACAGCGTTTTGATAAGAAATGATTTTTTTGGCGCGCATTTAACTTTGGACTATGCACGAGAATTGTGGAGTAAAGATAGACTTGTATTTGAAGGAATTTGTGGAATTGGATATGGCAGACTCTCCTACTACAATCCAAATAAAGATACTGAAATTGGGAAATCAAGTATTGTTTTTAACCCCGGACTAAGTTTAAGGTATTTAATCGGGCGAAAAATGTTTTTACAAATTAAGACGCAGTTTTGCATAGCAAATTACAATCTTAATGACAACATAAGCACAGACTTGAAAGGCAACTATTTAACCACGAAACTAATAATTGGCAGTAGGTAATGAGAAGAAATACTGGGCATAACAGCACCTACAAATTTTCGGTTCAGTACACCTCAAACACATTTGTGGTTAAAGAAAATTTGGTTCTTCGGAACTATATTCGTGGTGATTGGCGACAACTTCTTGTTAATGCCAATCGTTACTGGACAATTTAAAGAATACAATGAAACATACCATTTACATATTGACCTTTGTGTTCGGACTTAGTAGTTGTAACAATCAGACAACAGAAAAATCGGTAAACAAAAACCCCACTGACACAAGCAAAACTTTAACGAATAACAATCCAAAGCCGGATATTAATATCAAAGAAAAATCGCAATACGACCAGACTTTTATTGATGGTCTTTCAGAATATAATGAACCAATAAAACTCATTGATAACTTTATGCTTATTGGCAATGACACAACTTATTTTCCAGACGACCTAAAATTGGATAAAGAATATATCTTCAAAGCCAATAATGGCAGTCAAAAATTCGTGTTAACAGTTAAACGTATCAATGAAACGAATCTGAAATTTAATTTTCAATTGTTTGAAAAAAATAAATTATCACATACCGAAACAGGTGAGGCAATTTTACCTTCCTTGTTTTTTCTTGGACCTGAGGGGGAACCAGACATTCAAACAGGAGATAGTTTCTTTAGTCAAGAGTATTTAAAAAAGGACAACAGTATTTGGCTTTGTATAAAAATTGGTATGGACAAAGACTATAAAGGAAAACAAAGAGCGAAAATAACTTATCGTTATACAGACGAATCTAAACAGACATCAAATTTTGAAGAATGTCCAATTTTAAGATTAGAATAAAAACGCCATATAATAGCTAGAGTTTCTAGATAGCTGCAATACGTAAAAATAAAAAACTTTAATTAATAAAATGACATTGAAAACAAATTTAATTTTACTGACTTCATTCTTATTGGGAATTTCATTTACTTCTTGTGAAAACAAGACGAACAAAGATTCTAGTGTTCAACACAAAGACACCTTAACAAGCATTAAACCCGATAATCTGAAAAGTTACCTTTCAATCTTTGAAATCCCTGCCACAGACATTTCCAGAGCAATCAATTTTTATCAAGCAATTTTGGACATCAAAATAGAGAAAATGGATATGCCAGAAATGCAAATGGGGATACTTCCTTATGAGGGACAAATGGTCACAGGTGTCATCATTAAAGCCGATGGTTACAAACCTTCAGCCGAGGGTGTAACCATATATTTAAATGGGGGCGACAATCTTCAAGTTATTCTTGATAAGGTTGAAAAAAACGGCGGAAAAATCCTTATTCCCAAAACACTTCATGCAGACGAAAGTGGATACTTTGCTACTTTTATTGATTCTGAAGGAAATAAAATTGGACTTCATTCACCCAATTAAATAGATTAAAGAAGGTAGCCGAGCAGAGTCGAGGTGCCTTATTTATAACCTGCCAAGCAGTAAGGAAGGCAAATTTTGCCTTATTAATGACCCGCCGTGCCTTATTGATGGCAAATTTTGCCTTATTGATGACTCGCCGAGCCTTATTGATGACAAATTTTGCCTTATCGATGACTTGCCGAGTCTTATGGAAGGCAAATTTTGCCTTATTGATGACTCGCCACGCCTTATTGATGACAAATTTCGCCTTATCGGTTGCCTAGCCTTATTGGGAGTCCGGTCGCCGAGCGGAGCCAATACGGCACTTCTTCAGAAACTTGCTTTTCTCTAATTTAATTATAACTTACATGGATAAGACTATAGATAGGTTCATGAATAGAAATAATTTACAAAAATGAAAAGATCAATTTTACTACTCGCTTTTGGGCTTTGTCTCAATCTTGCTTTTGCGCAACAAAAAGATGATCAGCAACTCTTTGCTGAGTTTGACAAAATGTTGTCAGAAAAATATAAAACCAATGAAACTGGCGCAACGGCTTTGGTTTCAAGAAAAGGTCAAATTATCTATAAAAAAGCCTTTGGTATGGCAAATTTGGAGCATAATATTCAGATGCAAGTGGATGATGTTTTTAGAATTGGCTCTATTACCAAGCAATTTACGGCAGTAGCCATTTTGCAATTGATGGAGCAAGGCAAACTGAGTTTGCAAGACAGTATCAATAAGTTTATCCCTGATTATCCAACCTATGGGAATAAAATCACGATTGAGCACTTGCTCACACATACATCAGGTATCAAGGGTTATACAAACATGAAAGATTTTGAGAAAATAATGACACTAGATTTAACACCAGTCGAGTTGATAGACTTTTTCAAAAACGAGCCAATAGAATTTGCCCCAGGTACTAAATGGAATTACAGCAATTCGGGGTATTTTTTGCTAGGTTATATTATCGAAAAAGTGTCGGGCAAAACGTATCCTCAGTATATTGAAGAAAACTTTTTTAAACCACTTGGCATGACGCATTCACTCTTTGGTAGCGACGCTAAAATTGTTAAAAACAGAGCAAGTGGGTATGAAAAAGATATCATAGGTATTATCAACGCTCCCTATTTGAACATGAATCTACCTTATTCAGCAGGTTCTATTCAATCTACTGTCGAAGATTTATTCAAGTGGCATCAGGCGGTTCATGCCTATAAATTGGTTAAAAAAGAAAGTCTTGAAAAGGCCTTTACAAAGTATAAATTGACCAATGGAAAAGAAACAAATTATGGCTACGGTTGGAGTTTTGGTGATATTCAAGGAAGCCCAACTATTGGACATGACGGCGGTATAAATGGTTTTTTGACCCAATCCATTTATCTACCAAATGAAGATGTTTTTGTCGCCATTTTTACAAATTGTGGTTGTAATCCCCCTTTTGAAATTGGAGACAAAATGGCTACGCTTGCTATGGGCAAAAAGATTCCTACCCCCAAATGGGGCATTATCGGCACCGCAACGCCAAATAATTGGGATTCTGACCAAGTAATGACCTACGACGAAGCGAGCAAATTGTGGAAAATTACCCTTAATCTGAAAGCTGGTGAATTTAAATTCCGTGCCAATGGCAATTGGAACCTCAATCTCGGCGATACCAAAGGTGACGGTGTTTTGAAACGCGATGGAGACAATCTTCAACTTGCGGCTGATGGCAATTATACGATCTCACTGATGTTAAACGCTGCTGGCAATTACACTTATAAACTCGTCAAAAATTAAATCTAAAATCGATTTTAAACTGTAGGGTCAAACAGTATAATAGATTGTAAGTGAAAATTTGAACCTATGGGTAGATTATATAAAGTTTTAGCTTTTAAGGTAAGGTGCCAATACGTCTATACCTTCCCAAGTACCTAATGTTCTGAAAGGTTGAAACCGCTTAAACATTTCTTCTTTGTACCAATCTATTTTATGTGTTTTTTTGATGGCCTCGCGATGTTCTAAACTATTATAAGCATATTTTTTTAATGCGTCTAAGTTTTCCCAAACACTAAAAGTAGCCATTTGAACAATTGGCACCTCTCCCACTCCTTTGGCATAAATTAGTCCTGCGCAACCACGTTGAATAGGCCTTTGAGATATGGGTACAAAACGCCAAAATTTCAACAATTTAATTGGCTTAATGGTGGCTCGTGTTATTACAGCAATCAAGGGATTATTTGCATCCAAGGCTAAGGAAGGTGTAAATGGATTTCCGCCTGACCAAAAACCTTTGGTTTGAATGGGTTTCATGAAAATTGTCCATTGCTCAATAGACCCTTCTTGATAGTTTTTGTAAATTGGCGAATGGTTAAAGAAATCATCGGCGGCCTGTTCATTTTCCCAAACCCCAAGTAAGGCATAAACGCCCCAATCTGGAAATAGACTGAAACCAATGTCCTTGCCACTGCCCATTAATTTATAAAAAATAAGACCCACACTTTTTGCAATGAAAAAATGAGCAAATTGCATTTGACCAAAGGCCCACAGCTTGGATTTTAGACTTGGAAATCGAAATAAGGTGAGCGTTGTAATTGAAACCATTTACATTGTAAAGTTAACCAAATAATTCAACCGTCTTTCTAATTAAAATGAGCAGCAAACACAATTACAAAGACAATGTGAATAGGCAACAAGAATTTCTAAATGATTGTTTGTCATATATTCAATTAGGCTTAATTGAAAGAGATAATCTAACAATTAATTATTGACCCACCTCCCGAAAATGTGTGAATCATATAATATAAAGAATTAATTGTGTAAGGTCTAAAGTTGGCATTAAGACTAGCATTGTATCCTATTTAATCTTAAGTACTAACATGAAAAAGTTATTTCTAATTTATTCCATTATCATAACAACAATTAGTTGTTTAGCAATAATTTCTTGTGAAAATAAAAAGTCAGAAGTAAAAACAACCACCAAAGAACAAATGGACGCAGGAACTAAAACAATTGAAAATATGCAATCAGCATATAAAGGAGAAAAGACAGCATCGGCAAAGTATGAAGCCTTCTCTAAGAAAGCGGAAGAAGAAGGCTATCACAACATTGCACTTTTATACAATGCTGTATCAGCAGCCGAAAACATACATGCAAAAAATCATAAAGTTGTAATTGAAGATGCAGGAGCAACTGTTCCTGAAATTATCCCTGAATACAAAGTTAAAACCACGAAGGAGAATTTACATGACGATATTGATGGTGAAGCCTATGAGGCCAAAACAATGTATCCTGACTTTCTGAAAACTGCAGAAACTGCAGATAACCAAATCGCATTTCTAAGCCTTACTTATGCAATGAAAACCGAACTAAAACATAAGTTCTTTTTTGAACAAGCCTTGGGTGATATTAACAGTAATACCTTAAACAGTTTACCTTCCAAATATTTTGTTTGCCCCACTTGTGGTAATACCTATACGAGTGCGCCTAAGCATTGCGACTTTTCATTAACTGACAGAGAAAAATTTAATGTATTTGAATAACACTTTATCATGAACCAAACTCACATTCACTTATTAATAACCCACCTCCCAATTTTTGGTTCTCTATTAGGTGGACTTGTTTTACTACATGGCATTGGCGTAAAAAGCAATCAAACAATTATAGCGGCTTATTATGTTTTTTTATTGTCTGCAATAGGTGCTTCAATCGCTTATTTAACAGGCGAAGCAGCAGAAGAGACAGTGGAGAATATACAGGGCGTTGTTGAAGCCACCATAAAGACGCATGAGGAATTTGCACTATTTGCGTTGATATCATTGATCATTCTTGGCTTTGCTTCCATACTGGGATTATTCTTAACATATAGAAAATCTTTGTGGATAGGAACCATTGCCTATTTCATTTTATTTATTTCTATTATCAGCTTTGGATTGGTTGCAAGAACAGGCTATTTGGGCGGCCAAATTAGACATACAGAAATTTCGAATGGAGCGATAGTTCCATCAGAAAATTCAGAAAATGAAAAAGACAACTAAATAAAATTGCTTTCCAAAATTGAGATTCAACTAAACATTCTCAAGTAAGTTTGGTTCAAAACAAACCTTTTCTAACATGGGTAGCTCTTGTATTATGCCTAAGGACTTAAGCTCATTAAGAATACCCATCATTTGAATTTCATCTATTTCCTCAGAATAACTGTATTCTAGTTCGCTAAACCATTGCTTTGCATCTTCTAACTTCAAATTATAACGCCAAGCTACCATTTGAATGGCCTCTTGCTCATGGTATTTTAGGTTATAGCAAGCTTGGTTCACAATGGCCAAAACTTGCTTTAACAAATCTGGGTTTTGTGCAATGAGTTGGTCTGTAGCTACAACGGCAAAGCAAGGCCAAGGAGTGCTACATTCTCCTAAAAATCTAAACTCACCACCATCTACCAAAGGCTTGGTCATAAACTTTTCCCACATAAAAACATCGGTTTCTAAAGCAGCCAAAGATTTGCGGGCACCTTCCATATTTCCTACTACCACAAAATCTGTTTCGGGGTTTATTTTAAATCCCAAGTTTCGAGCATTTACAAACGACATTAAATGTGAGCCCGACTTATACCTACTAATGGCGTATTTCTTTCCTTCAATTTCGCTTAAGGATTGAATTGGGTTATGAATACTGGTGTAAATACCCCATCGCAAGGGTGAGTTCACATAAAATTGCACAATTTTAGCAGGATTTCCTGCAATAATATCGGCTACAATACCTTCAGTTAAGGTTACTGCAATATCTAATTCTCCAGCCCGCAAAGCATTGCACATAGCGCCTGTGCCACCTGGCACATCTTTCCAAATAATTTCAATTCCTTTTTCAGAAAATAACCCGTTTTCGTTGGCCAAATGCCAAGCAAGGTTAAAGTGCTCTGGAACACCGCCCACGCGCACTACTTTTTTCATACTTTGTTGTTCTAACATGGCTTCCAAAATTACTAAACGCCCATCACCAAAAAATGATTTAAAACAGCCTTATTTATTTTCAATGATATTTTCTGCTGCCGCTTCGTTGATATAGATAATTTTATTTTCCTTATCCCTAGATTTAGCATTTTTTCTAGCTTGGTTCATGGCTTGATCCACTGCCACGTTTAAATCGTATCCAATCAATAGAATAAAAGTATTAATATAAATCAACATCATAATTACAATTAAAGCCCCAATAGAACCATACACCTTATTGTAAGAATTGAAATTATTTACATACTGAGAAAACCCATAGGTGGTAATCAAAATAATGATGGTAGCAGATAAGGAACCCGTAGAAAGAAAATTCCAGTTGGGCCTTTTAGCTGGTGCTATGTAATAAATGGCGCTTACAATTCCAATAACAATGAGCCCTACAATTAAGATATTAAAACCAGAAATCAAAAAGGGTACAATGTCCGATGGAAAATATTTTACCTTCTCCAAATAAGAAATAAGGATAGTGCCAGTTGTTACCATTAAAACTGAAAACATGATAAGCAAAGTAATAAAAAAGGCCAAGCCAATGGCAACAATTCGCTGTTTCCAAAATGGTCGACTCTCCTGAATATGACTGTATTTATTGAGTAAATTCATCAAGGTGTGAAACCCATTGGTAGAAAAATACATGGCCGATACAAAACCCAATGACAATAAGCCTCCTCGTTGGTTTTTGAGGATATCGTTTAAGGTTTCTTGGATGGTTTCGTATACACTCTTAGGTATTGACTCTGCAATAAAAAACAAAATTTCATCTGGACTATAGCTCAAAGGCAAATAAGCAATGAGTGTAAAAAAGAAAATAACCGTTGGAAACAGAGCCAAGAAAAAGGTAAATGACAACGCCGAAGCCCTCAGGTTTAACTCACTTTTACCAATATTTCTTATAAAAAATTCAAGCACTGCATATACCGATACCTCTTTGTTGCCGGGCATACTCATGTCCGTTGTTTTTCTAACAACCCATTTAACGGGTTTCAACAAAAGGTATTTTTCTGTTTTCATGCGTTAAAAAATGGCGCTAATTTTTGAGCCAACATTGCGGGGCAACTTACAGGGCGATTGCTTTTCATGTCAATAAACACCAAAGTGGTTTCGCCTTCATGTAGCAATACATTGGCCTCATTAAATACTTCATAAAAGAAAAACATCCTTGTGCCGGGCATCTCTTTAATAGAAGTTCTTATGGTTAGCAAATCATCATATTTAGCGGGTTTCTTGTACCTGCAATTGAGTTGCAAAACAGGCATCATAGTGCCACTGTCTTCAAACATTTTATAACTTAATCCCATTTGTCTAAGGGCTTCTACCCTAGCTACTTCAAAATATTGGGCATAATTGCCATAATACACATAACCCATTTGGTCTGTTTCTGCATAGCGCACCCTAATTTGACATTCTGATATAAACATGTTTATGATTTTAGTGCCATATTGGCTATGGTTGAACCTATACTCAAACTAGACGTTGCCGCCGGTGAAGGGGCATTTAAAATATGAATGGCTTGTCGCTCATGAATAATTTTAAAATCATCCAACAAACCGCCAAACTTATCGCAAGCCTGTGCCCTAACGCCAGCTTCAGCTGGTATTAAATCGTCTTCTTGAATTTCTGGCACCAACTTTTGCAAGGCTTTTGTAAAAGCTGCTTTTGAAAAAGAACGGTAAAATTCTCCCAAGCCCGTTTTATAATATTTGGCCATTACTTTTCTAAACCCTGGCCAAGCCAAAGATTCAAACATTTCTGCTACATCCACATCCCACATGTGATAGCCTTCCCTTTTAAAGGCAAACACCGCATTTGGACCCGCCTCTACCCCACCGCCAATCATGCGCGTAAAATGAACGCCCAAAAATGGAAAGTTTGGATCAGGAACTGGATAAATTAAATGTTTTACTAGGCTCCTTTTTTCTGGCTTCAACATAAAATACTCGCCCCTAAACGGAATAATTTTGGTATCCATGTTAGACTGCGTGAAGCCTGCAATTTTATCACAATATAAACCTGCACAATTAATGTACTTGGCCGTTTCAAAGGTTCTTTGAGCCGTAACAATATGCACTTCATTAGCGCTCAAAATAATGTCTTCAACTTTATGACCTAAAAATATTTGCCCTCCTAAATCTTGCACCAAATGCCCAAGCTTTAAACAAACTTCGGTATAATCTATAATGCCCGTATAAGGCACTTTAATGCCTTTTACCACTTTCAAGTGCGGTTCAATTTCATTGGCCTCAGCCTGACTAATCATGCTTATTTGGTTCAAACCGTTTTCTAAACCACGTTGGTATAATTTATCAAGCTCTGGGATTTCTTGTTCGCTGGTGGCCACAATTAACTTACCACACAATTCATAAGGCACCTCATAGGTATTGCAAAAATTCAATAAAAGATTGTAACCGTTAATACAATTCTTAGCTTTTAAACTGCCCGGTTTATAATAAATTCCACTATGAATTACGCCACTATTGTGCCCTGTTTGATGGGCCGCCAATGCCTCTTCTTTTTCAATAATAGCAAGCTTTAAACCCGGCTTGCTCTTTAACATTTGCCAAGCAGTTGCCAAGCCAACTACGCCCCCACCAATAATGATATAATCAAATTTAGCCATACTCATTTTAAAATACAATTAACTACGTTGCTAATATACTTAAGATTCTTGCTTTTTTAATCCCAATCGTGTTCCAATTTCATCCATTAAAGCGAGGGCTTCTGCTTTGTTGTTTTGAATTTTACCATCCAAAATAGCTTCCCTAATTTCAACTTTTATGAGGCCAACGGTTTTGTTTGGCTTTAGGTTAAAATAAGCCATAATATCTTCGCCGCTAACTGGAGGTTGCCAATTGCGCAAGGTATCACGCTCTTCTACTTCCTTTACCAAATCTTGCACTTTGGCTAATTTAGACCTAAACAAGGCTATTTTCTCTGGAAACCTGCTGGTCATGTCGGCCCTACACAAAGTAAACAAATCATCCAAATCATCTCCTGCATCTACAATTAACCTTCTAATTGCGGCATCGGTAACACCCTCCTCTGCCAATACTTTTGGCCTATGATGTAAAGAGACCAGCTTTTCAACGTATTTCATTTTCTCGTTAAGGGGCAGTTTAAGGTTTCTAAATATTTTAGCAACCATTCTGGCACCTCGTTCTTCATGACCGTGAAAGGTCCAACCGCCTTGCTCTACTATATACCTTTTGGTAGCAGGTTTACCAATATCATGCAGCAACGTAGCCCAACGCAACCATAAGTTATCAGTTTCTTTGCAAATATTGTCTACCACTTTTAAGGTATGAATAAAATTATCTTTATGGGCCTTTTTATTCACTATTTCAATCCCTTCCATGGTATGTAATTCTGGAAAAAACAGTTTTAACAAGCCAGTTTCATGCAGCATTTGCAAACCAATAGAAGGCTTTTTGCTACCCAATATTTTATTAAATTCATCGATGATGCGCTCTTGCGATACAATTTGCAAACGTGGCGCAAATGCATACAATGCTTCATAGGTTTGAACATGAATGCTAAACTGCAATTGGGTAGCAAACCTAATGGCACGCATCATGCGCAGCGGGTCATCATCAAAGGTTATTCCCGGCTCCAATGGCGTGCGTAAGAGTTTGTTTTCTAAATCAGCAACACCATTAAATGGGTCAATTAATTCAAATAAATCAGCTTCATTTAAAGAAATAGCCAAGGCATTAATGGTAAAATCACGGCGTTTTTGGTCGTCAGATAAAGTGCCGGGCAGCACATCAGGCTTCCTACTTTCCTTTACATAACTTTCTTTGCGGGCACCCACAAATTCTATTTCCCACTCTGGTGTTTTAACCATGGCTGTACCATAGGTTTTAAATACTGCAAAATCAGTTTTTTGGGGCACTAATTGTGCAAAGTCGTGGGCAAAGTCTACGCCATCTCCTAGCACCACAATGTCTATGTCTTTAGAAGGTCGGTTCAACAATAAATCCCTAACAAAACCTCCTACCACATAAGCTTTTATTTGTTTAGCCTTGGCAAGGCTTACTAATTTTTTAAATATTGGGTCTTTTAGTTCAATCAACACGTCGCAAAGGTAAGTGATTAATAGAATTTAGAGCGACTCATACAAGGAAAGTAAACGCTTGGCAATATTTTTTCCGTTAAACTTTTCCACTTGCATTGGCATCCTTTCTATTAATTGTTTTCGGGTGGTTTCGGTTTGAACCAACTCTGATAATGCCGATTTTATTTCTGAAATCTCTAAGGGATTTACTAGTAAAACTGCATCCCCTCCTACTTCTGGCATGGAGGATACATTGGAGCAGAGGCTTGGAATGCCCGCTTTCATGGCCTCTAAAATCGGAATACCAAATCCTTCTATTTCACTGATATAAGCAAATACATGGGCAGCTTTATAAAGCACTTGAAGCTGGTGTAAGGTAATTCCTTCAATGATGAGAACATGTGCTTGCAACTTATGCTGTGCTATATACGCATCAATGGCCGGTGCAGCATCGGCGCGCTTCCCAACCAAAACTAAGGTATGGTTAAAAAGCTTGGCTTGATGATAAGCCTTTAATAAACTTAAGTGATTTTTGCGTCTCTCTAAGGTACCTACACTTAAAATAAAAGGCATTTGAATGCCAAATTGTGATAGTACCATTTGTGTTTCTTGTGCAGAAAAGATTTGGGCAAAACCATTATCACAATCTTGGTACAAGACCTCTATTTTTTGCTCGCTAATTTTAAAATGCTTTAAAATGTCTTGCTTAGTAGCCTCACTGGTGGCCAAAATCAAATTGGCTTTTTTGCAGGCTTGCTCAAACTTATGCCTATAAATTAGCCTATCGGTTGCAGCATATAAGGCCGGACGTTCTAAAAAAATTAAATCATGAATGGTTACAACCGAAGGTATTTTATACTTCTCTAAGCCTTGCGGCAATTCATTGCTCAATCCATGAAACACATCAAGGTTCAATGCCTTTGCCTCTGCAGCTAATTGATAGCTGCGCCAAATACTCCCAAAATGCTTGAAGGCAGGCTTTGGCAACACACGCTTTACTTTTGCTTGGTGCGCCAAAAAATTGGGTTCAAGCGTAACCTTTGGTGTAAACAAAGCCATTTGCAGCGGTGCATTTAGGGCATGTAAATCACTTAGCAAAATTCTGCTATAATTACCCAAACCCGTGCGGTTATTAAAAACCCGCTTTGCATCAAAGCCTATATACATCTGCGCAAAGGTGCAGTTAGAAAAGAAATAAAAAAATAATCTTGTTATATGAATGTATGTTCATATATTTGTAAACGAAAAATGAGACCAGATAAACACAAGTTAGAAAAGGCAGCTTTCATCTTAAAAACGATTGCACATCCAACGCGTTTGGCAGTAATTGGCGAATTGCAATTGCACCCAGAACTCACCGTAAATGAGCTAATGGAAAAAACAGGATGCGAGCAATCATTGCTTTCGCACCATTTAATTAATATGAAGATGAAGGGTTTGCTAGAAGTAAGAAAAGTGGGTACCTCGGCTTATTATAAATTAAAAGAACTCAATTTAGGCTCTGTTTTAGATTGCATAGAAAAGTGCAATTGCCAAATGTGATTTTTTTTTATAAGTTATATATGTTTAAATGTTCATATTTTAATATTAAGACAAAGAAATGAATAAAAGAATAGTTTTTATCGCCGTTGGCGCTGTAGTGGGTGCACTTGCTGGGTATGCCTACTATTATTTTGTTGGTTGTGCCAATGGAACTTGCGCCATTACCTCTAACCCAGTAAACAGCACTTTATATGGTGTATTTATGGGCGGCTTATTAGCAGATACCGCAAAAGATTTAGCAACTAAAAAAACAGAAAAAGAAAATAAACTTTAAACACATGAATAGTTTTGAAACATTAATAAACGGAGACACTCCGGTATTGGTAGATTTTAGCGCTGAATGGTGTGGGCCATGCAAAATGATGGCGCCAATTTTAAAAGAAACCGCAGCAGAATTGGGCGAAAATGTAAAAATTATCAAAGTGGATGTAGATAAAAATCCGCAAGCGGCAGCCTTTTACCAAATTCAAGGTGTACCAACACTTATGTTATTTAAAAAAGGACAAACACTTTGGCGTCAGTCAGGTGTAGTACCAACAGGGCAATTGGTCAACATTATCAAATCTGCCACAGGAAACTAATTATTTCATAATAAAAAAAATAAAATGATGGACTTTTTAAAAAACCTTTTTGGGGGTAAATCCAACGAAGAAATGAAAACAGCTTTGGCAAATGGTGCCGTAATTATTGATGTGCGCAGCGAAGGCGAGTATGCTGGCGGCCATGTTAAAGGTTCAAAAAACATTCCTTTAAATAAACTATCGGGTCAACTTAACGCTATTAAAAAACTTAACAAAGAAGTGGTTTGCGTATGCGCCAGCGGCATGAGAAGTTCTCAAGCCACCAGCTACTTAAATCAAAATGGGGTAAAAGCCTTCAATGGTGGAAGTTGGGCAAGTTTAAAATAAGCAAAAAGTTATGGCAACATTACATCAAGCAAATACCCGATATACTTCGGGAATGCAATTTGTGAGCGAAATTAATGGCGGGCACCACATTACCATTGACACTACAGAGGCTGGTGGTGGTAAGGATTCTGGCCCTAGTCCAAAGCCCCTGCTCCTCACTTCTTTGGGAGGCTGCACAGGTATGGATGTGGTATCTTTACTTAACAAAATGCATGTTAACTTTAGCGATTTTAGTGTGCATGTAGAAGCCGACTTAAGAGACGAGCATCCTCGCATTTACACTGAAATTAGAATGTCCTACAAGATAAAAATTGCAGCGGATGATAGAGATAAAATGGAGAAAGCAGTAAGCTTATCCAAAGATAAGTATTGTGGTGTAAGCGCTATGTTGGCCATGGTTTGTCCAATTGTTGCGCGGATTGAATATTTGTAGTTTTTCCTTAAATATTTAGTAAGCCACCTCTTCGTTAATTAATTTTGAAAAAGAAGGCTCAGTATTTTGTGCTTTCTCGTTATAATTAACCTGGTACAATTTTGTTTCTATTGTTTTGCCTTTTACAGTAGCCTTCCCAATAAAATTGCATAAACCAGCCAATGAATTGCTTAGTTTATCAAAGGCTTCTCCACTAATGATTACAGAGACTAGGTATTGCTTTGTAAGTGATTCTATTCGCGCTGCTAGATTAACTGCATCGGAAATTACTGTTGTATCCATTCTATCAGGTTCGCCTACAGTGCCTAAAACAACTGTTCCATAATGTAAACCTATTCCAATAGCAATCTGCGGTTTATTCAAAGCAATATTTAATAAATTAAACTTTTGAAGAGCAGCCATCATTTCTAAAGAAGCATTAACGGCATCATTTGGGTGATTTGGAAACAAAGCCATAATACCATCGCCAATGTATTTGTCTATAAAGCCATTATTAGATTTAATAATAGGCCCCATTACTTGCAAATAATCATTTATAAACCGAAATGATTCTCCGGAGGAAAGTTGTTCAGAAATGGTAGTAAAAGAGCGGATATCACTAAACATAATGGTCATTTCTTGCTCTGTGCAATTGCCCAATGAAATTTCAGTGATATTACTTTTACCCATTAAATCAATAAAATTCTGAGGTATAAATCTGCTTAGGCTATTGTTTAATTCTAATAAACTATTTGATAAATCAATATTCTTAAGTCTAGATTGATTACTGTTATAAGCAAGAAAATAAGCTTGGCATAAAATAAATCCTATTACCCCAAAAATGATTACGTTGTTGGTATGAATGATGTTTTGAACATGCAAGATATCATTTATTAATGCTACCATAAATATACTAAAACCAACTAAAAGTATACGTGCACCAGGCTCTTTGTTTTTTAAAGAATTGATTAAACCTATAAGAACTGCTGGAATATAAATTAGTAAAATTACGTGAATAAAGGTTAAGATATGAGTGAAATATAATGGTGGGGTTAATAGTACAAATATGGAAGCGAGTAAACTAAATGCAATGGCAAACACTTTAAAAAATCTCCAGAAATATCTTTTAAATGAATGATAAAAGAAAACATAAAACAAAGGAATTGATATAATTTGTGATATGTATTCTATTTGGTTGCCTAATTCCCAAGAAAAATCAGGATAAAATCTATAAACTAATCTACTTCTAAAAGTAAAAAAATTGAGTAGTATTAAGCAGAATAAGCCAAACAATAAGGAGGAGATATCATTTCTGTTTAAACCCCAAAGCCCAATATGATAAAGGCCAATTACAAAAAGAATTCCAAAACAAAAATAACGGTAGAGGGCATCTCGTTCTTGCTTTAAGCCAATTTGGCGGGATATTAGTAATTCTGGACTTTGCAAAATCCCACCACGTACCTGATGAAAATTACTCACTTCAATCCATAAAAGGACTTGATTTGTATCTTTAGGTAAATTAATATTTTGTTGGCAAAATTGAGGGCGACTTTGAGCTGCATCTGTTCCTATTTCACCACAAGAAAATATAGGTATTTTGTTGATCCAAACTTTATAAGCACTTCCAATATCTTTAAGCAATAAAACAAGTTCTTCTTGAGGTTTTTTTTTGATCAACAAAGCATAAGTTCCAAAACCAATGCCCTTTTTAATTTTTTGCATTTCAAATCTGCTCCATTCATTAGGCACCTCAATAGGCATTATATTTATATCAAGATTAGTGTTTCTTTGGGTGCCTAAAAAAACGCCTTCATAAAAAAGCCATTCTCCATTAAGTGGGTAAAGTCCTCTATTAGAAAAGTTGATATCCGTAAAATTGGCTTCCCCATTTTGAATAATGGGATTGCCATTTAATATGTTATTAGCTAAAACCAAAATAACAAATAGAGCATAAGTTATCCTTGTTTTCATAAAATTGAAATTTATATAGGATACTTAAATTAGAGCAAAATTTATGAAAATAAAATTCATTATTAAGTTCTATTAATCTTTCACTTAGTAGTATGGAATTAATTCCATACTACTAAGGTATTATAAAAATAGGAAATCAGTTTCTATTGTTCTTTTTCGATTTGTTGGTTATCTCGGGTGTTTTTTTGAACAGCAATAGCACCAAACATACCTAGTAAAAAGGCAAATGCATAAAAACCTTTTTCACTCGGCAATAAGGTTGCATTCCACAAGCCAATAACAAGTAAAGCAATAGAAAGGATTGTAGCAAACCAACATAGCCCATAGTACAAATCTGTAACTGGATAATTTTCTAATCTATCCCTCACACTTTTTTGCAAAGAAATAACCGAAAATAATCCAAACATTAGGACAGTAAAGTAGTAGCCTTTTTCATTTAGCAGCATTTCTGCTCGCCACAGTCCAATTAAATAGCCAATCATGCCTGCACCAAGAGCAACCCATGAGGCTGCTACAAATGCGTTTGAAGTTTTTTGTGTCATGTTTTTAATTTATTATGTGTTATGATGAAATCTTAATTGTTAAATTTTAAAGTTTAATCAATAATATTAAAATAAATAGAATTTCAAAAGCTATCTATAATAATGAATCCCTCTAATCTAATATCCGAAGCAACGCATTGATAATCATTTCCTGAAGAGACGATTTTGTTGGATTTCTTGCTATTTGGCCAGAAGCAGAAGCACTCATTCCGCATTTTGAGTCAACCTCTTCCTGAGTTAAATTATTTAACTCTCTAATTTTTCTGATACTTTGTTTTAGTTCTCTAGCCATTTTTGGGTAATAAATAATATACAACAATAAATTGCTTAGGAATATCAATCAACAAGCTATAACTTGTTTTTTTCAGTAAATTGAGCATTGTTGATATCGACTAAAAAGTGGAATGAAACATTCAAAGCATCAGCTATTCTCATCAATGTTTCATAAGTTGATTTATGCGCGTTTCTTTCTATTTGACCGTAAGCCGATGCGCTAATTCCACAATTGAATGCGGCGTCTTCTTGTGTAAGATTATGCGCCTCTCTAATTCTTCTAATCCTGTAAGGTAGTAACATAATTGTTATTTAAATGAAGGGTTAAACAAATGTTTATGTTGAACCCAATTTCAAATACCATGACAGAAATAGTTAGGATTTATTGAAAATTACAAATGGCCTTTTAACTTTTTTGCAAAAAACGCAAATTCTTCGACCACATTTTTTTTCTAAGGCTTAAATACCTAAAAAATGCAAATCTATTTTAGACTATTTGTAGGCTGACCAAAATTTCAAATCTGCATTTTTGATTTTTTGAAACTTAATTATGCCATTTGCTTTTGTAAGGTTATTAGCTTTTTGATTCCCAAAATAAAAAAAACTGAAAGTCGCTTAGTTTAATGTACAGCAATAGATACAATTTTAGACAACTGAAATATTAAATATATATCCTAAGCTAGTCATTCTAATAGGATTTTATCTGATTCTTTAAAATGTAAAGCATATTATTTTGGGCTTGCTTCGGTTCAAACCAACCCTTAACAATAATTTAATAATTACAAAAACTTACCTAGATTGCAAAAAGTGGTTTATAAGCTTAGCTTTGTAACAGATGATAAAAGACCGAAAAGGACATTTATTTAAAGATAGAGAAATCAGTTGGCTTAGTTTCAATGAAAGGGTATTGCAAGAGGCAGAAAATGCGAGCAACCCATTGATGGAACGCATAAAATTCTTGGCCATTTTTTCTTCCAACCTAGACGAATTTTTTAGGGTACGCGTAGCCCAAATTAGGCGTTTGCAGCGAGTAAATAGCAAAAAGGCCATTTCAGAATATCAAAACTCCCCAGATGAAGTGTTGGCAGAAATCCAACGAAATGTATTGGTTTTACAAAACAAGTTCAACGAAATCTACGATCAAATTTTATTGCCTGAACTCAATAGAAATGGCATTTTTTTAATGAATGAGGCGCAAGTTACCGAGGTAGAACGAGACCTAATTAGAGAATACTTTAAGGCCAATGTGCTTAACCAGCTGTTCCCAGTGGTTATAGATGAACTAAAATACATTCCACACTTAAAAGATCGAAGCATTTACCTAGCGGTTAGAATGAAACAAAGCCTGAGTGGCATGGCCCCTAAGCATGCCATCATTGAGGTTCCAACCAATATCATTAGCCGATTTTATTCGCTGCCACTTACCCAAAATGATATTCATATTGTATTACTCGAAGACATCATTCGTCTTAACCTAAAACGCATTTTCTCTATTTTTGATTATTCCTCTTTTGAGGGATATATTATTAAGATAACAAGGGATGCCGAATATGAGATAAGCAGGGATGAGAACGATTACCAAGTAAACATTTTAGACAAGCTTCAAAAGAGCTTGAAACAGCGCTCTAAAGGCATTCCAACCCGTTTTGTTTATGATGAAGCCATGCCTAAAGACATGTTGGAATTGCTCATTAAAAAACTGGATTTAAGAAATGTGAATCTTATCCCGGGAAGCCGTTACCATAACTTCAAAGATTTTATGGACTTCCCTAAAATTTCGAAGCCTGAATTTTACCATCAAGCGCTGCCTCCAATACCTGTGAAAGCGTTTGAAGATACCCAGCTTACCTTTGATGCAATTTCTAAAAAGGATGTGCTTTTGCATATGCCTTATCAAAGTTTTGATTACCTCATTCGATTCTTAAGAGAAGCGGCGATTGACCCTAAAGTAACCACCATTTTCATTACCTTATACCGTGTGGCAAAAAACAGTAATGTTGTAAATGCACTTATCAATGCGGTAAAAAATGGGAAGAAGGTTATTGTTCTTATGGAGCTTCAGGCAAGGTTTGATGAAGAATCAAATATTTACTGGACCAATCAATTACAAGAAGCTGGCGCACAAGTTCATTTTGGAAAGCCGGGGCAGAAAGTGCATGCAAAAATCTGCTTAATTTACCGCAAAGAAGAAGGTAAAACCGTTAGATATGCCCACCTTTCTACTGGCAATTACAATGGCTTTACCGCAAAATTGTATAGCGATTTTTGCTTATTTACCAAGGACAGTAGGCTTACTGTGGAAGTAGATTGGTTGGCCGATTTCTTGTTTGCCAACCTCAGAAGAGGACCTTACCAGCATTTACTGATTGCACCAGAATTTATGAAAAAGCAATTTCTGGAACTCATCGACAAAGAAATTAGCATTGCCAAACAAGGTAAAAAAGCATGGATTATTGCTAAAATGAATTCTTTGGTGGATTTTGATGTGATTAAAAAACTTTATGATGCAAGCAATGCGGGCGTGCAGATAAAGCTCATTGTGCGCGGAATTTGTTGTTTAGTTCCAGGCATAAAAAACAGCAGCGAAAACATACAAGTAATAAGTATTATAGATCGGTATTTGGAGCATGCACGCATTTATGTTTTTGGCAATGATGGTCAAGAAAAAGTGTACTTGGCTTCGGCAGATTGGATGACAAGAAATTTAACCAACCGGGTAGAATGTGCGTTTCCAATTTATGACAAGGAAGCCAAACAAACCGTTATTGATGTTTTAAACCTTCAATGGAACGACAAGGCCAAGGCAAGAAAAATTGACGGCGTTAACGATACGCTATATATGAACAATAACCAGCCGGGCGCCTCATTGGATGGTTCTCAACAGGCCTCTTACAATTACCTAAAGTCAAAAGACTAAGCAGGACGAGCGACTTCTTTGACGCTTTCATTTTCGATGTTAAAAAAGTGTGTTTCTTGGGCTTGTCTTTCGGCTAAATACTTGCGATATAACTCAGAAAAGTCTTTACGTTCATCCATACAGTCATCATAATTTTGGTTCAAACCCATTAATAATTCAGACGCTTCTCTTACTGCGAAATTGCCACTTTCAGCAGCCGTGATGTAATCAGCCAATTGGTTTTTTACTAAGTAATTTTTAAACAGCGGATTTGCTTTTCTGTTAATCATTATCCTTAGACCACAAACGGCAGCAATGCTCAAATCCAGCACATCATCAAAAGTATAGCAAACTTCTTCGCGTTTTAAATTATGCTGCTCACAAAAATGGTCTAGGGCAATAATCTTATTAGGAACCTTATAATAACAAGCATCAAAATGTTCTCTTTCAGAAAAGTAAAAGGCAAACTCATTTTTCTCTCCAGAAATAATGGCTGTTTTGGGTAATTGTTGGGTTTTAAGGTAATGGCTGAACCGAAGCATATTGGTTCCCATGCTGTCTGCTTCATTAAAATTACTGCTTTTATTTTCGTTTTTTACAGCATTGTTAAACACGCCGTCCCAATCATACACAAAAGCTTTGATGGTAGCCAAACGCTCAGTCAATTGAGAGACAGGCGTACAAAATTGGCCACCTAAATTTTCGAAAATAGTTTGAATATTATTACTCATGGTTATTTTATAAAAAAAGCCGCTCGAAGCGGCTTTTTTCTATTTAAAAATCTAATTAAGCTTCTAAATCTTGAATATCTAACATGCCTATTGGCTTGCCGTTTTCTGTTACCAATAAGGTATCAACTTTAGTAGCTTTTAAAATTTGTGCAGCATCATTTAACAATGCGCCTGCTTCCACAGATTTGGCATCGGCAAAGGTAAAATCAGACATCTTCTTACTCAAAACATCTCTTCCATCTGTTTGAATTTTGCGACGTAAATCACCGTCGGTAAATACCCCTTTTAAACTTCCATCTGCATTAACAATAGTAATGGCGCCAAATCCATACTCAGTCATTTTTATAATGGCATCTACTAAAGTTGTATCTGCACTCACTAAAGGATTGATGCCATTAATGGCTTCACGCACTTTAACCGTCATTAAACGGGTATCATGAATAAATTGCTCAGTTCCTACCGTAGTAAAATGATTTTCGGTTAACTGCTTTAATATTTTCAAAGGAACAGTAATGGTATGCACTCCCAAGTTTAAGGCATTTCTAACGTGCTCCACATTTCTAACCGAAGAGAACATCACCTTTGTATCATACCCATAATCGTTTACTGCATCTACAATTTGAGCCACTAAATCCAAGGCATCATGACCTTGATCTTGCAAACGACCAACCAAAGGACAAACATAAGTGGCTCCTGCGTGCATGGCCATATAAGCTTGTTGTAAAGTGTAAACCAAATGAACGTTTACAAGTAAGCCTTCGTTTCTTAGCAAACGACAAGCCCTAACGCCTTCTAATGAAACAGGAATTTTAAACACTGTTTTGGTAGGGTCTAAACCCAAAGCCAATTGTCTTTTAGCTTCCGCTAATACATCCTCGGCAGTATCTCCCAAAGCTTCAATCTGAAGTACAGGTACAATTTTAGAAAGCTTTATAATCATTCCATCTACATCGGTAATGCCTTCACGTTGCATAAAGGTAGGAGTAGTGGTTAAGCCATTTAAAATACCCAATTTAAAGGCTTCTTCAATTTCTTTTAGGTTTGCTGAATCTAAGTATAATTCCATTTTAATCTATTAGTCTGTATAAGAATGAGGGCAAAAATAATCTTTTAAGGCAATTTTTTACATTCCCTATTTCAAACCTAGCCCAAAATTGTAACTTAACCCTAAACTAAGGCCAGATGGCCCTATCACATTAAAGAAAGTTTCCTGGGAAGCACTAAATGTTACTTGATTGGTGGGTACTATAAAACCTTCTAATTTAATGGCAGACTCTGAAAAGGAAGGTTTAAAATTATTGAGTGAGATAGCAACTCCTAAATCAATGGCAAAACTGCTCCCATTTCTAAATTTAAATATTCGTTGAAATCCTGGTGTTAACACATAAGCAGCCGGCAAGTCAATTAAAGCGTCTGTTTTAAGGGTATTTAAATTGTAAACAACTTCAACTTCAGTTTCAAAATCCTGAAACCCAGATGCTCTTGCAAAACCCAAAGTTGGACGCCATTTTTTATTTAAACCAGCATTAAATACCATGTTTACCCCACTTTTGAATCCATAACCGCCAACACCTAAAGTTAGTTCTCCAAGCACATTTTCATTTATCATCATTCCTAAACCAAACCCAATTAAGCCATATTTGTAATTTGCACCAGACCCTATGCTAAAAAAGGTATTTGCCTTTTTCTCATTTGAATTTTCAGCAGATCTTGGTCGCTCGTATTGGGCAAAAGAAAGGTTGGTTTGAACCAACATTAAGCATAAAAAAGCAATGCTGAGGATGTTAAATTTTGTTTTCATGTTATTTGCGATATTTTAATTCTACTTGATGCAATTCAATCAAAGGTTTTAAAAATTCTTCTAAATCATATACACACAATTGAGAGGCGGCATCACACAAAGCTTTTGAAGGCTCTGGGTGGGTTTCAATAAAAATTCCATCAATTCCGGAAGCAACACCTGCTCTGCTTAAAACAGGTAAAAATTCACGTGCGCCGCCATTTGGGTCAGCGCTTGGAGTGCCATATTTACGAACGCAATGGGTAACGTCGAACACAACTGGATATCCAATATTTCTTAAATGATAGAAACTTCTAGGGTCAACAATTAAATCATTGTACCCAAAAGTATAACCACGTTCTGTTAAAATCACTTGGTCGTTTCCACTTTCAACGCATTTGGCAACAGGGTGCTTCATGTTGTCTGGCGCCAAAAATTGACCATGTTTAATATTCACCACTTTATTGGTTTTTGCAGCTGCAACCAGTAAGGTACTTTGCATACATAAATAAGCGGGTATTTGGAGTACATCTACCACCTCACCTGCCGCAGTAGCTTGGTCTGGGTAATGAACATCTGTAAGGATAGGGAATCCAAATTGCTCACGAATTTTTGCCAACAACTTAACACCTGCTGCTAAACCAGGACCATCATAGTATTTTAAACTACTACGGTTATCCTTTTGAAACGATGATTTATAAATCAACTTGATGTTTAAACGCTCAGAAACTTCTTTAAGCTTTTCTGCGGTTTTCATCATAATCATTTCATCTTCAATTACACAAGGTCCAGAAATTAAAAATAATTCATCCGAACCACAGTCGATATCACCAACTTTTACAATTTTTGTCATGTTACAATCTTCTAAATAAATCTTTAATCGTGTCTAAAGTAATCTTTTCTTTCCAATCTGTGCCAATGGCATGGTTCCACATATGCGGCAAATTATAAGCAACCTGAGCCATGGCGGTTATTTCAACTTCTGTCCATGCCTTACTTAAACCTTGTGGTAAGCTTACGCCATGCTGTTTCAACATAGTTTTAAATTCATCAACTCCTTCTGGGTAATAATCGCCTAAATGCTGAAATGCAAGGCAATTGGCATAACAATGTTTCTCGCCAAAAATTTTGCTTAAACCATAGCTAAGTGCGTGGCAAACACCTACTTCAGAATAGGTTAAACTTAATCCACCCATCAAAGAAGCCACCATAAGTTTATCATCATTCTCTGCGCTTCTTCCAGCATTTTCGCCTAGGTAAACCTCTCTACACAATTTCAAGGATTGCTCTCCATAAGCAAAGCTGTAGGCATTATTTAGCATGCCATCTCTACTTTCAATGCAATGAATAAAAGTATCCATTCCAGTATAAAACCATTTGTCGGTAGGCACAGAAGCTGTTAATTCAGAGTCTAAAATAACTTGATCAAAAATGGTCCAATCGCACTTTAATCCCAACTTTTTCTCAGGGCCTGTTAATACCGCGGTCATACTGCATTCTGCACCAGTTCCAGAAATAGTAGGCACTCCTAGGTGATAAATACCAGGCTTTTTTATTAGGTTCAAACCTTGATACTGAACAGATGACCCTTCATTGGTTAACATCAAAGCCAAGGCCTTAGCAATATCCATTATGCTACCTCCACCAATACCAATGAGTCCGCTAGGAAGTCCCTTATTGGCTAAAATCTCATCACGTAATTGGTCAATTTGCTCTGTTGTTGGCTCATTCGGGTCAACATCAATAAAATAAATCAAATCCTCTGGCTGCGCCTGTAATTGGCTTTCAAGTGTCTTCCCTTTAAAATATTGGTCTACAACATATACAAAATACTGTTGATTTCTTTCTCTAATGGGTGCTACAATTTCAGCCAATTGGGCAAAACTCCCTCTACCAAATACTGTTTTTTCTATCGATTTAAAATTCTTATGTGCCATAGTTAAATTTTAGGCTGTTAATGACATAGCTTGGTTTATGCTTGCAGTCATTTTGGAAACAAGTTCTTTAAGTTCATCTTCAGTCCAGCTAGCACGAATACCAAAAGAAATTAATCGTCCAATTGTTTCTTGGGTCTTTGGCAAATCTAAATTTTTATAGTCTTGCGGAGCACCTAGCAATTGAACATTTGTTTTAGCAGCAACGTGACCTTCTTTAATATGATTCCATTGGTTTATAAAATGGTACATATTGGTGAACCAATAATTAAAACCACCTACCCCATTGGCATTAAAGGCATCCACTACTTTTTGTGCGGCCTGGGTATTTGGCAAAAACATATTAAGGAAGGTAGCAGAATCCCCATTTTCATCTGGAATGCTAGCAAATGAAACTCCAGGAACTTTACCAAGTTCTTGCATCATGTATTTTTTATGCAAGTTATTTTTCTCTCTAATCATAGGCACACGGCGGGTTTGAACCAAGCCAATGGCTGCGTGTAATTCTGAAATTCTATAGTTAAAGCCTACCACAGGATGGTTTTCCATGCCTCGGTTTGAACCAATATGATCATGTCCGTGGTCTGCAAAATTATCTGCTAATTTATAGGCAACTTCATCGTTAGTTACCATCACGCCACCTTCGCCTGCGGTAGCAATTTTAAAAAAGTCGAAACTATAGCAACCAGTTTTCCCAAAAAGCCCAGTGCTAATGCCTTTATAGCTTGCAGCCATTGCCTGACCAGCATCTTCAACTAAAACAAGGTTATGGTCCTTTACCACTTGCATGATTTCGTCCATTTGTGCCATTTGGCCGCACATATGTACTAGGAGTATTGCTTTGGTTTTTGGCGTAATGGCCTTTTTAATTCCCGCTGCACTAAGGCATAAAGTTTCATCAACTTCTGCAAAAACAGGTAAAGCGCCTGCAAAAATAACGGCTTCTACAGAAGCAATATAAGTAAAGGGAGGAACGATTACTTCATCACCAGCACCAATTCCTGCCGCCGCAAGGGCACAAGAAACCGCAGTAGAACCACTTGAAACCGCATGTGCATATTTTGCACCTACCAATTTAGCCACCTCGGCCTCAAACTCTTTGGCTTTCCAAATATTATTACGAAGATGATCGTGGTTATATCTAAAAAAGATGCCTGTTTCTAATACATCATTAATTTCTTTGCGCTCTTCGGCGCCATAAAATTCTGTTCCTGCCATAAATTATGAAAATAGATTACAAAAGTACAATTTAGTCAAGTATAAGCGAAACAGATTTTTATTCCAATAATTTTAATTAAACCTGTTCAATATATTGGCTTTTCAATTCATATTAGTTCAAACAATTTTAAGGATGTATAGAATTATCACTATCATTAATTATATATTTGAAATTACTTAAGAAAAAAAAAAAAAAAAGGCAAATAAAAGCAGTTTCAATAAACCCATTCTGAATATTCAGACCCAAAATGAAACAAAAAAAATCTTTTAATATTTAAGTCTAATATTTCAAAATTCTGATTAACTGGGAATTATATATGAATTTATAAAAACATAAAACTGGTATATTAATTGGAATACAGCATGAAACTAAAAACAACATTTATGAAAAACTTAATTATTTTATCCGTATTTGCATTGATAGGTTTAACCTCTTGCAAAAAACAAATGAACGAAAACCAAGATCTACCTAATAATGGATCTAGTGCCAAAAAATTTAACGAAATCAAAACTTCAGAAAAATTTGATTGGAAAACCACTAATGAGCTTACCTTTAATTATGTAGGAATTCCTACAATTCAGCCTGTGAAAACAACTTTGACCATTAGCAGCGAAGACGGTAAGATTGTATTTTATGCTGGAACACAAGACATGTCATCAAACTTTCAAACAAAATTGGTGGTTCCAACAAACATGAGTAACCTAGTTGTTAAATACGGCGCAGTTAGCAAAACCTACAACACAAATGTTTCTATTATTTCATTTGACATCCTTCCAACTTTAGTAGACTAAAAAACAAACTATCCATAAAATGAAAAAACTATTATTATCAATTGTAACTGGTTTGTTGATAACAGCCAATACACATGCACAAACTGCACTTCCAATTTTGAATGCAGAATCTGGCAACAGAAGTTTAGAGCAAGCCAATTGCTGGTCTTTTGGATCAGCCTCATACACAAATGCAACTGGACTACCAATCACTGGTAGCTGGTCAATTCTTAGTAATTCACCTTCAAACCCATCTATTGGAGCTTGTTGGATCAAAACACCTTGGATCAAACCAGGATCTGGAAATATTACTCTAAAATATAAAAATCAATCTTCTACTGCCGGATCAATCAGACGTATTATTTTATCCTATATTCCTCACAATGCAGCAGACCCAGGCAATATAAAGGAAGGAACATTGGTACGATTCGATTCAATCAGTTATTCAAGCCCCTTTCCTACAACTTCACAAAACCTATCGTTTGCTATTCCAGCAGCAATTGCTAATTCAACTGTACCTTATAAGGTTATGATTAGTTTGGTAGGAGTGGGCGGAAATTCAGGCTCTAGATTAATTGTAGATGATATATCAGTACCTGGAACCTATTTTGCAGACCCTGCAAACAATTGCTTACCACAAGTTCAAATTTTAGACAAAGATGGCGATGGTGTAGCAGATAATTTAGATGAATATCCTGAAGATAAAGATAGAGCTTATAATGTTCAAGTACCTAATGCCTCTGCTTCAACTTTAATGTTTGAAGACCTTTGGCCTGCAACTGGTGATTATGATTTTAATGACTTTGTTGCTGCCTATGATGCAGTTGCAATTACAAATGCAGATAATAAAGTGGTTGAAGTTAAAATAACTTCTAATGTAATGGCAATTGGTGCAAGTTATAACAACGGTTTTGCAGTTCAATTTGATGGACTTAAACCAGATTTAGTTCAAAGCGTAAAAGGCAATATTACCAACAATTCTAAGTACAGCACTTTTAATGATAACGGAACTGAAGCTGGACAAGACTTTCTAAACATCTTGGTATTTGATCAAGCAAGAGCATTGTTCCCAGGCGTTGGCGGAAGTGGTATTAATGTGAATCCAGAAGGTCCTTTTGTTAACTCAGAAAAAGTAACTGTTACCATTGCTTTTAATACCGCAAAAGAATCTGCTATTGAAATAAAAGATCTTAAATTAAATCCTTATATCATTGTAAATCAAAACAGAGAAATTGAAGTTCATTTACCTGATTATGCACCAACTGGTTTAGCTAACAAGAAGTTTTTTGGTACTGAAAAAGACAATTCAAACTTCGAAAAAGGCGTTTATTATAAAACTAAAAACAACCTTCCTTTTGCCATTAAAGTGGAAGGTTTAGTTCCTCACATGATAGAGAAACAAGATATTTTATCTGGTTACCCTAAATTGGCTGATTGGGCTGCAAGCGAAGGAAAAGAATATGCAAACTGGTATAATGCAAGTGAAGGTTTTAGACAAAATAAATTGCTTATCTATTTAGAAGGAGTTAAATAATAAACTCTATCATTTAAACATTAAAAAAGGCGAAAGTTTAGCTACTTTCGCCTTTTTTATTGAAATAAAAAATCATTCCTTTATTTCCATTTTTGGTTCAAAACGAAACAAAACTAAAAACTAAGAATAAAAAAATAGAATCATTATACATTGCATATCAAGTACTTACAAAATAAAAATATGAAATTTATAAACGGCATTTGATTTGTAACTTATAAAACAAAACAAGAAACAATTTCAAAAATGAAAAACTTCATCATCATTTCCTTCATTGCATTGGTTAGCTTAAGCTCTTGCAAAAAACAAATGAACGAAAACCAAGATCTACCTATTACTGGTTCTAGTGCCAAAAAATTTAACGAAATCAAAACCTCAGAAAATTTTGATTGGAAAACCACAAATGAGCTTACATTTAATTATGTAGGAATTCCTACAATTCAGCCTGTGAAAACAACTTTGACCATTAGCAGCGAAGATGGTAAGATTGTATTTTATGCTGGAACGCAAGACATGTCATCAAACTTTCAAACAAAATTAGCGGTTCCAACAAACATGAGTAACATAGTTGTTAAATACGGAGCAGTTAGTAAAATCTATAGCACAAATGTTTCTGCTATTTCATTTGACATTCTTCCAACTTTAGCTGACTAAAAAACACATAGCTTATAAAATGAAAAAACTATTATTATCAATTGTAGCTGGTTTGTTCATAACAGCCAACATACATGCGCAAACAGCACTTCCAATTTTGAATTGCGAAACAAGTTCCTCTCCTATCAACAATGGAGGCAGCAGAGGAGCTACAGATAGAAGGAACTATGACATTGCAAATTGTTGGACATTTGGAGGTGTATCTTATACAGATATTGGCGCTATTTCTAATTTCTATTCTGCCCAAAGTGGTCAGGCAACAAGTTTATTGGTTACCTCTTTTTGGATAAAGTCGCCTTGGATAAAACCTGGTTCTGGAAACATAACCTTAAAAGCTAAACTAACTGCAAGTAATGGTACTGTTAGAAAAGTCCATATTGCATATTTGCCTTATGATGCAGTAACTGGCAATTCTGCTAAGGAAGGTACAAGGGTTGAATTTAATGTTTACGATTTTACAACTATTAACACAACAGTTAATAATTTAAGTATCCCAATACCTGCTGCAATTGCAAATTCTTCTGTACCCTATAAAATAATGATAAGCTTAGCGGGAAGTGGAGGAAATTCTAGAATCATGTTAGATGATTTGACTATACCAAGTACCTATTTTGCCGATCCTCTCAACAGTTGCTTACCACAAGTTCAAATTTTAGACAAAGATGGAGATGGTGTGGCAGATGCAGATGATGCTTTTCCAGAAGATAAAGAAAAAGCCTATATCGTTCAAATTCCAAATGCCACTCCTTCTACTTTGATGTTTGAAGATCTTTGGCCTGCAACTGGTGACTATGATTTTAATGACTTTGTTGCCATTTATCAAGCAAAAGCAATTACAAATGCAAATAATAATGTGGTAGAAGTAATTATCACAACCCAATTAAACGCAGTAGGAGCAAGTTTTGACAATGGATTTGCAGTACAATTTGATGGATTAAGTCCAATTAGGCTTAACATGGTAAATGGCAGTGTACTTGGCACTTCAAAGTGGATTGAACTCAATGAAGTAGGTTCAGAACAAAACCAAGATTTTGCCAACATCATTATTTTTGATAAAACTTCTTCTGTACTTAAATCAGCTGGTGGAAGCGGAATCAATGTAAACCCAGAAGGTCCATTTGTAAAGCCAGAAACCGTAGAAGTTACAGTTGAATTTAATACTGACAAAGAATTTGCGATTGAAGTTAAAGATCTAAAATTAAATCCTTATATCATTGTGAATGGTCAAAGAGAGGTAGAGGTTCATTTACCTGACTATGCACCAACTAATTTAGCTTCTAAAAAATTATTCGGAACGGGTGTAGATTACTCTAATCCTGAAAAAGGAACTTATTACAAAACTAAAAACAATTTACCTTTTGCAATTAAAGTTGAAGGTTTAATACCTCACATGGTAGAAAAACAAGATATCTTAACTGGTTATCCAAAGTTGGCTGATTGGGCAAAGAGCGAAGGTCAAGAATATGAAAACTGGTACGATGCTGATAAAGGCTTTAGAGAAAACAAATTATTGATCTACCTAGAAGGTATAAAATAATCTAATCAAGATTTTAATAAAGGCGGGAGTTAATTACTTCCGCCTTTTTTATTTTATAAAGTGACTAAGATTAGGCCGCAGACTTAGACTATACCTGTATTGTTTATCATAATGATTAAGCATGGCTATTGCCCAATTTTCTATTTCGTTTTGAACCAAAAATTCAATTGCGTTCCTATTCTCTAAATCGCCCATTCTCTTTTTTAACTTAAGCGTAATTTCTATTAGTTTTTCAGGTTCAAAACAACCATAATTATGCATGATATTTTTAACTCGGTCTTCAAATGGAGTAGTTAAAAAAGTAAATTCTCCATTTCGTATTGATTCAAAAAGTGGCAATGGTTGCACCAATTTTCCTATTTTTCTACTTTCATCTTCGGTCCAAATTTCTGTATTGGGGTTGAACCCAGATAAGGTTTCACACAAATTATTTTCAAACATTTCTTGCCCAGGTTGTTCGCCAAGACCAAGTGAACCAAAGGCAGACCCTTTATGGTTGGCTAACCTTTCTAAGTGAAGCACTTGCAAACCTTCTTTTTCCATTTTCTCCAAATTTTCACTTTTTCCTGAACCAGTAAAACCTGTCAATACTTTAAATTTAAAGGGAGTTTCAAAAGAATTAAGTACATAATTTCTATACACTTTATAACCACCTTTTAACTGATAAACTTGATAACCAGCCGTGGAAAGTAGGTCGCCCATTATCCTACTTCTTAAGCCCCCACGCCAGCAATGAACTACAATTTCTCCTTTAGGAATTTGTTGCCAAGCTTTTTTGATGTAATCATGAAATTTTGGCCCAACCAACTTGTAACCTAAAAGGACAGCAGCCTCATGGCCTTCTTTTTTATAACTAGTTCCAACCAATTTTCTTTCTTCATTGTTAAGCACAGGAAAGGAAATAGCATTTGGAATATGTCCCCAATCATACTCTCCTTCGCTCCTCGCATCTAATAATGGCAAGTGTTTCTTGGCAATTAACCAATCATTAAACTCAATGGATTTTAACATAATAATTTTGCAATCTAAATTTCTCCCAAAAAATATTGAAATTCGCAACCATATTTATGGAAGAAAAAGTCCTTATCCTCGATTTCGGGTCGCAATATACCCAATTGATAGCCCGCAGACTCAGAGAATTAAATGTATATTCTGAGATTCACCCTTGCACGCATATTCCGGCCTTGGATGAAAATACCAAAGCCGTAATCCTAAGTGGTAGCCCATACAGTGTAAACGATGGCATTTTACCAAATGTAGATTTAACTCCTTATAGAGGTAAACTTCCTTTGTTAGGCGTTTGCTATGGTGCGCAGCTATTAGCCAATCAAAATGGTGGCTTTGTGGTACCAAGTAAAATTAGGGAATATGGAAGAGCTAACCTAACTGTTGTTTCAGAGAATACTTTATTTGAAGGTATTGAATTGGGCAGCCAGGTTTGGATGAGCCATGGGGATACCATTCAAGATATTCCTTCCCATTTTGATATTATTGCCAGCACAGAATCAGTTAAAGTAGCTGCTTTTAAAATAAAGGATGAAGAAACTTACGCCATTCAGTTTCATCCAGAGGTAACCCATAGCATAGACGGTAAAACCTTGTTGCATAATTTTATAGCTAAAATTGCGAAACTTAAACAAAACTGGAATCCAGCTCATTTTATTGAAAACACTACAAAAGATTTAAAAGAAAAACTTGGGAACGATAAAGTAATTCTTGGTCTTTCTGGTGGGGTAGATTCATCTGTTGCAGCGGTGCTTTTAAAAGAGGCAATTGGGTCAAACCTAACTGGTATATTTATAGACAACGGACTCTTGCGTAAAAACGAGTTTGAACAAGTATTGCATGCTTACGAAAATATGGGTCTAAATGTAATTGGTGTAGATGCCAAAGAGCGTTTTGTGGATGCCTTAAAAGGTATTAGTGATCCAGAACAAAAAAGAAAAACAATTGGACGCGTATTTATTGAAGTTTTTGATGAAGAAGCAAATAAAGTTGGCAATGTAAAATGGTTGGCTCAAGGCACAATTTATCCAGACGTAATTGAAAGTGTAAGTGTTAAAGGTCCTTCTGCAACAATTAAGTCACACCACAATGTTGGCGGCCTTCCAGAAAAAATGAATTTAAAAATTGTAGAGCCACTAAGAATGCTGTTTAAAGATGAAGTAAGAAATGTAGGTGCAGCTTTAGGCATAGATAATATTATTCTACAAAGGCATCCCTTTCCTGGTCCTGGATTGGCTATTAGAATATTAGGTGATATTACACATGATAAAATTAGAATATTGCAAGAGGCAGATTCAATTTTTATTAATGAATTAAAAGATAAAGGACATTACCGGAATGTATGGCAGGCAGGGGCTATCTTTCTTCCTATTCAATCTGTTGGAGTAATGGGTGATGAAAGAACCTATGAGCATGTAATTTGCTTAAGGGCCGTAACCTCGGTAGATGGTATGACGGCAGATTTTTGCCATTTACCTCACGACTTCTTGGGATTGGTTGCAAATAGAATTATAAATGAAGTAAAAGGAATAAATCGCGTTGTTTATGATATTAGCAGTAAACCACCAGCGACTATTGAATGGGAATAATATGTTAAAAAAAGCTATTTTTTTTGTTTGGTACTTCCTTGGGTTTTGTGCCGTTTGGGCGCAAGAAAGCCAAGATACAATTCAAGTTGGCCTTATATTGCCATTTTCAGCCAAAGAGGTTTACGAAAATCCTAAACATAAAAATGCAGCCGTAAGTGAAGCTTGCAGGCAATATTTTGAAGGATTTTCCCTAGCTATTGATAGTCTATCCAAACTCAAGATTCCAGTTGAATTATTGGTATATGACACCAAACTTGACACCCTAACATTTAAGAGAATTCTTGAAAAAAAGGAAGTTCAAAATTGCGATTTGATTTTTGGCCCAGTAATGATGGCTGGAAACCAAATAATTTGTGAATTTGCCAATAAATATAAGGTATATCATATCTCCCCTTTAATGACTCTTACAAAATCCTCAATCAATGATCCTTATTTGATTTCTGCCTATCCAGATTTAAAGTACTATGCCAGTTATATCTTAGAATCAATTAAAGGTAAAGGAACCAATAATGTAAACCTTGTCATCCTAACAGGCAAAGGTTCTAATGATGTATTGCTAAGCAAGCAGTTTATAGCCCTAAAATCTAAATACAAAGAGTTTAGCATAAAAACTTTAGATATTTCGAAATACCTGGAATACCAAAATCATTATAAATTAGGTGCACAAAACCATGTAGTAATTGCCAGTGAAAATGAATTTTTAGTAAACAATACAATTCGCTATTTAGCTGATAGTTCGCAATTTTTAAATATTCAAGCTTGGACCAACCGAAAGATATTAGAATTTAATGCCATTAATTTAGCACAATGGCAAGCCATTAACTTAAATATTGTGAGTCCATTTTATATAGATTTTTCAGACACGCTTGTAAAATCTTTTCTTGAACAATACAGAGAGAGATATTTCACAGAGCCAAGTGAATTTGCAATTAACGGATTTGAGCAGGCTGTTTACTTTATTACAGCTTACAATGAACTACATGGCGAAATGGAAAAAATAGTAGAGCTTAAACCTCGCAGTGTACTAAATAATTATTTCGAGATAAAAAAGAAAGGGGAATTATTCAGTCAACAAAATGTTGGCTTGAACCAATTGTATATTGAGGAGAATACGATAAAACGTAAATTACAAAATGCTCCTAAACAATAAAAACAACAATCCAGAAACCAACACACAAACGGGAAGCGTTAGTAACCAAGCAATAGCTATGCTTTTAATAGTTTTTGCTTGAAGATTTTTTATTCCCTTACTAGCCACCATGCTCCCAGCAATACCAGAAGATAGAACATGGGTGGTACTAACAGGTAAACCCAACCAAGTTGAAAAGCCAATTGTAGAAGCAGCAACAATTTCGGCACTTGCCCCTTGTGCATAGGTTAAATGTTGCTTGCCGATTTTCTCACCGATAGTTTTAACTATTCGTTTCCAACCAATCATTGTTCCAAGACCCAGGCTAATCGAAATGAGGAAGATAACCCACATTGGCGCATAATCAGTTATTGATTTTAATGCGGCAACCTTCTTTTTAAGCCTAATTTTATTAACTGCACTTAAGCTTATATTTTTGCTATCTACTAATGTCTTAACCGATTTCCCAAGTAAAAGCATGTCTTTTCGGATAGCCAATTTTTCAGTTTTTGAATAATCAACAAAAGCTCTATCATTCTTAACAACCGAATCAAACTCATGTAAAAGAGACATGGTATTATTGAACTCAAAACGTTCTTCAGATGTAAGTTCTTCTGGATTCACCTTTTCCAAGATTGAGATGACCTCAGCAGAAAGTTCCCTATACTCATCGGCAGTTTTAGAAATATCTAATGTAAAATAGCCAGGTACAATAGCAATTAGGATTAGCATAACTAAACCAACTCCCTTTTGACCATCATTTGAACCATGCGAAAAACTCACCCCAGTGCAGGTCAATAACAAAATTAAGCGAATCCAAAACGGTGGTGGCGCATTACTAGCAGGTTCCTTAAAAATAATACGATTCTTAACCACCTGTCTCATAATGTACATTAATAAGATGGCTAAACTAAAACCTAACAAGGGTGAAAGTAAAAGTGATAATCCAATGTCTGAGGCTTTACCCCAATTTACATAAGTATGCGATTTATCAATAGCAATAAATGAAAAAGCCAAACCAACACCAATAATAGAACCAATTAAAGTATGGGAGCTAGAGCAAGGAATGCCAAAATACCAAGTGCCTAAATTCCATAAAATCGCAGTTAGAAGTAGGGCAAGAATTAAGGCAACATTGTGGTAAATATCGGTATCAAGCAAAAGCTCAGGAGGCAATAAGGTGGTAATTCCCATGGCAACCGCAATACCGCCAGCAAATACGCCAATTGCATTCCAAATGCCACTCCAAATAACCGCAATCCAAGGTTTTAAAGAATTAGTATAAATTACAGTGGCTACTGCATTGGCTGTATCATGAAAACCATTGATAAATTCAAATGCTGCTGCTGCAAACAAGCACAGCAATAATAAAAGTGTGAGCGAGGTGTCGAGTCCAAATAATTGCATTATCGCAAATTTACATTGAGGAAATTCATTACAATATTAAGTATTTGTTAAAGTAAAGTTAAGTTGATTTTTGCCTTTTATAAAAAAAAAATTCAGAAACAACTATAAGATAAGTAGATTGCATGCGCAAATTTTTATTTATGAAGAAATATATTTACACATTAACTGCTTTAGTTTTGCTTTTAAGCAGCACAAACGTAAAAGCAGATGAAGGAATGTGGCTTCCGATGTTGCTCAAAAAATACAATTATGAGCAAATGAAAGCCAAAGGTTTAAAGTTAACACCAGAACAATTGTATGATGTTAACAATAGTTCTTTAAAAGATGCTATTGTTTGGTTTAACGGAGGGTGTACAGGAGAAATCATTTCCTCTCAAGGATTAGTTTTAACGAATCACCATTGTGGGTATGACGCCATTGCCACCAAATCTGTTCCAGGTGATAATATTTTAGACAATGGTTTTTGGGCTAAAAATAATGGAGAAGAAAAGCCAATTCCAGGCATGTGGGTTTCTATTGTAGTTCGCATGGAAGACATGACAGATAGAGTATTGGCCGAACTTAAAGGAGTTGCGGAAAAAGACAGACCTGCTAAGATGCAAGAAGTATTTAAGAAAATCACAGATGAAGCAAAAAAAGGCACCAGCTATGATGCCCAAATGCGTGAAATGTTTAAAGGGAACGCCTTTTACTTATTTGTTTTCCAAAAATATACGGATATACGTTTAGTAGGAACACCGCCTCAAAGCGTTGGGAAATTTGGGGGTGACGCAGATAATTGGATGTGGCCTCGTCATACTGGCGACTTTTCAATGTTTCGCATTTATGTAAATAAAAACAATGAGGCAGCATCATATGCAGCAGATAATGTTCCTTTTAAGCCTAAGCATCATTTACCTGTAAGCATGAAAGGTGTTAAGGAAGGTGATTATGCAATGATTTATGGCTTCCCAGGAAGAACTAATCGTTACGAATTTTCCCAAGGAATTGAATTAGCTACCGAAAAAATTAATCCAACAATTGTAAATCTTAGAGACATTAGGTTAAAAGCTTGGAAAGAAGTAATGGATAAAAGTGAAGCCGACCGTTTAAAACTATCGGCAGATTACGCCTCTATCGCTAATTATTGGAAATACTTTATTGGTCAAACAGAACAATTGAAACGCCTTAATGTGTATGGTTATAAAAAAGACCTTGAGTCCAAGTTTGCCAGTTTTGCAAATGGTAAACCAGAATATGAAAATTTACTAGCCAATGTAGAAAAAGCATATGTTGATTATAGGCCTATAGCGCTACAAAGAACTTATTTAGGCGAGGGCATCTTAGGCGTTTCTATGAATGGCTTAGCCTCAAGTATGTTTGCATATGAAAAGGCTGCCAATAATAATTCGGATACAGCAGGCGCTAGAAAATCTATTGCAGCTGCAAAAGCAAATGCAGAAGAATTTTATGCTTCTTTTTTCCCAAGTGCTGATGAAAAAATATTGTCTCAAATTTTAGAGATGTATTATAATAACATCCCTGTTGAGCAACATCCAGCCTATATGGCAGTTATTTTAAAATCAAAAGGAAAAACCAATACTGAGAAATTTAACGCATTTGCCGCCATGGTTTATGCAAAAAGTTTCTTTGCCAGCAAGGAAAAATTCGAAGCATTTTTGGCAAAACCAGATCATAAGAAATTAATGGCAGACCCATGTTTTGCTATGGTAAAATCCTTCTATGATCATTACATAACTAATTATAAGCCTAAAATTGATGCATTTAATGTTGCAATGGGACCAGAATCGCGCGGCTACATAAAAGGCTTAATGGAAATGATGCCAGATAAAACCTTTTATCCAGATGCAAATTCTTCCCTTCGCTTAACTTTTGGTTCGGTTCAAGCCTATGAACCAAAAGACGCGGTTAAGTTCACATTCCAAACCACACTTGACGGGGTTATGGAAAAATATAATCCTAAGGATTTCGAATTTCAAGTACCTCAAAAATTAATTGACCTATACAACGCTAAAGACTTTGGCCAATACCAAATGGAAAATGGTAAAATGCCAGTAGCTTTTATTACGAATAATGACATTACAGGTGGCAATAGTGGCTCTCCAGTTATTGATGGTGAAGGACGACTTATTGGATTGGCCTTTGACGGCAATTGGGAAGCGATGAGTGGGGATATTGTATTTGATGAGAAATATAAACGCACCATCAATGTAGATGTTCGTTATGTACTTTTCTTAATAGACAAATTAGGTGGAGCTCCTCACATTGTTAATGAAATGACTTTAGTAAAATAATAATACCTATTAAAAATAAAAAAGGGCGGTTTCAAATGAAACCGCCCTTTTTTATTTCATATTTTTTTTCATCAGCTTATTTTAAGGTTTCGGTTTGAACCAAACCTTCATAGCACTTAAATAATTTTTCTAAATCAGCATGCCAGTTATACTTATAATCACTGGCATTTGCGGCATTTAGGGCCTTTTGGTTCAAACCAAAACCATTGCTTAGCATGAGTGAAATGGCTGAGGCAATGGCTTCTGAAGAGGTTAAATCTACATTTATACCGATGTCGGTTTCATCATTTAACTCTTTATAAATATGTGTATTGGCAAAAATTGAAGGCAAACCAATAGCCATGTATTCAAATAACTTTCTTTCGTGGCTCACCAACATTTCTGAAGGTTGGTTTTTTAGACAAACCCCAATTTTACACTTTTTAGAAATTTCATATGCGGCAGACATTTCTAAACGGCCATACAGCGTCACTTGCTCCTTTATTTCTTCCCAAAAAGGAAGATGTGAAAAACCTTGTTTTGCTTTTGCGCCAAAATACCCTATTAAATGTAGCTTTACGAGCAAACCGTTTTTCTTCAAATGATAAAGCGCATGCAAAAGTTCATCTACCTCATAATACATATCGCGTATCATACCAATATAAAAGATTTCATTGGAAGGCAACAACTCCCTGTTTAAAATTCTATAAGGCATTAATTGTTGCGTATCTGCAAAATTTTGCACAATAGTGCACTCTTCTTCCTTTACAAAAAAGGCTGGAAGAAAACGAGGATGGGCCACAACCACTATAAAGTGCAAAAACTGCTTTGCAAACTTGAGTAGTAAATTGTATGACTTGGCCGCTGCATTTTTAAGGTAAGGCTTGACCCAAGGTTTAAGTAAAATATCATGGTAGGTATTTTCATGAATATCATAAACTACCTTTTTACCAGATAATGCCAAAACAATTCCATATGGAATCATCTCGGCATCATGTATATGATAAAGATTTGCGTCTGCATACAGGGCTTCTTTAAATACTTTAAAAGCAGTTAACGTGAATCGATGCAAGAACGACTTAGGTTTGGAAATCCCAATGATTTTTACGCCATTTATAAGACCACTTTTTTCTCCTATTGCAATTAATGTTACTTGGTGCCGAGTGGCCAAGGATACACATTCTCTATAAAAAACGCGTGTATCCCAAACATGATGTACAGTAGAAAAGTGGCAAATTATCATTTTAGAACGGCGCGAGAAATCACTAATTTCTGTATTTCGCTTGTTCCCTCTCCAATGGTACAAAGTTTAGAATCGCGGTAAAACTTCTCTACAGGAAAATCTTTTGTATACCCGTAACCTCCAAAAATTTGAACGGCTTCGGTTGAAGCCCAAACAGCCACCTCGCTGGCATAATATTTAGCCATTGCACCTTCTTTATTAACAGACAGATTTTTATTTTTTCTATCTGCAGCCTGCATAATTAATAGCTCAGAAGCTTCTATGCGGGTGGCCATATCTGCAATTTTAAAGGCAATTCCTTGAAAATTACTAATAGGCTGACCAAATTGTTGGCGTTCTTTTGAGTATTTTAGAGCTGCTTCATATGCACCTTTTGCAATACCTAATGAGAGCGCAGCAATAGAAATTCTTCCTCCATCCAAAATTTTCATCGCCTGTTTAAAACCATCACCCACGTTTCCTAGAATATTCTCTTCTGGGATTCTGCAATCCTCAAAAATAAGTTCAGCAGTTTCACTGGCTCGCATCCCTAATTTATTTTCCTTTTTTCCGCCTTTAAATCCTGGTGTGCCTCTTTCCACCACAAAAGCAGTAATACCATTGCTATCTAATAATTCTCCTGTTCTAGCCAATACTAGGGCCACATCTCCCGTTAACCCGTGCGTAATCCAATTTTTTGTACCATTAAGCACCCAATGATTTCCGTCCTTTTTAGCCACACATTGCATGCGCATGGCATCAGAACCTGTATTGGCTTCAGTTAATCCCCAAGCTCCAATCCAATCTCCACTTGCTAGCTTTGGTAACCATTTTGACTTTTGCGTTTCGTTTCCAAAATACATTATATGGCCTGTACATAAACTATTGTGTGCAGCCATGCTTAAACCAACCGAACCGCAAACCTTTGCTAATTCTACTATTGCTGTAACATATTCAAAATATCCAAAACCAGCTCCTCCATAATTTTCAGGAACCAAAACGCCTAATAAACCTAATTTACCCATTTCTTTGAAGGCTTCCTTAGGAAAATATTGCGCTTCGTCCCACTCCATTACATTGGGCCTAATATGTTTCTCAGCAAAATCTCTAACCATTTGGGCGATCATTATCTGATTTTCAGTTTGTTCAAAATTCATCATAGAAACTAATTCTTTAAAGTGTTTGATTGGGTTATCGATACAAGTATATTAGATTTTTTGTAAAGTGCCATTGCCAATTTATAAACCAAATAATTTAAAATTAGTTTAAACAGACTATCATTCTGAATCCGCGCTATTTATGCTGATATAAGGCAGTATTTTTTGGTAAATACTATCGTTAACAATTTTTATTTGTTTAAGGTCTTCTAGTTGATGAAAAGGCCCATGTTGCTTCCTAAAATTAACAATTGCTTTTGACAGTGTAAATTTAAAATAGGGATGCGCAGATAAGGTTTTAAAATCAATTTGGTTTAATTGGATGCGTTGGTGAGAAGCAGGATTAAGTTGGAGTTTTCCATTTAAATCATACAATAAATCCTCCTTAAACCCATATACCTCAGCTAGCTGGTCGACACTAAAAAAACCACCTAAGGATTTGCGAAATGTAATAATCCTGCTAGCAAGTGTGGGACCAATACCAGGCAATGCAACCCAACTTGCGCTATCTGCTGTATTAATATCAAGGATTACTAACTCCTTTGGTTTATAGTTATTTTGTTCGGTAAAGAAACTTCTTTTCTTTTCGGTTCGAACCCAAGGCTTATATGTTTTAGGCTTGAATTTGCGATATCTCTCAGTATCATTATTTTGAATAGATTCTTCTATTGTAGCCAAGTAATGATAATCGAGTTGAAGGGTTGGTCTTGGTTCAAACCGTTTAAAAATAAAACTAGCCAATAACAAAAATGACAAAAGATAGAGCAGATTTCTAATGCCTTTTTGTTCTTGTTGGGTAAAGAAAAGGTAGGTCCTAATTAGTTTGTTAATCCTCCTCTTCATCCTTTCTTTCTCTTGGATTTATTTTAGGATTTTTAATTATAAAAAAATACAATAAAGCCACCACCACCGCAGCAAAAAAAAGTTCGGTTAAAAACCAAAACATAAAGCCCGCTGGGGCAGGTTCTGAAAGTATAAAAAACATATTATTTTTGATTCAATTGTTGATCTAAAAGGGCCAAGCCTTGCTCAAAAGAATGCGGGTTATACCCTAATTCTTTGATGGCTTTGTCTAAAATAAAACCTGTAATTGGCGGTCGTTTGGCAGGTTGTTTTATCCCTTCACTTGTAGAAATAGTGAGCAAGGATTTATCCAAATTCCAGAAAGTGGCAACCTTATAAACCAAATCAAAAATACTCATAAAATCTTTACCACTAATATTAAAAACACCTTGGGCTTTTTGCGCTGCAATTAAAGCACAGCCTTGGGCCAAATCTTCTGCTAAGGTTGGGGTTCTAAATTGGTCTGAAACCACATTAATGGGTTTACCAGCTTCTAATGCCCCTTTTGCCCATAATACGATATTGCTTCTGCTCATATCGCTTACAATACCATATACTAAAACGGTTCTTGCAATTGCCCAACTATTGGCTTGTGCCATTACCAATTGTTCAGCCTTCCATTTAGAATGACCATAATAACTTAATGGAGAAGGCTCCTCCTCCTCAGTTACTGGTCCGTGCGTACCATTAAAAATAAAGTCTGTACTCAAGTGTACCAAATGCACCTTATTTAAATTGCAGGCATTAATTAAATATTGAACTGAGTTAACGTTCAAGTTATCACAACCTTCCTTATCACTTTCGCATGCATCCACATTGGTCATGGCAGCAGTGTTAATAATTACTGCAGGCTTATGCTTAGCTACAATTTCATTAACCTCACTTTCCACAGTAATATCTAAACTTTCGTAAACATATCCTTGTTGGTTTGGAAACCTATCTGCCCCTCTTGCGGTGGCAATAAGTTGAACCTCGGGGGTAGATTGATACCTTTCAATCAATTTTTGGCCTAATAGGCCATTGCTTCCGGTAATTAATACTTTCATACTGGTCAAAATTAAGTGTAATCTGCGCAAATAAAAATGTTACTTCAAAGTATATCTTAGTTTTGGGATTGAACAAATCTTTTTTAGAAAATCTTAAAGTTGATTTTAAATTTTTGCCTGACATACTGTCAGAAAAAAATCTATATTCGCAAGACTAAAAAAGATAATAATTTATGCGAGGAGTTGTAGCCGATAAGGCACCAGAAAAAGCAACAAGAAATTTATACATTGAAACATATGGATGCGCCATGAATTTAGCTGATAGCGAGATTGTAGCATCAATAATGGCAGATAAAGGATTTAAAACAACCCAAGATATTAAAGAAGCAGATGTAGTTTTTGTTAATACATGTTCAATACGGGATAATGCTGAGGCCCATGTTTGGGGTAGACTTAAAGAAATAAAGCATCAAAAGAAAACAAATCCAGGGATGATTGTGGGCGTTTTAGGGTGCATGGCAGAGCGTTTAAAAACACAACTTTTAGAAAAGGAACAAGTAATTGATATTGTAGTTGGGCCTGATGCCTACCGTGATATCCCCCAGTTAATTGCACAAGTAGAGGAAGGACATAAAGCCGTGAATGTTTTGTTGTCTAGGGAAGAAACATATGCAGAAATCACACCTGTAAGATTAAGCTCTAATGGCATTAATGCCTTTATTAGTATCATGCGAGGTTGTGACAATATGTGTTCGTTTTGCGTGGTGCCTTTTACCAGAGGCCGCGAGCGCAGTAGACCTTCAGAATCTATCGTAAAAGAGGCACAAGACTTATATAATCAAGGGTATAAAGAGGTAACTTTACTAGGTCAAAATGTTGATTCTTATAAAGAAGAAGATGAACTGGGAAACCTTATTTGTAATTTTGCACAATTATTAGAAAAGGTAGCCCTTGTAGCTAAAGACCTTCGCATACGGTTTGTAAGTTCGCATCCAAAAGACATTACAGATGAGGTTTTGTATACTATTAAAAAGTATAACAATATCTGCAACTATATACATTTCCCTTTACAAAGTGGAAATAGCCGTGTTTTAGAAATGATGAACAGAACTTATGACAGAGAATGGTTCAAACAAAGGTTAGATAAAATTAGGGAGGTTATTCCTGATTGTGGCATTTCAACGGATGTAATTACAGGATTCTGTTCAGAAACAGAAGAAGAACATTTAGATACAGTTTCTATGATGGACTATGGCAAATTTAATTTTGCATTTATGTACCAATACAGCGAGAGGCCAGGGACACTTGCCGCAAGAAGGTATAAAGATGATATACCTGCTGATGTTAAATTAAAACGTTTGCAAGAAGTTATTGAGGTTCAACACAAGAATAGTTTGGCGTTGAACCAAGAAAAAGTTGGAAGTATACAATTTGTTCTAATTGAAGGCTTTTCAAAAAAATCAGACGCCTCATTAAGAGGGCGAAACGACCAAAACAGTGTAGTTATTTTTCCAAAAGAGCATTACGAGAAGGGGCAATATGTGAAAGTATTAGTAGAAAGTGCTACCCAAACTAGCTTAATTGGAAAGGCAATTGAGTTAGCAAGCTTTTCATAAATAACAGGGTTTAAAAATGTAAAAAATAATGGCAGATAAACTCTTTTTTGATACGTGGAGTGCATTTCTAGACAATTATCATTTGTATTATAGAAATTTGAGTCATAAGGCCAAACTACGTTTCATTAAAAGAGTAAATTCAATCTACCATAATGTTGATATTATTGGGAAAGAAGGCTTAGAAATAACAGAAGATATAAAGGTTTTAGTAATTGCCAATTTGGTTCAACTCACTTTTGGCTTAAAAGAGTATTGGCTTTACGGATATGAATATATTCACCTCCACCCTGCTGCGTTTGCATTGCCCAAATCAGGTGAATTGGTAAAAGGGTCAACTTACAATACAAAAATAATTGCCTTGAGTTGGGAGCATTTTGCGTTTGACCATTTGCATCCACAATTTGGCAGAAGTGTTAGTTTGGCGCAATATGCTCTTGCTTTATTAAGGACTGTTTTTAATGGCAAACAATATGATTTGCATTTTGGATCGTATATAGACACTTGGTTTGAGATTATAAAAAACGAATGTGAGTTAAAAGCAAATGGTTCAGAATACCAGCGATTCAATGAGAACTCTGAAGATTTAAGTTATGTTTTTTCGCAATGTGTGGAGTTATTTTTTGAAAGACCAGAGATATTAAAAAAAGATTTGCCAACCACTTATGCTCATTTATGCTTGCTATTAAAACAAGATCCCGCCAATTCATTTGAGGATTATAAATATGACAAAGAGCAATTATCTAAACTAAAAATAATAAGCAAGTTACCTAAGCAAGTGCCCATCCACTTTAAATATAAAAGTTGGCATTGGTTATATAATTTTAGTTTTTTCGGTTTGACCCTATGTCCGTTAGTAATGTTTTTTCAGCTCGACAAATTGCTGATACATGTAAGTGATTTATTTTTGTTTGCATCTGTTTGTAGCCTAATTTTTTCACTTTTACTTTATAAACCACTAAAATCGATTGGGATATTCGACCAATATTGGGTGGTGTTTTTAAATTGCTTTTTGGGATATGTTCCATGTTTAATCACCTTTCTAATCACCCTAAACAACTTTGGGAGTTTGCCTGGTACGGCACAAAAAAATAAGCATGAAATTATCACCTATTACTTAAGCGAATCTTACCTTAATAGGGAAAGAAGCAACCCTGTTACCTTCATTCTAAGAGATGATTATTTGATGGATTATCCGAATGCAAGAACCTTTGAAAGTTTTGACAAAACGCCAGTAAACAAGCATAATTTTTTTAATGGCATAGAATATGACATGAGAAAAGGCTTATTAGGCATACCTATTATTTACAGTAGAGAATTTTATTAATATGAATATTCAAGAAATAAAACAACGATTTGAAATCATAGGCACTTCGCCCTTATTAAATATAGCATTAGAAACTGCAGTAAAGGTTGCGGCAACAGACATTACCGTTTTAATTAATGGTGAAAGTGGTGTGGGTAAAGAAGCATTTTCAAAAATCATTCATGCTTTGAGCGCTAGAAAACACGGGCCTTTTATTGCTGTTAATTGTGGTGCAATTCCGGAAGGCACAATTGATAGTGAGCTATTTGGTCATGAAAAAGGCGCCTTTACAGGTGCCCATGATTTAAGGAAAGGATATTTTGAAACGGTAAGCGGTGGCACAATCTTTTTGGATGAAATTGGAGAATTACCACTCGAAACGCAAAGTCGTTTATTGCGAATACTAGAAAGTGGCGAGTTTATCAAGGTAGGTTCAAGCAAAGTTCAAAAAACGGATGTGAGAATTGTAGCCGCAACACACCGTGATTTATTAGACTTAGCCAATAGAGGAAAGTTTAGAGAAGATTTATATTATAGACTTTCAACTGTGCCCATTAAGGTACCACCATTAAGAGAGCGTAAAGAAGATATCCATTTATTATTTAGAAAATTTAGTGCCGATTTTGCTGAAAAATATAGAAGTAAACCTGTTGTTTTAGAATCCGATGCATTGCAAATATTAGTAAGTTATAGTTGGCCAGGTAATATCAGACAGCTTAAAAACATTGCCGAGCAATTATCTGTTTTAGATGAAGACAAAATAGTAAATGGCAAAGAGTTAGCTAGGGTATTACCACCAGAAAAAACCTCATTACCAATGTTAATTGGTTCAAACCAAAATGGTACTGAAACAATGAGTGAAAGAGATATTTTTTACAAAGTACTTTATGATTTGCGTAAGGATTTAAGCGATTTAAAAACCATCGTATTTGATATGATGCAGGGTAATAATCCAATGACAAATCCAGAGCATAATAATAATTTTGCCCAAATCATCAAAAGAGAGGATGCAACGATGCCTAATATGCAAAGCACGTTTGTTCCAATTGTGCCGCAGCCTACACCAAGTTCTTCAAATTCTCAGTACATTGATATAACAGAGGCCAACCCAGAGCCTGAATCTTTAAGTTTAGAAGATAAAGAAATAGAGTTAATCAGGAAATCCCTGAAAAAGCACAATGGCAAACGCAAAAGAGCCGCAAATGAATTAGGAATTTCGGAACGGACACTCTATAGAAAAATCAAACAATACGACCTTGAGTAAATGTAAACGCTTGAATTTTTGAAAGTATTCACTATTTTAGTGTAATGGAAAACACTGAAAAAGCTATTTCTAATGATTCAGAAATGCAACGTAAAGAAGTCTTGGCTAATAGAACTAAAATGGGCTTCCATATTATTCTGTTGGGCGCTTTAACTTTATTAATTAGTGGCTTAATTGCGTTGTTTACTCCACTTTCAGATTCTGTCTTTGAAATAGTATTGTATGGATTTACCTCTTTGGGTTCAGCCATGATCATTTTTGGTTTATATAAGGCTATAGGCTAAAAGCAATAAAGGCGCCCTTCGGGCGCCTTTATTGCTTAAATTATCTTTACTGAAAAATATTATTTTCCGTAAAACTTCTTTTTCATTTCAGCTAAAATTGGCGCCATTTGCTCTGCATTTTTATAGCCAACCACAACTTCAGATTTTTTCTGCTTTGGATAAATAAAAATAGTTGTAGGGTATCCACTAATTTGGTAATTACTTATTACACCTGCTAATTGTTCACCTGTATAATTCTTCCCCTCAAAGCTATAGGTAACATTGGTGATTTCAGGATTAAACTTAACAGGGATAAAATCACTATTAACTAAAGCTGAAATAGCTGGTTTTGCGTAAGCATCTCTATCCATTTTTTTACACCAGCCGCACCATTCTGTATAAACATCTACCAACATGATTTTATTTTTCTTCTTAGCTTGCGCGTAGCCTTCATTAAAATCCAACCACTTTACCTCGGCATTGTCTGCCTTAAATGCGGTAACAGCAACAAATGCCATTACTGCTAACAAAACTTTTACTTTCATGATTTTAAATTTATAATTGAGTTAGTCAATTATTGTACCGAAAAAGCACCCTTCCTGACAAACAAATTTGGTTAAAAATATTTTAAATAAAATCTTAAATTTTTTCAGCCATTCCAATTACCTTATCCATTTTGTAAGCTCCAGCATTCAGCTTTTCGCGAATCTCTGTAAAAGCTTTAATGGTTCTTTCAACCTGATCTAAGTTATGCACTGCAGTTGGAATTAACCTTAATAGGATCATGCCTTTAGGAATAACAGGATAAACCACTACCGAACAGAAAATTTTATAATTCTCTCTTAAATCATGCACCACTGCGGTAGATTCTGCAACTGTTCCATGCATAATTACAGGAGTAACACAACTACTTGTTCTACCTAAATCAAAACCTTGTTCACGTAATCCTTTTTGTAAAGCATTTACAATGGTCCAAAGTCTTTCTTTATATTCCGGATGTTTACGGATTAAATCAAGTCGCTTAAGCGCACCTATTACAATTGGCATAGGAACAGACTTTGCATAAATTTGAGAACGTAAATTATAGCGCAAGAATTTAACAACTTCTTTGTTAGAGGCTATAAAACCACCTATCAAAGCCATTGATTTGGCAAAGGTTCCAAAATAAATATCAATTTGGTCTTGAACCCCTTGCTCTTCACCAGCGCCTGCTCCGGTTTTCCCTAAGGTTCCAAACCCATGTGCATCATCTACAAATAGTCTGAATTTGTATTTCGACTTAAGTTCAACAATCCCTTTTAAATTACCTTGTGCACCTGTCATTCCAAAAACGCCTTCTGTAATAACTAAAATCGCACCGCCAGTTTCTTCAGTAATTCTGGTTGCACGTTGTAATTGCTTTTCAAGGCTAGCCATGTCATTATGCTCATAGACAAAACGCTTACCCATGTGTAATCGCACGCCATCTACAATACAAGCATGACTTTCGGCATCATATACAATTACATCATGTCTATCTACTAAAGCATCTATGGTACTTACCATCCCTTGGTATCCATAATTTAATAATACGGCATCTTCTTTCATTTCAAAAGCCGCCAATTCTCTATCCAATTGCTCATGGTAGGTAGAATTACCACTCATCATTCTAGCACCCATCGGATACGCCAATCCAAAATTGGCAGTGGCCTCTTGGTCTGCTTGCCTAACCTCTGGATGGTTGGCTAATCCTAAATAATTATTTAAACTCCAGTTTAGCATTTCCATGCCTCTAAAGTTCATCATTGGACCAATTTCTCCTTCCAGTTTAGGAAACATGTAATATCCGTAAGCATCATCTGCATACTGACCTAATGGGCCAACCTTCTTGCTAAGTTTTTCGAATAAATCCATTTTATTTTAAATAATGAGGCAAAAATAAGTTAATCATTAGGAAACACAAGTGCCACTTGTGCACCTTTGTAAATTTTACCATTGTGCCCTTAACTGAAATGAAAAATCAGTTAATTGATTGGTTATTAACTCATCCCAACCAGAGCCTGGTGAATCTCCATCCGCTTGAACCAAATGACCTATTTTGATATGCACATTCCAGATGCTAGAAAATTGATAATGAAGTAAAAAATAAACACGGGCGCCAACTCCATTAAATGAACCAAGTGAATATTGATAAGGTAAGTCTTTTTCTAAAGCATATACCCGAGTTTCATCATGCGCGCTTTGGAAAGTCATATATCTGGCAGTTAAGCTCCATTTATGTGTGGGGCTTTTCCAATTAGACTCTACAAAAAAACCAGTTCCTTCTTGTGTTTGCCATTGATTATAATCAAAGCGAGCTTTTATTCCAAGTGTCTTTAGCGCTTGGGTATTTACTTGTAACCTTACTTGTCTTTTTTGGTAATCTATTGAATTTAAAAGCCTTGCACCTTCATTTATATCCTTGTGAAAATATTTTGTATACATCCTCAATTCCCATTGGGTAGTTTTAGTAAGTTTTAATTGGGCACTTAACATCCAATCTGTCCCTTTAGCACTAAGCTCCTTCTGGTATCTAGGTTTATTGGCGGCAAAAACATCTTGGTAAAAACTAAATTGAAGTTTTCTGCTAGGCTTCACCAATAAAGCTTGGTATAAACCTATCTCATTTCTTGTCCCAGAAAATTCACTCCAAGCACCCACAAAAATAGGACCTTCATTTGGCGCATATCTTCTGCCTAAAAGCATATAATCTATTTTACTGTGCAAGGGAATTAACGCTTGAACTAAGGCATTAATCGATTTGTAACTTCCACTTAGTTCGGCCGACATTAAAGCACTTCCAATATTTCTTTTTACATATATACCGTGCCTAAAATTGGGTTCAACCCAAGACTTTAAAGTAGAAGCTTGCCAATGCATGGTAAAAATCAATCCATATTGGAGTGAACGGTTACTTTTACTAATGTGCATACCTAAAAGATAATTTTTAGTTTGATTACGTTTTTTAATTTCGGCAGGCGTCCTAAATAGTCCATTTCCATTATCGCTTAAACCCGACAACAATAAATCTAGGGAAAAAGGCTTTAATTGAAAACTTAGGGCTGCCCCGCGCATAAAACCAAACTCGCCTAAAGCCCTATAGGGTCGAATCCCGTTTATTGTTCCACTGGTTTGAAAGACCTGAGCACCTTTGCCCAATGGCGCTCTGCTGGCAAGTGTTAGTCCCAATCCAAATACAGCTTGAAAATCGCCAAACGCAAGTGTTTTTAGCCTGCCTTTACCCGCATAAAACAAGTGACCTGTTAAAAAATTAGCAGTTCCAAATTGCTCCCCTGCATCTTTTTCAAAGCTTAAACCATAGTAAAGTTGTTGTTTATAATTGAATCTATAACGCAAAACTGTTCTATTTCTATTCCCCAAATAATGCGAATTCCCAGATTCATTTTTAAGGTAGGCCTTCGCTTTTTGCAAGTTTAATTCGGTTTGAACCAAAGCCTCATGATGCCCATTTTTAATCCAATCAGAGTAAGGCTCCTCTTGAATTTGCAAAGAATGAATTTTTATCAATCCAGCAAGAATTAAACATAACTCTGCCGAAACCCCTTCAATAGCCTGCAATTCGTAAATTGAAACCAACTTTCCAAATTTCCCAAGATGCGCTAATAAAGATGCTTTTTCAGATATGTCTAGAAAAAATAGCTTATCTATAGTGGTTGAATCTAAAACGATAGGATGCTGTTTCAATTCCAAAAGCAATTGAGACCCTTCAGATAATTCTAAGCTAGCATCAATTTCTGCTTGTCGCTCTAAGTAATTCTGCCACCAAACTGTTTTTTCTATTTCGGTTTGACCCAATAAAGAAATTGATATGAAGATAAAAAAGATAAAAAATAAACTCCTAATCATATCATTTAACTAATGGATAGGTGAGGGAAAAACATCCTTGTAAACCCTCCATTGCAAGGAACTTCGAACCAATTCCGAGATTAACTTTCTTACAAGGAAATTCGAATCCAAAGGCACCTAAATACGGTGAAGTTCTAAAACTACTATAAAATAAGTAGGTAGGTCTTAATTGGTAGCGCATACCCGCTTGAAAAGTTTGCGGATGCTGACCTTGTTTTTGAACTGAAAAACTCCATTCAAAATTTGGGCTTGCACGCCAAGTAAAAGCTAGATTTAAGCGTTGCTGCGCCTGCATTGGATTAAAATTCACAAAACCAATCTCCCAACTGGAGGCAGGTTTCCAACATACCCCAATTGCCATTTCAGGTATTAAGTATGTAACGTTTTCATCTGATGGTATTGCATTTATAGAAATCGAAACGCCTAGTGAAACTGATTTACCTATTTGATTTGCCAATGCGAATTGGGCACTTAACAGCCTAAAAAAACTAGAGCCAGCCTGCGCCAAGGCATAAGCCTTTTTTATTTTTTCGCCATGTTTAAAAGACAGGCAATTTGCGTTAAGGCTAGGAATAGACAACCAATTATGTTGAAAAAAAGCAAAGCCAGTAGTTGGGCTAAACCCGGCCGCAGCTGGATTTTGAAGAAAAGAACTTAAGCCTTTAGGTATTGCAGAAGCAGAACCTAACATAGCTGATTCAAAGGATTGAAAATTTGCAATATTTTGTGCTGGTGCCTTAAAAATTGAAAATAAGCCTGAAAGGGCAAATAAAATCGTCGAGGTTTTCATAATGGTTGGTTTACCTGCAATTACGAAAAACAATTAAACACCTGAAAATAAGGAAACTTAACTAATTACAATTTTATTATACAAAATTGCCTACAATCCCTATTTTTGCCCACTTAACAGAAATACCATTTATAAGAAAAAATATGAGTGAATTGATTTACCTAGTGCCTGCCCTTGGGGTAGTTGGCTTAATTGTAATGGCTGTAAAAAGTGCTTGGGTTACCAAGCAGGATGCCGGTGATGAAAAAATGCAAGAATTAGCGGGTTACATCGCAGATGGAGCAATGGCTTTTTTAAAAGCAGAATGGAAAGTATTAGGCATATTTGTAGCATTTGCAGCTGCTTTATTAGCTTATTCTGGAACTATTCATGAAGTGAATGGAAAAGCCATCCATTCAAGTTGGATTATTTCTATTTCATTTATCATTGGAGCAGTTTTTTCTGCCACCGCTGGATATATTGGAATGAAAGTAGCCACCAAAGCAAATGTTAGAACCACACAAGCGGCACGTACCAGTTTAAAGCAAGCTTTAAAAGTTTCTTTTACAGGTGGTACTGTTATGGGACTTGGCGTTGCAGGTTTAGCAGTTTTGGGTTTAGGCGGTTTGTTTATTGCATTTCTTCAAGTTTTTGCCGACTTGGGTGAAAACACAGTAATTACCGCTATAGAAGTATTAACTGGATTTTCATTAGGTGCTGAATCTATTGCTTTATTTGCTCGTGTAGGTGGCGGTATTTATACCAAAGCTGCTGATGTTGGTGCCGATTTAGTAGGTAAAGTTGAAGCTGGAATTCCAGAGGATGATGTGCGCAACCCAGCTACCATTGCAGATAATGTTGGTGATAACGTTGGGGATGTGGCCGGAATGGGTGCCGATTTATTTGGCTCCTATGTAGCAACCATCCTTGCAACCATGGTTTTGGGTCAAGAAATAAAAGTAACAGATAACTATGGAGGCTTATCTCCTATCCTATTGCCAATGGTAATTTGTGGTTTGGGGATTATTTTCTCTATCGTTGGAACTTGGTTTGTTACCATTAAGGACGATAAGGCAAATGTTCAAAACGCCTTGAATTTAGGAAATTGGTCATCGATGTTACTTACAGTAATTGCTTCTTATTTCATTGTTGATTATATGTTGCCTGAAACATTAAACCTCCGTGGATATGAATTTTCTAAATTAAATGTATTCTATGCCATTATTGTTGGTACAGTTGTAGGTGCTATCATGAGTATAGTTACAGAATATTATACTGCCATGGGTAAGGCTCCTGTATTATCTATCATTCAACAATCTTCTACTGGACATGCAACCAATATTATTGGTGGACTTTCTGTTGGTATGAAATCAACAGTTATTCCTATTCTAACATTAGCAGGTGGAATTATGGCATCTTATTATTTTGCTGGATTATACGGTGTGGCAATTGCGGCAGCGGGTATGATGGCAACCACTGCTATGCAATTAGCAATTGATGCATTTGGTCCAATTGCAGATAATGCAGGTGGTATCGCAGAAATGAGTCAATTACCACCAGAAGTACGCGAACGTACAGATAACTTAGATGCAGTAGGAAATACCACGGCTGCTACAGGAAAAGGGTTTGCAATTGCATCTGCAGCATTAACTTCATTGGCATTGTTTGCGGCATTTGTGGGTATTGCAGGTATTGATGCAATTGATATTTATAAAGCCAATGTTTTGGCTGGTTTATTTGTGGGCGGTATGATTCCTTTCATATTCTCTGCTTTATGTATTCAAGCGGTGGGTAAAGCGGCAATGGATATGGTTCAAGAAGTACGTCGCCAGTTTCGCGAAATTCCAGGCATTATGGAATATAAAGCAAAACCAGAATATGAAAAATGTGTGGCAATTTCTACCAAAGCATCTTTAAGAGAAATGATGCTACCTGGTGCAATTGCTTTAATCAGCCCAGTACTTGTAGGGTTTGTATTTGGACCAGAAGTGCTCGGTGGTATGCTCGCAGGTGTAACTGTTTCTGGTGTTTTAATGGGAATTTTCCAATCAAATGCTGGTGGAGCTTGGGATAATGCTAAAAAGTCTTTTGAAAAAGGAGTTATGATTAATGGAGAAATGTTCTATAAAAAATCTGAACCACACAAAGCTTCAGTTACTGGAGATACCGTTGGAGATCCATTTAAGGATACTTCGGGTCCTTCAATGAATATTTTAATTAAGTTAATGTCTATCGTTTCTTTGGTTATTGCTCCATACATTGCTGTAAATGGCAGTGACAATGCTAAAGCAGAAGGAATTGTGAATGGTCATAAAACTGAATGCTGTGCACCAGGAATGGATATGGGTGCTTGCGATATGGATAAGTGCACGAGCATGACAAAAGAAGCATGCGCAGCCTATTGCGATAGTATGGGATGTACTTCTGAGCAAAAAGAACATTGCCTAAAAATGCGTGAAGAAAAACTTGAGACTGAAAGTAATCATGAACATCATGATGAACATGAAGGTCACCAGCACTAAATTTAACTAAAAAGCCCTGAAATTATAAACTTTCAGGGCTTTTTTTATTTTATTAACTTGGTGTTAAACATGTTTTTCAGCATGGTAACTAGAACGCACCAATGCACCAGATTCGACATATTTAAAACCCATTTCCATACCAGCCATTTTATAGTAGTCAAATTGCTCTGGCGTAATAAACTCCTCTACATTTAAATGCATTTTAGTAGGCTGAAGATATTGCCCTAGGGTAAGCACATCACAACCATGCGCCACTAAATCTTGCATCACTTCTAATACCTCTGCTTCAGTTTCTCCCAATCCTAGCATTACTCCACTTTTAGTTCTGCGACCCCGCTCTTTGGTAAGTTTAATTTGAGCCAAACTTCTTTCATATTTGGCTTGTGGCCTAACTCTTCGATATAAACGCTTAACTGTTTCCATATTATGAGAAACAACTTCTGGTCTCTCATCAATAACTTGATACAATAAATCCCAATGTGTCATAAAATCTGGGATAAGTGTTTCCATTGTTGTACCTGGACTCTCTTGCTTAACTAAGCGAATAGTATCGGCCCAAACTTTAGCCCCTTTATCTGGCAATTCATCTCTATTAACAGAAGTAATAACTGCATGTTTAACACTCATAAGTTTTACAGCTTCTGCCACGCGCCTAGGTTCATCTAAATCATAACTATTAGCTCTACCAGTAGCTACGGCGCAAAAAGAACAACTCCTTGTACAAGTGTTTCCAAGTATCATAAAAGTGGCGGTACCAGCCCCCCAGCATTCCCCCATATTAGGACAATTACCACTTTCACAAATGGTATGCAATTTATGCTCATCAACCAGCTTTCTAACTTTTCTATAATTCTCACCAGTTGGCAACTTTACCTTTAGCCAAGAAGGCTTCTTAACTTTTTCTTCCCCAAGAACCGGTAATTCAATCATTTTTTATTTCCCCAGTTATATGCTAAATAAAATCCGTAAAACATGTTGTTATTTGCCTTGGCCATAATTGGCACATTTTTTAAAAAACCATCAACGGTTATTCCTGCCTCAATGCCTCTTATTTCGTCTGAATACTCTGCCCAATCAACCTGAAAACCAGCCTTACCCCCAAAGCCAACTTGTAATTGTGTGCCAGATAAACCACTCATAAAAGAAGATTTACCATAGATTCTATAAATATCTGTGTGTTTAGAAGGATCATATCTTTCTGAAACTAAATACCCTGTATTTCTAATATTATCATCAGGATAATAGATTTCTAAATATTGAGGTTTAAGTATGGCAGTAGTAATGCCTAAAGAATAAACAAAATTAAACCCAATGGCATTTTTATAAGGTCGTTCAGTGATTACAATGGTTTGACCCAAGGTATTACGCATAAAAAATGCGGTATTAAGTTTGCCAAAAGTATATTGATTTGGGTTGTCAGAAAAACCTTGACGCCTAACTTCTTTTGGGTGCTTTACCCTTGCAAATTCAATTTCCCAATGGTTTTGCTCTTTCCCAGTTTTATGCCAACCCAATCGATAATACAAGCCTGTACCCATAAATGAATTTCGATTTATTCCAAAAACATCACTGCGCGTATACATAAGTTGAGGAGCAGTAATTGGATTATTTTGAGCCAAGCCCTTTAAGGAAGGCAATAGTCCAATAAACAAAAAAAATATGCGATAAGACTTTAGCAAGTTGTTTAACTTTGTTTCCAAAAATAAGAAAAAATATGTCAACATCACGCGTTCTTTACAAAGGAGATTTAAGATGTGTTTCAACTCACCTAAAATCTAACACAGAAATACTAACTGATGCTCCTATAGATAACCATGGAAAAGGAGAAACGTTTTCACCCACCGACTTGGTTGCAACAGCTTTGGCAAATTGTATGATAACAATAATGGGAATAGAGGCAAACGAACTTAAGGTAAACATAGATGGCACCTTTGCCGAAGTTACTAAAGTAATGGGAATTGGACCTAGACGAATTAGTAAGGTCATTATAAAAATGATAGTTCCAGATAATAATTTAACAGAAGAACAAAAACAAGCCCTAACAAAAGCTGGGCTTAATTGTCCTGTTGCTAAAAGCCTACACCCAGATTTGGTGCAGGATGTTCAGATTGAATACTTAAAAAATTGATTGAATAGAAGGAACCGGCAGCGAAAACTTAGGACAAGTGCTTTTACATGAGACTAAGCTAAGTAAGCAAAAGGCAGCTAATAAAACCAATAACTTTTTCATAATATTAAAATTTAACTATTGAATCCAACGAACAAAATTGACATCCTATTACAAGACTTTGATTTGGAAAGTTTTTTGACCCAAAACAAACACTTGGATGGAGATAAATTTTTATTACGTGACAAAAGTACTACAATTTTTCTAAAAGGCCTACTCGCCAATCAATTAAACTTATATCATAAGGCAAAAAACAAACTTCCCACATTTTGTAAAAACTATTGTTGGTTCAGCCCAAAAGGCTTTGAACAATGCAGTAGCGAAGCCACTGCACTTTTTAAATCTAATCTTTTCTCAGGCAAAAATTTACTTGATCTTAGTGGTGGTTTGGGGGTAGATGATTGGGCTTTTTCAAAATCTTTTGAATTTATAACCTCACTCGACCCAGATAATGACCTTAATATTTTGGTAAGAGAAAATTTTCGAAAGCTTGGATCTTCTAACATTAATCGAATTGACAAAACAGCACAAGAATTTATCAATCAAAACCACTCCAAAGAATTTGATTTAATATATTTGGATGCTGATAGGCGAAACCCCACAGGGAAAGATTACTCACTTGAAGGTGGTAGTCCCTCCTACCCTGAATTAGAGAAGCATTTGTTAAGTATTGGCAAAAGAATTCTGCTAAAACTCTCGCCCATGGCTGATATTAGCTACTTATGCAAAAATCTAAATCATTTAAAAGAGCTTTCTATAATAGGCTATAAAGGAGAGGTCAAAGAAATTCTAGCAGAAATAATACCAGCCTATTCTGGTAAAGTTAGTATTGTTGCTTATGTGTTGGATCAAAACGAAACCTTTTTGAAATGGCCCAATGCAAATACAATTCTTGAACCCAATATTACAGATGATTTGTACTTTTTCGAAACGCATAACACCCTAGTAAAATCAAGTTTATCAAAGGAGTATTTGAGCGCGAAAGGGATTGAAACTTGGGGTGTTTCAGGTATTTTCGGTATGGCTCGGTTTGAACCAAAAGAATTTATGGGCAGGACTTTAAAGGTAGTTTGCACCATGCCTTACCAGAAATCTGAGTTTAAAAGGTATTTGAAATCTTTGGAAATTAAGCAGGCAAATTTTACCAAAAGACAATTTCCAACGCAAATTGAAACATTAAGAAAAACCTTTGGAATATTAGAAGGCGGAGATGATTATTTTTTCTTTACAGAAATGACTGACGGCAGTTTAGCGGTTTGTCATTGTGGTAAATTTAACTAAGCTCTATTTGGATAAATATTGATTTTTTGACCTTTATTAACTTTGCCGCCTTTAATGGTTTTTTTGTTCCATTTCTTTAGTTCAGCCACACTTACATCGTGCTTTTTAGCAATTTTTGCTAAGTTGTCTCCTGCACGCACTTTATAAACTACCTTATTAGTAGGTGCGGTTTGAACCGACTTCTCCTTGGTGCTTAAAGCTAACCATTGCTCATTAACCTGAGATTGAAAGCTAGTATCTGCCCGCAAGGCAGCCACTCTAACAGCTTGATGGTAAGGCAAGGTAAGAACCACACCATTGGGATTAAAAGGAATAATTCCTTTCTTTAAGGATGGATTAAGCAAGCGTATTTCTTCTGGGGTACTTTGAATAGCCATTGCCAATTTCTGAATAGAAATATGGTTATCTACAATCACCGTATCTAAATGCAAGTACATTGAATTTTGTGCAGGATAAATATTGTGTTCACTTGCGTAATTCATAACATATACGGCCGCAATAAAGGCTGGCACATACCCTCGCGTTTCTTTTGGTAGGTAAGGCATAATTTCCCAAATTCCCTTTTTCCCTCCAGCCCTTTTAATGGCTTTATTTACATTACCTGGACCACAATTATATGAGGCAATAACCAACAACCAATCATTATAAATACGATAAGAATTTTTAAAATATTCTACCGCGGCTTCTGTTGACTTTATTATATCTTTTCTATCGTCAAAATAGTTATCGGTACGCAGGCCGTACATTCTACCTGTTGCTGGCATAAATTGCCATAAACCCGCAGCTCCTACAGGCGAAATTGCTTTTTGATTTAACGCACTTTCTATTACAGCCAAATACTTAAATTCCATTGGCACATTTTCGCGGTCGAATACCTCCTCAAAAATGGGAAAATAGAATTGAGAAGTGCTAAGCACTTTGCTAATTAATCCACGTCTTCTATTGGCATACAAATCTATATACGACCTTACTTGGGCATTATATTCTAAGGGTATTTCAGTTTCTAACAAACTGAGCCTAAGCGCAATTACTGAATCAGAATATACTGGGATATCTCGCAGATCAAATCCATAAATGTTTAATTCACCTGGATCTACAAAGGTGTAAAGTTTGTTGCGTAAGTTTAAGGTAGCACTATCTATTCTGGCTATAGCAGCCTCATTTGCCGAAGGTGCAATGCCACTTGCCAATGGCTGTGCAAAAACTCCTAAGTTTAGGAGTACAAACGTAAATAGTGCAAGTATTCTAACCATTCAATATATTAAAAAGAGTCAAACTATTTTAACCAATCACTTTATAGCAGGTTGCTACAAAAATATGATTTGACATTGTCATTTCCTAATAAACGCAAAATGAGGTGTTTAGAGTACAATCCTATTTTATGTGCACCAAAAATTGTTTAAAAAGTTCATTTTGCAGAAAAAAATTGTGCTGAAATTTATTCAACTAATCTTATTGCCAATTGCCTTCTTGTATGAATTGGTGTTGCGTTTACGCAATCATATTTATAATACAAAAATAGTAGCTCCTACACAATTTGATATCCCAACAATATGTATAGGTAACTTGGCTTTTGGAGGGACAGGCAAAACACCCCATGTTGAATACCTAATAGATTTACTTCAAAAAAAGTATAAGATCGCTGTTATGAGCAGGGGCTATGGAAGAAAGACACAAGGGTATTTATTTGCTGGCGAAGAAAGCAGTGCCTTGCTTATTGGTGATGAGCCGTTTCAAATTTTCTTGGGCAATCCCAATGTGGCTGTTGGCGTTTGCGAGAATAGGGTTTTGGGCATACCAAATCTGTTATTTGACGCGCCAGAAACAGAACTTGTATTATTAGACGATGCTTTTCAGCATAGGCAGTTGCAATGTGGACTCAATATTTTACTAACTGATTTTGAAAGGCCCTATTACAAGGACTTTTTATTCCCATCTGGCTATTTAAGAGAATATAGGGCTGCAGCTAAAAGGGCCGATATAATTATTGTTACAAAATGTAAACCTGACCTAACTTTGAATGAAGCTCATAAAATAAAGGCGGATATAAAACCAAAAGACCATCAAAGTGTATTTTTTAGCTCATTAAACTACAGCGATCCCCTTCCAATATTTGGTTCAACCCATAATTACAATAAAAAAACAGCATTATTAGCGTTCGCAAGCATAGCAAATCCTACACCATTTTATGACCACTTAAAAGGAAATTTTGGGTCAATAAAACATAAAACCTATGCCGACCATCACTTGCTTGCTGAAAGAGAAATTCAAGATTTAACTGAGCGATTTGAGCTCATTGAAGATCAAGATAAAATCATTATAACCACAGCTAAAGATAGAAGCAAATTGCTTTCTGTTCCCTTACCCGAAAGTTTTAAACAACTCCCAATATTTAGCATGGATATTAAACCTCAACTTCTTTTTGGCGAGGAGGAAAAGTTTAGGGAAATGATTTGCTTCCAAATAGAGCAAATGAAAGCAAAGAATTAAGCTTTATAAAAACGACTTTTAAAAATTGGATAGCTAAATACCGCTACTAGCAGGATACTTGCTCCAATATAAAATCCATGGCTCATCAATTCGCTTGAACCGAACAACCATAAGGAAAAGACAACGCCATACACCAACTCTAGGTTATTGGTAATTATAACTGTTAAGGGATCTATATCTTTTAATATTTCAACGCTGAGGGTAAAAGCAAGCGTTGTACAAACCAAACTTAGAACTAACAAAGCAACTAAATCTATACCAGCAGGAATGGGAATACTCAACATTTTTCCTTGAAAGGCTTGGATAAAGGTGATGGTAAAAAAGGCACCCAAGAATTCATAGAAAGTGATTGTACCTGCGAGATGCTTGGTAATCAATTTACCATTATAAATGCCAAACATGGCGCCTGTTAAGGCTGCTAATGCGCCATAAATAACCCCTTTGTAATGCATACTTTCAAATTGTAAAATTACCACCAAAGCGCCAATGATAACCATGCCGTAAAAAATATCACCCCAAAAGAATTTACGCTTTAGTATAATGGGTTGTAAAATGGATGCAAATAAAGTAATAGTGCTAAAGCCAGCCATGGCCATGCTTACATTTGAAACTTTAATGGCATGATAAAAACAAAACCAATGTATGCCTACAACAAAGCCCCATCCCAATAAGTAAAATAAATTTTTACGATCAATTTTAAGAGAGACACCTTTCCATCTTAAGTATAAAAAAAGACTAATCCCTGCAAAGAACAATCGCCACCAAACCAAATCTAAGGCTTGAAAACTTATTAATTTACCAAGTACTGGAGTAAAGCCCCATAATAGAATTATGAAGTGCAGGAGTAGATACTTTTTAAAGTTGCTGCTTTTTGCGCTCATTTAGGGGCCCTCTTTAGCATAAATAAAGCAATAATAGAGAACAAAACTGGCGGAATCCAAACTGCTATCCAAGCAGGTAATACGCCTGTATTTCCAGCTGTATTAAACACTTGGATCAACAATAAATAAACGAAAGTTAATATAATACCTATGCCCAAATGATAACCAACACCTCCCCTACTTTTCCCGCTGCTTACCGCCACCGCAAGGATAGTTAGAATAAAAAAGGCAATGGGAATGACAATTCTTTTGTAAAGTTCTACCTTAAATAAATTGACTTTAGGGTTTCCCTTTTCGGCTTCCTTACGAATATATTCATTAAGTTCAGGGTTTGTCATTGATGACACTTTTTTTGATTTCTCAAAAAATTCATCGGGTCTTAAATTAAATGAGGTATCTAATTTGGTCCCACGAAGAATATATTCTCTTTGGTTGCTAAAAATTCTTTGCGTGTACCCTTCTAATGTCCAAGATTGCTTTTGACGGTTCCAAGTAAGTTTATTTGCATAAGTCCTTTGGATTAGTTTACCATTTGAGAAGCTTTCAAGGTTAAAATTAAACCCTGAACTATCTACATAATTGAAAGATTCCATATGTATCATATTGGAATCGTTGAGCATATTGTAAATATTATTGTTTTGGGTTGGCTCATTATCATGTATCCAATCATCCTCAAATTTAAGTCGGTACTTATCTGCAATAGGCAAAAATTGGGTATTGAGAATTAGAAAGATCACAAATAAGAAAGAAGCACCAATAAGGTAAGGTTTTAAAAATCTTCTGTAGCTTAAACCACTATTAAGGATGGCGATTATTTCTGTATTTTGGGCTAATTTAGAATTAAAAAAAAGTGTAGATAAAAAAATAAATACAGAACTAAACAAGCCCATAAAATACGGGATAAACCAAATATAATAATCAAAAATAAGCACGTTTAAAGGTGGTTTATTTTTAATAAAATCATCCATTTTCTCACTGATATCGATAAAGATAGCAATGAAAGTAAATAGTAAAACAGAATAGAAAAAGGTTTGCAGGTATTTTTTGATGATATACCTATCGATGATGCCAATACCCAACAATTGATACAATTTTTCCATTTTACAATTTGTGGGTGATAATTGGTAAAATTTGCTTTTTCCAACTAGAAAAATCTCCAGCAATAATATGTTTTCTAGCCTCTCCTACTAGCCACATATAAAAACTCAAGTTTTGCAAGCTGGCTATGCTAAAGCCAAGAATTTCATTGCATCTAATCAAGTGTCTTAGGTAGGCTTTGCTATATTCTGGGGTAAATTGCTCATCAATGGGTGAAAAATCTGTTTTCCATTTTTCATTCTTAATATTGATAATTCCTTTTGAGGTAAACAAGTATCCATGTCTGGCGTTTCGGGTAGGCATTACACAATCAAACATATCCACCCCTAAAGATATGCAGGTAAGTATGTTTTCTGGAGTTCCAACACCCATTAAATACCTTGGCTTTTCTTTCGGCAAAATATCGCATACTAATTCAGTCATTTCATACATATGCTCGGCAGGTTCTCCAACGCTAAGTCCGCCTATAGCATTTCCTTGCATATTTTGTTCCGCTACAAAATTCGCACTTATCTTCCGTAACTCAGGATAAATACTTCCTTGTACGATAGGAAACAAATTTTGCTCAAACCCATATAACGGTTCAGTTTCATGAAAGCGATTAACACAACGAGTGAGCCATCTATGCGTTAATTCCATTGAAGTTTTTGCATACTTCTCATCACAAGGATAAGGTGGACATTCATCAAAAGCCATAAAAATGTCGGCGCCAATGGTACGCTGAATATCAGTAGCAATTTCTGGTGTAAAGAAAATTTTAGCACCATCTAAATGTGATCTAAAATATACGCCCTCTTCATGTATTTTTCGAATTTCGCTTAAGCTAAAAACTTGGTAACCGCCGCTATCAGTGAGCATGGGTTTATCCCAATTCATAAATTTATGAACCCCACCCGCCTGATGAATAACATCAAGACCTGGACGCAAGAAAACATGGTAGGTATTTGCCAAAATAATTTGCGCCTTCACCCTTTGGTCAAGGTCATGCTGATTAACCGCTTTAACTGTTGCCTGAGTGCCCACAGGCATAAAAATTGGCGTTTCAATAACGCCTCTGCCAGTGGTTAAACTACCTGCCCTTGCTTTGCTTTGCGTATCGCTGGCTATTAAATCAAACTTCATCTTACTCGAAATGAAAAGAAATTTGAATCAATTGAGGGTTGATTCGCTCGATAAAATCAGTAAATATATAACCATCTTTGTGCATTGCATTACCAATTGTATTACACAATTTTATCTCTGGTGAGAATTTAAAATATTCAAAATACATATCAATTCCAAAGCCTACTTCCCAGCCATAGGTAAAGGGAACAAGAGAAACCACTGGACTTTGAAGACCTCTATTTTTATTGATAGTTGAACCAAAATCATAGCTCAATCTACCACCACCAATTACATAGATTCGTGAGTTTTTTCTTCTATCCGACTTATATTTTAGTAACAAGGAAGCATCACAGTAGGCGGATTCAATTTCTACTTCTTTCCTACCATTGGGAAAATCATAAATTAAATTTCTTTGGACAAAAGAAATTACAGGTGCCATTAGGCGAACATCTAAATTATTTCCAAGATGAAGGTTAACAATCCCCCCCAAACCAATACCTGGAAAATTCTTAACCCCTACATTCATTAATGTGTCGTATGGGAATTGGCTATTTTTCATGTCTAGGTGTAGCCTACCAGAATTAGTAGCCAAGGTAAAACCAAAGTGCAACCTACGGTTATCATATTGCTCTAGATTAGGTTGAGCCCAAGATTTGGCCAATCCTAAAAAAAGCAAAAGCAGAAAAGCGGTTATTTGTCGGCGGTGTATAGTGTGCAAGTTCCGAATGTTAAGGGGTTTACTAATATATTTTTAAAATTACATTTTTCCAAATGAGCAGCAAAAGCGGCACCCTCTGGAAAGTGTTTTACGCTTTCAGGCAAATAGGTGTAAGCATTGCTACTTTTACTAAACAGATTTCCAATCACTGGTAGTATATAAGTAAAATAAAAATTATAAAATTGTTTGAAGGGAAAACCAGCAGGTTTAGAAAACTCAAGTACAACCATCCTTCCACCAGGTTTTAAAACCCTTTGCATTTCCGCTAGGCCTTGATCTAAATGTTGAAAATTCCTTACACCAAATGCTACTGTAATAGCGTCAAAAGTGTTATCTGCAAAAGGTAATGCCGCGCTATCAGCATTGATAAATTCAATTTTTTCGCCAAAACCGGCACGCTTACTTTTTACCTTTCCAATATCTAGCATTCCTTGCGCAATATCTGCACCTATGATTTTATCAGGATTAAGTTTCATAGCGGCAATTGCTAAATCTCCTGTACCCGTAGCAACATCCAAAATAAATTTTGGCTTTATAGGTTCAAGCATTTTAATTGCCTTTTTGCGCCAACCTTTATCTATGCCTAAAGAAAGTACTCTGTTTAAAAGGTCATATTTAGGGGCAATGCTATTAAACATTTCCTCAACTTGCTCTCTTTTGCTTTTTTCAGAATTCTGATTGGGTTTAATTTCCATTGTGTGCGGGCGAAGATAGTATAAAAAAATAAATAGAATTCGGTTTGAACCTAACCTCAGATAATACAAAACAATCACAAGGATTTTTGTTTTAATAAAGTATGCGAGGTATTAAAAAACAAAACCTTCCAGAAAAGGTATGTCTTACCTGTAAACGACCATTTACCTGGAGAAAAAAATGGGCCCTTAATTGGGACACAGTAAAGTATTGCAGCCAAAAATGCAGGCAGTAGCCACTAAAATGTCTATCTTCGCGGCATGCTTATCGAATCTGCAAAATTTACATTAAGTGCCGCAAGCTTAAAAGATTGTCCTAAAGGTGATTTACCTGAATATGCCTTTATTGGTAGAAGTAATGTTGGTAAATCTTCTCTCATCAACGCACTTTTGCAAAGAAATGAACTAGCCAGAACCAGTTCAACGCCTGGGAAAACCATTACCATGAACTACTTTCTAATCAATGAAGATTGGTATATTGTAGATTTACCCGGTTATGGATATGCAAAAAGGTCTAAAACACTCAGAACCTCTTGGGAAAAAAGTCTTTGGCAATATTTAAATAGCAGAGAAAATTTGGTAAATCTTTTTGTACTAATTGATTCGCGTATTCCACCGCAAGAAAAGGACCTTACCTTTATTAACCAACTGGGTGAAGCTGGTATTCCATTCTCCATCGTTTTTACAAAACTCGACAAATTAAAGGCAGTTGAGGCAGAAGAAAACATTAAAAAATTTGAAGCAACTTTGCTCGAAAATTGGGAAGAACTACCTACAATTTTCCAAACCTCATCTGTTAGTAAGTTAGGAAAAGAAGAAATGCTTAAATTCATTGTTAAGCATAGTAAAAGTTGGTATCAAGACCTTCAACGTAAGTTATAACGCAGTCCTACAAATACTCTTCTAGCCATCATTGGCGCATAATTATAGGTAGGGTCAAACGTATATCCATTGGGATTTCCAACAGGGTCACTTACATTTTTATCAAATGGATCGAACCAACGCATAATAGGATCTTTAGGTAAAAAGTTGAAGATATTTTTTACACCAGCATAAACCTCCAAACGTTTGGCAAAAGTTTTACTGATTTGAATATTTTGAAGTGTATACCAAGGAGAATATTCTGGTCTGTAATCGTTAGGCAAAACAGGCAAACGCATAGGGCCATAAACCTGACCAGTATAATCTATATTAATATTATAGAAATGCTTTAACTTGTAACTCATACCAAACACACCCGAAAAATTTGGCGCATGAATTTGATTAACGCGCTCTGGAGTAGCATTTTGCTTGGCAGTAACGGCGTAAACACGCATAAGGGTTATGCCTGCATTTAATTTAAAAGGTTTAGAAAACTGGGCTTCAATGTTTAAACTAAATCCTTTAGAAACTGCATGATCATTGATATTTCGATAGATTATTGCGTTTGGATCTGTGTCATAATCAGGAATAATTTTATTAGAAAAGTAGGTGTAAAAAAGTGATGCATCAACTTCAACAAAGCCCCCTTCAAAGCCTTTCCATTTGCTATATTGAAGATTTACATTCCAACTTTTTTCTGGCCTCAATGCTTCCTGAATGATTAATTGTCTGGCGCCAGTTAATGCAGCATGATCCTCTGTAAATAAATTTACAATTCTAAATCCATTGCCAATTCCTAATCTTAAAGTATGACCCCTAAATTCACCAAACTTATAATTTAATCGAGGCGAGTAAATTAAACCATGTCGCGCATTATAATCTACCCTTAACCCTAATAAAAGAGATTGTAATCCATCCAATTGAATTTCATCCTGCACAAAAACTCCTGGTAAATAGTTAATATCCGGTTGGTTCAAACCGAAACCATCTGAAGTAGCTACAGAATTATCATCATACCACAAATACCGCATAGCTGCGCCAAAAAGGAGTTTGTGCCTTGCTCCTAAATTTCTATTGTAAAGCAATTGTCCAAAACCAGTAGCCTGTTTTCCTAAATAAATGGTACTACCATAAGCAGCATCTTGATTGTGAAGATTAAATGACAATTGAAACCTTAATAATTGATTAAAAACCTTAAACGGATGTAGACCAATAAGTTCAATTCTATCTGTAAAAACAGATTCACCATAAACACTATCTCCTCCCCTATAGCTTTCATTCCATTGCAGTTCTCCGCCATTTCTATTTTCTTTAAATAGACGCATTGAAAGCTGAGTTATCCTATTTTCTTTGCGCTGCCATTGCATTTTGCCAAAAATTGAGGCTCTTTTTTGCAAAGCTATATCTGTAAAATTATCCTTGTTAACATCAATTTTTTGATCAAAATTAAACAAGTTAGCGCTTATCAAATAACTGGTATTTTTCTTTTTAATCGAAAAACCCAAGTCAAAATTTTGTTCTAAATAAGAAGTACCAAAATAATCAACGCTTATTCTTGGTGCAGCGTTAGCATTTTTTGTAATAATATTAATCAATCCTCCTACCGCCTCGCTACCATATAATGTGGCAGCCGGACCTTTCACCACTTCAACTTTTTCAATCATGCTATTTGGGATTCCCATGAGGCCGTAAACAGTAGATAATGCGCTTACAATGGGCATTCCATCTATTAAAACAAGGGTGTATGGACCATCTAATCCATTAATTTGAATATCTCCAGTATTGCAAACATTGCAGTTCATGGTTGGCAAAACCCCATTAACCATTTGGATGGATTCGAATAAATTATTATTTGGATTCTTTTGAAAAAACTTACTACTAATAATTTCAACAGCAATAGGCGAAGAGGATTTAGTAGTTTCTGAAAGGGTACCACTAATTGTAATTTCCTTTAAACTTTGGTTTAATGCTTCCAATTGAATTTCTAATGGCATTTTGTTTTTTTCGGGTTGAACCCAAATACTAAAATTTGTGTAGCCAATCATTCTGACTTCTACCAAATGCCTTCCTTGGGGTAAATTCGTCAATAAGAACATCCCATCTTGGTTAGTAACAATACCTTTTCCCAGGGCTGCAATTCCCACAGAGGCAAAAGCCAAAGGTTTGTTTTTGGCCATTACCTTGCCCTTTAATTCCCAAGTTTGAGCCTTGGGAAATAGGGGCTGAAGTACTATTATCACAAAATATAGGAACTTTCTCACTTTACAAAGGTGTGCTATTTTTAGCAAATTCAAAAATAATTTTTAGACTAATCTAAAAATTATCATTTTTTTTGAAAAGGAATTTTTTACATTTGAATCATGTCACTGTTTGCCCTACTTGGATTTCCTTTAGAGAACTCATTTTCTCAAGATTATTTCAATAAAAAGTTTAAAGCATTAGCATTGCCACATACCTATGTAAATCTTTCCTTGCCAGATTTAAAGGGCCTTAATAAATGGATAGCCTCACAACCTACTTTGAGAGGAATGAATGTTACACGACCCTATAAGGAACAAATTATTCCTTATTTGCATCAGTTAAGTGAGGAGGCAGCCTTATGTGGGGCAGTTAATTGCATTAGATTTGAGTATGACAAACGAATCGGTTATAATACAGATGTTCTAGGCTTTAAAAATTCACTATTAAATTTACTTCAAGAGGTTTCTCCCAAAAAGGCATTAATTATTGGTAATGGGGGTGCATCAAAGGCAGTAAAGGCAGCACTAATACAATTAGGCATTAACTTTTTAGTAGCTGCAAGAGCACCTAAATTAGCCGATGAAATACCAATTCAGCATTTAACACATGGACATTTATTGGAGCACCAATTAATCATTAATACTACTCCAGTTGGCATGTTTCCAAAGGAATTAGAATTGCTTGAATTGCCTTATGATGCAATAAGTGATTGGCATTATTGTTTTGATTTAATATATTTACCAGCACAGACCAAATTTCTTGAACTCGCTAAAAAGCAGGGAGCTAAAACTTCAAATGGTTTAGAAATGCTGCACCTTCAAGCCGATTATGCATGGGAAATTTGGCAGGATGATTTTCAATAATTACTATTGTAAAGCATGGGATTATTTTATACATTCTGTAAAATCAATACAAAGTTAATTTCTAAAATTTTCTTTGATAAACTTGTAATTAGTGGTGAAGAAAATATACCATTAAACAAGCCAGTGCTTTTGGCACTTAATCATCCAAACTCTTTCTTGGATGCAATAGTAGTAGGTGCTCATATTAAGCGTGAAACGTATGTTTTAGCACGTGGAGATGCTTTTAATAATAACTATACTAGGCCTATTTTACATTCTTTAAACATGTTACCTATTTATAGGTTGAGTGAGGGCAAAGAAAACTTGGGTAAGAATAATGACACTTTTGACGCATGTCAAAATATTCTGGTACAAAGAAAAATGGTAATTCTATTTGCAGAAGGTTTATCAGTAAACAATTGGGATTTACGACCTATGCGAAAAGGGTTAGCTCGTTTGGCCTTAAAAGCGTGGAGAAGTGAGAACGATAGCAAGAATTTAGTAGTGATTCCAATTGGTATCACCTATGAACATTATGAAGGAGAAGGCAAGGTCACCCTCGTCAATATTGGCAAAGTCATTGAGCAAAATTCATTCAAAATTCATGAAAATGAAGCTCAATTTGTAAGGGAATTTAACACAAAAGTTTTTGACAGTTTAGCCAAACTTATTCCTGTACTTCCAAATATGAAACCCAATAGTGAGGAACACCTAAATTTTAGGGCCCAATTACAAAAACTAGCTAGGGAAAAGAAGAACGTTCCAGAGATATTGGAAGCATTAAACCTTGATTCAACGCAACATTTTAAACCAAAAGAATACAAAAACATTAAGCATACCCTTGTATTTTGGCCCTTGTATGCCTTTTGTAGAGCTATAGCCCAAAAGCTTTTTAAACAAGCCTTATTTCATGATAGTGTAATATTTGGCTTGCTATTATTTCTATGGCCTTTGTATCTGCTACTTGTTTTTGGGTTGATCCAACTAATTTTTTAAGCTTAATCTTTTATTTTATTTAAACCCATGAGGCTTAGCATCCAATTGGGTAATGGTTTGTGTTGGCCTCTTTTCTTTAAATCTAAAAACCAGTTAAACTTCTTTAAAATAGGCACTTTATGGGTTTCAACCATTTCAATGAGGGTTCCATCTGGATCTTCAACATATGCAAATCTTCCACCTGATTCACCCATGTCAAATGTATCTCCGCTGTCGACGGTAAGCGGGTATTTAAACTTTTCTAAATTAAGTTTTAACCGATGAAGATCGGGCACATCAAAGCAAAGATGAATAAAACCTAAATCGCCCCAGAACCTATTTTCAAATGTTTTATTAGGGGTTCTATCCAAGCTTTGGATAAGTTCAATTTGTACATCGCCTAAAAGTTTACTAAAAGGAGCAGTAAAAGGATTATTAAACTTAAGTAAGGCTCTTCTAAACTTTTTGTCTTTATTTTCATCACCAAGATCATCAAATGTACCGGTAACATCATAAATCAACTTATTTATACCTAAACCATTTTGATAAAAAGCGATTGAAAGGTCCATGTTACTAACACCAATTAAGGCGCCGCAGGCGCCTCCTTGCATGAAACTTTGCGATTTAAACCAACTAAGGTCTTTTACAACTTGGTAGGAATTTCCTGCAAAGTCTTCCAATATATAATTTTGATCACCCTTTGGATCAACCCCAATACTTGAAAGTTTTATACCCTTAGCTTGTGAATTGCTATAAGACATTTTGGGATTGGTCGACTTAAACTTCACGGCATTAATACCTAAATCTCCAATTTTGATTGCGGGACCAACAGAAGGTGTTCTGCTCGTGAATTGCCAAATTTCAGCCCCACCGCCCCCATTCATATTCATTGCCAAAATGGCTCTTCTCTTATGCACCTCACCACCTGTGTATTTTGTCATAAGCGGCGCTTGCGCCTCATCATCAAAAATTTGAACGTTTACACCTAAGGCATTTCTTAACCACTTAAAAGTTTCTGGTGAATTAACACATCCAATTCCAACTTGCTGTATTCCTGAGATATAAGCCATAATAATCAAGATAATTTTAATTTTTTTACGAGTCTAAAATAAATAAAAGGAAGATATTTTCTTAGTATTACTAACACTAATTCTCCTTTGGCAACATATATTTTTCGTTTATTTCGAAGCACGCCCTCGATAATTTTTTTGGCGCAAACCTCTGCACTTATGCCCTTTGCTTGACCTTCATCCATGGTTGCATGAGGAGTTCCATCCGATTTTAATGCACTAAATGAGATATTGGTTTTTATTCGCCCTGGAGAAACTGTAGTAAAAAATACTTGAGGGTGTTTATTTTCCAACATCCAAGATTCAAAAAACCCTTCCAATGCATGCTTAGAAGCCGAATAGGCGCTGCGCTGAGGGAAACCAAAAGTACCTACTACCGAACTAATTAATACAATGTTTGCCTTAGGCGCATTTAACAGCAATGGCCATAAACTTTTGGTTAGGTTTATTTGCCCAAAAAAGTTCACTTCCATTATTTTTCGGTCAACAGCAATGGGCGTTTCTTCGGCTTGGGAACGCTGACTTATTCCTGCGTTATTAATAAGCACATCGATATGGGTATTATTTTGCTTAATAGTTAGCACAAAATCTTCAATTGATTTTGAATCCGCAATATCTAAAAATAAAATCTTGCAACTTGCCCCCTTTGCCTCGCAAATCGACTTTGTTTTTGCTAATTCATCCAGACGCCTTGCTGCTAGAATAAGCTGAGTTCCTTTGTTAGCAATACCTTCGGCCAAGGCTTTTCCGATGCCAGACGAGGCACCTGTAATCAAAACTGTTTTATGTTCAAAATAAGTATGCATGATTTTGCTGCTAAAATAATTGGATTTGTGAAGCTAACAAGGTAAATGTCATTCTATGATGCTGAGTTGCCCCAAAATTCAAAATGGCGAGTCGGTGATCCTGAGTAGGATACCCTTTGTTTTTATGCCAATTATAGTGGGGAAAATCTATGGACAAAGATTCCATATACTCGTCTCTGTAGGTTTTCGCCAAAATACTTGCGGCCGCAATTGCCTGAAATTTCCCATCTCCTTTAATTATACAATGATGTGGAATATCCTTGTAGGTGACAAACCTATTTCCATCAATTAATAAAAGTTGAGGGGCGATGCCCAAACCTTCAATTGCCCTGTGCATGGCTAAAAAAGAAGCTCTTAGGATATTAATTTTATCAATTTCTTGATTTGAGCAAGAAGCAATTGAATAGGCTAGTGCCTTTTCCTGAATTTCTACTTTTAATTGGCGCCGCTTTTTTTCGCTTAACTTTTTGGAGTCGTTTAGCGTTGCGATTGGTTTTTTCGGATTTAAAATTACTGCAGCCGCAAAAACTGGTCCTGCTAAACAGCCCCTACCCGCTTCATCGCAGCCAGCTTCTAAGAATTCTTTTTGAAAAAAACGCTTTAGTGACATTTGGCAATGATACAAAGTTTATTTGAATCCTTTATTTTTACACGCAATCAGATGGCATGAAGAAGACTTTTGTAAGTAACCTCATTTTATTAATGAGTGTTAATCTTTTAGTTAAACCCTTTTGGATATTGGGCATCGACAGGGGTGTACAGAATAAGGTAGGCTACGTCGCTTATGGTATTTATGCTGATTTATTTGCTTTTTCAATGCTATTCATCACTTTATTAGACCTAGGATTAAACACCTATATGTCTTCTAATGTAGCCAAAAACCCAGAAAAACTAAGAACTGAATTTGCGGCCCTTACCGGATTTAAACTTATTTCTTCTTTAGTATATTTAAGCATTACTCTTATATTAGGATCCTTTAATAATTACGATTCAAATAGGCTACACTTACTGCTATTATTAGGCCTCAACCAAATATTAGGCTATTTCTATACTTATTTTAGAAGCATTGTTGGCGGTTTACAAATGTTTAAAACGGATGCACTTCTTTCGATAGTGGATAGATCATTAATGATACTTTTTTGTGGGCTCATGCTTTGGTCTGGCCTATTTGAAATGAGCATTGATAGGTTTATATATGCACAAACTATTGCCTATGCGGTAGCAGCTAGTTTGGCATTTTGGTTTATTTTACCGCATTTACATCACTTAAATAGGGAAATAAATTTCCACATTTTGAAAAAGGTAATCAGACAAATGCTTCCCTACGCGTTATTGTCTTTGCTGATGACATTTTACACCCGTATAGATGTGGTATTAATTAGGAACCTCGCTGCCGAAGGCGATTTGCAAAATGGCATATACGCCTCGGCGTATAGACTATTGGAGGCCGCAAATATGATGGCAGCCTTAGTGGCAATGCTATTACTACCCATTTTTTCTAAAATGATTGCCCGAAAAGAAACTTTAAGTCCTTTGGTTCAATTTAGCACAGGGTTGATGTTGTTGCCTGCCTTCGCATTTGGGTTGATTACCTATTTTTGGCAACAACCCCTGATTAGGATGCTAAACTATCAAAGTACAGATTATAGCGGAAATGTTTTTGGCATTGTGATGCTGTGTTTTATTCCATTAGCCATAATGTATGTATATGGCACACTTCTTACAGCCAATGGCAATTTAAAAATTTTAAATTATTTAGCTGGCCTTGGTTTATTATTAAATTTAGGAATTAACCTTTGGCTAATCCCAACGCATCAAGCCTTAGGAGCTGCCATTGCGGCCATTGTTACCCAAGGATTTATAGGAATTAGCAACTTTTATTTTGGCCTAAGGCAATTAAAAATTCGGTTTGAACCAAGCTTCCATAAAAGCTTAATAATATCACTGGTAATCATCTTTTTAATTGCAACATTAGCTTCTCAATTTTCTGTAAATTGGGTGTTGGGTTCAAGCCTAATCATGGGAAGTACCTTGATTTGTATGTTTATATTTAAAATGATTGATTTGAAACAAGCAATTGCCTTAATAAAAAACCGTAATGAATAAAAAGACTCATATTAATTTGAAATTTATATTTTTGCCGCAATAGTATGAACAAGAAAAAGAAACAATATTACTTTGAGCTGATTGATGTGTTTGAGTTCATTGTGCGCTGGAGAAAGAAATTAATTATTATCTGCTCAGTATCCGCTATACTCTCTATTATCATCTCGAGTCCATGGATTATAAAACCAAAATTTCAGTCGACAGCGGTTTTTTACCCTTCCACTAATAACTCAATATCGAGTGCTTTGCTTACAGATAGCAGGGTAAGACAAAAAGACCCACTCGAATTTGGAGAACAAGTGAGTGCGCAACAATTTGTTCAAATTTTAGAATCTGATTATTTAAAATCTAAAGTTATTCAACAATTTAACCTAAGGGAACATTATCGAATTGATGAAGACGATAACGAAAAGAACTATAAGTTAGGTAAATTATATGAGAAGAATATTAGCACTAAAAAAACACCATATGCTTCCATAGAAGTGCGTGTTTTGGATGAAAACCCAGATTCGGCAGCAAGAATTGCCAATGGCATTGTTATGATTTTAGATAGTGTTAAAACAGAGGTACAGCGAAGAATTGCCCTTCAAGCTTTAAGTATAATTGAGGGGGAGTATATCAGAAAAGAAGAAGAAATTAATGCCATTAAAGTACGCATGAATGAATTAGGTGCCAAAGGTGTTTATAATGTAGAAGAGCAATCTAAGGCAATTACCGAGTTGGCAGGAAAGAGTGGCATGACTGAATCCATCAAACGTCAGCAAGAAAATTTAGCAAAATATGGCGCTGAATCACAAAGTTTGCAAGCCACTTTAGAATATCAAATTGAGCAATCAACCGAGTTAAAAAAGAAATTAGATCAAGCAAGGATAGACGTAAATGGAAACTTATCTAATGTTTTTATTCTACAAACAGCCACAGCCGCAGAAAGAAAAACTTATCCAATACGTTCCTTAATTGTATTTGGAGCTATATTGGGTTCATTTATACTTTCTTGTATTGTGCTTTTATTTGTAGAGAAGTTTCAAAAAAACGGATCGCTAAACGATTAAGTTTTGAAATTACAGGAGAAGAATAAATGGTTTTGGGCCATTGGAATCGCCTTTATCCTTCTTAATTCCTTAGGTATTATGTTGGAGTGGTATTGGGTAGCAGCCCTTCCCGCTTTTGCTTTTTTGGCTCTTTTGGCCTTATTAAAATTAGATCATTTATTATTGGTCTTGGTTTTCTTGGTACCTTTTTCTATAAACATTGAAGACGTTGTTTTAGGGATGGGCCTAAGTTTGCCCGTTGAGCCAATGATTATTGGCGTCTTTTTATTGGTTATTTATAAGTTTATTATTGATGGACAATATGATTACCGTGTATTAAAACATCCCATAACTATTGCAATTCTTATTAACCTAGGATGGATATTTATTACCATGGTCAGTTCTCAAGAAAAAGTAGTAAGCTTTAAATTCTTTTTATCTAGGAGTTGGTTTTTATTGGTTTTTTATTTTTTGAGCGTAGTTTTATTCAAGGAATTTAGTCGCATAAAAGCCTATTTATGGGCGTATATGATACCCTTAGGCGTTGTTATCATCATTACTTTGATTAAACATAGTGCAGATAATTTTTCCCAAATTAGTTCCTTCGAAATCATGGCTCCTTTTTATATAGCCCATGGAATTTATGCTGCAGCAATTGCCTTTTTTATACCCTTATTGCTTTTATTTATCTTATTTGGGTTTAGGTTGAATTTTAATTTTTTAACGGTGGTAATTTCTGCTGGTATGTTATTGCTTTTTACCATAGGACTTATATTTAGCTATACAAGGGCAGGATGGGTTAGCTTATTGGCCGCCGGGGTATTAGGACTTGCCTTCATTTTAAGGTTACGCTTATGGCATATGCTGGGCATATTAGCCATAGCAGCATCTTTAATAGTTATAAACTTTGATGACATCTTTTTTCAATTGTATCAAAATAAACAAAATTCTGCTGAAGGATTTGAAAAACATTTAGAATCTGTATCGAATGTTAGAAACGATGTTTCAAATTTAGAACGTGTAAATCGTTGGATGGCCGCTGTGAATATGGTAAAGGAAAGGCCTATTATGGGTTTTGGACCTGGAGCTTATTCTTTTACGTATGCTCCCTTTCAAGACCCTGAATTTACAACACCAATTACTACCGCCTTTGGTGACCAAGGACATGCGCATAGTGAATATTTAAATCCTTTATCGGAAAGTGGTTGGTTGGGCTTAGTAACTTTTTTAGCAGTTATTTTCACTACATTTCAAACAGGTGTTAAATTGTTTTACAAAGGCAAAACAGCTAGTATCAGAATATTTAGTGCAGGAATTTTATTAGGTTTAATTACCTATTTAGCACATGGTTTATTGAATGCATATAGTGAACAAGATAAAATTGCAGTATTATTTTGGGGCTTTATTGCGATGATAACAGCCTTGGATTTATATCATCAACCTGAGGCAGAAGCATGAACCGACTAACCTTTTTTATTGATTCCGTATTTTAGGCTAATAATATTACTCATTCCAATGAGTCCTTGGTTAAATGCGTTTCCTAAGGCATAATCAATGGACAAAGATTTCAGTTTTATGCCGACTCCTAAACTAGGCATGCCATTAAAATTTTGTTTTCCAGTAATATCTGTAACCTTTTGTAAGGTACTGTACCCACCTCTAATAAAAACAAAATCATTGTAGGCAAATTCAATTCCGATACGTGGATCTAAGTTAATAATACTACTACTAATTAAAACATTTCGTTGTCCATCTGTAGTTAAATCGAGGTTAAACTCAGGTAGAATAGAGTATTTCTCTTTGGCAAAATAGAACTTTCTTGCTGCGCCAAAAGTGAAGCGAGGTAATGTAATTTCTAAACCTCCAGCAGGAATAGCATTGCCGGCTGCCAACAATTGCTGCTTATCTGCCTCTGAGAGGTTAAAGGACCAAGCATTAAAAGTGCTACTCACATCTCTTGCCATGGCTGCAAACTGCCATTTATTTATATCATAGGTGGCACCTGCATCAATCCCAAATCCCCAAGCACCGCCAAAATCCCCAACTACCCTTCTAATTACTTTTGCGTTCAAACCAATATTTAAACCTTTGATTTTTGTTTCTTTGGCATAAGAGCCAACAAAGGCATAATCTACTGCAGAAAAACTTCTGATTAAAGAATAGTTGATTTGCCCATCTTGCATAATGTAAAGCGTGTTCGGAATTCCATCTACACCAAATCTTATAAGCGAAAAGGCCAACTTAGCATTCTCTGAAAGTGAAATACCTATGCTACCATAATCATGTTTTGCAATTCCAGCAAATTGTTCATTGTGCATGGCACTAATTTGTAAATTTTCTGACATGCGCATTAAAGATGCTGGATTCCAATAGGTACCTGAAACATCATTAGCGCTTGCTATAACCGCTCCTCCCATTGCCATTGCGCGGCCACCAATTCCAATATTAAGAAATTCATTACTGTATTTTAAGGCTTGGGCTTGCGTTTGCGTTTGGTTCAAACCGAACACTACTATTACCAGCAAAAGATAATTTTTCATTCAAAAACGTTTTTCAATTCATACAACATTGCTTGCCTATTGGCAAAAAATCCGGATTCCAGTTCTTGCACACCGTCCATTAAAATTTGCTTATCTGCAAAACTAAGAGAAGGCAAGCCAGCACTCATTAACACCCTGCTTAACGAATAAGCAAATAGGTTATTATCTGGATAATTTGCAATATAACCTACTTTGCGAAAATGCTCAAAATTTCTGAGAAATCTTGCAGTGTCAGTACAATTGTAGTGGTTCATAAAATCTGCCAATTTACTTTCTTCAATTTGCCGCATATAGTTGTAAAACCTAGGTGCAACTGTAGGTACGTGTTGAACCAACAAACGATCTAGGAGCATCTCAAACAGAATATGCCCGATAAACCACTTTCGATTAATAGTTTCCTGAAAGGGTAATTGCTTTACCATTTCTAAACACATTGCCGATCCATTTTCAAAAAATTTGGAAGCATGAAAACGCTTATCGGCAGCCAAATGCTTGCTGCACCCTTCATTTAAATCCATAAAAAACGCAGTCTCAATTTCCATCTCCTGCTGTCTGCCTAGGCCTTTAACAAAGGTTCTGCTAATATCAGGCAGGATTAAACCCAAATGGTAGGCAGAACTCTTTTGCGGTTGTTCGTCGATGTAGAAGTGAGAGAGGAAATTCAATATTATACGTTTAATGCATTTGCGGTGAGCTGTTTCACCAATTTATATTTTGTGTTCAAATTTGCCAATTATTCCGCTTTTAAAAAATTGATATAAGTATATTCCAATTCTTTATCATTTCTTTTTAATGAAAGTCCATATTGAGAAAGCAATAAGTTTTCAAGTTCATTATAATCCTTTTTAGGAATTGTAAAATCAAATTTACCATTAATTTCAGCTTCATTTGTGATGAACCTATTATAGTTTGAGGTAAGGTCTTTTGCCAATTGGGCAAGGTCTGCATTTTCTATTTTTATTTCTTCAGATGACATGCTCGTAATGCTTGAATTTCCAAGTGTATTGGATTTATGTTTTAATAATTTAGTAGAATCTTGCAAATCAATTTCCCAAACTAATTGAAATGTTTTATTGCTCTCAAGTTTAAAATTGTAAACCTGGGATAGATGTTTCAGTATTGTTTTTTTATCATCAGAACTATTCTTACTATACTTTTTAAAACCTAGGCTAATTCTTTTGTCGGCCATTTGGTTGCTGCTAAAATCAATTAGTTTTTCATCTTTTTCAAGAAGATAGGCGATTATTGATTTAAGGCTTGTTCCATTAAAATTTATTGTGTCGGTGCCAAATGTGGATGAAACATTCATTTGCTTTAGGGTACGTTCCTCAATTTTTAAGGAATAGCTATTTGTTTTAACATTGAGTTTTTCAACCGCACCACTCATGAAGATGATCGGTATGATAAGAAAAATTGCATTATGAATTGCATGCATAAGAAACCCTAAAACTAGATTATACCTAACCCTCAAATAACCTAAGAAAAGTCCCATGATAAATTGCGGGGCTAATAAAATCGGAGAGAAAAGTAATATCTTGATTGAAAATTCAAAGTTTGACAAATGAACTATGGAAAATATTATAGCCGAAAAATAAAAAATGCTTCTAAAATTATTTATCCAAAAGTTCTTCAATTGGGTTTCGGCAATAACTTTATTCTGATGACCTATTAATGAAGCCAAAAGAATTAGTAAACGAGCCAAGTAATTTTGCCTAAATCGGAGATAAAAACGAAAAACTAATTCCTCGATAAATGGCATTATCACTACTCCAAAAAGTATTATCCACCAAATGGATAATTGTTGCAAAAGCAACACTATTTTGTGATTTTCAGTATTAAATAACCCAAATTTTTCAAGGCCGTAAACAATGGCCATTAAAACCCCCATGATTGGAATGTCTATCGCCAAAAGAGAGAAAAGTCTAATTACTTTTTGCTTACTTGTTTGTATAGGATCTTGCTGGTCAATTGGTCTTTTAAGGTAAGCTGTAAAATCCTCATATGTCTCTTTAATCGAATTTATCATTTGATGAACTGGTTTCTTTACTAAGAAAAATTTTAATTCTCTACGAATAACGCATTTTCTATGGATTTATGAATGTTAGCGTTTAAAAGATAAATGTAATTTGGTAAACAAAGAGCTTATCAAGAAAATTAACCTAATAGAGAATCTTTAAATTTAATTAAATGCTATTTTTTATGATATTTGTTTATGGGTGCAAAGCCATTGGGGATTTGGTAGGACTAAAAATAAATGAATTAAAACCATGTATAAGCTATTTAAAAGTAAGAATTATCAAACTTTAGAATCAATAGGATTCATAGCATTTATAACTACTATTTTGGTGCAGAATTTTATTCGCCCAAATAGCAAAGATTACGATGAGATACTTAAACAACTGCTGGGTGTTTTGCCAAATTTTCTGGCAGGTATAGGCATGAGTATGGCCATCTTTATTTATAATAATGGTTATTTTGAGAAGATTAAGCTTAACCCAGAAAAAAGAATGCTTGCCTCGGTTATACTATCCATTTTAGGTCTCACTTTATGGGAGTACATTCAGATTTTCGCATACCGTCCATTTGACAAAAACGACGTAATTGCAACTATATTGGGCAGCTTGATAAGTGCAGTTTTAATTTACCTAAATATTCTTTACAATAAAAAGCTGAACCGAGCAGAATTTTAGCACTCTAGAGTAGCATAAAAAACTCAAATCTCAATTTTAGTAGATTTTATTTTTATTGGGTTGCTTCCCCACCAAGTTGATCAGATAAATAGGTTTTTTCTGAAATCGACCGAATAATTTCATCCAATTCTTTAGCAGAAACCTGTATGGTTTCAAGAATTTGCTCATTGCTAAAAAAAGAATCATCTCCGTCTTTGTCGTTGTGAAGATTAATTAGGCCCATGATACGAGCTAAAGGAGCCCTAACCATATGAGATTGCATCCAAGCAATTTCTCTTAATATTTGATTTTGCTTTTCAATTGTATCAAAATGTGCATCACGTTGTTCAATAGCAAGAATTTGTTTGGTAAGATTCCTGCTAAATGCAGCTACTCCTAAAACCTCTTCATCCGCAATTACAGGAAACATTCGAATATTGAGATAAAACACCTCAGATTCGGCCATAACTTTTTCATTGAAATCTAATATTGTACCTGATAAAACTTTGTTATATTTTTCCTTCCAATAATCTTGAAAAGGTTCAGGTAGTAAATCTATTATATTAGAACCTTTTGTAAGTTCTTTACCAAAAGCCCTTAAAAAGTCTTCAAAAACAATATCATTTGCAAAGGTAATTTCAAAATCTTTATTGATAGCCCAAATACTTTCCAATGAACTATTTAATATAGCATTGAGTTGCGCTTCTTGTTCACGTAAGAATGATTCAGCCCTTTTAAGTTCAGTAATTTCTGTACTTATTCCAGTCAAACCATTTACCAAGCCTTTAGAATCATAAGAAGGAAACTTAACACTAATAAAATGTTTTTGTTGATTCCCAGAAATCAAAACCTCTTCTTTGGTTATTTTTTGATTGCCTTGCATAACCAATAAATCATTATTCCTAAATTGATTTGCAATTTCTGTTTCAAATAAATCAAAGTCTGTTTTGCCAATAACATCTTCCTTTAGAAGTCCTGTTGCCTCTTCCCAAGTTTTATTTACTCTAACATAAGTGCCATCTAATTTTTTAAGATAGGTTACTGAACCTGAATTCTCGATAAGGTCTGACAAAAAGTGCTCTCTGCCTTTAATCTCGGAGATTGCATAAATTCTGTTTTTTAAGTTAACCAACATTTTTCCAAAAGCAGATAGCAATTTTTCTTGCACCAAAGGGTCTGGGTTAAACTGCCTTGTAAAATCAACACCAACAAACCCTACAAGTTCGCCATCATTCATTAAAGGAACTGAAAATAACCCATTAATACCTTCTTTCGAAAAACCTTTTTTAATTGGGTTGCTATCTTCTAAGGCATTGATTTCAGGAACATAGTAAATCTCTCCCTTTTTATGGGCAGCATACCAATCTGGAAAATTTCTACATGGTACGTTTTTTAAAAAACTAATTTGACTTTTAGTGCCATCCGCGCACCATTCAAATGAAATAGAAGCAAATCCCGTAGCGGGTGAAATGTCAAAAATAAAAATTCTCGCTGCCCCAAAAAAGTTTCCTAATTTTTTTAGTGAGGTATTTAACTCATGGTCAGCATCCTCTAATTTTACATCTATAAAAGTATCTAATATTTCTACAAATAATTCATGTAATTCGTTTTGGTAATTATTTTGGAAATCCTTTACTGTATTGAATTTCCTAATTTGAATGATAAACGCTAAAAGCTCGTCCTTAGAATAAGTTTCTAATTTGCTTTTATAATTCTCATCACTGATATCACTATGAAATAGATTAAGCATAAGATTTAACGTTTAGTTGCCCATACAGAAATGTAAAGGTATTATTGAAAAGTTAATTAAAAATACCCAAAAATGGGTATCTTTAATTATTTTGAGTCATTAGTTTGTAAACTAATGAATTATTAGTTCTAAAATACCATTTATCTTCCTTTAAAATATCATAAAATTCTACCTTCATTTCCATTTGCTTGGCGCTTTGCAATCTTTATTATTACTGCTATTTTCGCAGCATGAGCAATTTTGTAGAAGAGTTAAAATGGAGAGGCATGTTGCACGACATGATGCCGGGAACCGAGGAACAATTAAATAAAGAAATTACCAACGGTTATATTGGGTTTGATCCCACTGCTGATAGTTTACACGTTGGTCACTTGGTTCAAATTATGACGCTTATCCATTATCAAAAAGCAGGACACCGCCCCATTGCCTTAGTGGGTGGTGCAACTGGAATGGTAGGCGACCCATCTGGAAAATCTGCTGAAAGAAATCTTTTATCTGAAGATATTTTGTTTCATAATGTGAAATGTTTAGAAACACAATTAAGAAAGTTTTTAGATTTTGACGACACCGATAAAGGTGCCAAATTGGTAAATAACTATGATTGGTTCAAAAATATTAGCTTCCTAGATTTTATTAGAGACGTAGGCAAGCACTTAACGATAAACTACATGATGTCTAAAGATTCTGTAAAAATGAGATTGGAAGGTGAGACAGGGATGAGTTTTACAGAATTTACCTATCAATTAGTTCAGGGTTATGATTTTTTTCATTTATGGAAAAATGAAAAATGTCAAGTTCAAATGGGCGGCTCAGACCAATGGGGCAATATTGTAACAGGCACAGAACTTATCAGAAGAAAGGGACAAGGAACAGCCTTTGCTTTAACTACCAATTTAATTAAAAAAAGTGATGGTACTAAATTTGGCAAGACCGAAAGTGGCGCAATTTGGCTCGACCCAATGCGTACTTCTCCATATAAATTTTATCAATTTTGGCTCAATGCCAGTGACGCAGATGCTGCTTCATGGATACGAATTTTCACTTTATTAAACAAAGAAACCATCGAAAGTATAGAGGCGGCGCATGCATTAGAGCCACATACTCGTATTTTACAAAAGGCATTGGCGCAAGACATTACCACTCGTGTACATTCTGCCGAGGCCCATGCGCAAGCAATTGAAGCATCTGCAATATTATTCGGACAAGGAACTTCTGAAACCTTGGCCCAACTAGATGAATCTACCTTTTTAGAAATTTTTGATGGCGTTCCTAGCTTTCAACTTACAAAAAGTGAACTAGCAATTGGATTAACAATTATTGATTTGTTAGCAGAAAAAACAACTGTATTTCCTTCCAAAAGTGAGGCACGCAAAATGCTTCAAGGTGGTGGCGTGGCCTTAAACAAAAATAAAATAGAAGATCAAAATTTGATGGTAACAGAAGCGCATCTAATAAACCAAAAATACCTTTTGGTTCAAAAAGGAAAGAAAAACTATTTTTTAATTAGCTTCTTATAATATGATGAACCTTAAAATGAAAACAATAGGCCCAAAAGACATGCCACTGGCAGCGTTTCATAATACCTTATTAACTGCTATTGCCCCCAGGCCAATTTGTTTTGCAAGTACCATTGATGCAGATGGCAATCCTAATTTGAGTCCATTTAGTTTTTTCAATATTTTTGGTTCAAACCCCACCCGCTTTATCTTTTCTCCTGCTAGAAGAGTGCGGGATAATACCATAAAACATACCTTAGAAAATGCATATTCCACTAAAGAAGTGGTCATTAATGTGGTAAATTATGCAATGGTACAACAAATGAGTTTGGCAAGTTGTGAGTATCCGAAAGGGATTAACGAATTTGAAAAAGCTGGATTTACCATGTTACCCTCATTGCATGTAAAACCATTTCGTGTAAAGGAAAGTCCGGTACAAATTGAATGCAAAATTGTAGATATTCAAGAGACAGGAACTGAAGGCGGTGCAGGTAACTTGATTATTGCAGAGATGGTTTGTATGCATATTTCTCCAGATGTTTTAACTGCAGATGGCCAAATAAACCAGCACCAATTAGATTTAGTGGGTCGTTTGGGCAGCGATTGGTATGTGAGAGCAAGTGGCGCAGCTTTGTTTGAAGTGCCTAAACCTGCCAAAAATTTAGGCATTGGTTTCAATCATTTACCCGAGCACATAAAACTTAGTAAAGTCTTAAGTGGAAATAACCTAGGCCAATTGGCAAATTGTGAGCAATTACCAGATGTGGATTCAATAGCTATTTTTCAACGAATGCATAAAGAGTTGGGGAATATTGTAGCCCAAGACATTTCTAAAATAGAAAAAAGAGAATTATTGCAGCGTTTGGCCCATCAACTATTAGAAGAAGGCAAGGCGCAAGACGCATGGAAAGTTCTACTGAGTGAATAAGTGTCTAAAATAGCTGTCCTTTTTGCCCGAAATAATTCCATTATTATATACACAATCAAGGTTTCGGTTTGAACCTAAACCACAATAAAGTTTTTTTTTCACTGATAATCATTTGATAGCACATATTAAAGCAAGATGAAAAAAAGTTTGGCAAAGTTTCTGCCAATTAGAAAGTATTATTTTCATTTTACTTGGATACAAAAAAAACCCGGTTGATTAGCTATCAACCGGGTTTCTTTTTTGGGTTAGTTTTTACTTCCCAAGTTTATCTGGATCATATCCACGCTTGCGTGCCATATCCTCTAATTTTTGCTGGAATTTACTTTTGGTTATAGGTTTCTTTTTATTTTCCTGAATTTGGGCATGCAATGCTTTTTCATCCACAAAAGCACGAATTAACAATTGCTGGCCAATGGTAAACAAGTTAGATAAGAAATAATAATAAGTTAAGCCACTTGCATAATTATTAAAGAAACCGAGGAAAGCAATTGGCATGATATAACTTATAATTTTCATTTGCCCAGTTACCCCAGTCATTTGGTTATTGTAAATGGTATAAATAATTGTAGAAACTGTCATGAGAATGGTAAATAAACTCACATGGTCACCATAAAAAGGAATGCTAAAGCCAAGGTTAAAAATACTATCATAACTACTTAAATCCTCACTCCATAAAAATGCTTTCTGACGCAAATCAAAAGCACTCGGGAAAAATTGGAACATCGCAATTAAGATTGGCATTTGAAGCAATACAGGCACGCATCCGCCCAATGGATTTACGCCAGCCTTGCGATAAATTTTCATATTTTCTTGCTGTTGCTTGGCCATATCATTGCCGTATTTCACTTTTATCTCATCAATTTCAGGCTTTAATACGCGCATCTTTGCAGAGCTCATATAAGAGCGATATACCAATGGAAATAAGATAGTTTTTACAATTACAGTTAGCAATAAAATAATAAGACCAAAATTGGTAATATACTGACCTAAAAAGTAAAACACATTAACGGTGAGTGCTTTGTTTACCCAGCCAAAAATTCCCCAGCCCATTGGAACAATATTTTCTAGCTCAACATTTAAGTTTTTAAGTGCCTTATAAGAATTTGGCCCAAAATAAAACTGCATTGGGAAGGTAGTTTTAGGCTCATGGTTATAAGCTAATCCAATGCTTGAACTAAGGATTTTTACATACTTCTTGCGCTCATCTAATTTGCTTTCAACTACTGCGTTTTCAAAGTTTTGTGGTGCAATTAGAGAACTGTTAAAATATTGTTGCTTATAGCTAATCCAATTAACAGCTGTTTTAAGCTCTTCTTTACCATCTTTGGTTTCATTAAGATAATCTGGTTCATCATTGGCATATCTGTAATAAACAGTTGAGGTTTTTTCTTCTGCATCATGTGTTTTTTCTTGTTGTAACACATTATGGCGCCATGTTAAATCTAAGTAATTACTATTGCTTGCAATCACTTCATTCATACCAATTAAGTTGATAGAAAGATCTACCATGTTTTGGTTATCGTTTAAAGCATAAACATGTTCTATCATTTGGTTCTCTGATAGTTTAACTTGCATGCTTAACTTTTTCCCGTCGGCAGAAATTACAGGCGTAAAATAAAGATCTTTTGTAGAAATTGCCTTGGCATCTTTGGTGGCAAAACCATAGCTAAATTCACTTTCTTTTACATCTGTTAATACAAGAGGCGAACCGTCGGCTCGTTTATATTGTTTTAATTGAACATAAGCAATTCGTCCACCTTTATTCAAAATACCAATTTTAAGTTGGTCATTTTCTAGGTGAAACAATTGGTCTGTGCCACTCGCATAACTGGCAAAAGTACCAAATGAATTTGCAATGGCATTGGTGTCTATTGCAGAAACTGTTGCATTTTGGGTTTTAACTTGTTGGGTTTGAGTAGCCAAAATAAGGCTATCATTTTTAAAACGCACCAATGCTAAGGAATCCTGTTGGCGTTTTGAGGCATCCATTTCTGCTTGTGAGGGTTGGTTTATGTATGCAAAACCAATGAGGATCAAGAAAATTAGCGTTAATCCTATGAGGGAATTTCTATCCATTCTTTTTCTAAAGTGAGCGGCGAAAATAGTATATTTCGGGCAAATGAAAACTGCAAAACTTATCCTTTTATTTTCTCTTTGTTTTTGGTTTGAACCAAATAAGGCGCAAAACCTTGAAGTGATAAGCTATAATATAAGGTATAGCACTGCTTCTGATAGTTTAAATTATTGGGAAAACAGGAAATTTGAAATGGTTGATTTCTTACAAAAAGAAAGCCCGCAAATAATTGGCTTTCAAGAAGTATTGCTTAATCAATTACAATTTTTATCTTCCCAATTATCTAATTATTGCGTATTAGGAGTGGGCCGAGATGATGGGAAACAAGGAGGAGAATTCTCCCCTATTTTTGTAGATACTATACATTATAAAATAATTGAAAGTGGCACCTTTTGGCTATCAGAAACGCCAGAAAAACCTTCAAAGGGTTGGGATGCTGCCTTAAATAGAATTTGTACTTGGGCAAAACTGGAGTTTATACAAACAGGAAGATGCCTTTATGTTTATAATAGTCATTTCGATCATATGGGTAAAATTGCACGAGATTCATCATCGCATCTTATCCTAACTAAAATTAACCAACACTTAAAAATTAGAAGTCTTCCAATTATTGTAATGGGCGACTTTAATAGTGAACCTGCCGAGCCAGCTATCCAAAGATTTAGTAAAACATTATTAGATGCCTCACAAATGGAAAAAGACAGCTTAGGATTGGGAACCTTTAATGGCTTTAAATCCCACTCCAGTGCGTTCAAACAAATTGATTTTATATTTTATCTTGGCTTAAAAAAGGTAGGCTATCAAACCTTAAGGCCTTTGCGATCAAATCAACTTCAATTATCTGATCATTATGCTGTTAAAGCAGTTTTTCAATAATGTAATTTTATGTTAATTTAAATTTAAAATAGAATACCTAAATTCCTCCTCTCACACAAAAACCTTAAATAAACTTATGTCTATTCCAAATTATTTTAGTCAGGATGTTTCTTCTCAACTCACAGAAAGAATTAATAAACTTACCCCAAACACAGCACCAGTATGGGGAACTATGAATGTTGCCCAAATGCTTGCCCATTGCAATGTTACCTATGATATGTTATTTACCAACAAATATCCTGTACCTAATTTTTTGGTAAAGGGGCTTTTAAAATTATTTGTAAAACAAACCGTGGTAAACGAGAAACCTTACAAGAAACTAAGTCAGACTGCTCCTGCATTTCTCATTAAAGATGAGCGCAATTTTGAAACCGAAAAAGCGAACTTGCTAAAGCATATTTCAAAAACGGTTGAACTAGGCGAAAAATATTTTGAGGGAAAGGAATCACATTCATTTGGAGCATTGCAAGCTTCTGAATGGAATAATATGTTTTATAAACACCTTGACCATCATTTGAATCAGTTTGGAGTTTAAGCAAATTCAAATAAATATGTTTTGAGAATTGCCAAAATTCTTCGATAATGCAACTACATATAAAAATCATGAAAAAATTAATTATCCTTTTAGCCTTTGGATTATTTTTAAATATCCAAACTAGCATTGCACAATCCAAAGAGGACTACAAGAAAGCCTTATTAGAAATGTTTACAGCTTCAGGCTCTGATGAGGCTTACAAATCTGCCATCAAACAAATGATGACAATGTTTAAAGACAATTATAAGGATGTACCAGCAAATTTCTGGAAAGAAGCTGAAACAGAAATGTTAAAATCATCAATTGAAGACTTAGCAGAATTATTGGTACCTGTTTATGAGAAATACTTAACGATTAGCGATTTGCAGGAAATGACTAAATTCTACAATACGCCAGTTGGTAAGAAGTATGCACAAAGCACCGGGCCAATTATGCAAGAGTCGATGAAAGTTGGCGAAACATGGGGCAGAAAAATTGGCGAAAAGATTGCCAAGAAAATTTCTGAACAATAGATAACATTTTATTATAAAAAAAAGAGGCGGCCTTCGGCCGCCTCTTTTTTTTATCAAAGGTTTGGTTCAAACCGAAACCTATTTAGCGGACTGGCTAAATACCACAGCTGCTTTAAGAAACCTAACAAAAAGCGGATGAGGATTTAATACAGTGCTCTTGTACTCTGGGTGAAATTGTACCCCTATAAAATAAGGATGGTCTTTTAACTCTACAATTTCTGCCAATTTGGTTTCTGGATTTACGCCAGTAATTTGCATGCCACGGGATTCAAACTCTGATTGAAACTTTGCATTAAACTCATAACGGTGGCGATGGCGTTCATTCACTTTCGATTTATCATACGCTTTATAGGCCAAGCTGTTTTTGGTAAGCTCACATACATAAGAACCTAGGCGCATGGTACCACCCTTTTTGGTTATATTCTTTTGATCCGACATCATGTCAATCACAGGATGTTTGGTCTTACTATTCATTTCTGTGCTATGAGCATCTTTCCAGCCAATCACATTTCTTGCAAATTCAATTACAGCCATTTGCATGCCTAAACAAATGCCAAAAAATGGAACATTATTCTCGCGTGCATATTTAATTGCTGTAATTTTCCCTTCAATACCCCGGTCGCCAAAACCAGGCGCCACTAAAATTCCATCTAACTCGCCCAACTTTTGAGCTACATTATCATCAGCAATTAACTCGCTATGGATGTATTGAACGCGCACGCGTGCTTCATTGCTGGCACCCGCATGGATAAAAGCTTCTATAATCGACTTATAAGCATCTGGTAATTCAACATATTTACCAATAAGACCGATTCTAATTTCGTTTTTGGGATTTTTATGGCGTGTTAAGAAGTTTTTCCAACTTTCTAAGTCTGGTTCATTCTTGGCAGATAGTTTTAATTTTGAAAGTACAGTTTTATCTAACTTTTCTTTCAGCATCATTAAAGGCACATCATAAATAGTAGGTACGTCGAGGGCTTCGATCACCGAGTTAGAATCTACATTACAGAATAATGCGATTTTCTTACGCATTTCTTTGGTAATGGCATGTTCAGTTCTGCACACCAAAATATCTGGCTGCACACCACTTTCCAACAATAGTTTCACACTATGTTGGGTAGGTTTTGTTTTTAACTCATTACTTGAACTTAAATAAGGTAAAAGCGTAAGGTGAATAACGAGCGCATCCTCATCTTTTAGTTCCCAAAGTAATTGACGCACCGATTCGATGTATGGCAGGGATTCAATATCCCCAACGGTACCCCCAATTTCTGTAATTACAATTTCGTATTTGCCTGTTTCACCTAATAACTTAATACGGCGTTTTATTTCATCTGTGATGTGCGGAATTACCTGAACTGTTTTTCCAAGGAAGGCACCTTCACGTTCGCGGTTAATGACATGTTGGTAAATTCTACCAGTGGTAACATTATTGGCTTGTGAGGTTGGATGATTTAAGAAACGCTCATAATGGCCAAGGTCCAAATCTGTTTCGGCGCCATCTTCGGTAACATAGCACTCGCCATGTTCATATGGGTTAAGTGTACCTGGATCTATATTAATATAGGGATCTAGTTTTTGAATAGTTACTGTGTAGCCCCTAGCTTGAAGCAGTTTAGCGAGTGAGGCGGCAATGATTCCTTTGCCTAATGAAGAGGTTACCCCGCCGGTAACAAAAATGTATTTTGGTGTCATTTGTCCGTAATAGTACTTACGGGAAGCAAAAATACGAAGCGCCGTGCAGAATACTGCAACGGCGCTTCCTTGGATTATCAAAAACTTTTGAACACTTTTAAATTTCGCGGTTCATATCCCACTGTTCCATATAATCGGCAATTCTGCGAAGGAAAGAGCCGCCTAAAGAACCATCTACTACGCGGTGATCATAACTTAAGCTTAAAAACATCATATGTCTAATGGCAATTACATCTCCCATTGGTGTTTCTAATACTGCAGGTTTTTTCTTTATAGCGCCTGTTGCTAAAATTGCAACTTGCGGTTGATTGATAATTGGTGTTCCCATTACATTTCCAAAACCACCAACATTGGTAACGGTAAATGTTCCGCCCTGAATGTCATCTGGTGATAACTTATTATTTCTTGCCCTATTTGCTAAGTCATTAACCATTTTGGTTAAGCCCACTAAGTTCATCATATCGGCATTTTTAATTACCGGTACAATAAGGTTTCCACTAGGTAAAGCAGCTGCCATACCCACATTGATATTTTTCTTTTTGATGATATTATAACCGTCAATTGAAACATTTATCAATGGGTAATCTTTAATTGCTTTTACCACACACTCAATAAACATTGGTGTGAAGGTAATTTTCTCTCCTTCTCTTTTTTCATACACCTTTTTAGCTTTATCTCTCCAGAGCACCATATTGGTAACATCAGCCTCTACAAAGCTAGTAACATGTGGACTTGTATGCTTACTCATTACCATGTGATCTGCAATAAGTTTGCGCATTCTGTCCATTTCAACTATTTCATCGCCACCAGAAACACTAGGGCTTGGTTTAGCTGCAGGGGCAGCAACAGTTTGAAGTTGTTCAACTGGGGTGGCAACAGTTTGAGGTAGAGCAACTGGAGCAGCAACAGTTTGAGGTTGGGCATTTCCTCTATTTTGCACATGGTCTAGAATGTCTTTTTTGGTAACCCTTCCTTCAGCACCAGTGCCAGGAATGGTTTCAAGTTCTGACATACTAATATTTTCTGTCCTAGCAATATTTAAAACTAGGGGAGAGTAAAATCTATTGCCTCCTACCGAAGAAACAGTCTCTTTAATTGTTTGAATGGTAGCTTCCACTTTTGCAGCAGTTTCAACTACTGGGGCTGGCGCACTAACTGGCGCTGGTGCAGAGGCTGCAGAAGTTCCAGACAGAGCAATAATAGCAATTGGAGCATTTACGGCAACAACATCACCATCTTTAAATAACTTCTTAACCAATACACCTGCTTTTGGTGATGGCACTTCAGAATCTACCTTATCGGTAGCAATTTCTAGCACAGTTTCATCCACTGCAATCTGGTCGCCTTCGTTCTTTGTCCAGCGTATAATGGTTGCTTCTGCAATACTTTCGCCCATTTTGGGCATCACCAATTGAAATTCAGACATGTAAGATTAATTTAAAATGAGTAGTCGGCAAATTTATCCGAAAATAGCAATTGAAAAAACTTTTCTAACAATTACCAACGTAATTATCAGACTTGCAAGGTACTCCACTCTAATTGCATATCCACCAATTTCTTGTAAAGTCCTTTTTCCATCTGCATGAGTTGCTCATGGGTGCCTTGTTCTTGAACAGTTCCTTTATCTATTACCACAATTTTATTGGCATTTCTAACGGTAGATAAGCGATGAGCAATTACAAAACTGGTTCTGCCTTTCATTAAATTCTCAAGGGCTTCTTGCACCAATTGTTCGCTTTCACTGTCAAGAGAGCTGGTAGCTTCATCTAAAATGAGAATGGCAGGATCTTTTAAAATCGCTCTTGCAATAGCGATTCGTTGTCTTTGGCCACCACTTAATTTGATACCTCTTTCGCCAACTATGGTTTCATACCCTTCTGGAAAATTCTCAATAAACCCAGCGGCATTGGCTTGCTCGGCTGCCTTTATAATTTCTTGCTCACTGGCATTTGGTTTGCCATATGCAATATTTTCTTTGATGCTGCCCCCAAACAAAATAACATCTTGCGGCACAAAAGCAATTTGTTTTCTAAGTTCGCTCAGCTCAAACTCCTTGCTATTCATCTCATCATAATAAATATTACCTGAGAGGGGTTGATAGAAATTAAGCAACAAAGAGGCAATGGTACTTTTACCTGCTCCACTTGGCCCAACCAAGGCTATTTGCTCCCCAATATTTGCATTCAAATTAATGTTTCTTAATACTTCTACATCGGGTCTGCCAGGGTAGGCGAAGGCAACATTTTCAAACCTAACACTTCCCTTAATTGGCCTTTGGAACGCCTTATCATTAAAAGTTAATTCTACGGCTTCACCCTCATTTCTTAGTAATTCTCTTACCCGTTGGGTGGCACCGAGTGTTTTTTGTAATTGCGAAAACATATCTGCAAAGCCTGCAAAGGTGCCGCCCACAAAGGCAGAAAATATTACGAACATGGTTAAATCCCCTGCGCTCATTTCACCGCTTTTAATAAGCCCAGCGCCATACCACATCACAAATGCGATAGAACCAAAAACAGAAAAAATCATGAAGCTCACAAAGGCACCTCTATAACGGGCATTTGTAATAGCAGTTTCTACCACCCCAAAAATACTTTTACGGTACCTGCTCATTTCGTAGGCTTCGCTTGTAAATGCTTTTACAATTGATATGCCTTGAAATGTTTCTTGCACTATGGTTCCACTTTCTGCTAATTGATCTTGTGCCTTGCGAGACATTTTACGAATGCGCATCCCAAAAACCACGGCTACCACAGCGATTAAAGGCACCACGGCTAACATCACAAAAGCAAGTTTGGTATTGATCCAAAAGATGAAACTGAGGCCAATGATGAGGGTGAAAATTCCTCTTAGGAATTCGGCCAATGTAAAAGAGATTGCATCTTGAATTTGCGATAAATCAGCACTGAGTCGGTTACTCAACTCCCCCACCCTTTGTTCGCTATAAAAGCTCATGGGCATAGAAAGCAGTTTTCCGTATAGGTCGGTGCGAATATTAGCCAAAGATTTTTCGCCCACCTCTGTGAGCAAATAGATGCGCATAAAAGAGAATACGGTTTGAACCGAGAGTTGAAGAAAAATAAGAATAAGGATTGTATTTAGACTCCAATTGAGGGTATTTAGGTTGAGCCCTAGCATTGCAGAAGGGTTAATGGGTGCTTGTGGCACAGATGCGGCGGCGCCAGGCGCCGCCGCATCAATCATCTTCCCAAGAAGAAATGGGAAAATCATGGTGCTAAGTGCCGATAAGGCAATAAATACTAAACTCAATATAAACTTAGCCCTAAAAGGCTTTAGGTATGCAAATAAGGCAAAAGCCTCTTTTAAATTTTCTTTATTAATTTTTGCTTTTTCGGATTCCAACTTTATGTTTCCGTTACTATTAAAACTACTTTTTGCCATGTCCACGCAAAGATAGCTTTTGAAAAACTAGGAAAAGAAATTGTCGATGAAAAGCAGAAAAATATCGATTGTTAAGTACTACTCAAACTTCAAATGCTTTACAGATTCGCCACTATCGCGCAGTTCGATGAGCGAATCGATTCCAATTTCTAAATGTTTTTGGACATACATTGCAGAAACTGCCGAATCGCTCTTAGACGTTTTTACCCCTTCCGGAACCATTGGATTATCACTCACTAAAAGCAGGGCGCCTTTGGGTATTTCATTGATAAACCCAACAATAAAAATAGTAGCAGTTTCCATGTCAATTGCCATGGCACGGGTTTTTCTGAGGTAATCTTTAAACTGTTCATCATGCTCCCAAACACGCCTATTGGTGGTATAAACTGTTCCTGTCCAATAATCCAAATCATGCTTTACAATTGAGGCAGAAACTGCCTTTTGCAATCTAAATGAAGGCAAGGCTGGAATCTCTTTCATGATATAATCATTGCTGGTTCCCTCCCCTCTTATGGCCGCAATAGGTAAAATAAAGTCTCCCACTTTGGTTACCTTTTTCAAGCCCCCACATTTACCTAAAAATAAAGCCGCTTTGGGTTTTACTGCACTCAATAAATCCATGCATGTTGCCGCCATGGCACTACCCATTCCAAAATTAATGATAGTTATGTTTTCGGCGGTAGCTGTTTGCATAGGCTTGTCTTTGCCCATAACTTCTACCTGATACTTTTGAGCAAAAAGTTCAACATATTGTATAAAATTAGTTAATAGAATATACTCACCAAACTCTTCTAATGGCCTACCTGTATAACGTGGTAGCCAATCATTCACTATTTCTTCTTTTGTTTTCATGGGTTAACAATATTCAATAAAATTTTATATATAACAATATTCGATTCAATTATGCAAAGGTTAATTGCATTTTTATCCTCATTAAAACAACTAAAACAGAGATAGTAATCATTTCTAAAAAAAATCATTTCTAAATTTTCGATATAACTTATTACCATATTTATTATTATTGAGAAAAACTCAATAAAAATTAATAGAGCTAAAATCAAAAAAATATGAAAAATATATTAATACTAACATTTTTATTAATAAAGTTTAACATAATAGCCCAAGATATTTCAAAAGAAAATCCACTTAAATATTCAGGTTATTTGGAAACTTATTATAGTTATGATTTTAACAACCCGTCTAACCACGAACGCCCTTCATTCTTTTACAACTTTAATAGACACAATGAGGTTAATTTAAATTTTGGAATGTTAAAAGCAACTTATAATACAGATAAAGTAAGAGGAAACTTTGCATTAATGGCTGGAACCTATGCGCAGTATAACTTAGCAGGTGAACAAGGTTTGTTGAAAAATATTTACGAAGCCAATATAGGTGTTAGAATCTCAAAAAATAAAAATATTTGGATAGATGCAGGGGTTATGCCTTCTCACATTGGCTTTGAAAGCGCCATTGGCAGGGATTGTTGGAATTTAACTAGAAGTCTTTTAGCTGAAAACTCTCCTTACTATGAATCTGGTGCTAAAGTCAGTTATATCTCAAAAAATGAAAAATTGAATTTAAATATCTTCTATTTGAACGGTTGGCAACGCATTAAGCGAATTTCAGGAAATCAAACTCCTAGTTTAGGCACACAATTAAACTACAAGCCAAATTCAAAAATAACTTTAAATTGGAGCACCTATGCAGGTAATGAACAATCAGATAGTTTGAAGCAAATGCGTTATTTCAATAATTTTTATGGACAATTTCAAATTACAGAAAAGTTAGGAATTATTGCAGGTTTTGATATGGGTTTTCAACAGATTAAGAAAGACACAAGCGCTTACTATAAATGGTTTGCACCTATTTTTATGGTTCAATTTAAACCAACTGAAAAAACACGTTTTGCTGCAAGAGGAGAATATTACGATGATGAAAAAGGCGTAATAATAGCAACAGGCACTCCAAATGGATTTAAAACATTGGCTTATTCAGTAAACTTTGATTATTTACAAACAGAAAATGTAATGTGGAGAATCGAAGGAAGAGGATTAAATAGTAAGGATCAGATATTTATTAAGGATAATAATCAAGTTAAAGACAACTATTTTATTACCACATCTCTTTCTATTTCCTTTTAATAGAATAAAAAAATAAATATTGAATTGAAACTAGGTTCTAAGTACAATTAAAACCAAACCTATAAATACAATTGGAAAAACAATTCTAGAATAAAAGTCAATTTGTTTTGCTTTTTTCACCATAGATGGTATTCCAGTTCGGTCCATAAAATAAGTAACAAGAGATTCTCCCATACAAATTACTATTAAACCATAACATATAAAAAATAGCTTATCAACAAAGATAACATAACCTATTTCTGGCAGTCCAGCAGATATTGAAGATTGAAATGCTATAGAACTTAATAAAGATGTTACTGTAAGTCCAGCAGCTATGTCAATCTTTTCTGGAGGAAGGAAGAATACGAAATAAACCAGCAAAAGAATTACGATGATAGGAAAAATCAATTTACTAAAAAATGGTGCGATAGAACGGTTGATATAGGTTACAACGGTTATTCTCCCGTAGTCTGTGACAGGGGGAATGGTTGGGTCTCCAAAATTAGTTTGATAGGATTCAGAACCTGAGAAAATATCAGTTTTGAAAAATCTATAACCCAAGTTTTTGTTTTTTAACATTTCCAACGAAAGCATCCATCTTGGTTTTTCTTGTTTAGAGGCAATAAAAGACGCTGTATCAGGCTCAAACACCAATTGGTCGACTTCTAGAACTGAATTTTCAATAATTATTTCAAGGGCTTGAACATCAAAAGGATATTTCCTGTAATCAGGATTAAAATGAAAATCTCCTTGATGAAAACCCCAGAAATAATGCTCGTTAGGTGAAAGATCTTTTCTTTCAAAAATTTCCCCTGCTATAGTACCAGGTGTATTATTAATACCATTTACATATTCAAAGTTCATCACTTCTTCATCTGAGACACCTGTTAATGCTGTATCATTTTTGTAAATCATCCACCAAAAAAATTCAGCAGTAAAGGTTTGGTCTTTAAAATTCGGTGAAATTCGTTTAATATAAACACCATATTTTACCTTTATAAGAGGATCTGAAGGAGGAGTAGCTGCGCTAAGTTGACTCCCTGAAAAAAAGAAAAGTGCTAATAAAGTTATAAGTTTATGTTTCATGCTTTTTACAATAAAATACCAAGATTAAGCATCAGTTCCAACCGAATATTTGTGTATTCGTTATTGGTTTTAAATATTTTTTGATTGTCCTCAAACTGCATCCTTCTTCCTTCAAGTCTCAAAAATGAGAACTCTGTGGGTTTAAATTCTATCCCTGCTGTAGCCCCCCATTGCTTTACACCCGTTAATCTATTTTGAGAATCATAAAATGAACCTGACATGAAACCTTGAGAATCATCATATATATCCCAACGACCGTAAATTCCAAGTTTTTCCTTTAATTGATGCTTGATGGTTATTAATCCACCAAACATGTTTCCAGCCTTCATGCCTGTTTCAATATCAGCATTGCTTTGCACAGCATGTGCAATTGCAGCTTGAATTTTATTTTTTCCCTTTGAGTAATTTAGTATAATATTATTATAAAATCTAGTACGTGGTAGTGAGTCACTTTCAGGTGAATCATCTCCATAATAATTATTATAAACAAGTTCTACATTATCATTTAACTGGTAGTTAACTAATAAACCCAAAGATTTTTGATCATTTGTTTCCTCGAAAATTCCATAACCATTCATAAAATAAAGGTTGAATTCTAGTTTTTCTGATGGGATATAGTTTAAACATATTCCTGATTGATAACCAGCCTCTGCATAAGAAAGCGCTGCCCAAGAACTAACAAGGTTATCTTTAGGGAGCACCCATTCAGCTCCAATATGACTTTGAAAAAAACCTGCATCTACCCAAAAATTTTTAAATAATTTAACACCTGCATTGGCTTCAAGAACCATATTGTAATTAGTAATCCATGAATTTAAAGGTAAGTCGCCATACATAAAACCTAAGGTTGCTCTAACATTATCCGATTCATATTCACCAGTTAATAGGGCGGTATTCAATGAAAAGGCATTAGAGGTTGGCGAAACACCTGCATACTGCTGAGGAATTCCAGCACCAATAGAATCAGAATAGAAAGCATAATATGCATCCACATAGCCTCCAAACTTCCATTTAGGTAATATAACCTTTGACGAATCTCCCTCCTCAAAATTTCCCACTGTGGCACTGCTAGTTTTGGCTAGTAATAAAATTGTCAAAGTAAATAAATTAACAAGTAAGATTTTTTTCATACGCTATTTATATTTTTTAAAGTTTAAACAAATATTAAAAAAAATTTAAAAAAACATAATTCTAGGATCTTTTTTTTGAAATATTGGTCGATTTACTAAATAATAAGGTAATCTGCTAGTCTACTCTATAAGTTTGGTTCAAACCGAATAATTAAATAATACTATGGTAACAAGAAAATAAAAACTAATTACTTACTTGTATTTGCAATTTAAAAAAATAAACCTTTAAAACTTAAACATATGCAAAAACTTAGTGCAGAAACCAATGCTTTAAATTGGTTCGAAATTCCAATCACAGATGTGAACAGAGCAAAAGCCTTTTATGAAACCATTTTTGAAATTAAATTGGAATTGGTTGAAATGATGGGCATGGAAATGTTAATGTTCCCTCCTCAACCGCCAAAATCTAACGGTGCTTTAGTGAAAAGCTCTAGTCACAAACCTAGCACTGAAGGTTCTGTAATTTACCTAAATGCTAACCCTGATTTGCAATTGGTTTTAGATAGAATTGAAGCGGCTGGCCAACAAGTAACTTTAACAAAAACAGACATTGGACCTGAAAATGGCTTCATGGCATTTTTCATAGACACCGAAGGAAATTTGGTTGGTTTGCATTCAAATACCTAAGCAAACTTACTCTTCATCTTTGTTAAACATAGCCGACATTAAATCTTTAAAGGCGATGCCCTTAGAAAGGTTGTGTCTGCTGAGTTGACTAAACTCTGCTAAGCCATGCAATACTAACTCCATAAGCAATACTTTTTCAGCTTCCGGTTCTTTTGGGTATTTCTCTTTGATAAATTCTCCCAAACCTTCAACTGTCAAAAGCGCGTTTTGATAGGCCAAATCATCAAGTTGAGACATTAACTCAACATTATACCCATCATTAAACCAATTAAGGATAGTGGCATACGCATTTCCTTGTTTAGATTTTTTTGCTTTTTCTGGATTAGGGAATTTGCCTGCAAACATAGTTCTAAGCGCTTTACCAATGAGCATTTGGGCAACATTTACTGCGCCTTCTAATTCGCCTTCATAAACCAACTCAACTTTACCGGTAATGCTTGGCAAAACACTAAATAAATCAGCAATGCGCGCCTGTGTTTTCTTTGCACCTTGCAATAACATTCTTCTTTCTGCCGCACTGTATAGATTTTCTAAGGCACTAATGGTTAAACGTGCAGACACCCCACTTTTTTGATCTACCAAATCACTTCCACGTGCTTCCATTGCAATTTGCTCAATTAAATCAAGCAATAATGGACTCACATAAATGGCCTTTTGCTGCGCAACTTTCACATGTGCTTCTTGTGTGGTGATTGATTTTGCTAATTCAATCGTCTTTGGATAATGCGTTAATATTTGACTATCGATGCGGTCTTTTAATGGGGTTACAATGCTTCCTCGGTTGGTATAATCTTCTGGATTTGCTGTAAATACAAATTGCACATCCAATGGAAATCTCAATTTAAACCCGCGTATTTGCAAATCTCCTTCTTGAAGGATGTTGAACAAAGAAACCTGAATTCTAGCTTGCAAATCGGGTAATTCATTGATCACAAAAATGCAACGGTGACTCCTTGGAATCAACCCAAAATGAATCACTCTTTCGTCGTTATAAGGAAGCTTTAAGGTTGCCGCTTTAATAGGGTCAACATCGCCAATTAAATCGGCAACCGAAACATCTGGTGTAGCTAATTTTTCGGTATAACGCTCACTTCTGTGAATCCATTCAATGCCTGTATCGTCTCCCTTTTCGGCAATTAAATCTATGGCAAACCTACTTAAAGGCTGTAAAGGATCATCATTTATTTCACTGCCAGCAACTATGGGCATGTATTCATCCAATAAATTTAGCATTAAGCGCGCCATCCTTGTTTTAGCTTGTCCTCTTAATCCTAAGAAAATTATATTATGCTCAGAAAGCAAAGCTGTTTGTAATTGTGGAATTACAGTCTCTTCATAACCTTGAATACCAGGAAAAGGATTTTTTTTGGCCTTAAGGAAAGTAATCAAGTTATCGCGCATTTCTTGCTTCACCGATTTACTTTGATAATTAGCCAGTTTAAGTTCGCCTAGGGTTTTGATAGTTGGTTTCATTATTATCTTCTTATCTCTTCAAACATCGCATCTCAAATTAAGTTTAAAATAAAGTATAATTGTAGTCATACACCGCAAACCGTCTGATTTAAAGCATGAAAAAACTACTTAGTATTATTTTTATTTTATTTACTATCACTGCTATAGCGCAACCGAGCATGAGCGCTAGCACCCAATTTGAGTTGAACCGAGCCATTTCTCTTTGCGAAGAACAAATCATTAGCCCTCAATTAATAGAAGCAAATTTAGGCCATTTGCCTATTTACAAGGTAGACGGTATGTATTGTTTATCTGGCATTATTCGGTTTGAACCAAACTTCAATTATTCTAAGTATTCACAGGATTTTTATTTTGGCAAACCAATAGGAAATATTCTAACAATTAAAGTTCCTCTTAAAAACTTATCCAAGTTAAAACAACTTAATGATGTTTATTTTGAAATTGCCCAACGCCTGCAAGCAGACAACCAAAAACTAGCAGCCGATACGCGCGCAGACAGTGTTTGGAAAGGAATTAACCTCCCAAAATCATATACGGGTAAAAATGTGTTAATTGGTATAACCGACTGGGGTTTTGATTATACCCATCCTATGTTTATGGATACCACACTTAGCCAAACTAGGATTCGTGCTGCATGGGACCATTTTAAAATAAGTGGTAATAAGCCACAAGGTTTTAATTATGGGGTAACCTATGAAACACCCTTAGCCTTGGCTGCTGCCCAATCAGACACGGCTGGAACGTATTATGGTTATGCCACCCACGGCAGCCATGTTGCTGGAATAGCGGGTGGAAGCGGGGCTGGCATTGGGTATAGAGGGGTTGCTTTTGAAGCTGAGTATTTGTTTAACTCCATACAATTAGATGCGGGTGCAGCCATTGATGCCTTTACTTGGATGAAGCAAATTGCAGACAAGGATAAAAAGAGATTGGTCATCAATATGAGTTGGGGCTTATATTATATTGGCACCATGGATGGCAAGTCTTTACTTAGCCAAGTGATTGATGATATGAGCAAACAAGGCGTTGTTTTTGTTACCTCAGGCGGCAACAATGGCAATGTAAATTTCCATATAAAATATACCCATCCAGGCGATAGCTTGCGTTCCAAAATTAACTTTTACAGCTATGCAGCCCATCCGAAAATGTGGGGACAAAGCATTAGCATGTGGGGTGAAGTTGGCAAAGCTTTTGGCGCTGGCTTTGAAATATACAATGCCGCCAATGTTAAAATTGGAAGCTCAAAGGTTTTTGATACTGAGCTATTTTCTGGCTATCATGATTCTTTACTGGTGTTTGGAATTGATACCATAGTGTACAATTTTACGGTTGAAAAATCTCATCCATTAAATGGAAGGCCGTACATAAGAATGCGCATTAAAAATACCAATACTAATTTAACGATTGTAATGGTTTCTGGTGCATCTGGTGGTGGTACTGTCCATTATTGGAATTTGGTAGAACTTAGCAATGGGGTTGGTAATTGGGGCTTGGCTTTCACTCCTTTTGGACCAATTTCTTGGCCTTCAGATGCCAATTATGGAATTGGCGAACCTGCCTGTGCTAACAGCGCCATTGCGGTTGCTTCGCATATTTCTGAAACGGTTTTAGGTAATGGAAATTTGAATCCTGGTAATCGCTCAACGTTTTCTTCTAAAGGCCCTACTTATGATGAAAGAACCAAACCGAATATTTCGGCACCTGGTTCAAATATCATTTCGTCTATCAATTCATTTACCACAGAAAGTTTTACTTCGGTTGCCAATACTAATTTTAATGGCAGAACCTATCATTTTGCCTCTTTCTCGGGCACCTCAATGGCATCGCCAGCTGCGGCGGGTGTGGTGGCTTTAATGTTAGAAGCCAATCCAAGTTTAACTCCAAAGCAAATTATGGAAATATTAAAGGCCACAGCAAGACAAGACAACCGAACCGGAGTAATTGGTGAAACAGGCAGTACGCTTTGGGGTTTTGGAAAAGTTACGGCTACTAGGGCTATAGCCATGGCAGTAAATACTGTTTCATTAAATGAAACCAATTCGTCTAAAAACATGTTGGTTTACCCTAATCCTGTTAAAGATATTTGTTATATAAGCATTGAAGATTGGATGAAAGAAAAAGCATTGATTAGTATCTATAATGTATTGGGTCAAACTGTTTACACCCAAGTTATTTTAACAGCCGAAGGAATTGATGTAGGAACTTTAACAGCCGGATTATATTATATCGAAATTGACAACAATGGACAAAAATATATTTGTAAATTCTTAAAGGAATAGCCAAGCAATTTCAATCAAAACCAACCCAAAAACCTAACCATGAAAACGCAAAAATGTCCGGTAGAAACGCACAATTGTGCGTTTCTACCGGACATTTTTGCGTCTGTTTTTTTCAAAATCTTCAAAAATAAATTCGCCTAAACCTTTCAATGAACTATAATAGGCCTTGCCATTATTAATACGTGTAAATTCTTGCACAAACTGCTGCAGATATGGGTCGCTGGCAATCATAAACGTGGTGATGGGAATATTAAGGCGGCGCGCTTGCGCCGCCATCGTCAAGGTTTTATTAATTACTTTCCTATCCAATCCAAAGCTGTTTTGATAATAACCATTCCCCTCTTTTAAGCAAGTGGGTTTGCCATCTGTTATCATAAAGATTTGCTTGTTTGCATTCTTGCGTTTGCGCAACATCTCTAAGGCCAACTCTAAACCTGCATACGTATTGGTATGATATGGCCCCACTTGCAAGTACGGCAAATCTTTCACTTCAATAGGCCAAGCATCATTGCCAAAAACCAAAATATCTAAGGTATCTTTTGGATAACGCGTTTTAATAAGTTCTGCCAAAGCCATAGCTACTTTCTTTGCAGGTGTTATGCGGTCTTCGCCATACAAAATCATGCTATGGCTTATGTCAATCATTAATACGGTAGAAGTTTGTGCTTTGAAGTCTTTCTCTTGAATTTCAAGGTCATCTTCTGTAAGTCTAAAATTATCTATGCCATGGTTTACTTGGGCATTATGCAAACTGGCTGTAATATTAATTTGGTCTATTGAATCTCCAAAACTGTACCTACGAGAATCACTATTGCTTTCATCTCCTTGTCCGGTTTTGTTGCTGCGGTGATTGCCTTTATTGCCCTTTTTAATCTTCCCAAAAACCTCCTCTAAACTTTGCTTGCGAATGGTTTGGTTGGTTTTGGAGGTGGGATTTAAAGTGCCATCCGCAGGATTTTCTTGCAAGAAGCCTTTGTCTTTAAGGTCTTGTATAAAATTACCCATGCCATAAGCATCATTGGTAAGTTTATGCTGATTATCCAATTGGTTCATCCAATCTAAAGTCTCAGCAACCTCACCATTGGTATATTGCATTAATTGTAGAAATAAATCTAACAATCTTTGAAAATCGTCTCCGCTGTTTGGGCGAGGCGTAAATTTAGTAAAAAGGTGACCACGCATACTCGCAATATTCAATTATTTTTGTGCCTTACAATTAATATTAATAACAATTTTGGTGAATTTGTTTTAAACCCATAGGCAATGATAGAAATTTACAGCAATACAGATGGCTCAAAAACTTTGTTGAACCAAAACCTAAATGAAACCTATCACTCCAGACATGGCGCGATAGCAGAAAGTATGCACGTGTTTATTGAAAAAGGATTGCAAAGTGACGCTATCAAGGCAAAGCAAGAGATTACTATTTTTGAAATGGGTTTTGGCACCGGACTCAATGCCATTCTTACCCTTCAACATCAAGCAAGCCCGCAAGTAATAAACTATCATGCAGTAGAAACATTTCCTTTAGATTTTGCATTGGTGAAGCAGCTTAATTATATGGCTAATTGCACAGATGAGATAATACACAATTATACTCAAATGCATCAATTAACCTGGGAACAAAATCTAGCCATTGCCGCTAATTTCAAGCTTTTAAAACAACAAGCCGACCTATGTACTTTGCAGTTAGAGGCCAATAGCATAGACCTTGTGTATTTTGATGCCTTTGCGCCCGACAAGCAGCCGGAATTATGGACAGCTGCGATTTTTAAAAAATTATATGAAGCCATGAAGCCAGCAAGCGTATTGGTAACTTACTCGGCCAAGGGAGATGTGAGAAGAAATTTAATGGCAGCAGGATTTGAAGTAGAGAAATTGGAAGGCCCTCCTTACAAGCGTCACATGTTAAGGGCCTTAAAAAATTAAGTATGCAAAAAGACTATTTGATTATTGGTGGCGGTTTAGCCGGATTATTTTTTGCGCATGAATTAGAAGAAGCAGGTAAAAGTTTCTGCCTTATAAATGGGTTTGAACCTAAAGCAGCTAGTAAAATAGCCGCTGGGATGTTTGGGCCATTGGGCGGACAATTAAGCAAATTAGCTTGGAAAGCACCCGAAATGATGGATGCTTTGATAAGCACAGCAACTGCCTTAGAAAAAAAGCTTGGGTCGAACTTCTTTCATTTAATGCCTGTTGAAGTTGCCTTTGGAAGTGTGAAAGATGCAAATGATTATGCAAGCCGAAATAGGAATGAGATAATTGACCAATACCTCTCTGATAGAAAGGAAGGCTCAACGCATTTACAAGCACCCTATGGAAGTTTTGAAATGCTAAGAAGCGGCTGGCTAAACACCAATTTAATGATTGATACGTATACCGCTTACTTGAAAGAAAAGGGCATTTACCGTCAACACTTCCTTGATTATTCAGATTTGGTTCAAACCGAAACCGGCTGGAACTACCAACAAGAAAGCTACAAGAAGATAGTATTTGCCGAAGGAATTGGTGCCTTACAAAATCCTTATTTAAAAGAAGTAATGCCCTTTAAACTTTGCAAGGGCCAAGTACTAACCATTTATTGCGAGGGCTTGGCTGCAGATAGAATTGTTAAAAAGGGAATTTATTTGGTGCCGTTGGGAAATCATTTATTTAGGGCAGGCGCCACCTATGAATGGGATGAAATAAATGACATTCCCAATGACCATGGCAAAGAAGAAATGTGTCAAAAAATTAATGCATTAATCCATTTACCCTTTAGCGTTTTGAACCAAGATGCTGGAGTTAGACCCACCACCAAAGATAGAAACCCAGTAATAGGAAAGCTTAAGTTTGCGGATGGATTATATGTATTAAACGGACTAGGCACAAAGGGTGTAATTAGAGGACCTTGGCTTGCAAAAATACTCTTTGATCATATTGAACATAATTTGACAATCCCTAGAGAAGTAAGCATTGACAGAATAAAGCAAGCTTAAACTTACAACAAATACGGACTATTTTTTAAAAATATACCAATAATTTAAAACTAGTTTTATACATTGCACAAGTGGAATGGCGCATAAAACAACTACGCCTGGAATTAAAATATATCTGGAAGATATCTAGAAATGCCAGCGAATTTAAAGAGAACTTTATCATAGAGTTTGAGCACAATGGATTTGTTGGTCAAGGAGAAGTAGCTCCCAATGTTAGGTATAATGAAAATCCAACAATCATTTTAAAAGCCTTTGAGAACTTTAAATCTTCTGTTAATATACCCATAGAAGAGCTTAAAGAGCTAATGCAATTTTTGGATGTGCATAATCTCCCAAATGCTTTGCGTTTTGGGATAGAATCTGCTTTTATTCATTGGTATTGCAAGGCAAATGAAATTAGCTTACATGAATTTTTAGGGGTTGAAAAACCGAGTAAAATAGCTACCTGTTATACCTTACCAATCATGGAGGCTGAAGATGTAGTTAAGTTTTATGAGACCTACGAATTGGATAGATTTCAGCATTTAAAAATAAAGGTAAACGAGACACAAGCTTTAGACATGCTTGAGGCATTAGCGAGTGTAAGCAACAAACCTGTTATGATAGATGCCAATGAATCTTGGAAAGATGTAGAAGCATTGATTCAATTTTTACCTAAGCTACAAAAGTATCCTGTATTATTTGTTGAACAGCCTTTGCCTGCGCACCTTAAAGAAGAATATGTATATTTAAAAAAACACTCTCCTTTTCTACTGATGGCTGATGAAAGTGTATTGGATCAACCCGATATGAGTGCTTTGGAAAAACAATTTCATGGCATAAATATGAAGTTGATGAAGGCAGGAGGTTATTTAAACGGACTCAGAATTTTGCAAGAGGCAAGGCGCAGAAAAATGAAAACCATGGTAGGCTGCATGGTAGAAACCACCTTGGGCATTCACAGTGCTTGGAACTTGTGCGCAGGTGTAGATTATGCCGACCTAGATGGCTGTTTGATATTGGCCAATGAACCCTTTGAACTTTTAAAAGAAAGCAATGGGTACATTACAGAATCGGTGCAAGGAAGCCCAACTCACTAATAAGAGTACTTGCTATAATTTGCCTATGCCCTTTTTGTGCTAATTGTTGCGCTGCTTGTGCATGTAAAAACACACCTTTTCTGGCCGCTATAATAGGCGTTTCGCCACTTGCCAATAATGCAGTTATTATTCCAGTTAGCACATCGCCACTGCCAGCTGTGGCTAGTAAAGGATGACCATTGGTATTAAAATAACAAATACCATTTGCATCAGAAATGGAAGTATAAGCGCCCTTTAATACAATAACAATTCCTAACTTTTTACTAAATGCCCTTTGCTTTTGTAAGCGCTCCACCCCATTTTCAGACGTTCCAAACAACCTATCAAATTCTTTTTGGTGGGGTGTTAGGATGCAGTTATTGGGTAAAACAAAATTAGGTTCAACTTGAAATATATTAGCCAAAAGATTTAAAGCATCTGCATCTATAAGCAAAGGCTTATCACAGTGCAATAAAAAATCTTTCAAGGCATTTTGCGTTTCAGGGTCTCTGCCTAAACCGGGTCCGATGCCTATGGCTTTATACGCTTTGGTAGAAGGAAAACAGGTAATAATATTATCGTGTGGGTCGGTTTGAACCAAAGCCTCCGGAAATCCAATTTGAATGATATTATTTGCATGCTTGGGCACATATACACTCACCATGCCACAGAAAGAACTTAGGGCAGCTTTACTTGATAGGGTAATTGCCCCTATCATGCCTAAAGAGCCGCCGATAAGCAAGGCATGTCCCTTTTCCCACTTCATAGCAAATTGACTGTTAATGGAATGATTGGGCGTTTCAAAAGTATTAAAAAATGAATCTCCCTTTTCCAAGGTGCTTAAATACCTTGGATGCAAGCCAATAGGGATTACCTTTACTTTACCTGCATTGGCGCCAGTTTCGGCAAAAAGCAGGCTATATTTTAAGACTTCAAACGTAAAAGTAAAGGCAACTTTTAGTTGCGGGCTTGGCACATCTACGGCAACTTTTATAGCGGGAAGTGAATTTAAATAAGTAAGCGTTTGAAGGGCTAAACCTTGCAAAGGTTTGTTAATTCCAATGCCAAAAAGAGCCTCAATAATATAGTCGAAATAGGGTATTGAATTTAGTGTTTGTTCATTTTCGAGCCAAATGATTGGAATGGAAAGTTCTTGTATACGCTTTAAATTAATCTCTTGTTCTGGGGTACCTTGAGATTTAAGTTTTAATAAAACTACCTGCACAGAAACCCCTTGTTGGTGAAGCAAACGGGCAATTGCCAGCCCATCTCCGCCATTATTGCCTTGTCCACAAAAAACTCCAATGCGTGGTTGTAATTCTTTTTGTGGCAGAAGGAGCTTAATAAATTCCTGCACAAAAGCATGAGAAGCCCTTTCCATTAAATCAATTGAAAGTATGGGTTCGTGGGAAATGGTATAAGCATCCCAGGCTAAAATTTGGGCATTGCTAAGTACTTGCATCATATCCAAAGATAGGAGAAAAACAGCGCCTCAACTTCGCTCGGCGACCAATAAGGCAAAATTTGCCTTCCATAAGACTCCGCAAGTCATCAATAAGACAAAATTTATCATCAATAAGGCTCCGCAAGTCATCAATAAGAAAAAATTTGTCATCAATAAGACAAAATTTATCATCAATAAGACTACGCAAGTCATCAATAAGGCAAAATTTGTCATCAATAAGGCTCCGCAAGTCATCAATAAGACAAAATTTGTCATCAATAAGACTCCGCAAGTCATAAATAAGACAAAATTTGTCATCAATAAGACTCGGCGAGGCATCAATAAGGCAAAATTTATCATCAATAAGGCTCCGCAAGTCATACATAAGACAAAATTTGTCTTATGTAAGGCGCCAAGTGCCCATAATTTCATCTAAAACACAGATTGAATGAATTCAGCCTTTGAGGGTTTAAAAGCTACACTATGAAAATCCTTAATTGCCCCCTACTCCCCTATTCCAGAATTTTTAAAGGCCTCTGCTACTTCGCAAAGTTCTTGGTACCAAACTTCCCCAAATCTATCAATTAAAGGCCCTTTTAAGAATTTGTATACCGCCACTTTTTCTTGTTTGCCTAAGCTACAAGCGGCACTGCAAATATCCCATTTGTGGTAGTTTAAGGCTTCGTAATCGCCTACTTTACTTACCCGAATGGGGTATAAATAACATGAAATGGGTTTTCTAATCTTAGATTCACCCGCTAAAAAACTTTGCTCGATACCACAACTTAATACCCCACTCTCATTCCTAAAACTAAAATTACACTCCCCACTCGGTAAACAAGTAGTTACCCATTCGTTGTCCTCGTCTTTTTCAAAAGAAGCTGTTTTTTCGATAGCTGCTAAGGAAGCGCTGGTTAAATAAGGCTTTATTTTCTCTAATTCGCTTTCAATTTTTGCTTTTTCATCCAGTGTAACAGGTGCACCAGAATCTCCTTCTACACAACAAGCGCCTTTACAAGCCGCCAAATTGCATATAAATTCTTGGTCGAATATATCTTCTGAAATTAAGGTATTGCCTATTATTACCATTCCTCAAGATTACTAAAAAAATTGCAGATAAAAATAATCGTCCAACCAAAAGTACAATAAATACAAGCGCTGTTTAAGCTATGGTTGAGCACCCTTTAAAAGCAAGACACTTCTTAATCCAATTCCTTTATTGTTTATTTGACACCTTAATTTGTCAATTTTTTGAGTCCTGCCAATTTTAAAGACATCGTGCTTAGTTATCAAAAGCAGGTTTATAACCTAGCCTTGAACTATGTGCAAATACCGGCAGATGCAGAAGAAATTACCCAAGATGTTTTTTTAAAGGTTTATGATAAAATTGAGCAGTTTGAAGGAAATGCACAACTCAAAACCTGGATTTATAGAATTACCATCAATACCTCATTAGATTTTTTAAAATCAAAAAAATTCAAGCTCTTTAAAACTTTCTTTGGCATTTCTACAGATGCCCCGCTAGCAAACGACTCTCTACAAAAAAACAGTCAACACCCCGGTATTCTTTTAGAGCAAAAGGAAGGCTTGCAAAGGGTTTTAAAGGCAATTGATAAGCTTCCTGCCCAACAAAAAACGGTATTGGTGCTTCTAAAAATTGAGCAACTCAAACAACAAGAAGTAGCAGAAATAATGGACCTAAGAACCAAAGCGGTTGAGTCGCTTTTCCAAAGAGCAAAGAAAAACCTCCATCAAATTTTAAATACTACGAAGGAAAATGAAAAATAAATCGTCTAAAGTAGCAATGAACGATCCATTGGCATTATTACAAACCATTCAAAAGGTAGACCCTCCGGCTGCTCTTGCTGGTAAAATAATGCAAAAAGTCAATCAACAAAAAGTCAATTTTCAAAAAGTATCAATTACCTATGTTGGCATTGCAGCTAGTTTATTCATAGGAATTATATGCATGGAGGGATATTTTATTTATCAAAGCAATACACAGCGCAAAAACAAAGCGATGGTTGAATTGGTGGGTCAAACACAAAACAACTTGTACCATGAATAAAATAAAATTTCTACAAGTGCTTATTGTTGCCTTATTCTTTAGCAATTTATTGGTGGTATACTATGCGTTTCAACTTACAAAGAATAGAGGCTTTAACCCTGATGGTCCCAAAAAACTGGTCATAGAAAAACTACATTTTGATGAACAACAAATAAGTGCTTACGAAGAATTAATTGATGAGCATAGGAAACAAATTAGAGAAAAAAACGAAGCCATTCGCAATCAAAAACTGGCTTTATACCAGCAGTTAAATTCAGAAAATGACAGCCTAAAAACTATTTACCTGTCGGGTATAGCCAACCTTCAAGCACAAGTTGAGGAAATCCATTATAAACATTTTATTGATATCAAAAAACTCTGCAAGCCTGAGCAATTAAGCAGTTATGAAGCCTTTAGCAAAGAAATTCTCAAAATCTTCCCTTCAAACCATCCAGGCAAGCATCCTAAACCATGAAAAAACTAGTTTGTATATGGCTGCTCTTTACCAGTGCTTCAATAAAAGCGCAAGACAGTCTGTACATAAAGTTTGTACCAATTTTTAATCAATTTCAGGTTGAACCAAGCCAAACCTACCCCTATCTTAAGGATAGCATTTCTTTTCAATCCTTAAAATTTTACATAGGACACATTCAATTTTTTAAAGGGGAAGTTTTAGTGGCAAGTGCCCCAGAAACGCATTACCTTCTTAACTTCGAGGAAAGCACTTCACAACTCATTGGGTTAGCCAATAAAAAAACATTTGACAGAATTAGCTTTGAGCTAGGTGTAGATTCGGCCACCACCGTTTCAGGTGCTTTGTCTGGTGCCTTAGACCCTAGCTTGGGAATGTACTGGACTTGGCAAAGTGGTTACATACATGCAAAAATTGAAGCTACGCTTTATTCAAAAGAAGCTCAAAAAACAGAACTGATTTTACATTTAGGTGGGTACAAACAACCATTCAACACGCTGCAAAAGCTGCAACTGAGTTTGGTTCAAACCGACACCCTAAGCATTGGCATTGACTTAACAAATTTGATAAGCAGTGCCCTCGCACTCCCACAAAATCAGGTGATGAGTCCAAAGCCCGAAGCACTCATACTTAGCAAGCAACTTGCCAATGCCTTTAAAATTTTAGCCAAATGAAAAGGGGCTTAACTTTAGGGGTACTTATATTGATGGTTTTTCTGGCGGCTAAATTGCCCGATAAAATTTGGCATCAACCCCAGCATTTTCCAAAACCAGCTTTTAATTTTAAAGAGCGTCCATTAGAAATGGCAAAGGTGCAATTGGGCAGGTATTTATTTTACGACCCAATTTTATCTAAAGACAATAGTATTTCTTGCGCTTCTTGCCATTCACCTTATAATGCTTTTGCGCATACCGACCATACCTTGAGCCATGGCATTAACGACCAAATTGGAAACCGAAATGCGCCAGCCTTGTTTAACCTTGCTTGGCAAAAATCTTTTATGTGGGATGGAGCCATCAATCACATCGAAGTGCAATCGCTGGCACCCATAACCCATCCAAAAGAAATGGGAGAAAATTTAGCAGATGTATTAACCAAATTAAGGCAATCAAGCTTTTACAAAAGCGCCTTTAAACAAGCCTTTGGTGATACCTTGATAAGCAGTGCACAATTACTTAAAGCCATTGCCCAATTTGAACTCACGCTAGTTTCGGCCAATGCAAAATTTGATCAAGTAATACAAGGAACAGACACGTTTAGCCTACAAGAACAAAAGGGATTAGCCGTTTTTAATCAATATTGCAAAACTTGCCATCCAGCGCCCTTATTCTCTACCTATGAATTTGCAAATAATGGCTTAGCTCCCGACTCATTGCTCCAGGATGTAGGAAAAGTTAGAATTAGCCAACTAGCTGCAGACAGTTTTCTTTTTAAGGTTCCAAGTTTGCGCAACCTTACCTATACCTATCCTTATATGCATGATGGCCGTTTTAAAAAATTAGGAGAAGTACTGAAGCATTATGAAAAGTTGTTTCCCTTAACCTCAAATAACAAATCAGATTTACTTGCCTTTCTTCAAACCTTAAACGATAAGGTGTTTGTGTTTGACCCAAGGCATCAATTCCCCAAAATAATTTTAGAAGCCAACGAAGGAATCAAAGATTAAACTCGTCTAACTCAACAACAAACCAAGCTTAAAATGATAAAAAACTTTAGCCTTGCCCTCTTAATGCTTATTAGCTTAAAAGGCGCCACACAAACCAATCCGGCCATTACCAGTTGGCTTCAAAACAACACAGAAACTGGCTTTTATTACAAGGCAGGAAATCCTACCCCCATTGCCAATAACATTTTGGTAAATTGCCAAATGGTGCGTTATTCCGACACTTTTGTGTATGTAAACGCAACAGGAATTCCAGCTTATAAAGTAGGCCCTTTTACAGGTGATGGCAATACTAATAATGCAGGTAATCAAAATGCAATTTTCAAGTTTCCTTTATTCCCTACCCAAAATACAGGTACTTTAACAACAACCAATGCAGGTAATATTGGGATATTTATTAATGGCGTAGCCATGTTTGATTATAGAGATGGCGTGGCATGGAATCTTAGCACCAACGCACTTTGTGGGGGTCCGGGAAATCCACCTTGCCCAGGCGGCCCTACTGCCGTTCAAAGTTGGAACAGAGATGCAATTGTTGCTGAGCGTGCTGGATTTGACTGCGCAAAAGGGCATCCAGCTGGCACCAATTATCATCATCATCAAAACCCAAGCGCCTTTGATTTAGATTTAAAAGTGCTTTCAACCATTTGTAATTTATATGATGCAGATGGATTATACGCAATTAATCCTGCGCAACATTCACCTTTAATTGGTTTTGCTTACGATGGTTTTCCAGTTTATGGCGCTTATGGTTTTGCAAAAGCAGATGGAACAGGAGGGATAGTGCGGATGAAATCTAGCTATCAATTAAGAAATATTACCGTAAGAACCCATCATGCAGGTAATATCGATGTAAGCGATGGCCCTGCAGTAAGTGCAACTTACCCAATTGGATATTTTAGAGAAGACTACGAATTTGTGAGCAATACAGGAGATGAAAGTTATTTAGATATTCATAATGGTAGATTTTGTGTAACACCAGAATATCCAAAAGGAATCTATTGTTATTTTGCCACCGTAGATGCCTTCCATAACTCTACATACCCTTATATTATTGGACCAACCTATTATGGAAATAAAGTAGTTGCCAAAGTTACTAGCGTAACAGAAACAACCCAAACTTACGTGCCAGCCACCGCGTTAAATGAAAGTAAGTTAAGCCAAACTGTTATTAATGTATTTCCAAATCCAAGCTCAGATTTAATTGCCATACAAGTAATGGGATTAGTGAGTCAAGATATCAATGCAGCATTATATGACATGCAAGGTAAATTAATCATGGAAACTAAGATACTAAAGGGACAAACCATTGCCTATTTTGATGTAGAAGCGCTTTATGCTGGCAATTACCTTGTAAAACTATTCAATGAAGGCTTTAGTGAAACCCGTAAAGTGAGCATTGTAAAGTAAGGATATAAAAAAATTAAACCACAAGCCAATATTTCTATCTTTGCGGCAATGGAGCTGCAAAAAACAGATATTAGAAGTTTAACCTTAGACCAGTTAAAAACTGCCTTTGTAGCTAAAGGTGATAAAGCCTTTAGGGGACAACAAGTGTATGAATGGTTATGGAAAAAGAGTGCACTAAGCTTTGAGCAAATGAGCAACCTTAACCTAGAAACCAGAAATTGGCTAGAAGCCAATTATGCTATTCATGCAGTTGAGGTGGTAGACAAACAAGTAAGCAATGACGGCACCATCAAAAGTGGGTTCAAGCTTTACGATAACAAATTGGTAGAAGGGGTGCTTATTCCCGCAGATGATAGAATGACGGCTTGTGTTTCTTCTCAAGTAGGTTGCAGCCTTACTTGCAGATTTTGCGCCACAGGCAAATTAGAGAGAGAACGTAATCTTTCGCCAGATGAAATTTACGACCAAGTGGTGCATATTAGAAATTGGGCACAACATCATTACCAAAATCCTTTAACCAATATTGTGTTTATGGGAATGGGTGAGCCCCTGCTTAATTATGCGAATGTATTAAAGGGCATAGAAAAAATCACTTCGCCAGAAGGTTTAGGGATGAGTGCTGAGCGCATTACCGTCTCTACTGCCGGGATTGCGAAAATGATAAAAAAACTAGCTGACGATAATGTTCGGTTCAACCTAGCCTTAAGTTTACATGCGGCCAATGATACCAAACGTAATATGATAATGCCCATTAATGAAAGCAATAATTTAAAAGCGGTAGGTGAAGCCTTGCAATACTTTTATAAGAAAACTAAAAAGCGTGTAACCTTTGAATACATTGCCTTTAAAGATTTTAACGAAAGTTTAGAAGATGCCAAAGAGTTATTGCAATTCTGCAAACTGGTGCCCAGTAAAGTTAATATAATTGAATACAACCCTACAGGCGATGGGCAATTTGAAAAAGCAGACTCCCAAAAGATTGATAAATTTTGTCAATACTTGGAAAAAAATGGCGTGGTTGCCAAAGTAAGAAGAAGCAGAGGAAAAGACATTGATGCCGCTTGTGGTCAGTTGGCCAATAAAAAGCATGAAGCCGCTTTAATCAAAGAAGATTAATAGCGTATTACCCTTGCATAAGCACGATAATCTTGGTTACTGATATGCAATACATAAGAACCTGTTGGCAATTCTTGTACGTCAATTTTAATTGAACTGTCTTCTGTTTGTTTGGTAAGCACCTCTTTTCCGTCCATGGTATAAACTATTACTTGCCATTTGCTTTTACTTTTGCTAAGCAATTCTAGCGGCTCTTTTCCATATGCAAATCCTTCAGAATTTATCATCTTAAAAAATCCCGACTCACCTGTTAATTCTTTTATACCCAAGCTCACATCAAAACCTCGCTCAATCATTCTGTTTTTAATGGCACCAAAGTGCTTTCTTCCGTAGACCAAACTATCGGCTTGAAGAAACAAATTAGCGGCCTGTTGCATGGTTATATTATTGCTGTAACTATAAATTGAATTCAATAATATTTTGGTGAGTGCTTCGCGACCAATATCTACCCCAATATCATTGAGCATACTGCTCCAAATTAAAGAAGAGGAATAAAAATCACTCGATAAATCTTCTGGGTATTTAGACTTAGTGTCTCCATCTCTTCCCTCCCAATATTCGTTATGGCCATCCCAGTTAAAAATCTGACGCCAATTAAATGCGCTAATATCCTTTGAATAAAAGCAGGCCATCACATCACAATTTGCCTCTTCAATGGCCAAACGTTGGTTACCAATAGTGGTATTAGGTGCAATAAAATAATTGATGGCATGGGTATATTCATGTACAATTACGTCTGCATCTTCTGCATCAGGCACGCCACCAGTTCCAAAATATAAACCTGGCTTTAAACCAGCATAATCAAACCTAGATTGATCAAAACCTTGGTAGGCGGTAGGGTCTACTTCTAGCTGAAACATGCCTGTGAGGGGCAATCCAATAGAAGTTAAATAGTTTCTATAGTTTTCAATATGGTATAAGCAATTAAACTCCCTAAACTGAGAGGTATTACGTGTAAAATCAAAATTAGGAACTTTAGAAACAAAAACATTTTGGGTAGGTGTTTCTAAATCTAACATAATTGCAAAAGGGTTTTCTGCAAAAAAGGTATCATTTTCAAACCTCAACTTCATTGCTTTAAGTACACGCTGCGCATTTAACTCTGGGCTATCCGCGCCGTTATAATTTTTCCATTGACCACCTTCTCCGTAGGATTTTTGGGCAGACGTTAGTGGATCAGGGTTAAAAACTTTGGCTTGAACCAAGGTGTCTTTTCTAGCATTTAAAGAGCGTTTTATGGTTTGAACCAAACCCAAATTCTGGTCGAGCAATTGCTCTTCCCATTCGTTTTTGGCATTTTTTACCATTTGCGTATAAGCAGGCTCAAGTTTACCCTCCTTTATATGCCATACCCTTTGGAGCTTAGGATCCACTTGGGTGTGCAATTGAGTTGGATATTTTTGAATGGCGATAAAATCAGAAAATACAGACAACAAGGTATGAGAAACAGATAAATTTACCTTGGCGCTTGCCTGAAACACTGGAATACCAGCATGGGTTTGTGTAAATAGAAAATGATATCCAATTGCACTTTGGCGCATATGGCTTAATATAATTCCATTTTGATTTTCCTTTAACCAAGGATACTCAGCTAACAAATATGCCTCTGCTTGGGCCAGCGGCATTGGATTTTCTATGGATTGCGAAAAACCAGATTGGGCAAAAAATGCCATCAAAAAAACAAACAGATGTATGCGTTTTAACATGGATACAATTTAATATCTTTTAAATGAAAAGTGTCAAATCTAGCCTCAATTAGTTGCTTTTTCACCTCAATTATTTTTAATGGAGGCATTTCAATGCAAATTCCAGCACTTAATTCATACACGTCTGGATAAACTTTTAATTGCATTTGTTTTGCAATTCTAATCACTTGATGTTGTTGCTCATAATCACATGCCACAAACAAGGGAACTTGCAACACCAGCTTTGCCGCGCCTGCGGCAAGTATGGCTTCAGAAGCAGCCTCACTGTATGCATTAATAAGACCAGGTACACCCAGTAATTTTCCGCCAAAATAACGCACCACCACAATTAAGGTTTGGGTCAAACCAGCCTTTAGTATCGCATTTAAAATGGGTTTACCTGCTGATCCAGAAGGCTCACGGTCGTCTGTACTTTTTCTTAACTCACCTTCAAAACCACCTACAAATGCCCAGCACCAATGCACGGCGGCAGGATGTTGTTTTTTAACGGTTTGAACCAACTCTTTTGCATTGACTTCCGCTTCAACCCTGAAAATATAGCCTATAAATTTACTGCCCCGGTCTTTAAAAATCCCTTCTGCGGCCGCTGCGGGCACCATAATATAATCGCTCATGCACGCAAATATTGAAACAAAGAAACCTGCCCTAAGGCTTCTTGAAACACCAAACTTCCTGTAATCTGTGGGGCTTTAATGCCATTAGGCAAATGACTTTTTGAATAAAACACAATGGCTTCATCCCACAAATTATTTTCAATGAGGTGAGTTAATAATTGTGCGCCACCTTCTACCACAATACTATAAATACCGTGTGCATATAATTTTTCTAAGGCTTCGGTAAACCAATCGCCGTCAAAGTTTAGCTTAAGGTAAATTAAGTTATCGGTAGAGCTATTTTGTAAGGCATTGAGCACAAAAGTTTTTTGCGAACCATCAAATAGTTTTAAGGTATTTGGCAAGCGTAGGGATTTATCAAGAACAATGCGTGCCGGACTCCTTCCCTCCCACGCCCGGTTGTTTAAAGCCGGATTATCGGTGAGTGCAGTATTAGTTGCCACCATAATGGCATCTTCTTGCGTGCGCCATTTATGTACTAATTTCTGAACCCATTTTCCGGTAATATGTCGCTGCTGCTCAAATTCCGCTGCCGACAATTTTGTGGCATCAGGCGAAAGATAGCCATTGCTGCTTTGGGCCCATTTTAGGATAACATATGGTTTATGTTGGGTAATCCCTTTAATAAATCTTTTGTTTAAGGCAAGGCATTCCTCTTGCAAAACACCACATACCACTTCAATACCTGCTTGTTCAAGCTTTTCAATACCACTTCCAGCCACTAAAGGATTTGGATCAAGCATACCCACCACCACTTTTGCAATGCCGCTTGAAATAATTAAATCAGCACAAGGTGGGGTTTTACCAAAGTGAGAGCAAGGCTCTAGGTTTACATATAAAGTGGCTTGTTTAAGCAAATGCTTATTGGCCTCTGAAACCGCCGCAAAGGCATTTACCTCTGCATGGGCTTGCCCAAGTTTTTGATGCCAACCTTCTCCAATAATTTGATTTTGATACACAATTACAGCCCCAACCATGGGGTTAGGAGCAACGTTGCCGGCGCCCAAGCGGGCTAAATTTAGGCAACGTTGCATGTATAGCTGATCCATTAGGATCAAGCCTCCTTCATAAAATCGTACGTGTATTTTACAGGTGGTACAAAAGTTTCTTTAATCGTGCGCATACTTACCCAACGCAACAAATTAACCATTGCACCCGCTTTATCATTAGTACCACTGGCACGTGCACCGCCAAAAGGCTGCTGACCAACCACTGCGCCTGTTGGTTTATCATTGATATAGAAGTTACCTGCTGCATTTCTTAATTTCCAAGTAGCTAATTCAATGGCATATCTATCTTGAGAAATAATTGAACCAGTTAAGGCATATTCAGAAGTTGAATCCAAAATATCAAGCGTGGTTTCAAATTCTGCTTCTGGATAAACATAAATTGTTAATACCGGACCAAACAACTCTTCGCACATGGTGGTATATTTAGGATTAGAAGTAACAATAACGGTAGGTTCGATAAACCAGCCTTTTGATTTATCATATCCACCACCTGCTATAATTTCACAAGAAGCATCTTGCTTAGCCGATTCGATATAAGCAGCAAGTTTGTCAAAAGATTTTTCATCAATTACTGCGTTTACAAAATTCCTAAAATCTTCCACTGAGCCTACATTAAAAGAGTTTATTTCTTTTACTAAGCTATCTTTAACAGCTGGCCAAAGGTTAGAAGGAACATATGCTCTAGAGGCAGCAGAACACTTCTGACCTTGATATTCGAAAGCACCACGTGCCAAGGCAGTAACTACCACCTCTACTTGCGCACTTGGGTGTACCATTACAAAATCTTTACCGCCTGTTTCGCCTACAATGCGTGGGTAGGTTTTATATAAGTGAATATTATTCCCAATACTCTTCCAGATATCTTGAAACACGCCTGTAGAGCCTGTAAAATGGATACCAGCAAAGTCGCGGTGTTTAAAAATCACCTCGGCAGCCACAGGTCCGCTTGGATAAATAAGATTGATAACACCAGCAGGCACGCCCGCTTCAATAAAAATCTCCATCAATACATTGGCAGAATAAACCTGTGTATTGCTTGGTTTCCAAACCACTACATTTCCCATTAGGGCAGCAGAGCTTGGTAAATTACCCGCAATTGCAGTAAAATTAAATGGAGTTAGGGCATATATAAAGCCTTCCAAAGGTCTGTATTCAATTCTATTCCAAATGCCTTTAGCAGATTGCGGCTGTTCGCTATAAATCTGGGTCATGAAATATACATTGAAACGCAAAAAATCAATGAATTCACAAGCGCTATCAATTTCTGCTTGGTAAGCGTTTTTGCTTTGACCCAGCATGGTAGCGGCGTTAAGTTTTGCGCGATATGGACCTGCAATTAAATCAGCAGCCTTTAAAAAGATGGCCGCTCTTTGTTCCCAAGACATAGCCTCCCAACGCGGTTTTGCGGCAAGTGCTGCTTCAATGGCTTGTGAAACGTGCGAGGCATCGCTTACATGGTAAGTTCCCAAAACATGCTGATGTTCATGCGGCGGACGCATTTCTGCTGTTTTTCCACTTCTTACTTCATTGCCACCAATATACATTGGCACGTCAACCTTTGTTGCTTTAGCTAAGGCTAAAGCTTCTTTTAAAGCTTTACGTTCTGCACTACCAGGAGCGTAATTAAGAACAGGTTCGTTTACCGGAACCGGTACATTAAAAAAACCATTCATATAAATCTTTGGGTTATATATTGAGGTAGCGAAGATACTCAACACCTCAAAACATATCCAAATCTAAAATAGAACCAATGTTACAAACCTAATTATTCAATAAAAACCCTATCATAAGAATTTAAACTGTGTTGGGCATGCACTTCCTCGTAGGTAATTTTACTTAAATCATAAATGATTCTTTTCTTTTGTTCTAAGTTACTGCCACGCGTCATAATACCTAAAATGAATGGCTTGCCTGGATAATACACCAACCCAAAATGATGCAACTGAATGGATTCTAACTTTGTTCCTTGGTTTTGAATATCCCTTTTGCCATATTTTTGTGCGACCATAATGGTATCTGGAATTGCCTTTCTAATGCCTTCATTATAGACAGCTTTAGATAAAAAACCCAATGCTTTTTGAGACATTTCAGGATTTAGGTAAGAGGCATTGTATAAAATTCTAAAAAAGCCTGCATAATTTTTTACCGTTACAAAATTAGAAAGCTCTGTGTATTCAGGTTTAATTCTAACGTTCAAATCTTTTTCAACCTTTTGAACAGCCTCCTCTCCAATATATTTTAAAAGTGTTAGGGTTGCAAAGTTATCAGAGTAATCTATCATCATTTCAATTAAGGCATCCATTGAATAATGAGTTCCATGCACCCTTTTAAATCCTTGGTCTTCTTCAATCAAACCATTATTGATAGAGTCATACACCATTTCTTGTTCAAAAACATCTGGATGGGTTTCTGCCTTTTTGAGAATGGCAATCATCACTGGAATCTTCATAAGGCTAGCAGGTGCAAAGGTTTCCTTTTCATTTATACCCGTCCATAAACCATTGTTTAAATCACGAAAATAATAAGATACATGAAGGTCTGGACTTTTGGCTGTTTCTTTTTTGATGTAGGCTTCAATTTTATCTCTGAAAGATTTTAGCTCCCCCATGTTTAAATGGTTGGCAGCATAATCATCAATTAAAGGATTTAGCAAAGCATAATTATTCTGGTTCTGCTTATGCGTTTCATTTTTAATAGGTTTCGGTTTGAACCAAACATACGCGCTGGCAAAGCCAATAATTAAAAATAATGAACTTAAAAAAATGGGGTTGAGGTAAATTGGTTTTTTAGCAAAAGGCAGATTGCTTTTTGTTGAGTTTTGAGTTTTCATAAATGAATTTAAATCTTTAGCCAGCGAGTGAACTGGTTTTTCAGGTTCAATACTATTACATTTTGTTTCTCATTTCCTCATTTTAACTGAAGATTTATTAAACTTTAATTCGCCTATAATCAAATTAAGAAAATCTTTAGAAACTGGGTGCTCAAATTGCAATTTTGTTGATTGAAGCAGGATGGAACCATCCGAAAAAACTGATTGAGCGCCATACTTTGCATCTCCTACAATTGGAAACCCTAATGCACTTAATTGTGCACGAATTTGGTGCTTTCTTCCAGTGAGTAAATCAATCTCTAGCAGGGTAAAATTACCTTCCATTTTCAGGGAAGTGTATTGAAGTTTTGCTTCCAAACTATCTTTAACTTGAGTGCTGAAGGCTTTCGTGAAATTTTTCTTTTCGTCTCGTTTTAGCCAATGTGTAATTAGGCCGCTGGCAGGAGAAGGTTTACCTTCCACCCAAGCTTGGTAAGTTTTTTTCACTTCCCGTTTCTGAAATATTTCATTCATACGGGTTAAGGCCTTGCTTGTTTTTGCAAATACTACTAATCCACCAACAGGCATATCTAATCTATGCACAACCCCTAAAAAAACAGCCCCTGGCTTTTGGTATTTTTCTTTGATATAAGCCTTTGCCTCTTCTTCTAAGGAAGGCGGTTTTCCTGGTTCAGGTTGTACGGTTTGACCCGATTTCTTTACCAAAACCAATAAATGATTATCTTCAAAAATTGGGTTCAACACTAATACTGCTCTTTCTCGTTTGGAAAATCAACTGCCTTCACATCTGCTACATATTGCTCAACTGCGCCTTTGATGGCATCATATAAGTTGAGGTAACGCCTGAGAAATTTGGGTGAAAAGTCTTTATTAATGCCCAACATATCATGGCTTACTAAAACTTGACCATCCACATCTGGCCCAGCACCAATTCCAATTACTGGAATTTTAATCATTTCAGCTACTTGTTTGGCGAGTTTAGAAGGGATTTTTTCAAGCACTAAAGCAAAGCAACCTGCTTCTTCCAAAAGTTTAGCATCCTCCAATAATTTCTGAGCTTCAACATCTTCTTTTGCCCGTACCTCATAAGTGCCAAATTTATAAATAGATTGAGGTGTTAAGCCTAAATGTCCCATCACTGGGATACCTGCAGAAAGAATCCTACTAACCGAATCTACTACTTCCCTCCCTCCTTCTAATTTTACTGCATGTGCCTCGGCCTCCTTCATAATCCGGATAGAAGAATTTAAGGCTTCTTTAGAATTACCCTGATAGGAACCAAAAGGCAAATCTACTACTACCAAGGCCCTATCAATAGCTCTAATGACAGAAGCTGCATGAGAAATCATTTCGTCTAAAGTAATTGGCAAGGTAGTTTCATGTCCGTGCATCACGTTTGAAGCAGAATCGCCCACTAAAAGTACATCAATTTTAGCTGCATCAAAAATCTTAGCCATACTATAATCATAGGCTGTTAGCATGCTGATTTTTTCGCCACGCATCTTCATTTCGATGAGTGTATGGGTGGTTACTTTTCTTACCTCTTTATGAATACTCATAACATAAAATTAATTTTCAAAAGTAGTTGATTGAACCTATTAGACAATTTTACTGACTAATAATTTATAGTTGCTCACACAAATTTTGTATTTTGCACCCCAATGAAATTACGTTTATTATTAATCCTAACAAGTATTAGCCTTTTTATTACTTGTAAAAACGAAATTGATATCAATGCCCCTTATAAAGACATTGCTATTGTATATGGCTTTTTAGACCAGAATGAACCCATCCAATATATAAGAATTCAGAAAATGTATCAAAATGCGGCCAACCAAACCACCGCAGAAGGTGCACAAATTGCCGATTCTTTATATTTTGATAGCCTAGTAGTTACACTCACCAATAAAAGTACAGGAATTGTTTATGCTTGCTATACCGTAGATACCTTGGTAAAAGATAGCGGGTTTTTCTCATCAGGAAGAAATACCCTTTATGCCGCTAGTATTCCTAAAACAAATACAGTGAATGAAGAATATGAACTTAATATTTTTTACCCTAAAGGAAATATAAAATTCTCAGGAACTACAAGAATAGTAAAAGACCCAGAAGTAGATAATAGAAAAATAGTAATTAGAACCGACTTAAGTACGCATAACTCTTTGATGCGCTACACTACAGGTTTAAATGCCTATTTATATGATTTAACTTTACGATTTAATTACCGAGAATACACAAGTTCAGATACCAGTTTATTTGAGGATAAATTTGTAGATTATAGCCTAAAAGTAAATAAGGTGGTTAAACCAGGCGTGCGTTATGATGAATTAGTATCGAGCGCCAGTTATTATGATTTCTTAAAATCTAGATTTAAGGAAGAGTCAGGTAAATTTAGAAAAGCACAAAATTTTGAATTTAGAACCTATGGTGGTTCAAGTGAGTTTCAATCCCTTAAAAGTTTAAACGCCCCCAATATCAGCATTGTGCAAAAGAATCCTGTTTACTCCAATATTAGCAACGGAATAGGCATTTTTACAAGTAGAAATTTAAAGGTATTCCCACTTGCAAACGACCCAGGCACCATTGCCCTGCTCAATACAAACCTCAATGGTTTCCGTCCATAGTGACAATATTTCTGTATGCCTGTCAGCATTCGAGTAGGTTCAAACCGAAATAACTGACACAATTTACAAAAACTGACATAACTGTGGATTGGCACTTTCATTGCTGACTTGAAGCAAAGAATATCTAAGTTATGAGTAAAATAATAGGAATTGACCTTGGTACTACCAACTCTTGCGTTTCTGTAATGGAAGGAAACGAGCCAGTAGTAATTGCTAACAGCGAAGGAAGAAGAACGACTCCTTCTATTGTAGCCTTTTTAAAAGATGGTGAACGAAAAATTGGAGACCCGGCCAAACGCCAAGCTGTAACCAATCCCATCAACACCATTTATTCTATTAAACGTTTTATGGGACATACTTACACTGAAGTAAGTGACGAAACTACCCGTGTTCCTTATAAAGTTGTAAAAGGAGATAACAACACGCCACGTGTTGACATCGATGGAAGATTATATACGCCACAAGAAATTTCGGCCATGGTGCTTCAAAAAATGAAGAAAACTGCTGAAGATTATCTTGGAACTGAAGTGCGTGAAGCGGTAATTACTGTACCTGCATATTTTAATGATGCACAGCGTCAAGCCACCAAAGAGGCAGGTGAAATTGCTGGTTTAACGGTTAAACGTATCATCAACGAACCTACTGCAGCTGCCCTTGCCTATGGCATGGACAAAAAAGGCACCGATATGAAAATTGTGGTGTTTGACTGTGGTGGTGGTACACATGACGTTTCAGTTTTAGAACTTGGCGATGGTGTTTTTGAAGTTAAATCTACCGACGGTGATACCCATTTAGGAGGAGATGATTTTGATAATGCTATCATCAACTGGATGGCAGAAGAATTTAATGCTGAAGAAGGTTTAGACTTACGCAAAGACCCAATGGCATTGCAACGTTTGAAAGAAGCGGCTGAAAAAGCAAAAATTGAACTATCGAGCTCTAGCCAAACGGAAATTAACTTACCTTATGTAACAGCTACCGCCAGCGGACCAAAGCATTTGGTAAAAACTTTAACCAAAGCCAAGTTTGAGCAATTGGTAGATAGCTTAATCAAGCGTACTATAGAGCCTTGTCGTTCTGCTTTAAAGAATGCTGGTTTGAACACAAGTGATATTGATGAAATTATTTTAGTGGGTGGATCTACACGTATACCAGCCATTCAAAAGGCAGTGGAAGATTTCTTTGGAAAAGCGCCATCTAAAGGTGTTAATCCGGATGAAGTAGTTGCCATTGGAGCGGCTATTCAAGGAGGTGTATTAACGGGTGAAGTAAAAGATGTTTTGTTATTGGATGTTACGCCATTGAGCCTTGGAATTGAAACCATGGGCGGTGTAATGACCCGACTAATTGAATCGAACACAACCATTCCAACCAAGCGCAGCGAAGTATTTAGTACTGCAGCAGATAACCAACCAACGGTAGAAATTCATGTATTGCAAGGTGAGCGCCCAATGGCTAACCAAAACAGATCAATTGGTCGTTTCCATTTAAGTGATATTCCACCAGCACCGCGCGGTGTGCCTCAAGTTGAAGTGACTTTTGATATTGATGCCAACGGTATTTTGCATGTAAGTGCTAAAGACAAAGGAACAGGCAAAGAACAAAAAATTAGAATTGAAGCAAGTTCTGGCTTAAGTGATGCAGAAATTGAAAAAATGAAACGTGAAGCAGAAGCCAATGCTGAGTCTGATAGAAAAGCAAAAGAAGAAGTAGAAAAAGTAAACCAAGCGGATAGTTTGATTTTCCAAACCGAAAAACAAATTAAAGAGTACGGCGATAAAATTCCTGCTGATAAAAAAGAGAAAATAGAAACTGCTCTTGCTTCTTTAAAGAAAGCGCATGGAGAGAAAGACTTAGCGGGAATTGAAACTTCAATGGAAACATTAAATGCTGCATGGCAAGAAGCTTCTCAAGACATTTACAATGCACAACAACAAGCGGGAGGCCCACAAGGTGGTGCTGAGCAAGCTGGTCCTGATGCTGGTGATAACAATGCCAACAATGTACAGGATGTTGAGTTTGAAGAAGTGAAGTAATTTCTATAGTTAAATAATAAAAAAATCCCGGCCAAATTGGTCGGGATTTTTTTTGCCTCGGCTTCGCCCGAGGTTTTGTGCACTCAGGGTATGAGTTGAGGTAATTATTTTCCTACGATTAATCTTAGCTGACTTTGCTTATTTAATCCATTCAATTGCAGAATAAATACGCCTGAAGGCAGTTCGCTTATGTCTAAGTTTTGCCCTTTCACTATTTGCTTTTCAATCATTAATTTTCCAAAGGCGTCATATAATTTTAATTGAAGGGTATTGCTATTTTCTTCCCAATCAATTGACACTTGGTCTTTGGCAGGGTTAGGATACACCACCACACTCAATTCATTGGTTAATTTTTCAATTCCAGTAGCACTTATTTGTAAAGTCTTTTCAACTTCTCCTACGCAACCAAAACTAGAAACACCCTTCATTTTGATGGTTTTGCTTCCTGCATTTTTGAAGGTATAAAAATACTTCCTATTTACACTTGGAAATGAATCGTTTTCCATATACCACGAGCGGCTAACGGTTTGTGTTGTAGTATCATTTAATTCAATATTCAAATTAAATGTGCTGGTGGTGAATCCAACTGCTGGAATTGGCTTAACCACCATAGTGTAAAGATTGGTTTGAAAGCTACAATTGGATACGGTATCTGTAATTACGCCATAAATTTTTGACCCGTCCGCAAATTGCGGAAATACTGCATAAGGCCCAATGGCATAAGATTTTTGGCGGGTATTGCTTCCTAATAATAAGCTATCCTTAAAATAACTTGCTGCTGGATAAACAGAACTTAAATTTGAACTTAACCTAAACGTTACCGAATCGCCCTGGCAAAAAGTTTGTTTATTGGTTATAATATTAATGTTTGGTTTACTTTTAAAAGAAACTGTAATGCTTGTATCCTTTGCCGGGCACGATGGGTTAGCACTGTCTAAAACACTAACCAAAATTTGCAAATCCACCCCAACACTTAAGATATATTGAAAATTAATTGAGTCTGGTTTAATATACCCATTAGAAAGAATCACTGGAGAATTAGTTGACTTAAAACTGTGGTAAGGATTTGTTAAAGGAATAGAAGGGCGAACCTTAAGTTTTACAACTGGAAAACCGCCAGTATTGCGTTCACAAACATATCTTGGTGCATCAACTTGCAAACTAAAGCTAGGGCAATTAGATGCAGCGCAAGTTCTATTAGAAGTATTGCTAAACAAGCATGGTCCGTTATCGATGGTACGAGCCATGAGATAAACTTGTGTATTTGGATTTAAGCCGGATATAAAATGCACACTGCCTTGATTTGCAGCGGCCCATGTTTTGCCACTATCTAGACTTATTTGAGGGGCGTTTCCTCCAATATTAAAAGAAACAGAACTACCAGTTGATGGCCCACAACTGATTATTGGTGCAGGTTGTTTTGTATTTATTTGTAACAACTTCTCTGCAGCATCACTGCTGCATACGCCTACATAACCTTTTACGCCCAAAATTACACTATTGCCAATAATGCCTTTAACCCATTTGGTATTGGCACTTGTAGAATCGATGACATTGCCATTCACAGAATATTTATAATAATTCATCCCTGAGGTAGCAGTTAACAATACACTATCGGAAGAACAAATGGTATCTTTTGAAAGCGTTAAGCTCACTTGTGGCTTTGGTCCACCGCCTGTTAAGGTTGTAACTGCGCTGGTTACAGAGCAATTGCCAGTATTAGTAACGCGTACTGTATAATTGCCAGGTGTAGCTGTTTTTATACTTTGGGTATTTTGCCCTCCGGGACTCCAAAAATAGGTAAACCCATTTCCAGAATTGGCTGTTAGGGTAACTGAATCGCTTCCACAAATTACAGTACTTGAGCTTGTTATGGTGGCAGTGGGTTTAGCCACAACATTAATTACTATTTGTGCATTGGTAGAGGTACCGCCTGCATTAGTTGCTCTAAACCTTACCGTTCTAGAACCTGCATTAGGACCTAATACAATCCTTGGATTTTGTTGGGCGGATGATGAAGGTGTATTACCTAAAAAATCCCAAGCAAAACTGGTAGGGCTATTGGTAGCACTTCCAGTAAATTGAACTGTATCACCTACACAAAACACCGCTGCATTGGCAGGTGAAGTGATGGTTGATACAGGTGCAGGCGGACCACTAGTTATAGCAAATGACTTGGCATATACGATATCACCACTTGTTGCTGAATTGGAGTTGGTAGCATTGTAGGCTAGGTAAAAGGTAACAGTTCCAACCGCAGGGGTTGGGGCAGTCCATTGAAAACTCCAAGAAGATTGGGTATTGCCGGAAGAATTTTGGGTAACATAATTTCTGCCACCTGCGCTACTTGCGCTATTGCCAGTACCAGCAGTAAAGGTACCAGCAGCAGCATTTGATGAATTTAAGGCTGTTACCTGAAATCCATTGCGTGAAGTACCTGCTGCATTTCCACTAATGGTTATGGTATAGGTTTGTCCAGCTGTGTAATTATTTCCTGCAATACCAGTAAGTGTAATGGCGTTCCAATTTGTACCCGAGGTTGTTGCCGCGCCATGGCAGCCGCCGCAGGCTGTTTCTGAAGGTGCACCTGTATTGCCTGTAGGAGGTCCGCCACTATTGGTATAACTTGAGACTGATATACCAATTAAGGTTATTAAAAATAATGCACGGGCAAGTTGCTTTGGTAAAGTTTGTTTCATGGGTGTTTTGTTTAATTAGTTCAAAATTAAGAATTACATTTCTTAATAATTTACAAATTTAGATTCCAGATAAAAACAGAAGAGCCAGATAATTATCTGGCTCTTCTGTTTTTATCATATTTCTGTTTTTATGATCGGTTCAACCCGAAACCTAATTAATTCACCACCCAAGTTTCTTTGCCAGCGATTAGTTTATCTAAATCTCCTTTGCCAAAGGTTTCTTTGGCATAAGCAATTTGATCATTAAACAATTGGTCGAAGGTGGCTTTTTTATTATTTACATAAAACACACCAAAAGGGCGCGGGAAATGACCTTCTACGCTAGGATCATCATAAAACCTAGAAAGTATGGTTGCTTTAACCAAATCTTCTTCATCATGTATCCAAAGGTCATTTACAGAGGCATCATTTAAATCTACAATTATCGGTTTGAACCCATCTAGCTTAATGCCCTTGTCATTGTTTTCTCCAAATACAAGTGGTTTGCCATTCTCGAGCATGAGCGTTTCTAATTTCTTAGAGCTCTTCTCAGTAAAAACTTCAAAAGCGCCATCATTAAACACATTGCAATTTTGGTAAATTTCTACCAAAGAAGTACCTGCATGCTGGTACCCTCTTTTGATAACCATCTGCAGATGTTTTGGGTCTCTATCCATGCTGCGTGCCACAAAAGTGGCATCTGCCCCAAGGCTCAAAGCAATAGGATTAAATGGATAATCTAAACTTCCCATTGGGGTAGATTTGGTTACCTTACCTTGTTCTGAGGTTGGTGAATATTGCCCCTTTGTTAACCCATAAATTTGGTTGTTAAACAACAATACATTCACATCTGGATTTCTCCTAAGCAAATGAATAAAGTGGTTTCCACCAATAGATAAGGCATCTCCATCACCGGTAATAATCCAAACAGAAAGCTCTGGGCGTGTAGCCTTTAAGCCTGTAGCCACCGCAGTTGCGCGACCATGAATGGAGTGCATGCCAAACGTATCCATATAATATGGAAAGCGAGAAGAACAGCCAATGCCTGAGATGAAAACAAATTCTTCTCTTGGTCTGTCCAATTCTGGCAATACAGTTTGAACTTGCTTTAATATAGAATAATCGCCACAGCCTGGGCACCAACGTACCTCTTGGTCTGAAGCAAAATCCTTCGAGCTTAATTTTTCTGCAACGTCTGTCATAATCAATCGAGTATTTCTTTAATTTTAGCAACAACTTCTGCGGCCATAAAAGGCTGACCTTGGATTTTGTTATATGGAATAGCGTCTATAAAATATTTGTCACGGATAATTTTAACTAATTGTCCGTTGTTAAGTTCTGGAATTACTACCTTTTTAAACTTGCTTAGTATTTCTCCTAAATTACTTGGGAAAGGATTAAGGTAACGCAAGTGTGCATGAGAAACATTATAGCCCATACCGCGTAATTGTAATGTAGCAGTTTTTAACGCACCATAGGTTCCACCCCAACCCAATAACAATACATCTCCTTCAGCAGGTCCATTATCGATTTCTTGAGCAGGAATATAGTTAGCCACTCTATCCACTTTTTCTTGGCGAAGCTTCACCATGTTCTCGTGGTTCACAGCATCATAACTGATATTACCTGTGATGTTTTGTTTTTCTAATCCACCAATTCTATGTTCCAATCCTTTTGTACCAGGCAAAGCCCATGGCCTACCAAGTTTCTCATCTCGGAGATAGGGCATAAAAGGCTCATCCCCTTTATTGCGTGCTTCTGCAAAAGCTACAGATATGGCTGGTAAATCTGCAGAGTTTGGAAATTTCCATGGTTCTGCGCCATTGGCAATGTATCCATCTGATAAAAAGAAAACCGGAATCATATGTTCAAGGGCAATGCGGCAAGCCTCATAGGCCATGATAAAGCAATCTGCGGGCGATTGTGCCGCTAAGATTACCACAGGACATTCGCCATTTCTGCCATAAAACGACTGCAACAAATCTGATTGTTCAGTTTTGGTAGGTAAACCTGTGCTTGGTCCGGCGCGTTGAATATTTACCACAACCAATGGTAATTCTAGCATGGTTGCCAAACCAATTGCCTCTGTTTTTAATGCAATACCAGGACCCGATGAACCGGTGATGGCAAGACTTCCGCCGAAAGATGCACCAATAGCGGAGCAAATGCCTGCTATTTCATCTTCAGCTTGGAAGGTTTTAATGTCAAAGTTTTTATACTTACTCAGTTCATGTAAGATATCAGAGGCTGGGGTAATTGGATAAGTGCCATAAAATAAAGGCAATCCAGATTTAACGGAGGCAGCAATTAAGCCATAGGCAGCAGCTTGATTTCCCATGATACCGCGGTAAACTCCTGGGTCCATTTTAGCGCGTGATACTACAAATCTGTTGGCAAACATTTCGGTAGTTTCTCCGTAGTTCCATCCAGCAGTTAATACCTTGATATTGGCATTCATCACGGCTTCATTTTTCTTAAACTTAGCTTTGATAAAATCAATAGTATTGTCCATATCGCGGTGGTACATCCAATAAATTAAGCCCAAAACAAACATGTTTTTGCAACGGTCAATTTCTTTGGTTCCTAATCCGCTTTCTGCCAGGGCAGTTCTTGTAATTTTAGTAACATCGATGGATTTAACATCGTACTCGCTTAAGGAATCATTTTTAAGTGGATTATCAGCTTCAGGCACATTTGCCAAACGAAGATTTTTAGCATCAAAACCATCGGTATTAACAATGATAACACCCCCTTTTTTGAGGCCATTTAAATTAACCTTAAGGGCGGCAACATTCATTACCACCAACACATCGCATTGGTCGCCTGGAGTATATACTCGGGTTGAACCAAAGTGAATTTGAAAGCCCGAAACGCCTGCCAAAGTTCCCAAAGGAGCACGTATTTCGGCAGGAAAATCTGGGAAAGTTGCAAGGTCGTTACCAAAAAGGGCGGTTGAATTGGTAAATTGAGTACCGGTTAACTGCATCCCATCGCCAGAGTCTCCAGCAAAGCGGATTACAACGGATTCTATCTCTTTATCTATATGAGCAGTCATTGATCTAGGATATAATTTTTAAATGAAGCTACGAAACTATGCTTTTCCCTTTAAAATGCAAGATGCTAAGTATAATGGCATCTATGGAAAACGCGCTTAAATTAAGACAATCCATCATGCAATAAGTTTGAGTAGGAAGGACAAATTTGTTTAGAACATATCGCTTTGCTGTTTGTTAAGAATATAAATAAAAACATGTCAGCAATCTTTTTAAAGGCCCGTTGGGAAAACCTTATCATGGCCAACTATGAGGTAAATCCGGAATTACTAAAACCATATTTGCCAAATGGCGTAGAAATAGATTTTTTTGAACAAAAAGCATTTGTAAGCTTGGTTGGCTTTATGTTTAAAAATACAAGTATTTTTAGTATTCCAATTCCATTTTTAGGAACATTTGAAGAAATTAACCTGCGTTTTTATGTAAAAAGAAAAGACGGGCCTGTAATAAAAAGAGGAGTTGTTTTTATTAATGAAACAGTTCCTTACAAGCCTGTAGCTTGGCTTGCCAACAAGCTATATAAAGAACATTATATTGCAATACCCACTAAAAATACAATTTTAACAAGTCCTCAAACTAAAAGTATTATATATGATTGGAAGATTAACCAATCATGGAATCAAATAAAAGTTGAGTCATCCAATAAACAGGAGGAAATGTTACCCGGTAGTAAAGAGGAATTTATTTTTGAACACTATTTTGGTTATACAAAGCTAAATGATTTTCAATCTCAAGAATACCGCGTGAACCACCCAAGATGGAAAGTAAACAAAATATTGGATTATGCCATTGATTGCGATTTTAAATCTATGTATGGTGAAACTTTTGCCCACTTGGGTCAACAAAAACCCAGCTCTGTTATATTAGCTGAAGGTTCTGAGGTGAGCGTTGACTGGGAAAGAAAACGGTTTTGAAATAAAGAGAATTATTGTAAAGAGACATTTACACCAAATTTAAACATATCTAATAAATTGTTTTCTTTGCAGCATGGCAATCAGATTATTTGTAACTGGCGGAACCTTTGACAAGGAATACAATGAATTAAATGGAAAGTTATTTTTCCAAGACAGTCACATTCATGAGATATTAAAACTTGGCAGAAGTAAATTAAATTTAAGTGTTCGTACTTTAATGCTTATTGATAGCTTAGACATGACGGATAGCGACCGCAAGCTTATTGCAGAAAATTGCGAAAATTGCGAAGAGGAACGCATCGTCATTACCCATGGCACCGATACCATGACAGATACTGGCGCTTATTTGGCTCAAACCGTAAAAAACAAAACCATTATAATTACGGGCGCTATGATTCCTTATAAATTTGGCTCTAGCGATGGCTTATTTAACCTTGGCAGTGCCCTTGCTTTTGCTCAAACCTTGCCACACGGGGTTTATATTGCCATGAATGGTAAATATTTCACTTGGGACAATTGCCGCAAAAACAAGCAAACTGGCTCATTTGAAGAAACCGCTGTTTAAAGGTCGGCCGAATTATTAATTAAAGCATAAAGCTTGTCTTTTAACTCGTCTATTCCCCTACCCGTTGCGGAGCTAATAAAAACATGTGGTACACGAGGCAATAACTTTTTGATGGCTTTAATATCTTCTTCACTCACCAAATCGCATTGGGTGATAGCCAGCAGTCGAGATTTATCCAACAACTCTTTATTGTATAACTTCAATTCTCTTTTAAGAACAGCAAAATCGTCTTTGATATTTGCAGAAGTTGCAGGTATCATAAATAACAGCGTGGCATTTCTTTCGATGTGACGCAAGAAACGTGTTCCTAAACCCCTTCCTTCATGCGCCCCTTCAATAATTCCTGGGATATCAGCCATTACAAAAGATTGGTATTCTCTGTACTTAACAATACCTAAATTTGGCACAAGTGTGGTAAAAGGATAATCTGCAATTTCAGGTTTAGCTGCAGTTACAACTGATAATAAGGTAGACTTACCTGCATTTGGGAAACCAACTAAACCAACATCCGCTAATATTTTTAGCTCAAGAACTTTCCACTCTTCTCTACCTTCTTCACCTGGTTGTGAATGGCGAGGTGTTTGGTTGGTAGAAGACTTAAAATGGTGATTTCCTTGCCCGCCTCTTCCACCAGATAATAGAATATGTGTTTCTCCAACCTTTGTAATCTCAAATAAAACAGTGCCTGTTTCAGCATCTTTAGCAACAGTTCCCAGTGGCACTTCAATAATTTCATCCTTACCGTCCTTGCCACTTCTAAGCGCAGATTCTCCGTTATTTCCAGGAGAAGCAATAATATGTTTTCTAAACTTTAGGTGCAAAAGGGTCCAAACATTTGCGCTACCTTTTAAGATAATATTTCCACCACGGCCGCCATCGCCGCCGTCTGGTCCGCCTTTAGTGGTATGTTTATCACGGTGAAAGTGCATGGCACCTGCTCCGCCTTTTCCGCTGCGGCAACAGATTTTTACGTAATCAACAAAATTAGAATCGGCCATGGTGTATAAATTAAAAAGGCCTGCAAAGATAGTTTTTGCAGGCCTTACCACAAAGGACGAAAATATTATGCTTTGTCTATATGGCTACAAAGTGCCTCAAAAATTGACTCAATCTCGCCAATTCCGTTGATGCCATAGTATTTTCCTTGCACTTCATAAAATAACTTAACTGGCATTGTTTCGGCATTATAAACATTAATTCTATTTTGAATTATGGCAGGGTCTTGGTCGTCTGCACGGCCGCTGTCTTTCCCTCTAATGAGTAAACGTTTCTTAAGTTCTTCCTCCTCTACTTCTAAAGCAAGCATCATAGCAATGCCTGTACCTTTTTCAGCAAGCAAAACATCTAGGGCTTCTGCCTGCGCAGAGGTTCTTGGGAAACCATCAAAAATAAAACCTTTTGCATTTGGCGATTGATTAACTTCTTGGGCAAGCATCCCAATGGTAACTTCATCTGGAACCAATTTACCCGCGTCGATATAACTTTTAGCCAAAACACCTAAATCGGTCCCCCCTTTAATATTTGCTCTAAAAATATCACCCGTAGAAAGGTGAACTAATTGGTATTTCTCGATAAGCTTGGCAGATTGGGTGCCTTTACCTGCGCCCGGAGGGCCAAAAAGTACAAGATTGAGCATAGTATTAATTTTCATGCGAATAAATAGTATATTTTGGGTATGACAAATGATTTTTATTAAAAAACCAAAAATCTATCAGATAATCAGTTATCTTTGTTCACTTATATGGCAAAATCACAAGAAACCTTCAGCAAGAAGGAAAAAGAAAAACAAAAAGTACGCAAGCGTAAAGAAAAAGAAGAAAAGAAAGAGCAAAGAAAAGCTAGTTCTGCCAAGGGTATGGGCATTGAGCACATGATGGCTTATGTGGATGAGAATGGAAATTTAACTTCTGTTCCACCAGATCCGAGTAGAAAAAAAGAATTTAAACTAGAAGACATTGAAATTGGGGTAGCCAAGCAAGTGGCTGAAATTTACGATCCGTATCGCACAGGGATTGTAACATTTTTCAACGATAGCAAAGGCTATGGATTTATCAAAGATGATAAAACCAAAGAAGGTGTTTTTGTGCATTCGTCTGGTTTAACAGTAAATATTAAAGAAGGCAACAAGGTAAGTTTCGAAATTGAAACTAATCATAAAGGTCCACAGGCTGTAAATGTAAAAATGGCCTAAGCAAACGCTAGGTTCAAACCGCTTTATAAATATGCGGTAAATTTCTACCAAGTCCATTATAATCTAAGCCATATCCTACTAAAAAATCATTGGCAACTTCAAAGCCAATATAATGAACCAGAAGCTTTACAAGTAAGGCTTCTGGTTTTAATAACAAACTGCAAATTTTAATTTCTTTCGGTTTGAACCGAGACAAGTCCTGAAGTAAAAAATCAATGGTTAATCCAGAATCGATGATATCTTCTAGGATAATAATGGATCTATTTTCGATGGATTGATTTAACCCTATCACTTGTTTAACCACGCCTGTGCTTTGGGTGCCAGCGTAGCTGCTAACTTTTACGAATTCAATTTCACAGGCGAAATCAAGATGCCTCAACAAATCGGCTGCAAAGATGAAGGAGCCATTTAAAACCACAATAAATAATGGATTTTCGTCTCGCATTTCTTGGGTAATTTCTGCGGCCAAACTTATTATCCTATTTTGGATAGTTTCTTTATCTATAAATTTATTAAAATTTAGCTGGTGAAGTGCAATTGTACTCATCGCTCAAAATAACAAAACTTTTAATTGTTATTCATCAAAAAATGGCGTTAAAAAAGGTTTTTTGAAATTATAATTTTATACTTGCATACTTAGTTAAATCGCAATTTTTGATACATGAATGTAAAGTTTAAATGCAACCTATGTGGTGGTGAAGATGGAAAGACAATTCCTTTTAGGTATGCATTCAAGGATAGATTTTTATGGGGTGTTTCTTGTAATAGCTGCTCTTTAGTTTCTATATGGCCTAGGCCAAGTGATGAAGAAATAAAAGAAATGTATGAAGATGATTATTTTACCTCAGACGATAAGCAAACCCACCATATGGAGGTTTCTTACCTAGAAATTTTGAGCAAAGGGGATTACCAAGAAGGCATTCAGCAAATAAAAAAGTATTGCGAATCAGGAAATATTCTGGATGTGGGTTGCGCTACTGGAAATTTTATTTATGTCCTAAGCAAAAACGGTTACAATGTAAAAGGAATAGAATTGTCAACCTTTGCCGCAGAATTTGGCAGGAAAAATTTTGGCATTAACATCATCAATAAACCCTATTCTGTTGATTTAATTAACAAAGAATTGGATGAAAATTACTTTGATGTAATTATGATGGGCGATGTTCTTGAACATTTTACCAACCCAACAGAGGCAATGGAATTAACCTATAAAATTCTAAAGCCAGGCGGGGTTGCCTTAATTCAATTACCAGGCACACTTAACCTAATTTCTAGTAGGATTGCCTTCTTCATTTATAAATTGATAGGTTCACAAAAAACCATGTATATCCCACCCTATCATTTAACAGAGTTCAATGCCAAAACCGCTAGAACTATGTTTGAGAAATGTGGGTTCAAGAAAATTATTATCAAAGAAGATATAAAGCCACCCAGCACTATTACATTAAGAGGAAACTTTGCAGAAAATACATTTAAGCTGGCCTTTCAATACCTCAATTACTATTTAACCAAATGGTTTGGGGTACCAGGCGATAGAATGATTATTGAAGTCTATAAATAAATCTTATAAAACCAATCCCATGAAGAAAGCCTTACAAATTGCCTTAATGCTTGCTTTAACAGCAACAGGCTATGCACAAACTACAGTTACATTACAACCAGATTCAACCAAAGGAAAAGATGCTTGGATTAGTTCAAATGTACCTACTACAAACTTTGGAAACTATGCCAACTTTGCAGCCATTGCGTGGAGCAGCGGCGGTGATTTTGTGTCGAGAGGATTAATGCAATTTGATTTTAGCAGTATTCCAAGCAATGCTATTATCCTTGAAGCAAAACTATCATTGTATTGCAATACAACCTCAGACCACTCGCAATTGCACTCTACTTTATCAGGAGCTAATACCTGTTTTCTACAAAGAATCACTAATAGTTGGACAGAATTTGGGGTTAATTGGAACAATCAACCTAATACAAGCATAGTAGATCAAATTACTTTAGCAGCCTCTACTACTGCCACACAAGATTACCTTGACATTAATGTTCAAAATTGGGTAACTGATATGCTTGCCAATCCAACAAATAATCATGGATTTATGATAAAATTGGCAACCGAACAAAAGTTTAGAAGTTTAGTTTTTGCTAACTCAGAACATATTAATGCTAATAAAAGACCAAAACTTGTAATTACGTATAAATTACCTTCAAACGACCCTTGCATTACTTTAAGGCCAGGTGCTACAGCGGGTAAAGATGCTTGGATTACCTCTAATACACCAACTACAAATTATGGAAGCTATCCAAATTTTGCGGCTATTGCTTGGACAAGTGGAGGTGAATTTGTTTCAAGGGCTTTAATTGATTTCGACCTAAGCGGTATTCCAGCGAATGCTACCATTACAGAAGCTTACCTGAATTTATATTGCAATACCACCTCAGACCATCCGCAATTGCATTCTACCCTATCAGGTTCAAACGCGTGTTTTCTTGAAAGAATCACCAGCACTTGGGATGAAAATTCTGTAAATTGGAATAACCAACCTACTACAAGTGCAACTAATAGAGTTAATCTACCTGAAAGTAATTCTTCCACCCAAAATTATTTAAATATTGATGTTAAAAATTTGGTGGCTGATATGTACAACAATAAAAATTCTAGTTTTGGCATGATGCTCAAATTAGTGGATGAGGTTAAATTTAGAAGTTTAATTTTTGCTAACTCCGACCATCAGGACCAAACAAAATGGCCTCAATTAAAGATTTGTTACCAATTGGCCAATAGCCTTGGAGAAACCAAAGGTGTGGTGGCTAATCCTTTGCTAGTATATCCTAACCCTGTAGGTAAAAATGAATGGGTACAAATTAATACCAATGGCACAAAAGTGCTTTCAATTAGTTTATTAGACCTTACAGGTAAATTAATTTACAACAAAGACGTTGATACCAGTACGCAAGCAAAGTATAGTTTAGATTTAAGCGCAATTTCTAACTTGGCAACTGGCACTTACCTCTTAAAAGTAATTAGCGAAAATCAAACGCAAATTCAAAAGCTGATCATTCAATAAAATTGAATTTCAATTAACTTGAGAATTTACGCCATCATCTCCTATCCCTTTTTGCCTGCCACTACTGGTGGTGAAATATCTACCCAAAATATTTTGGAATATATGGCAAGGGTGAATGAGATGATGGTGTTTACGGTTGACCCCTATAAACCTATAGACAAAAAAGACTTTAGTTTTAAAATAGACTTTGGCATGCGCTTTAAGCAAAGTAGGTATGCCAATATTTTTTTATTGCCTAAACTCTTGACCAAAATAAAGCAATTTAAGGCAGATGCCATTTTTTTTGACCAACCTTGGATGGGTTGGATGATTCCTTTCTTTAAATGGTTTACTGGCAAACAAGTTTTTATTAGAAGCAACAATATAGAATACCTGCGTTTTAAGAGCATGGGAAAACCCTGGTGGCGCCTACTTTATGTTTATGAAAGATTTGTTTACAGACAAAGTAATTTGGTGATTTTTGTAAGTGATATAGACCAACATAAAGCCATTACACAATTTGGTTTAGGGTTGAACCAAACCTTACTCACCCCATATGGAATTCCACAAAGTGAATTACCTACTAAGGTTGTAAACGCACGCCAGTTGCTGCTTGAGCGGCATCAACTACTAGCAGAACATAAGCTTTTGTTGTTTTTTGCAACCTTAAGCTATAAACCCAATTACGATGCAGTGGCTTTTATTAAAGATGAGATTTACCCTCGTTTAAAGCAACAAATGGGAGAGCAGTTTAGCATTCTTATTTGTGGCAAGAACTTACCTTCAGAGTTGGTTCAAGGCCTAGCTGCCATAAAAAACATTCATTACCTTGGCTTTGTAGAAGATATAGAAACCTATATTGATGGTGTAGATGTTATGATTAATCCTATTCTAAGCGGCGGTGGAGTTAAAACCAAAGCCATTGATACTTTAGGAAGAGGACAAACTGTAATTTCAACGACAACAGGTGCAGAAGGAATTAACCCTAATGTTTGTGGCGATCATTTAAAAGTTGCCAAAGACCAAGATTGGGACGCTTTCATTCAATTGGTTCAAACGCATTTTGGTTCAAACCGAAACCCATTACCAATACAATTTTTTGAAACCTACAGCTGGACCGGGATTATTCAAAACCTGATGAAAAAGCTAAACGTTTGACATTTAGTCAATCATTTGCACCATTGATTCATGCAAAAGCTTTTCATTTCTAAATTTTAACAGCAATTGTGCAACTGTTACCACATCTTTTTGGCAATAGGTTTTAATGCGTTCTAAGTTATTTTCTTCCCAATATACTTTCCAAACCATGCTGCCATCAATATCATCTTTAGGGGTTGGAATATCAAAAGAAGCAGCCAAAAGTTCTAATGAGGTATAACTTTTATAATCGCCAAACTTCCAAAGTTCCATGGTGTCTAAAAGGTTTATTTCCCAAGGTTTTTTGCCAGCAATATTTAAGATACTAGGAATTTCGAGGCCATTCAGCAAACAACGACGTGCAATAAATGGATAGTCAAATTCTTTCCCATTATGCGCGCACAAAGAGTGATCGGGTTTATTGAAATGGGCGTTTAACATGTTTGCAAAATCTGCCAACAAACGCTTCTCTTCGTCGCCATAAAAAGATTTAACTCTAAATAAATACTCAGTACCAGATCTACTAAAAAAGCCACAAGAAATGCAAACAATTTTACCAAATTCTGCATAAATCCCTGCCCTTGGATAAATGTCAATTTCGGTCTCATCCTGTTCTTTTTTAAGAGAAGCCGCTTTCTTCTTCCATAGGTATTGCCAAGTTTCTGGCAACTTATCAAATGCGGCATATTGTGGAACAGTTTCTATGTCTAAAACCAATATTTTGGTGAGGTCTATATTTTGCAGCATGGTACAAGTATAAAAAAAAGAGGCTCGGTTTGACCCAAGCCCCTTTCTTAAAAATATGGTTTGTGGGAAATTACTTTACTTCTTGCATTAATTTTTTAACTAATGGAGAAATCAAAATTAGCACCACACCTGCTATTAGCGCATAAATGGCTAATTGTTTATAACCGTTTGTGTATATAATAAGCTTATCTAAATTATTGGCATTTTCTGAGGCACTGGCAATATTTGCTCCTAAAATTCCGGCCAAATATTGTCCATATGCGCTAGCCAAAAACCACATTCCCATCATTACCGCTTGCAATTTTTGAGGAGATAATTTTGTCATGATAGACATGCCAATTGGCGATAAACACAACTCTCCAAAGGTGATGATAAACCAGCCAAAGGTGAATAAGTTTAAAGAGGTAATGCCTTGCTCATTGGCAAAGAATTGGGTTTGGTAAAACACATAAAAACCACCTGCTAAAAACAAAAACCCGAGTCCGAATTTAACTACCGTATTAGGCTCTATTTTAAGCTTGGCCATCCAAATCCATAAGATGCCCACCAAGGCTGCAAATACAATGACAAAAAGTGAATTGGCTGAATTATTTACGCCATTTGGATCAAGCTTAATACCCACCAATTCATTGCTTAAATTATTGGCAGCAAACAAGCTTAATGAGCCTCCACTTTGTTCAAAAAAGGCCCAAAACAAAATGGAGAATAAAATGAACACCAAAGCAGCCAAAAGCTTTTTATTCTCTTTGGCATTGAAATTTTTCATTTCGTAAAAAAGATAAACCAAAGAAAACGGACCGATAATTTTCATAAACAAATCGGTATAATCTGCATTGGAAACCATGAGCACTACAAGCGGAATAAATGCAATGGAGCCAACAAAGGTTAGCCATTCATACAAGTTCCTTTTATGTTTAGGCAAGTCTTGCAAGGGCGACTCCCCTATTTCGCCTAGGCTTTTTTGGGTATTTACAAAAGTGAGCAAACTTATTACCATTACCACAGATGCAAAACCAAATGCAACGTTCCAACGCAAGGCTTCTGGTACTATGTTTTCTAGTAAATTACCATTAGCCACTGCAATGCAGAGGTAGCCACCAATGAGGGCACCTAGATTAACTCCAGCATAAAAGAGAGAAAAACCTGCATCTGTTCTTGTATCACCTTCGGCATATAATTTACCAACGATGGTAGAAATATTGGGTTTAAAAAAGCCCGTGCCAATTATGGTAAAACCAATACCAGTAAAGAAAAACCGAGTGGGGTCAATAGCCAAAATAACACTCCCAATAATCATTAGAATTCCACCCCAAAAAAGGGATTTCCTATAACCTAAAATCTTATCAGCAAACATTCCACCCACAAACGTGAATGCGTATACAAAAGCTTGAGTTGCGCCATATTGCAGGTTGGCTACTTCTGAATTCATTTGCAGTTTACTAACCATAAAAATGATAAGCATTCCGCGCATGCCGTAGAAACTAAAACGTTCCCACATTTCACTAAAAAACAAGTACCACAATTGCTTGGGGTACTTGCCTTTAAAATTCTGTATTTCTGCTAAAGTTAATTTGTTCATAGCTTATCTTACACCATGCATCATTCTTTTCAGAATTGGAGTTAATAAAAATAAGATAATTGCCGCTATTCCAGTTAAAACCACAAACACCATAAAAAATTCATATAAATTGTGAATTTCAAACCCGCCAAAAACAGGGTTTTGTGGGTTAATTTGGTTCTCTTCTAAAAGTTTTAGTTGTTCTGCAGTAGGGATAACAGTTTTATCCAGAACAGCTTGCAAATCAATACCTAGAGACTGCGCTTTCATAAATTTATCACCTGTAGCAGGCAGTATTGAACCTAAAGTCCCAGCAAGGGCATAACCAGCAGCATTTGATAGAAAGAATACCCCAAATAACAAAGATGCAAATCTCTTTGGTGATAATTTACCTACTAAGGATAATCCAATTGGGGAAAGGCATAATTCTGCAAAAGTCTGGATAAGATATAACAAGATTAACCATTTAATTCCTAACAAACCACTATTGCCTAAATCTTTCACATTGTGCGCTATTATAAAATAACTAATAGCAATTAAACCTAAACCAATTGATTGTTTTACAGGAGAAATTGGCTCTTTACCTGCTGCTCTTAACTTATCCCAAAGCATGCTAAATGGAAAGGCAAAGGCAAAAACAAAAACACCATTAAAAACTTGAATCATAGAAGCAGGCATTTGCCATCCAAATAAGAATGTTCTATCTGTTTGATTATCGGCAATAAAAGTCAATGATGAGCCGGCTTGCTCAAAGGCGGCCCAAAAGAAAATAATAAAAAAAGCTACAATATAAATCACATAAATTCTTTCTCTTTCTACTTTAGTTAATGAACTATCGGTTACAATTAATCCAGCTAGTGTTAGTCCGCTTGCATAGATAATTGGATAGATAACTGTTTTTACAAAATTATGTCCATCTAACATATATCTAAATGCAAAAAATAAAGCAATAAAAGCAATTACTGAACCTATCAATGAAGTAGTTGTAAATACCGCTTTTTGTGATTCACCATCTTCAAAATCTGAGGATTCATTTTTTGAAGGAAGTCCACCCAATGGCTTACCATCAGGAGTTACAACATATTTATCTTTTAGAAAAAAGAAAACAGCTGTCCCAATAACCATAGCCGCAGATGCAGCTAAAAACCCCCATTTAAAAGCGTGAATATCTCTGATACCACCAGAATCTTTTACATCTCCAAGAAATGGACATATCATTTGTCCCAAAAATGCACCTAAATTAATACCCATGTAAAAAATCGTAAAGGCTGTATCTAATTTGTTTTTTTCTTGTTTGGGATACAAACTACCAACCATACTAGAAATATTGGGCTTAAAAAAACCATTTCCAAAAATAATAACAGCCAAAGCAGACCACATTAAAGTGTTTGCCAAAGCTAGGTTGGTGCCAAAAACACTTGCACTAGCAAAAAGCATAAATTGCCCAATTGCCATCATAATACCGCCGAGTAAAATGCAATTTCTGTTTCCAAAAAACCTATCTGCTATGAAACCACCCAACATTGGAGTTAGATAACATAAACCTAAAAAGGCACCGTAGGTTAAAGAGGCATCTTCCTCCTTCATCAAAAGTGCATTTACCATGAATAAGGTTAGAATTGCGCGCATTCCATAAAAATTAAATCGCTCCCACATTTCTGTACCAAATAATACCCATAAACCTTTAGGATGGGTTGTTGTTGTAGCTATTTGACTCATTTTTGATTTTTAGTTTGGAATGCAATATATGTATTGTTGGCACTTTTTCAAATGTGAAGAAAACTTGTTATCATTGTAATATGAATAACAGCAGAAAATTCATCCTACTATTTTGGCTACTGCTTGGTTCTTTAAGCTTTAGCTCATGTGAAGAAGCTTCAAAAATTTTAGAGGACTTGGGTCTTAGTAATGAAGAAGTAATTACAGGTTTAAAAACGGCTCTTAATGTAGGCACAGACACTTCGGTAACTCGCTTATCTGCATTGGATGGTTATTACAAAGATGATATAGTAAAGATTTTATTGCCTAAGGAAGCTGAACCTGTATACAATGTATTAAGCAGCATTCCAGGTGGCCAAAGCCTTTTAAACAATGCCGTAATGGCCATAAACAGGGCAGCAGAAGATGCTGCTCCAGAAGCTAAAACTATATTTGTAGAAGCCATTACAGGCATTAGTATTGCAGATGGGTTCACTATTTTAAATGGTGGAGACACTGCTGCAACTATTTACTTAGCCGATAAAACTAAGATTCCATTAACCGACTTATTTAAGCCAAAAATTCAAAGTTCATTAAGCAAACCATTGGTCTTAAATACCTCAGCTGAAAAAGCCTATACAGATTTAATCAATGCCTACAATACTGCTTCTTTAGGAGGTATTCTTTGGCCAGAAATTAAAACCAATTCATTGAGCCAACATGTTACAGAAAAAGCACTAGAAGGCCTATTTGTAAAAGTAGGCGACGAAGAAAGAAAAATTAGAAGAGACCCATTGCACCGAGTAAGCGAAATTTTAAAAAAGGTATTTGGAGAATAGTTTATTTTTTAATTGCATCCCAAAGAAACTCAGAATTAATAAATGCGTGGTGAAGAATTGAAAATCCTTTAATTCTTAATTATCTTACTCATTTTAATACCTTCATCAGTTATTATATGCAGCAAATAAAGAGCTGGTTGTAATTCGCTAAGGTTAATGCTTTCACTCCACAAACCAGAAGGTGCTTGCATTTCCTTATTCAGCAATATTTTTCCAGAAAAATCTGAGAGGATGAATTTAACTTGTGATGCGTTCTTTAGGTTCAACTCAACATTAATAAGGCTATTGGTAGGGTTTGGATAAATAGAATACTCCAATTTTGAATTCAAAGTATTATTTCCGGTACTTGGAAGTAAGGTAGTATAATCCAAAGTCCTAAACCCGAATTTCCCTTGTTTAAGTAGAGTTCCTGAAGAATCCATCCCTACTGAATCACAAAAAGTACTGGTGCACATCGAATCTGAAACGGTTAAACAAACAAGGTATGAACCAAAATTAGCGTAAGTATGCGAAGGCGCTAATGCGGTAGAGCTTCCACCATCACCAAAATTCCAAAGAAAAGTAGAGTTTGGTCTAATTAGACTTGTGTTTAAAATATAAAATTGAAAAGGAGTGGTGGTGTCAAAACCTACTTGAAACCTTGCACTGCAATAAACCGTTGGACCTACCAAAAATAACGAGTCGTAATACGTATCGAAACATCCTTGGGTAGTGTCTGAAATAGTAAGTTGAACCAACTTCGGACCGCCTGTCAGATAGTTTTTTACTGGATTTCTTTGTGTTGAAGTTGTGCTATCCCCAAAAGACCAAAGGTAGTTTAGACCGGCACTAAACCCGGTTGAGTTTAATGAGGAGCTATTAAAATTTACCAGCAAACCATTCACACTTTTGCTAAAGGCTGCTTTGCAATTTGTTCCTGTTGCACTTACAAAAACAGTATCCGACACAACATCAGAGCAACCTAAAGAATCCTGAATCCTAAGAACGACGTTCCATGCACCTTGATTTGAATAGGTTTTAACAGGGTCTTTTAAATTTGAAACCGTTCCGTCTCCAAATTCCCAATAATAAGTAACCCTATTAGGCACACTTGAAATGGTTGTGGAGGTATTAATAAAATTAAGTGTCATTCCATTTCTTGAACTTACATAACTCGCATTACAAGTGCTAGCATTATGAACATAAAAGGTATCAATCCTAGTTGCAAAACAGGCCTGAACGCTATCCCTTATTACAAGTTTAACAATCTTTTTTCCAGGTGTGGCAAATGTCTTGGTAGGATGCGTGGCAACAGAAGTAGTGCCATCTCCAAAATCCCACATAGAGGTTAAACCACCCGCTAAGCCATTGGTGTTTTTTGAAGTATTTTGAAAATAAATACTTAATCCTGTAAATGATTTTGTAAAAGATGCATTGCAAAAATTACCAACTGCTGTAATTAATATGGTATCCACAAAGGTTTGGACGCAACCAAAAGAATCATTCATGGTTAAACTAACTATTTTATACCCTGAGGAGGTATATGTTTTTACGGGATTCTTTTCACTGGAAATTGTATTGTCTCCAAAATTCCAATAGGATATAATTTTATTTGGAAAACCACTTGTGGTAGTTGAAGTATTTGTAAAGGTTACTACAAAGTTGTTTATAGAAGCTGTAAAAGATGGGGCACAAGCAGCGTTAGCAATCCGCACATTTAATGCAAACAATAAGATTGCAATTAATGGTAAATGTATCTTTTTCATGGCGTTTAATTTTATGGTGGTTAAATACAATACGAAGATATAGTTAAAAAAAAGAGTACACTCTTAATATCCACTTAAGATATTGACCATAGTCCATGGACTATGGTCTCCTTACAACTTCTCAACCAAAAACCTTGTCATTCTTTCATATAAATGAAGCCTTACCCTTGAGCCGCCGATGCCATGGTTTTTATTAGGATAAAATTCAGAGTCGAACCTAACACCCTTTTTAATCATTTGGTCAACCATCTCTACTGCATTCTGAAAATGCACATTATCGTCTGCAGTACCGTGTATAATGAGATAATTACCTTTGATTTTCTCTACATGATTCATCGGTGAATTGTCGTCGTAATTTTTACCGTTTTCTTGTGGGGTGCGCATAAAACGCTCTGTATAAATATTATCATAATAGCGCCAATTGGTTACAGGTGCCACAGATATGGCTGCTTTAAAAACATCGTTTCCTTTGCTTATGCCTAGGCCTGCCATATAACCGCCAAAACTCCAACCCCAAATGCCTATACGGTTTGCATCTACAAAAGGAAGTTGTGCCAACTGCTTGGCTGCATAAATTTGGTCTTCTATTTCAAACTTACCCAAGTTAAGATAAGTGCATTTTTTAAACTTCTCGCCTTTAAAACCAGTACCTCTGCCATCTACCGAAACAATGATGTACCCTTGTTGCGCCAAATGTTGATACCAAAAATAATTGGCCCCACTCCAGCGATTCATCACTGTTTGGCTACCCGGACCCCCATACACGTACATTAAAACAGGATATTTTTTTGTGCTATCAAACTGGCTAGGTAAAATGCTAAAATAGTTCATATTATCGCCTACTTCATTTTGCATCTCAGCAAAGCTTGCTTTTGCAATTTGGTAAGATTTTAATTTTTCACGCAAGGCATTGTTATCTTCTAACACTCTTACTGTTTCGCCTTTTCGGTTCAACAAAGCATATACTGGAGGTGTATTGATATCGCTAAACACATCTAGGTAGAAAGAGTAATCTGAATTAAAGTAGGCATTATGCCAGCCTTTTCCATTGCTCAACTTCGCCTTATTTTTTCCATTCAATCCAATAGCATAAATATAGCGTTCGGCAGCATTCACTTCAGATGAAGAATAGTAAACCATTTTATTTTTGGCATCTACCCCTAAAAACTCATCTACATCATAATTGCCTTTGGTTAATTGCTTTTGAAGTTTGCCATTCAAATCAAAAAGATAAATATGGTTGAACCCATCACGTTCGCTTGTAAACACAAAGGACTTCCCATCATTTAAAAAAGTTAAGTTATCGGTAATATCTATATAATATGGGTTGGTTTCTGTATAAATTACTTTTGATTTGCCATTTTTTGCATCAGCCAAAAGCAACTCTAATTTATTTTGAAGACGGTTTAATCTTTGCACACAAAGCACCTCGTTGTTTTGAGTCCATTGCATACGCGGCAAATAAATATCTGTTTCTTTTCCAGTTTCAATCTCAGTAATCAATTCTGTTTTCAGGTCATATACAAAAATATTTACCAAAGAATTGGCTTCGCCAGCTTTAGGATATTTAAACTTATCTTGTTTAGGATATAAGGTTCCATACATGGTCATTTCAAACTGTGGCACCTTGCTTTCATCAAACCGATAAAAGGCAATTTTATCGCCACTTCCATTCCAAGAAAATCCTTTCCAAATGGCAAACTCTTCTTCGTACACCCAATCAGTTGCACCATTTATCACCTCATTATCTTTTCCATCCTTGGTAATTCTAAACTCTTGGTTCAACCTAAAATCATAGTAATACAAATCATTGTTTCTTACAAAGGCAAGCTTAGACGCATCTGACGAAAGTGTGGCATAACGCACCTTATCTTTTATTGGGTTTAGTAAGGTTTTCTTTTGCAAATCAAACACATAAAAAATACTCTGACTACTATGTCTGTAAATTGCTTCTGTTTCAGTTGCAATCAAAAGTTTAGATTCATCTTCGCTAAAACTAAAATTACTAATACTTAGGTTCAAACCGCCATTTGCTTTTTTCACCTCACTAATCTTAACCAAGGTATCTACTACCCTTCCGCTTGCAAAAGCATAACGCAAGAGATTTTGTTCATCATCTAAATTACAATAGTATCTACCATCTTTCAAAGAGTTAAAACCAGCTACGCCGCGGGCAGAAAAAGTTCCTTTGGTCCATATATCTTCTAAAGTTATTTTAGTTTGGCTGTTTGACCCAAATGCAAATAATAAAGTAAAAACGATTAGTATAAATTGTTTTTTCATAATCTATGTTTGGTTCAAACCTAATAAAAAAATAAGCATATTTGAACCATGACATTTAAAAAGGTAGACCCAACCGATATAAATTACTTTAGCGGCTTACTTGGCCCCGGAAATGTACTTGCCGAGCCATCAGATTTAGCGGCCCATTCAAGGGATTATACAGAGGATTTATGTTATTACCCAGAAGTGGTACTAAAACCAGGAACACGCGAAGATGTTGCCGCAATTTTAATGTATTGTAATTCGCAAAACATTTGCGTGACACCTCGCGGAGCGGGCACTGGACTCAGTGGGGGCGCTTTACCAGTGATGGGTGGCGTTAGTTTAAGCATGGTAAGATTTAATAAGATTTTGGAAATAGATGAAAGAAATTTCCAAGTACATATAGAGCCAGGTGTAATAAATGAGGCCTTACAAAATGTGCTAAAAGAAATTGGTTTATTTTACCCACCAGACCCTGCCAGCAAAGGTTCATGCTTTTTGGGGGGAAATGTTGCACACAGCAGTGGCGGACCAAGAGCGGTAAAATATGGCACCACTAGAGATTACGTTTTGAACCTAGAAGTGGTGTTAGCCACTGGCGAAATCTTAGAAACAGGTGCAAATACCTTGAAGTACTCAACAGGTTATAACCTAACCCAATTAATGATTGGCAGCGAAGGCACTTTGGGTGTGGTAACAAAAATGGTTTTAAAGGTATTGCCTTTACCCAAAAATACACTTTTATTATTTGCCCCTTTTGCCTCGCCAGCAAAGGCTTGCGAAGCCGTAAGCGGCATTTTTAGGGCAGGAGCTAACCCATCGGCATGTGAGTTTATAGAACCAGATGGATTTAGATTGGCCGCTGATTTATTGAACATTCCTTTTCCCATTGCAGATGAGGTAGGAGCTTATTTATTGATAGAAGTAGATGGCAACGATTATCAAGCCATGATGAATGAATGTGAAACAATTAGTGAGGTATTGTATAATCATCAGGCCTTAGATGTTTTGTTGGCAGAAACGGCTGCCCAAAAAGAATACTATTGGAAACTACGACGGAGCATTGGCGAAGCCACCAAGCACAACAATGTATATAAAGAGGAAGACACAGTAGTACCTAGAGCAGAATTACCAGAACTGTTTGAAGGGGTGAAAGAAATTGCCAATAGATATGGTTTTAGAACCATATGTTATGGGCATGCAGGTGATGGTAACTTGCATGTAAATATCTTAAAAGACCAATTAAGTGACGACTTTTGGAATACCGAAATAAACCAAGCCATTATTGAGATATTTGAACTCTGTAAAAAGCTTAAAGGCACCATTAGCGGAGAACATGGCATTGGATTGGTTCAACAAAAATTCATGTCGGTTGTAATGCCCCAATTTCAATTAGACTTAATGAAACGAATTAAGGAAGCCTTTGACCCAAAAGGAATTTTGAACCCAGGTAAAATTTTCAATTAAGTTGGTGTTTCTTGTTATTGGTAATTGAGGCAATATCCCATTTTATTTGTTGCGAGAAATCGGCTTTGCGTTCAGGACAATTTGCCAAAATACAAACTTGGCAAGAGCTAGGGATACAAGGATCTGCATGAATAAAGAGTTCGGTTTCATTAGGGAATTGAGCATCAATAATATGTTCCATTTGGTGTAACTCCTCATGGGCTCTTTCAAGCGACCAATACCATGGCAAGGTAACGTGTGCATCGATATGATAATTAGCCCCATGTTTAACCACGCGAAGGTTATGAACATCTACCCATTCTGGCTTTCTTGCTTTGTTTAAAGAAACCAAAATATCTTTAATAATGACTTCATCCGTCTCATCTAATAATCCAGAAAGAGAATGTCTTATTAATTTAAGTCCGGTAACCAATATAAACGCACCCATTAGTAATGCAACAAAGGCATCAATCCAAACCAAGCCTGTAAAATAAACCAAGCCTAAGCCTACAATTAAACCTACAGAGGTGTAAGTATCGGTTAGCAAATGGTTCCCATCTGCCACCATGGCATTGGAATTATTTTTCTTACCAAAGTGCATTAAAACGAGTGCTAAAATAAGGTTTACAATGCCCGAACCCAAGGTTAGCCAAATCCCAATGTCTAAGGATTTAATTTGGTTGGGAACAATAAAAGAATGGACTGCTTCGAACAAAATATAAATGGCTGCCAATACAATCAATCCGCCTTCAAAACCTACAGAAACAAATTCAATTTTACCATGGCCATATGGATGATTTAAATCTTTGGGTCGGCCTGCCAAACGAATACTATATAAAGCAAAAGCACCTGCGGCCACATTGATAATCGATTCTAGCGCATCGCTTAGTATTGCGTTACTACCCGTAATAATGTGCGTGGCAAACTTTACAATCATTAACAGTAAGCCAATGATAAGCACCCATGACTGGACACGAAGTGATTCTTGATGATTTCGCATTTTGATAAAATAAAAAAGGCAACCAAAGGTTGCCTTTTTTAAGAATATAATCAATGATATTACTCAACGATCATTTTACGAGTTACTTTGATACCTTCAGCTTCTACGGTGTAGAAATAGATACCTGTTTTGATATTGGTTAAGCTAACTTCAATATCTGCGCTTCCAGCAGGAATATTTTCGTAAGCTTGGTTGTAAACTAACTTACCTGTTACATCTACAATGCTAATAGAAGCATCTGTATTTTGCTTAAAGCTAACAGGGATACTTGTAGTTGCAGAGAATGGATTTGGATAATTTTGACCAACAGTAAACAATTCATTTTTGTATGAAGCCACAGATACAAGACCATTGGTAATGTCTGCTGTGTCAATTACCATGTACATAACATCATGCGTTCCGGCAGCACCAGGGTTGTTGGTGGCATCGTAACGTCCGATGGTTGTTTTTTGTAAGAAAGTTAGGTGTAAACGACCATCCATTTTCTTAGATACTGAAGGGAAAACTTGCTCGTAGTTCAAGCCAATCCAGCCTGTAAGGTTTGCAATGCCACTCCAAGTATTACCACCATCAGCAGAATAAGTGCAATAAACATCGCGGAAATTTTTGCTATCTGTACTGATATCATCTTCAGTTAAAGAAGAATAAGTAAGATAGATAATTCCATTATCAGAAATAGCCGCATATGGCATGGTTGGAATTGAGTGGTTACCATAACGGGCGCCGGTTTCATTCCAAGAAGTAGCTAAATCTAACGCATTATTATTGTTTTCATCAGGCATTCCTGCAATGTTTTTTGCATCTGCAACAGCCATTGCATCATTCCAATAGAAAATTGCATTTTGACCAGGGAAATAAGTAACATTGTTATCATCTGTATTTGCATCTAGAACTCGAGCTCTAGACCAGAAACAATGTGCTTTACCACCATTGTCTAAAGTTACGTGTACAGAACCGTCATTGGTAAATGAAGTATCAAATAAAGTTTTGTAATCGTAAGCTGGAACTGGGAAAGAGTCAATAATTGTTTTTCCCCAAGTAGCACCAGCATCAGTAGATTTGTATAATGTTAAATCATCTGTTAAGCCTCCAATAAGGATGGCAACGTTTGAACCATTTGCATCAATGCTATAGTTATCGCCACCACCTGCATAATAGCGTGTGTTATCATATCCAGGTAAACACGCGTTTTTAACTAACCAGGTGTTTGTGCTAAATTGGTAGCGTGAGTATACCTGAGGTGTGCGAACGCCATTTTTAACCACACGGTTTGGTTGTGTTTCTGATGAATCAGTGTATGAACCAATTACAATCATAAAATCACCCGTAATTGCAGTTTGTGCCCATAATAAACCAGGAACAGTTGCAACGGTATCAAGAACAGTAGTTGAAGTCCAAGTACCAGGACCAACGCCTGCTTTACGGTTCATTAAAATACCACCTGCATTACCTGTACCTTGTTTTACAATATGTGAAGTAATGATTTCTTCGTTGGTAGTTGGGTTATAAACGTAGCAAGGGAAACCTGATCTTTCAACATCAATACGATTAGCTGAAACTTGACCCCAAGCAGAACCATTAAAATGATTGTAACCCGCACCGCGAGTTGCGTAAGGAGCTGGATCGCTACTAGTTGTCCAAGTTAAAGAAACTTTTCCGTTAGGCAATAATTGCACGCGACGATAAATAGAAGAATTTGTTTGTTGGTCGTTTTGGGTTTCACCCACTTTGCTCAAAAACGATTTTTTACCTAAGGTACGGTAAGTAAAATCTGATTTTGGGAAAGATTTGGCTGGAGCAGCTTGTTCTGCTTCCGTTACTTTTGATGCCTGACGCGCCACATTAGGTCCGTTAAGAACTTTCGGCGTCTGCGCAAAAGCAAAACCTGAAAGGGCTGTAAGGGCCAATAAGTAGATTTTTTTCATTGTATATTAATTTAAGGTTATTAAGCTTGTTTTGTCAAAAGTAGGGATTTAACTAAAAAATGCAAATCCCTTTCAAATTGTTTACATTGGTTCCAGTTGCGGTCTGTAAAGTATTTTAAATAAAAGCTCTTTCATTAACTCACTATCTTCAACCTTATTCTGATTAAAACCCTTGCTTTTAAGGTCATATTCTGCAATTAGTGCCATGATTTTTTCTAATTCAAGAATGCCATAATTAGCCAATAATTTTTCATAATCTCTAGCCTGCGGAAATCTAACCCCCATAGCTGCCATAGATTTTTGATCTCTAATATTTTGTTGCTTCATAATAACGGCCTTCATAAAAAAGCTATTAAACTGCGTAAGCAATGGAATAATGGAAAACTCTTTATTATTACTAAAATGGTAGTTAATATAAAATACTCGTTTAGCATTGCGGTGGGCAAGTGCCGACATCAATTCAAAAACGTTAAAGTCTTTACTAATTCCAATTTGTTGTTCAATTAAAGTTTCAGAAATTTCAGATTCAGTTTCGGTATTAATTAGTAGTTTATCTAATTCATTGGCAACCTTAGATAAATCACTCCCAACATGGTCGGCTATAAGCATGCAATTTGCATCAGAAATCTCTTTCTTTCTTTCTTTAAGGTATTGCCTAATCCATTTCGGCAATTCGCTGTCTTCATATAATTTTTTCGACTCAAAACAGGCATATTTCTGAGCCAATTTATAGAGTCTACTTCTACCATCCACTTTTTTGCCTTTTACAGCAATTACGAGAATGGTGGTGGGAACAGGGTTTTCAAAATAAGCCTCAAACTCATCCAACTTTTTATAAAACTGTGCCTCTTTAAGTATAATAACTTGGTAATTGGCCATCATTGGATAGCGTCTTGCACTTTCTATTACCGCACTGATTTCGATATCTCTAGCATACAAAATGGATTGATTAAAGGCTTTTTCCATTTCGGTTAAGGCATAGGTTTCTATGTAAGCCATAATTTGATCGATAAAATATGACTCCTCTCCATGTAAAAGGTAGATAGATTTAAACCTTTTGGCTTTTAAATCTCCCACCAATCTTTCATAATCCATTAAACTATCTGCTGGCACTTATTTCTTAAATTTAAAGTAAACGAAGTAACCTAATTATTCCCAATCTTTGTGAAAAAAAAACTACTGCTAAAAGCCTAAGACAAATCCTTGAATGGCTTTCAATTAATTAGGTTTGACCCAAAATCTGTTATGTGGAAAAGTTAGATTTGAACCTCAAAGCTTTAACAAAAAAGAAAGGTGTTATTAACAAGTTCTCCTTGCAAATTTCCTCCTTGTTGATAAGAAAAATAAGACAAAGAAATCGGTGGCGAGTTGCTATCTTCCGACACGGTTAAAGAGTTATGGCAGAAGAAAGAACGAACACAAAGAAAAGGACCCCCCTTACCAAACAAGTTAATTATCAATTTGAAGGATCAAAAATACCCCCACAAGCCTTAGAGCTTGAGGAAGCGGTTTTAGGGGCATTAATGTTAGAGAAACATGCTATTACCCAAATTGGAGAGATTTTATTACCCGAAAGTTTCTACAAAGAATCGCATGCCATTATTTACAAAGCCATTCGAGAATTGGCAATCAATGCCCAGCCAATCGACATATTAACGGTTACAGCTGAACTTAGAAAGAGAGGAGAACTAGACCTTGTTGGAGGAGCCTTTTATATTACCCAACTAACTAATCGCATTGCCTCTGCTGCCAATATTGATTATCATGCCCGAATCGTGGCCGAAAAATACCTTCAACGTGAGTTGATTCGAATTTCGGGCGAAATCCAAACAGAAGCCTTTGAAGATGATAAAGACGCCTTTGATTTACTAGATAGTGCCGAACGTAAACTTTTTGAATTATCCCAAGGAAATATCAAAAAGGCTATGCAAAGCATGAAAAAGGTAATCATTGATACCTTAAAAGACATCGAAGAACTTAAACACAAAACTGGTAAATTTACAGGTGTTCCTTCCGGCTTTGCTAAACTAGACAGAATGACTTCTGGGTTTCAAAAATCTGACCTTATTATTGTGGCAGCTAGACCCGGTATGGGTAAAACTGCCTTTGCCTTGAGCGTCGCCAGAAATGCATCCCTCGAGAGTTTAGGCCCAGACGAAAAGCCTAGAGCCATTGCTATTTTTTCCCTTGAAATGGGTAATAAACAAATGGTAAGCAGGATGATTAGTGCCGAAGCCGAAATACATGGACATAAACTAAGAACAGGAGAATTACAAGACTATGAATGGGCTCAGCTTAATTCTAAAATTGCCCGACTTAGCGAAGCGCCCATTTTTATTGATGATACCCCTGCCCTATCAGTATTTGAGTTACGTGCAAAATGCCGCCGACTCAAACAACAAAATAATATTCAAATGGTGCTTATTGATTACCTTCAACTCATGCGAGGAGACGATGGGAACAATAAGAACGGAAACCGCGAACAAGAAGTAAGTTTTATTTCTAGGTCCTTAAAAGCACTTGCCAAAGAACTAGACGTACCCGTTATTGCCCTTTCACAGTTGAGTCGTATGACAGAAAGAAGAACAGGCGGTTCCAATAGGCCTATGCTTTCTGACTTGCGTGAATCTGGATCCATTGAACAAGATGCAGATATGGTAATGTTTATTTATAGACCTGAATATTATTCACTCGCAGAATGGGAAGATGGAGAACCAACTACCGGACAGGCAGAAGTGATGATGGCCAAAAATAGACATGGAGCCTTGGAAAATATTCGCCTTCGATTTATTAGTGACTTCACTAAATTTACCGACTTAAACGAGGATGCCTTTAGCAATATTGGTTCAAATCTTATCCCAGATAACCCTGGTTTTATTACCATCAGCTCTAAACTTAATACCGAAGAAGATACTGGTGATTTTAGCGGATCAGTACCATTTTAATTGACATGACAGAAAAACCTTTAATATTAGTAACCAATGATGACGGCATAGGCGCCCCCGGCATCAAAGCTTTAATTGCTGCGGTTCAGCATTTAGGTGAGGTAGTAATAGTTGCTCCAGATAGCCCACAAAGTGCCATGGGTCATGCTGTTACCATTTCTAAACCCTTACGCTTAGAAAAAAGCAATTTATATGAACCCCTTACAGCCTATCAATGCAGCGGAACACCCGCAGATTGCGTTAAAATTGCAGTAGATAAGGTATTGCATAGAAAGCCAGACCTTCTGGTATCAGGTATCAACCATGGTTCAAACAGCTCCATTAATATTTTATATAGTGGCACCATGAGCGCGGCAGTTGAAGGAGGAATAGAAGGAATTCCATCTGTAGGTTTTAGCCTATGCGATTTTTCAATTGACGCAGATTTCTCATTGGCCGCAAAAATTGCCAGCAATGTGGCAGAAAATATCCTAACAAATGGCTTGCCACAAGGCGTTTTACTCAATGTAAATATCCCTAAACTTGAAGCCACAGAATTTAAGGGTGTGAAAATTTGCAGACAAGCTTGGGCTAAATGGGAAGAAGATTTTGACGAAAGAAAAGACCCCAATGGAAAAAGTTATTATTGGCTAACTGGCAAATTTGTAAATTTCGATAAAGGAGAAGATACCGACGAATGGGCCTTAACAAATGGATATGCTTCTGTTGTTCCTGTGCATTTTGACCTTACTGCACACAGCGCATTGTCGTATTTGCACCAATGGACAATAAATCCATAACAATTGATGTTATTTGCATACCCATATCCTAATAACATCATATGAAATTTGGCTGGCTAGATAACTTAATTGTAGGCTTTCTATGTGGAGTAATAGCTCCCAGTATCGTAATTTATTTTTTTTACCTTTTTAACTTTAATACCTCGAGTTTAGATGTGTTTCTAAACCTAGCGGTTAAGCAAAAATTACTATCCCCTTTATTGGCACTTTGTTGTGTTATAAACTTAGGTATATTCTTCTCTTTCATGCATTTCGATAAGTTATTTGCTAGCAGAGGAGTCATCCTTTCCACCTTTCTTTATGGTTTTATCATTGTCTTATTAAAGTTTTTTCTGTAAAAGCATCTTTGTTAAGTGCTTGATTTAAGTATTTTTGCACCATGCTCAAATATTTCTATTCAAGTATAATTTTACTTTTCGGTTTGAACCAAACCCTGGTTCTAGCGCAAGAAAGCAAAGAAATTATCCCGATTGTATTGCAAGGTGCAAGGAATGATTTGAATACCTGCGCTATGAGTCCGGCTAAATATAAACGCATGGCAGTTGCAGGTTGGGACAATGAAATTTTAATCTACCAAAGCGACAGTCCATATACCTTGGTTCAAAAATTAATAGGACACCAAGCCCCAGTTAATGCTTTATGCTACAACTTCGCAGGAAATATGTTTGCCAGCGGTTCTAGCGACCAAACAGTTAGATTATATGATAGCCTATACCGCTTTGTACCCTTAAGTGAAGGGGGAAATAACAAACATGAAACCGCAGTGCATGCCGTTTTATTCGACAGAAGTGGAAAATTTCTATTTAGCGGAGACAAGGATGGAAAATTGATTATGTGGGACCTTGCCAATAAAAAATCGGTAAGACACTATTTAACAGGTAATTCAATCCAAGATTTATGTTTGAGCCCTAGTCCTGCCAACATATTTATAGCTCATAGCGACCCACAAATAAAAATTTTCGCTTTGGCCACTGGCAAATTAGTGAGAACTTTAGATGGGCATACTGATGTGGTAAATTGTTTAGCAATGAGCGCAAACAATAAATATTTAATCAGTGGTTCAAATGATAAAAGTGCTAGAATTTGGGACTTAAAAACCATGAAAACATTGTTTGTTTTAAATACTGAGTGTTGGAAGGTAGTGTCAGTTGGGTTTACTGAGGACAGTAAATACTGTATAACAGGCTGTAATGATGGTTCCGTGCGCGTTTGGGAATCTGAAACGGGTAAACTTATCAGTAAATGGCTGGATGAGGAAATTGGAATTAAGGACCTTTGTTTTACAAAAAATAATCAATATGTACTGATAGCGCCCCGCATAAAAGGTTCGCAAAACTTTGGCGCCAGAATTATACCAAGTGGAATCCTATTACCTCAAAAAGCTGGTAATAATGGAATCCCGCAAGAAACAAATCCTATGAAAAGGCAATTGGATAGCATTGCAGCTATTAGAACCTTAACTAAACAAGATTCTATAAAATATAAAGCCATATTAAAACCCCAAACACCTATGTCAAATGACAAATCAAATGGTGGAAAACTAGATAGTGCCATCATCTATAAAACCCCAATGAAGGGAAATCCTGTAAAAAAATAAAAAATTAAAACCTTAGGAAAACTCTCATGTTCAATAGATATATGGTTTTTTTTTAAGTGAATTTCAAAAAAAAATACTTTGTTTAAAAAATCAAGTATTGCAAAAAAATTACTTTACTATATTGCACCGCAATTTAACCTAACTGTAATCCTATCAATAATCTAAAAAAGATGAAGATTTTCAAACTGTTACCGAAAACAGCCCTCGTAATGGCGCTCACGTTTTCTTTAATTTCAGGCCTTTTTGCACAAAGTGCTGAAGAAGGAAAAACGCTATTTCAGGCAAATTGTACCTCATGCCATGCCATAAATGATAAAGTGGTTGGGCCAGCGCTTAAAGATGTTCATAAGAGAAGAGAAGAAGCTTGGTTGGTAAAATGGATTAAAAATTCTCAAAAACTAATTGCAAGCGGCGATGCTGTTGCTGTTCAGCTTTACAAAGAGAATAATGAAAGTCCAATGACTGCATTTGAAAATCTCTCAGACAATCAAATTAAATCAATCATTGCTTATGTAAAAGCCGAAAGCGAAGCACCTGCTGCCACCGCAGCAGTAGCAGCAACAACTCCAGGTAATGTTCCGCCAAGTGAAGATGGAAATGATCTTTCTTCTTCCATTAATTGGTTATTATTATTAATTGGAGTGCTATTGTTAGGCGTAATTAGGTACGTGTTTATTATCCTCGGTAGAATTAGTGATATACAAGGAAAGCCAGCAATTAATTGGAATTCAGTGAACGCTGTTCTTATGTTGGTATTTGTGGTGGTAGGACTAATAGCTGGAACTTGGGAATTTATAGTACATGGAAAACTAACTTATTTTAATGAAGGACCTGCCTCAGCGCATGGTGTGGAATACGATAACATGTTTATGATAACCCTTATTATCACAGGAATTGTATTCATCATTACACAAATACTACTTTTCTGGTATGGTTTCAAATACAAATCGGATGGGAAAAGAAAAGCCCTTTACTATGCCGATAATCATAAACTAGAACTATGGTGGACTGCTGTTCCCGCTGTTGTTTTAACGGTGCTTGTAATTCGTGGATTAATTACTTGGAGTCATATGACAGCCAAAACAGAACCTAACACTAGAAATGTAGAAATATTTGCTTACCAATTTGGCTGGAATGCCCGCCATGCAGGTGCTGATAACAAATTGGGAAAGCATGATTTTAGACAAGTTGGAAAAGTGAATGCATTAGGAGTAGATACAGCAGATGTAAATGCCTATGATGACATAATTGTAAATGAATTGCATTTAGAAGTAAACGAACCAGTAGAATTTGCATTTAGAGCTAAAGACGTAATTCACTCTGCCTACTTCCCGCATTTCAGAGCGCAAATGAACGTTGTTCCTGGTTTGCCAACTCGTTTCCACTTCACGCCAACTGTTACTACAGCGGAAATGAGAACCAAGAAAAACGATTCAAACTTTGATTACATTCTATTATGTAATAAAATTTGTGGCGGTGCACATTATCGAATGAAAATGAAAGTGGTAGTAGATACTAAGGAAGACTACCAAAAATGGTTAAAATCACAACCGGTATTAGTTGCAGGCAAAAGTGCCAATGCCCCAGTTGCAATGAACTAATTTCTAAATCAATTAAACAATAACTTACTACTTTATATGAGCGATCACAACTTAACACACAGCCACGACGATCATGAGCACCATGAGGATAACTTCATCACGAAGTATATCTTTAGTATGGACCACAAAATGATTGCAAGGCAATTTCTCATCACTGGTATCATTATGGGTACCATTGGAATGTTAATGTCTTTGATTTTCCGTTTACAATTAGCTTATCCAAACATGACCTTCCCTTTTCTTGAAGGTATCTTAGGTCACTGGGGTAAAGATGGTAAACTAGATCCAAATTTCTATTTAGCCTTGATAACCATTCATGGTACCATCATGGTATTTTACGTATTAACAGCTGGTTTAAGTGGAACTTTTTCTAACTTATTGATTCCATTACAAGTAGGTGCTAGAGATATGGCCTCTCCATTTATGAATATGTTGTCTTATTGGTTCTTCTTCACCTCTTCTGTGGTTTTACTTTGGTCTTTATTTGTTGAGGGTGGACCAGCCTCTGCTGGATGGACGGTTTATCCTCCTTTATCTGCATTGCCTAAGGCCATCCCAGGATCTGGAACTGGTATGACACTTTGGCTAGTTGCTATGGTTTTATTTATCGCTTCTTCTTTACTAGGAGGTATCAATTACATTGCAACCATTTTAAATATGCGCACAAAAGGCATGAAAATGTCTCGTATGCCTTTAACCATTTGGGCCTTTTTAACAACTGCTATTTTAGGTTTATTATCTTTCCCTGTATTATTGGGAGGTTCATTATTATTAATTTTTGATAGAAGTTTCGGTACTTCTTTTTACTTATCAGAAATTGTTGCTGAATTTGCAGGTGGCATCGAACGTACAGGTGGTTCACCAATTTTGTTTCAACATCTTTTCTGGTTCTTAGGACATCCAGAGGTATATATTATCTTATTACCAGCCTTAGGTATTACTTCAGAAGTTATTGCAACTAATTCAAGAAAACCAATTTTTGGATACCGTGCCATGATTGGTTCAATCCTAGCCATCGGAATTCTATCCTTTATTGTTTGGGGTCACCACATGTTTATTACAGGTATGAATCCATTCTTAGGTTCTGTTTTCATGTTAGGAACCTTAATTATTGCAGTACCTTCAGCAGTTAAGACCTTTAACTATCTTGCTACATTATGGCAAGGAAATTTAAAGCTAACTCCGGCAATGATGTTTGCAATCGGCTTAGTTTCTTTATTTATCTCAGGTGGTTTAACTGGTATTTACCTTGGTAATGCTGCCTTAGATATTAATCTTCACGATACTTATTTTGTTGTGGCCCACTTCCATTTGGTAATGGGTAGTGCTGCAATTTTTGGAATGATGAGTGGTATTTACCATTGGTATCCAAGAATGTTTGGTAGAATGTTGAATGAGACAGCTGGTCACATACATTTCTGGTTGACCCTAATCTCTGCCTACTGTGTATTCTTCCCGATGCACTTCATGGGTTTAGCAGGTGTTCCAAGAAGGTACTATGCAAATACAGCATACGATCAGTTCAATGTTTTTGTTGACATGAACCAGTTTATTACAATTGCAGCAATGCTTGGTGGTATTGCCCAATTAATTTTCTTGGCTAATTTCTTTTACAGTATATTCAAAGGCAGACGTGCACCGCAAAATCCTTGGAATTCAAATACCTTAGAATGGACAGCCCCAGTTGAGCATTTACATGGTAACTGGCCTGGTGAAATTCCTCATGTATACCGTTGGGCCTATGACTACAGCAAGCCAGGTTCAGAGGTAGACTTCATTCCTCAAAACGTGCCTGATGCAGGTCAGGTTGACCCATTGGAAGAAGCTGTAGGGTTGCCTGAAGTATCGGTTAAATCTGCTGTTTCAGCTGAGGCATCTCACTAAACAACAAGATTATCGAACTTAAAAAGCAAATACGATTTAGGCGCCTTGGTATACTAACCATAGCAGCCGTGTTCTTTCTCATATTCGTTGGTGGATTAGTACGCAGCACTGGAAGTGGAATGGGTTGCCCAGATTGGCCAAAATGCTTTGGACAATGGGTACCCCCTTCTGATATCAGTGAACTGCCAGCAGACTATAAAACTAAATTTGCAGTAGCAGGTAAAGAAATAGCCGACTTTGATGCATTTAAAACTTGGACGGAATATTATAACCGTTTAGTGGGTGTATTAATTGGTATTTTCATTTTCTTAACCCTTATATTTTCTTTTCCTTATTTAAAAACTGAGAATAAGAAAATCTTTTGGTTGAGCTTGTTATCCTTTGTCCTTGTAGCTTTTCAAGCATGGATAGGAGCAAAAGTAGTTTCAACTGATTTAGCAATATATATGGTTACTATCCATATGTTGATAGCTTTATTAATTGTGGCCTTGCTAATTTATACCATCACCGCAAGTCAGGATTTTGTAATTCGAATGGCAAAACCAGATTCAATGCTTAAACCTTTAGTTTTGCTAATGATGTTTGTAATGTTTATTCAAATTATCTTAGGCACACAGGTAAGAGAATCAGTTGATGAAATTGCCAAAAGAATTGACAACAGAGACCTTTGGTTAAATGAAATGGACTGGGTATTTTATGTACACAGAAGTTGGAGCCTTATAAATATAGGCTTAGCAGTATTCCTTCATTTAAGGTTCAAAAAATTATTTGAACGCAATAGTATTTTATACAAAGCCTCGCTTGCAGTAATCCTTATGATGTGTGCTCAAACATTTACAGGAGCCGTGTTAGCTAACCTTAGCTTTCCGGGGAATGCCCAAAGCATTCATTTAACATTGGGCAGCTTAACAGCAGGATTGCAAATTTTCATTTTCATTCTTGCTTTTAGCAAAACAACCTTTTTAGAAGAAAAATAAAACAGTGGAAGTTAAAACTTCAGTCATAGAAAATAACCTTAACGGAGAAATGAGTTTCTTCAGGTCAAAGGCGAGCGACTTTAACCAACTGGTAAAGTTTAGGCTTACCTTTCTGGTCGTGTTCTCCTCTGTAGTTACTTACCTAACTGCATGTCAAGGGGCTATTAATTGGTTTGAAGTAGCCATGCTTACAATTGGAGGTTTTCTAGTAACAGGAGCCTCTAATGGAATTAATCAAATTATTGAAAAAGATTATGATAAATTAATGGTTAGAACCGCCAACAGACCTGTTGCTACTAACCGAATGAGTGTGCTAGAGGCTTCAATAATTTGTTTAATAATGGGCTTAGCTGGAGTATTTATCATTGGCTATTACCTTAATTCAGCCTCAGGTTGGTTAGCCTTTTTTGCCTTGATAAGCTATGCATTCATTTACACGCCACTTAAAAGAATCTCTCCCATATCAGTTTTTGTGGGGGCTTTTCCAGGTGCTATCCCTACCATGTTGGGATGGGTTGCTTACAGCGGAAGTATTGACACCCCTGCTATCATTTTATTTGCGGTTCAATTTTTCTGGCAATTTCCTCACTTTTGGAGCATTGCTTGGATCTTAGACGATGATTATAAAAGAGCAGGCTTCAAAATGTTACCTTCTACACCTGGAAGGGATAAAGGCACTGCTTTACAAACTTTGATTTTTAGTTTAGTACTTATTCCATTAGGAATGCTTCCTATGCAATATGGTATAACTGGCATAAGTTCTGGTGTGGTTGGTGTATTGGGTGGTTTAATGCTAAGCTTTTATTCGTTTCGACTCCTTAAAACCTGTGAAACAAAGGATGCAAAAAAACTAATGTTTGCTTCCTTCGTATACCTTCCGATTGTGCAATTAGCTTATTTATTTGACAAAATTTAACAACATGCAAACTGTATATAAAGAAGAAGAAAACTACATTATTAACCCAAAGAAATTTGTGTTATGGTTATTAATTGTAGCAAGTGTAATGTTATTCGCAGGATTCACCTCTGCCTATATTGTAAGACGTGGTGAGGGAAATTGGGAGGTATTTGAATTACCTTCTCTTTTTCTAGTAAATACTATTATTGCAGTGGTTTCATCCATATTTATGCAATTGGCGTTTTGGAGTGCTAAAAATAATCAATCCGGGAGAACAAAATTATTCCTTGGGATAACTGTAGCCTTGGGATTATCATTTTGCTTTGGGCAGTTCTTTGCCTACCAACAATTGATAGCCAACAATGTATTTTTTGCCTTCTCTAATCCTTCTAACTCTTTTGTATATGTAATCTCTGGATTACATTTGGCACATGTAATTGGTGGACTCGTTTTTTTATTTATTATGTGGGGACTGTCTTTTAAACGAATCTTGTCCAACAGTTTCCAACTTTATTTAAATATGTGCCTCACCTACTGGCATTTTATTGGCATACTTTGGATTTATTTATATTTATTTTTATACTTATATCGCTAATTAACCTAAACAAGCATAATTGAACAATGGCTACAAACACCTTAACAACAAACAGTAAATTCACCTGGGGTGGCGGTAAATCACCCTTTAGTGTGAGCTATGGTAAGCTCATGATGTGGATATTTCTGCTTTCTGATGCCTTCACTTTTTCTTCTTTACTAATTGCGTACGGCTTTATCCGTTACTCATTTTTAGAGCCCATCAGAAACACTATCGTAAAACCATTCAATCATTTGAGTCACGAATTCGTGAAAGAAATGGGAGATGTTGGTTTGTTTGTTAAAGACCATTGGCCTTCGCCAGAATTGGTATTTAATCACTTCCCTTTTGTGCATGGTATGCATTTACCATTGTTTTTCGTAAGTTTAATGACCTTTATCCTAATCTTTAGTTCAGTAACTATGGTACTTGCTGTAGAGGCTGGTCACCGCATGGCTAAAGATGAAGTTTCTAAATATATGTTCCTAACCATTATTGGTGGTGCAGCCTTCTTAGGTTGTCAAGCTTGGGAATGGACAACCTTTATTGGAGAAGGAGCAACTTTACATGGCAACCCATTTGGACCAACCTCATTCGCAGCGCTGTTCTTTATTGTTACAGGATTCCATGGCTTTCACGTATTCTCTGGGGTAATGCTTAATATAATTATCTATTTTAATGTATTAGATGGCACCTACCAAAAAAGAGGTCACTATGAAATGGTTGAAAAAGTTGGTTTATACTGGCATTTCGTAGACTTAGTATGGGTATTTGTATTTACTTTCTTCTACTTAATTTAACGCTAAAACTATTTTAAAATGGAACATACAGAACATTTAGAACACACAGAAACTCCTTCGGATATGAAGAGCCAGATTTGGAAAACATTCTGGATTTTATTGGCCTTCACTGTTGTAGATATTGTGCTTTATTTTGTGCTCTTGAGCACACATGCAATGTGGAAGAATTGGGTATTTATTATACTTGGTGTTGTTAAAGCATACTATATTGTGGGTGTATTTATGCACATGAAATTTGAAAAGAAAGCCTTAATGTACACAATCGTACTTCCAATGGTTTTTGTAATTTTCTTTGTTGCCCTCATGCTAATTGAAGGCGATTTCACAAACGTTTTGAGATGGCTCAAATAATGAAAAAAAAAGGATTCTTTATAGCAACCGGACTACTTGTAGTGCCGGTTGTTATTTTTTATATGCTGAATGCGGGCAGTCAAAATTTTAAAAAACTTCCCTTTTTAGGTGAAAGAATTGCTCCCGATGGCATCGGAATTAAGGATACTATCTACTATTCAATTCCCGACTTTATGGGGATTGATCAAAGTGGCGATACCCTTCATTCCAATGATTTGAGTAATAACATTTTTGTTGCCAATTTCTTTTTTGCTAGCTGCAAGGATGTATGCCCTTCTATGAATAGAAGATTACAAAAAGTATATACACGGTTTAAAGAGTTTGCAGAAGTTAAATTTGTTTCTTTTACTGTAGACCCAGCAAATGACAGTACCTCTGTATTGCTTACATACAGCAAAAAATATGAAGCTGATCCTAAAATCTGGCATTTCGTAAATTCAGGAGTGGATGGCGTTTTTGCCATTGGTCAAGGAATGCTATTACCAGTTTCTATTGAAGACAAAACAATTGATCATAGTCAGCAGTTAATATTAATAGACAAATCTAAACATGTTAGAGGCGTTTATGATAGCGGAAGCGACATTGACATTAAGCATTTAGAAGAAGATTTAAAAGTACTTTTGTATGAATACCATCAACCAGGAAAAGGAAGATAAATTAGTTTTTAGAATTATCATGGCCATTTCGGTCTTGATTTTTATTGCCGTAATCGTTTTAAATAGGAAAGTTTTACCAGCACCAATCGAATTGCCGAGTTGGACTTACCTTCTCCCAAAACTAAATGCATTCATTAATGGCACTTGTACAATATTATTACTACTGTCACTATATTTTATAAAAAACAAAAATATTGCTGCACACAAGGCTGTAAACCTTAGTGCATTTGCTTTATCCAGTGTTTTTTTGGTTAGCTATGTGGTTTTTCATTGGATAGCACCGCAAACTTACTATCCAGAAAATGCACCTAACGCAAATTTATATTATGTCATTTTAGTTTCACATATTGCATTGGCTGCATTAGTTTTACCACTAGTGCTGTTAAGTTTTTATAGAGGTCTTCAGATGCAGGTGGATTTACATAAAAAAATTGTGAGATTTGCCTATCCAATTTGGTTATATGTTACGATTACTGGCGTAATCGTTTATTTGATGATAAGTCCGTATTATCCCGCATAATTATGAAAAAAAGCCTTCAATTTTCACTTCTTCTATTGGCCTTACTTATTTTTTCAATGCCTGAGCTATTAGCACAATGCACTATGTGTAAAAGCAACTTAGAAATGGCTAGGCAAAATGGAAGCACAGAAGTAGGAAATACAATTAATGATGGCATTCTGTATTTATTGGCACTTCCTTACCTAATTGCAGGTGCCTTTGCCTATATATACTTTAAAAAGTATAAAGAAAAGAAAAACGCTCTCTCAACTCAACCATAATATGTGCGATTTATACGAACCTTCAAAAGGAATGTCCTTATTGAAGTGCAAATGCCCCCAATGTCAAAGTGGGAAAATGTTTACTCATCCATTTTACGATTTAAAGAACTTTACAAACATGAATGCATCTTGCCCTGTTTGTAATTTAAAGTTTGAAATCGAACCTGGTTTCTTTTGGGGTGCAATGTATATAAGTTATGGGTTTTCTGTTGCGCTCATGCTCATAATTGGAGGTGCAATTTTATTGCTTAGTTCTGGGGAGGCCAACTTCTGGATGTATATAATTCCTATCATTTCAAGCTTCATATTATTTACACCCTTTTCCTATAGATACTCGCGTGTAATTATGATTTACGTTTTTAGCCCAATTAGGTTCAACCCAGAATTGGCTAAAAAAAATGGCTAAGGAAGCAATAGAAATTTTAGTGCTTTATGATGGTCATTGCGCTTTGTGTAATGGCTTTGTTAAAATTATTATAAAGCTAGACAGAAAAAAAAAATTCCATTTCGCCGCCTTACAGTCAAGCATTGGCAAAGCATCTCTCGGTTTGAACCAAATAGATGAAGCCCAAGATTCAATCGTATTGATTTATAAAAAAAAGGTATTTCAATATGATAATGCTGCTTTTAAAATTGCACAAATTCTAGGATTTCCTGCTAATCTTATTTGTATTGGAAAAATATTGCCTAAAACAACTACACGCAAAATGTATAATTGGGTAGCAGCCCATAGATATCGATGGTTTGGGAAATATGATGTTTGCCCTATGCCAAGTGCTGAAAATAAAGACAGATTTCTTTAATGCACGTGCATCATACTAATGAGCAAAGCTGCAGATATACCTGCTAAAACCGCACTCAACTTCTTTTTGTTAAAAATATGGTGCTCACTATTTTCAAATAGTATAGTAGTTGAAATATGTAAGAAGGTTCCAATGACGAACGCCATAAAATATTCGAAAAACTCCACTGGAATGCTCGACTCTAGCAGCATGCTTACCATGGCTCCAGCAAAAGACATTATAGAATAAAGCAACCCTGTTTTGGTAAGTAAACTCTCGCTTAGGTTTAAACCTTTTAGTAATGTTAATAAGGCAAAGGCAGCTGGTACCTCATGAATCATAATCCCAAAAAGAAAAGGAAAAAAGTGCGAACTACCTTCAAGCCACAAAGCACCTAAAGGCACCCCTTCCGAAAAAGAATGTAAGCTTAATGAAACCACCACCCCTACTGGTAAAACTTTATGTTTTAAATGATGGTGGGCGTGCATATGCCCATGCTCTACCCCTTCTGAAAATCGCTCTAAAAAAATTTGAAAAAAGAATCCCATTAACATCAGGGCACCTTTTAAGGGATCAAATACCCTAAAAACCTCAGGAATTAAATTTAATATAGTAATGCCTAAAAGATATGCGCCTGCAAAAGATAAAAACCAGGCTAAACTGCCACCTACTTTTCTAGCGCCTTTAACCCCTAAATAAGTACCTACCAAAGGCCCAACAGGCAATAATAATAACCACAACCAACTCATATGTTTACCTTAACAAATTTAAAAACATACCTAGAAAAAGCTACACCAAAGAGAGTACCACATAGTGCCCCTACCGTTACATCTAAAGGATAATGCACCCCAACATATACCTGAGAAAACGCAATACTCAAGGCCCATAAAATCAAAACTGGCAATAACCACTTTAATTGTTTAAAACAATAGGCCAAAAATATAGCCAATGCAAAATGATTGGTGGCATGTGCTGATATAAAACTATATCCATTACATGAACCCGTTAAATGAATTACTTTACCCGACAATAATGGCTCTGCACAAGGGCGAGCGCGCATAAATGTATTCTTTACCAAGTTTGCGCTAAATTGATCAGATAACAAAATCATTAAACCAGCAGCTAATAAAATTTTCCAAGACTCAATTTTATATTGTTTAATAAGAAAGAAAATAAATACAGCATACATCGGATACCAAGTAGCTTGGTTTCTTAGGGTCAAGCATAATTCATTTAAAAATGGATGCGATAATCCATTGTTTATTTCTAAAAATAGGGACCTATCTAAACTAAGTAATTGTTCAAGCATGATTGAGTTGGGAAACTAAAATGAGACGATCACTTTCTTGCCTATCATAGGATTCGAGGGCATAATTTCCAAAGGTAGAAAGTAGTTGAAAACCGCATTGAGAAAGCAAGTTATTGAAATCATTTAAGGTTAAAGCTTGCACTTTTTCTTGGTAATGGAACGATTTCCCTAGATCGGTAAATGAAATATCTTTTATTATTATCCCATTTTCTATGGTTTTGCTGATTTCAAAAATAATTCCTTGTCTTTCTTTTAATTCAAAAGGAATCAAGTTTTCTAGGATTTTATCGGCATTCATAAAATCAATAATAAAAACACCATTAGGCTTAAGAGATTGTTTTACTTGATGCAGAACCTCCTTATTTGTATCCATGCAATCAAAATAGCCAAAACTAGTAAAAAGGTTTAACACAAAATCAAAGGTGGTGGGTAGGTGAAAGGTTCTTAAATCACCAACTTCAAAATGCAGGCTTGGGTTTTCGTATTGTTTAGCAATGGAAATACTGTGTTTAGAAAGGTCAATCCCTGTAACCTGAAAACCTAAATTGTTCAAAAATATGCTATGCCGGCCTGCGCCGCAGGCTAGGTCTAGGAAAGTAGCCTGAGGGGCTGGAGAAAATTGTTGAACTAAATTTCTTAGAAAAAACTCTGCCTCCTGCTGGTCTCTATCGCCATATAATATATGATAATAAGGCGAATTAAACCATTCTTTAAACCATTCTTTTTGTTGCTCCATTGCGTGTTCGAAAGTAATAAATTGACTTGGCTCAAACCAATCTTTAACCACTTATAATAAATTTCTTTAAACTATGTTAAGAGATTGTCATTTTTGATACGCTATGAAAATAATTAGACTCCTTTACTTTATTACTTTTTTCACCTTCCCCTTCCTCGGCCTTTCCCAAACAGCTGCACTAAAAGGAACCTTGCAAGATACCAGCAATTACAAGCCTATGGCATATTCTGCAGTGGTACTTATTAAACGGGATTCAACTATTTATAAAAAACAATTTACCAATAATAATGGTGCTTTTTCTTTTATAAACCTTTTGCCAGATACCTATCGACTACTCATTGCAAAGCCAGGATTTGCTGATTATGAAGAAATTTTACGTTTTCAAGCTAATGAAACGAAAGACTTAGGGAGCATTAGTCTAATTTCTAAGGCAAATCTATTGAAAGAAATTATTATCAAAGACCGCCAAGCCATTAAAATAAAAGGTGATACCGTAGAGTTTTTAGTGGATAGTTTTTTGGTAAATAAAAGTGCGAATGTTGAGGAGTTATTGAAAAGATTGCCTGGGATACAAGTTGACAAGGATGGAAAAATTACCGCTCAAGGGCAAGAAGTAAAAAAGGTATTAGTAGACGGAGAAGAGTTTTTTGGGAATGACCCAACCATTGCTACCAAAAATATTAAGGCTGATAATGTAGAAACTGTTCAGGTATTTGATAAAAAGAGTGAGCAAAGTGCGTTTACAGGCATAGACGATGGAACCAAAGAAAAAACCATTAATCTGACCCTAAAAGAGGAAGCAAAAAAAGGATACTTTGGCAAAATAGAGGCAGCCTATGGCACACCGAATAATAATAATAGTCCGGGCTTAAATAATGTTGGTGGAAATGAAAACCGATACGAAAGCAAGGCTTTGATAAACAAGTTTGCAGGGAAAAGAAAAGTATCTGTTTTTTCTACCTTCTCTAATACAGAAAATACCGATTTAGATTGGGAAGAAAGAGAGCAATATTTAGGCGGAAACAATGTAGAATATGATGAAGCCAGTGGTTATATGTATAGTTATTTTGAAAGTGGCGATGGTGAATATAATGGAAATGGTATACCCACTTCGCGTTATGCAGGTATTCATTATAGCGATAAAATAAAAAACGACAAGCAAATTTATCAATTAACAGCCTCACATAGAAACACATTAATCACAGGAGCCGAAAGAGATTATTCGCAATGGATTTTACCAGACACCACCTATTACAATGACGTCCTTACACGAACCCGTAATAACCGCACAAATAATAATATAAATGGAAAGGCAGAATTTAAGTTAGATTCTTTAAGTACTCTAATTGTTAAAGGAAATTTTATGCAGTCCTTTTATAATAACAGTTCAACCATTAATGCCGACAACTTAAATGAAGACAATAGTTTGGTAAACAGAAACAATAGAACCAATAAAAGTGAAGGAGATAATACTACTTTAAATTATTCAATGGTCTTAAATAAAAAATTTAAAACCTTGGGGCGCACCCTCTCTTTAAAGTATGATCAGCGAATTACTCAGAATAATAAAATTGGAAATTTACTGTCGAGCACAATTTTTTTCAATGGCGATTCAAGTATTAACAGTGAGCAGCAACTAGATCAATTAACCGATGCCGCTGAAAGCGGAAATGCACTAGGTGGTGCAATAACTTACACAGAACCGCTTAGTAAAAAACTCTTTTTGGTGAGTAGTTATGATTATCATTTAACTAAAAGTAAATCTAGCATCAACACATTTAATAAAACTGCTGCAGGTAATTACACCCAATTGGTGGACTCACTTTCTAATGATTTAAATTATACCATTGGGATTCAAAAAGGAGAAGTCTTATTAAGGTTTATAAACAAAAAAATTAACACCTCTATCGGCGCAAAAATTTCACAAACTACCTTAATACAGGATAACAAATCTCTAGATACCGTTCTCACCCAAAACTTTACTAATCTGTTTCCGTCCGCTCGGTTAAACTATAAAATAAGTACTACGCGCGCATTAAATTTTAGCTATACAGGTTCAACCCGACAGCCAACTTTGCAACAAATTAATCCAATCCAAAATTTAAGTAATCCCTTAGTTGTTTTTCAAGGTAATCCAGGCTTAGGTCAAAGCTTTAGAAATGATATTAATATTAGTTATAATAATTATAAGCCAATCTCTGGAAAAAGTTTATGGCTGAATTTCAACCTTAGCAATACGCTCAATGATTTTGCAAACTTCGACCAAGTAGATGCCCTAGGCAGAAGAGTTTTTAAAACGGTAAATGTTGATGGCAATCAATCAGCAAGTTTCTATACCTATTACTTTTTCAAAATTTCAAAATTAAACTTAGGCATTGGAAATAGTTTAAATGGTGGAATATATAAAAGAGCTAATTTTATTAACGGACTCAGCAATCAAAACTTAAGTTCTAACCTAAATTACGATTTAAATATTAGCTATGAAAAGGAAGAAAAATTAGATATTTATGTATCGCCAGGCATTAACTATAGCCGTTCTACCACCAGTTTAAGAAAAGATGCTGTCATCAATTTTTATACTTATATGGTAAATGCAAGTGCAAGCTTTTACCTACCCAAGAAATTTAAGTTTGGCATTGATGGAAACTGGAACAACAGAGCAGGAACTGGTTCTTTTGCCGGAAATACCAATACCATTGTAAATATAAACTTGAGTAAAAAATTATTAGCATGGGATCAACTGATTGCTAGAATTACCGTGGTAGATGTTTTTAATCAAAATATTGGTTTCGAAAGAAATGCTAATAGTAATTATATCAATGAGCAAAACTATTTAGTGCTTAAACGCTATGTATTATTTGGGTTAACATGGAATTTGAATAGCAATAAAAATGAGGCCAAAAACAATGAGTAAATTTATATTAATCTTCTGTTTAGTTTTTGGTTTGACCCAAAACGTAAACGCCCAACAAATAATTCTTTCTGGAAAAATCACCTTTGAAAGGAAGGAAAATTTACATAAACAATTTACAGAAGAAAGTAGCTGGAGAGATGCTTTTTTAAAAACACTTCCAAAGTACAAAGTAGATTTTTTTGAATTGAATTTCAATGCACTTCAATCGGCCTATAAAATATCAATAGAGGATGAGGCCGCAACGCCTTCTTGGCTCAAACCAGCCAATACAAACCTAGTATGGCAAAATTTTAAAGACACGCAACTCTTAGCGGTAAAACAAGTATTTGAAAATAATTATATCATAGAAGATAGTCTGCCTATTTATGATTGGAAATACCTTGGAGAGTTTAGAGAAATTGCAGGATATACCTGCAGAAAGGCCGCCACTGTTTTATTTGATTCGGTGTATGTGATTGCCTTTTATACCGAACAAATTCCAGTATCAGCAGGTCCAGAGAGTTTTAATGGCTTACCTGGAATGATTTTAGGGATTGTAATTCCAAGATTGAATATTACTTATTTTGCCACAAAAATAGAACCCCAAAGCTTACCAGAAAATGTCTTTTTAGTACCTAAACTAAAAGGTAAAAAGGTGAATTTTAGCGTTTTTAGAGACGAAATTACAAAAGGTCTAAAGGATTGGGGAAGCACTGGTACAAGATTGGTATGGAAATCCATCTTTTAGATTTACACAGGCTTGTATATTTTCCTCTTTTAATTGGATAAAAGTATGCTTAGTATTGCTTAAATACTTGGTGAAAATTGGAAAATACCTTGCCCTATCAAAATCCTTTAAAGTTTGTGATTATCGATGATGATGATATCACCATATTTTTAACCACCAGGATTTTACAACAATTCAATAAGGGATTTGAAATTGAAGCTTTTAAGGATGGAAAACAAGCGATTCAACATTTTTTATCAGAGGGTTTTGATCAAAATTGTATCATCCTACTAGACATTAATATGCCTCTCTATAATGGTTGGGATTTTTTGAATGACATTGAAAAAAATCATCTTCAAATGAGAATTTTTATGTTTAGCTCTTCTATTGATTCTCGCGACCAAGAAAAATCTAAAGCATATCCCTTTGTACTTGATTACATATCAAAACCTTTAAACGCACAAAAAATAGAAAACATCCTAAAAATGTTATGAGCGAATTGAATAATAAAAAATTAGCTAATATTCTGAAGGCCGCCTTTCAAGGAGGTTTAATTACAGCAGGTATTAATATCTCTTGGCTTTTTATTTTAGAATATATCCTAAAAATTAATGGGCTACCAAATGGGTTTCCAGTGGCGGTAGTTATCTCTTCAATTGTTCCAATACTAATTGGTGCGTTTATCTATTTTTTCTTACAAAAGCATTTTAAAGAAGCCAATCGTTTGTTTATTTTTATTGGCGGTTCCTTTACCGCATTTAGTTTATTTCCTTCATTTGCATCGGTCTTGCCAGATGGCACACCCACGCCTGAACACTTTGCTTTGTTAACCATTCCAATGCACTTTGTAGCAGGTATAATTGGATTATATTATATCACCCAAAGAAGTTAAGACCCTTACCTACTTTGAAAAAGATTTTTATTGGTTTATTACTTAGCCTTTATTGTATGACAACTAACGCAAAAGATACAATTTTTTATGTGTTTGACCCTATGTGTGGCTGGTGCTTTGGATTCTCTGAGGTAATTAAGAAAGCAGCCCATGAATATGACACCACTTTTTATTTTGATGTTTTAAGTGGTGGGATGGTGGTTGGAGAAAGAGAAGGCCCAATTGGCGATTTTGCTGATTATATTCTTAGTGCTTATCCTAGATTAGAAAAATTAACAGGTGTAAAGTTTGGTCAAGCCTACCTAAATCAATTAAAAACAAAATCCATTTATTCAAGTTCTGTCATTCCTTCCATTGCAATGGAGGTATGTAAAGCATTGGATAATAAGAAGGCCATACCCTTTGCTTCTGCACTTCAAGCAGCATATTATGTTGAAGGCTTAGATTTAAGAGAAGATTCTGTTTATATTTCTTTGGCTAAACAATTTGACTTTGAGCCAGAACAGTTTTTACAAATGTTAAAATCTGAGGAAATGAAGACAAGGGCATTTAACAGTTTTAAACATGTTTCTACTTTGGGAGTTAATGGCTATCCGGCAGTGCTGGCAATAAAAAATGGCAAATGGTATGCTTTGGCTAATGGTTATACTGATTATGATTCATTAACTGCAGCATTTGAACAATTCCAAAAGTTGTAATTATACCTTTAAGGTAACAATTGTAACCCCATCTCCGCCTAATTCAACATGTTCATCTTGAAATGTTTCAACACGCTTATTAAGTTTTAAAGAATTTCTTACAAGCTTCCTTAAAATACCATATCCTTTTCCATGCACAATTCTTACTTGTTTGATGCCTAAAATTAAAGCATCATCAAGGTAATCATCCAATTGTTTCAAAGCCTCTTCACCGCGCGTACCTATCACATTAAGCTCCGAAGAAAAGTGCTGCATCTTCGCATTAAAGTCAATCCCTTTAGGAGCAAGTCGTTTTACAACTTGCTCTTGGTCAGAAGAAAATTTTTCAAGTTTTTGTAAAGCAACAGTGCTTCGCAAATCCCCCATTCCAACAACTGCTTTGTTTTTTTGTAATTCTATCACTTTTACCGGCGTTTCTTGTCCGATTACGCGTACCATATCACCTACCTGAATATTGCCTAAACTCAAAATCCCTTCCGTTTTGCTTTGAATAACTTCAGTAGCCTCGCCAACAGCTTCTTTCAATTGTTGAATCTCATCCTTTACCAAGGTTCGAGCTTTTCTTTGCACCTCACTGCTAGCTTGTTCTTGCTTAATTTCTCGAATGGTAGCCTCAATTTTACTATTGGCTTCCGCAACCAGTGCTAATGCCTCTTCCTTTGCTTTTTTAAGTAATTGCTTTTTCTCAGCCTCAAACTTATTGGTTAAGGTTTCGTATTTCAAAAGCATAGCTTCAGATTTCTCTTCTTTCTCTGTAAAACGAATGCGCAACTCATTAACATGCTGCTTTTCACGCTCCAATTCTACCAATAACTCTTCTACTTTCCTTTGTTTATCGCCCACTTTGTTTTTGGCGTAGTTGATAATTTGTTGGTTCAAACCAGACTTAACAGCAAGCTCAAACGCATAGCTACTGCCTGGTTTTCCAGTTTCTAAAATATATAAAGGTTGCAAGGCTTCATGGTCGAACAACATACATGCATTTAGTAATCCTGGGGTATGGTTGGCAAAATTCTTAAGGTTGCTAAAATGGGTTGTAACCACCCCAAATGCTTTCTTTCTAGTTAAATGATGTAAGATAGCCTCTGCTAAGGGTCCACCAAATTGAGGGTCAGTTCCAGTACCAAATTCATCAATTAAAAATAATGTTTTGGCATCTGCAAACTCTGTAAAATTTTTCATGCTCAGCAGGTGTGAACTATAAGTACTTAGGTCGTTTTCGATGCTTTGCTCATCGCCAATATCAACCATAATATCTTTAAAAATACCAAGCTCGCTTGCGGCATCACAAGGAATCAAAAAACCACATTGCAACATAAATTGCAAAAGCCCAATGGTTTTTAAACAAACAGATTTACCGCCTGCATTTGGACCAGAAATAACCATGATATGCGAATCTTTTGAAAGGCTTACCGACAATGGAACCGTTTTTAGTCCTTGTCTATCATGATTCATCTTTAGCAATGGATGATACGCTTGTAAGTAATTTATACCAGGATGCCTTGATAGAATTGGCATATCCGCTTTCATTTCGATGGCTAATAAGGCCTTTGCACGAACAAAATCAAACAAGCCTAGACGCAGTTGATTTTTCTCTAATTCTGGAATCTCAGGGCGCAATTGGTCTGTGGTTTCAAGCAAGATTCTTTCACGCTCTCTTCTGTAAGCCATTTGTAATTCCCGCAAGAAATTATTAAGATCAAAACAATCTGTTGGCTCAATATAGACTGTTTGACCCGTTTGAGATTCATCATGCATAAAGCCGTTTACATGCCTTTTATGCTCTGCCAAAACAGGTAGCACCATTCTGCCTTCTCTAATGCTCACACCAATATTATCAGCGAGGTAGCCCAAATCCTGGTACTTATCAAATAACTTTTGGGTTTTTCTCCTGATTTCTGACTCCTTTTCGTTTATTTTTTGGGATAATTTAGACAATTCTGGCGAGGCATTCGCCTTAAGCTTACCTTCTGGCTCTAGGATTTTATCAATTCTGCGAATTACTAAATCATTAATTAAAAGCCCTTCCATTAAGGCTTCTAAATTGGGGTATAAACCATTTCGCTCGCGCAAGAATTTTGCAATATGTAAAAAGGTTTGAACCGTTAACCGCACTTGATGAAGTTCCTCTTCCAATAACCAAACCCCTTCGATTCTGGCTTTGTACAACCAAGGACCAATGTCTAAATAATTTTGATCTGGAAAAGGGAGTCGCTCCTGCAATACACTTTTAAACTCTTTGGTTTGTAATAGCAATTTTTCTATTAAATCGAAGCGATTTATGAATCTTACTTTTTGTGCATATCCAACACCCATAGGTGATAAGCAGCGGGCAATAACCAAATCCGTGATTTGATTAAAAGCCAATTTATTTTCTATAACTCTTGAAACCGTCAATGTAACTTTAACTTAGTTAACTGTAATCTTGTTTGAATCTAAAACAATTATTCCTCTTGATTTTGATTCTAAGGTACTTAAAATTGTAATGGTTACTTGATAGACGCTATCCATCTCCACAGGATTTGCTAAATAATAGGCAAAGTTATCTGCAAAACTTTGAGAATCGATGTTATGCTTTTCAAAAACAAAATCATAATAACCTGCATAGGCTCTATTCATAGAATCAAAAGGATAGTTTTTCATTTGCACGGCAGATTCTGCCAATTGTATATCTGCTATTATTTCTGCCATTTTCTGTCTATCAAAAAATGGATTTGGTTTTTCAATGTCTGAACCAATTTCATTGTTGCAAGACATTATTAGCAGAAACAAAAATAGATACAGATATTTGAAAATTATATTATCTCTCATGATTGCTACAAATATTGAAAAAATAAATCAAGAAATAGGATTAAATGCAAGATTAATTGCTGTTAGCAAAACCAAGCCTATGCCTGCATTGCAAGAGGCCTATGATGCCGGACAAAGAATATTTGGAGAAAATAAAGTGCAAGAAATGGTAGAAAAGCATCAACAATTGCCTAAAGATATTGAATGGCATATGATTGGTCATTTACAAAGTAATAAGGTTAAATACATGGCAAATTTTGTATCCCTGATCCATGGCGTAGATAGCTTAAAGTTGCTTGAGGTTATTAATAAAGAGGGCATAAAAAATCAACGAATTATCCCCTGTTTATTGCAAATATATATTGCGAATGAAGAGACTAAATTTGGGTTGGTTCAAGCCGAGTTATATGAACTATTACAAAATAAGTCATTTAAAGAAATGAAAAATATTGCCATTTACGGGCTTATGGGTATGGCTAGCAATACCGATGATTCATCTCAAATTCGGAATGAATTTAAGGGTTTAAAAATGCTATTTGACAAGGTGAAATCTGACTTTTTTGAAGCTCAAGACACTTTTAAAGAAATCTCAATGGGCATGAGTGGCGATTATTTAGTTGCCATTGAGGAGGGTGCAACCTTAGTTAGAATTGGCAGCGCAATTTTTGGTTCAAGATAAATTTTACTTACTTGATGAAAAAGTAAAAAAAAAAAAAAAAAAAAAACTGCCTACGTTGCGGTGAACCGCTACTAGGTCGAAGTGATAAAAAGTTCTGCGACGACCATTGCCGTAGTAGTTTCAACAATTCTAAAGCTTTTGGGTTGAACCAAAATGTGAAACAAATCAATCAGTATTTGAGAAGGAACAGAATGATATTAGGGCATTTTTTAAAATTTAATGAGCAGGAACATATTCAGGTTTCAAATACAAAATTGCAAGAAATGGGATTTAAATTTAAGTACCATACCCACCTCGAAATATCAGAATCGGGAGAAACCTGTTTGTATTGCTATGACTTTGGAATTATTCCAAATGGCGATGAAATAAAAGTAATCAGGTGTAGAGAACAAAATTAGCGCTACGGGGCTTTATATTGCAACCCGATACTAAGATTACACATGAAGCTTTCCGAAATTCTGTCGGCTTGGACCAGCGCTGAGCAAGCGGCAGCCATATTAAAAACAATTCAGGATAAAACAGCCAAACACCTACACATAAAAGGTTTGCAAGGCGCTGCCCCTGCCCTTTTGAGTGCTAGTATCTATGAAAAGTTGAACTTGCCAATGTTGGTAATTTGCCAAGACATTGAAGAAGCAAGATATTTTGCTGGCGATGCCGAACAATTGTGCGAGGGAAAAACCATCAATTATTTTCCGGCTTCCTATAAAAGAAGTTTTCAGCCAGAAACTTTGCAAAACCAATTGGTACTTGAACGTGCAGAAGTTTTAAATAGACTTAACCAACATTATAGTAAGAATGAATGGGTAATAACTACTGCAGATGCTATTTGCGAGTGGGTAATGAGCGAAAAAGATTTAAATCAAAATACATTTGAAATAAAACAGGGTGACCCATTCGACTTAGAGTTTTTTATAGAATTTTTAACAGAACATCATTTTGAAAGAAGCGACTTTGTTTATGAGGCAGGTACCTTTAGTATAAGAGGCGGTATAATAGATGTTTTTTCATTTAGCAATGATTTACCTTATCGCATTGAATTAAATGGGGATACTATTGAAGGCATTAGAATTTTTAATCCAGTAGACCAATTAAGTACTAAAAGAGTAGACCGCTTTTTTATCATTCCAAATGTTCAAAAAGAAATAAGCCTAAAGCAAAGTTTTTTTGATTACCTCCCAAAAGAAACATTAATCTGGTGGAAAGATGATAGCTTTTCTTTTGACCAGATTTCAAAAGGCTTGGAGCGGGCCGCTAGCTTTGACCCAAAAAAATATGATGGTCCGCATGAAATTAGTTTTAGTTCGGTGGCTGAAACTTGGATGGATGTTTCTCAATTAAAAAAAGTACTAGAACCTTTCACACAAATAGGTTTTGGAACAAGGTTTAGTAAAAAATCTGCTTCGGTATTTGAGTTTAATATGAGTCCGCAGCCGCTCTTTCACAAAAACTTTAAACTACTCATAGAAAATCTAAAAGAGAATCAAAAGCAAGACTATGTAAATTTGATTTTCTCTGAAAGCAGCAGACAAATTGAACGTTTATATACCATTTTTGAGGACCTAGACAAGGAAGTGAAATTTAGTCCGGTTTACCATGGCTTAAGCGGAGGCTTTATTGATAGAGATACAAAGTTGGCCATTTATACCGAGCATCAAATTTTTGATAGATTTTATAAAGGTAAACTTAAAAGTGGTTATACCTCTAGCAAGGTGATAACCCTAAAAGAACTTCGAGAATTAAGGCCTGGTGATTTTGTTACCCATATAGATCATGGCATTGGCAAGTTTGCAGGTCTTGAGAAAATAGAAATTAACGGACAGCTGCAAGAAGCGGTAAGATTAGTATACAGAGACAATGATTTATTGTATGTGAGCATAAACTCCTTGCATAAAATAACTAAGTATGTTGGTAAAGATGGTGCCATTCCTAAAATGAATAAATTAGGAAGTGATGCGTGGGAGAAATTAAAAAATAATACCAAGAAAAAAGTAAAAGACATTGCGCGCGACCTTATTAAACTTTATGCCACAAGGAAATCTCAAAAAGGCTTTGCTTTTGCACCAGATAATTACATGCAAGTTGAATTAGAAGCTTCTTTTATGTATGAGGATACGCCAGACCAAGTGAAGGCAACGGTTGATGTGAAAAAAGACATGGAAAATCCACATCCTATGGACCGCCTCATTTGTGGTGATGTTGGATTTGGAAAAACTGAAATTGCTATTCGTGCCGCCTTTAAAGCTGTTTGTGATAACAAACAAGTTGCCATTCTTGTGCCAACTACCATTCTTGCTAACCAGCATTATAGAACATTTAAAGAAAGGCTCAAAGACTTCCCTTGTAATATTGATTATATCAATAGGTTCAAAACGAATACAGAGCAAAAGGAGGTTATGAAAAAATTACAGGAAGGCAAATTAGATATTGTAATTGGCACTCATAAAATCTTAAGTAAAGAAATTAAATTTAAAGAGTTAGGACTACTGATAATTGATGAAGAGCAAAAATTTGGAGTAGCGGCCAAAGAAAAATTAAAGGGTATAAAAACAAACGTAGATACCCTAACCTTAACTGCAACCCCTATACCAAGAACCTTGCATTTTTCTTTGATGGGCGCTAGAGATTTGTCTGTTATTAATACACCACCGGCCAATAGACAACCGGTAAGCACAGAAATGCATAATTATAATGATACCACCATCGCAGATGCCATTAATTATGAAGTTGAAAGAGGGGGGCAAGTATTCTTTGTGCATCATCGTGTAAAAGATATTTATGAAGTAGCCAAGCACCTTGAAAACATTTGTAAAGGTATTAAAGTGGGTGTAGCGCATGGGCAATTAGAAGGAGATAAACTTGAAGATGTAATGATTAAGTTTATTGAAGGAGAATATGATGTACTTGTTGCAACCACGATTATAGAGGCAGGTTTGGATATTTCAAATGCCAATACCATAATAATAAATAATGCTCACATGTTTGGGTTAAGTGATTTACACCAGATGAGAGGACGTGTAGGGAGAAGCAATACAAAAGCCTTTTGCTATTTATTGGTACCCTCTATGACTAGCTTAACCAATGATGCAAGACGCAGGTTACAAGCCATTGAAGAGTTTAGCGAATTGGGTAGTGGTTTTAATGTAGCTATGCGCGACCTTGACATCAGAGGTGCTGGAAATTTATTAGGAGGAGAACAAAGTGGATTTATTGCAGAAATTGGATTTGAAATGTATCATAAAATTCTAGATGAAGCGATACATGAACTGAAAGAAGATGAGTTTGCAGATTTGTTTAAGGATGAATTAAGTGTTCAAAAAGTAGAATCGGTAGATTGCAATTTAGAAACAGATTTGGAAGCCCTAATACCAGATGATTATGTTCGGAATATTGGGGAGCGATTGAGCTTATATAATGCCTTAGCCTCTTTACACACGGATGAGGAATTAACACAGTTTACTGCTCAGTTACACGACAGGTTTGGTAATGTACCAACACAGGTGCATGATTTAGTTAACTTAATTAGGTTAAGAGAACTTGGCAAACAATTAGGATTTGAAAAAATGATTTTGAAAAAGAGTCAACTCATAGCCTATTTCCCTCCAGAAAATAAAAAGCATTACTACGAATCTGAATTATTTAGCAATATTTTAGGCTTTGTACAAAGTCATCCTAAATGGGGAAGGTTAAAGCAAACAAACCAATCTTTAGCCATTGTGGTATTTGAAGTAAATACTATTAAACAAGGAATGCATAATTTGTGGCAAATACTTAACTGGAAAAGTTAAGCAGTTACTTTTTGACCCGACCGTTTCTATCGCGTTTAAGTTTGTAGTCTGAATCTGCATTATCAAACTGAGCGCAGCGCTTTGCCTTTGTTTTGCATGCTGGTATTAGCATGAACAAAAAAGAACCTAAAAAGAGAAGTACAATTATCCTTTTCATCATTTAGCAATATAAAAAAAAAGACCTCAATGAGGTCTTTTTTTCTTTTAACTAAGCAAAAATTACTTTGAAGCTTTCTTTGCAGCAGCTTTCTTAGGAGCAGCTTTCTTAGTTGCAACTTTCTTAGTAGCTGCTTTCTTAGGAGCCGCTTTTTTAGTAGCTGCTTTTTTAGCTGCTTTCTTAGGAGCTGCTTTTTTAGTTGCCACTTTTTTAGCTGCTGCTTTCTTAGGAGCTGCTTTCTTAGTTGCAGCTTTTTTAGCTGCTGCTTTTTTAGGAGCAGCCTTCTTAGTTGCTGCCTTCTTAGCTGCAGCTTTCTTTGGCGCTGCTTTTTTAGCTTTTTTAGTTGTTGCCATTATTATATAAAATTTGATTGATTACGATAACAAAGTTATATGTACAAATAATAAATTCAAGTACTATCTGTAAATCAACTAAAAAAAATTACCACCTATACTTGTTGATAACTACGAACGATTAATGCGAGATATTGATTTTATTAATATCTTCAGAGATTAATGTGATTAAAAAAATGTGATTAACTACTTTAAAAAAAAGTAAATTTATTTTTAATCCAAACAACATGATTTTATTTAAGTAAGCATCAAAGTTAACGAATTAGCAATTAGCACAAACCTTGAAACATCTGTAAAATATAGACCTCCCATCGTTTACATAAATAATTATAAGTTTATATATTCAAAGTTTATGCCTTAGCATGTTTATAAAATAAAAGAATAAAGGCTTTGAAAAAAAATGATGATTAAGCTTAAAATGAGTATATTTTTTTATACATATTTATTAAAACTTTTACTTTTATTATTCAATCAACTCCTATTACCTTTAAGGCAACATATTTCAAACAATGAAAGCAGAAATAATTACGATTGGGGATGAGTTATTATTGGGTCAAGTAATAGATACAAACTCTTCATGGTTGGGTCAACAATTAAATCAATTAGGCATTCATGTGCATCACAAATCTGCATTATCAGATTCAAGGCAAGCCATACTAGACGGGCTTTCGCAGGCTAGCATGCGAAGTGATATCATTGTTATAACTGGCGGCTTGGGTCCAACAAAAGATGATATCACCAAACTTACTTTATGTGATTTTTTTAACACACAATTGGTTCAAAACGAAAAAGTATTATCATGGGTGAGTTCTATTTTTAAGATGCGAAATTTACCCATGTTAGCATCCAATAATCAACAAGCCATGGTGCCAGAAAACTGTAAGGTGCTTTGGAATAGAAATGGAACAGCCCCTGGCATGTGGTTTTTTGAAAACAATAAAGTTTATATCAGTATGCCGGGTGTGCCTTTTGAAATGAAAACAATTTTTGAAGAAGAAGCAATTCCTTTACTGAAGCAAACCTTTTCATTTCCATCTATTGTGCATAGAACTATTCTTACTTGCAATATTGGAGAAAGTTTTTTGGCCAAAAAAATTGCCGCTATTGAAGATGCTTTGCCTACTCACATTAAGTTAGCATACTTGCCTGCTGTTGGAATGGTCCGCTTGCGCTTTAGTGCCTATGGAGATAACGAACATGAATTACAAGAAACTTTAATACCTATTATTCAAAAACTCTATGAAACAGTTGGTGAATATATTTATGGAGAAGGGGAAGATAGTCTTTCGCAAGTAGTTGGAATGTTACTTAAAGGAAGAAGAAAAACATTGAGCACAGCAGAAAGTTGTACAGGCGGATATATAGCCCACGCTATCACTTTGCAAGCAGGAAGCTCTGCTTATTTTAAAGGTTCAATTGTAAGCTATGCCAATGATGTTAAGATTAATCAATTAGGGGTTGACCCAAGCGTTATCTCAACACAAGGTGCGGTTAGCGAAGCTTGCGTTAAAGCCATGGCAGAAGGAGCAAGAAAAGTATTGAAAACAGATTATGCAATTGCTGCAAGCGGTGTGGCTGGCCCCAGTGGAGGAAGTATTGAAAAGCCTGTTGGCACTGTTTGGATTGCGGTGAGTACGCCACATCAAACAATTTGCAAATTGCTTAACCTTGGAGATAATAGAGAACGAACCATTCAAAGAACTGCCATTCAATCATTAGATGTGTTAAGAAAGTTATTATTAGAAGAAACCGCAGAAGCACATGGAATTTAAAATAGTATCACCCTATCAGCCAACCGGCGACCAACCCCATGCCATTAAAAATTTAATAGAAGGCATTGAACGCGGCGACAGGGCACAAGTGCTACTTGGCGTTACAGGCTCTGGTAAAACTTTTACCATGGCCAACGTAATTGAAAAAGTTCAAAAACCTACTTTAATAATCAGCCATAATAAAACCTTAGTGGCGCAATTGTTTGGTGAGTTCAAACAGTTTTTTCCAGACAATGCAGTGGAATATTTTGTTTCCTATTACGATTATTACCAGCCAGAGGCTTACATCGCTAGTTCAAATACCTATATAGAAAAAGACTTGCAAATTAATGATGAGATTGAAAAATTACGTTTAAAAACTACTTCATCTTTATTAAGCGGAAGAAGAGATGTGATTGTACTCGCCTCGGTAAGTTGTATCTATGGTGCTGGTAATCCTAAAGATTATGCAAGTAGTATTGTGCGTCTCAAAAGAGGAGAAGTTATAGCTAGAAATAAAGTACTTTACCAATTGGTTGACTCACTTTATAGCAGAACCACAGCAGATTTTCAGAGAGGAAACTTTAGGGTAAAGGGTGATGTATTGGATGTATTTCCTGCTTATGCAGATTATGCCTTTAGAATTAATTTCTTTGGTGATGAAGTAGAAGAACTATCCATTATTGAACCTGTTAGCGGTAAAAAAATTGAGGTAGTTGAATACATTGCGATTTTTCCTGCAAATATTTATGTAACACCAAAAGATCAACTTCAAAGAGCCATTAGAGAAATTCAAGACGACTTGGTTAAACAAATAGATTACTTTAAGTCGATAGGAAAATTTATTGAAGCCAAACGCCTTGAAGAAAGAACCAACTTCGACCTTGAAATGATAAGGGAACTAGGTTATTGCAGCGGCATTGAAAATTACAGCAGGTATATGGATCAACGTAATTCTGGTGATAGACCTTTCTGTTTAATTGACTATTTCCCTAAGGATTTTTTACTCATTGTAGATGAAAGCCACGCTACGATACCCCAAGTAAGAGGGATGTATGGGGGTGATAGAAGTAGAAAAGAAAGTTTGGTAGAATATGGTTTTAGACTTCCCTCAGCCTTAGACAATAGACCTTTAAAATTCAACGAATTTGAAGCAATGATTCCTCAAACAATTTTTGTAAGTGCAACCCCCGCCGAGTATGAAATTAGAGAATCTGAAGGTATTGTAGTGGAACAATTAATTAGACCTACAGGTTTGCTTGACCCAACCATTGAAGTAAGACCTTGTTTGAACCAAGTGGATGATTTACTAGATGAAATTGATGAACGTATTAAAATGGGCGACCGAATTTTAATAACTACCTTAACCAAGAGAATGGCAGAAGAACTTAGTAAATACATGACTAAAGTAAACGTTAAATGCAGGTATATTCATAGTGAAGTTAAAACCATTGACAGGGTTGAAATTTTAAGAGACTTACGTTTAGGGAAGTTTGATGTGCTCATTGGAGTTAATTTATTAAGAGAAGGCCTCGACTTACCGGAAGTAAGTTTGGTGGCTATTATGGATGCAGATAAAGAAGGCTTCTTAAGAAACGAAAGAAGCTTAACCCAAACGATTGGCCGCGCTGCAAGAAACCAAAACGGTAAAGTAATTATGTATGCTGATAAAATTACAGATAGCATGCAAAGAACCATTGACGAAAATTATAGAAGACGAGACAAACAAATAGCACATAACCTTCTGCATGGCATTACTCCTACTACTGTAAAAAAGAGCACCGAAGAAATTATGCACCAAACCAGTGTAGCGGACATGCTATCGGGAGGTTCTAAAACAGCTTATATTGAAAACGAAGAAATAAATATTGCAGCTGATCCTATTATTCAAAATATGAATAAGCCACAATTAGAAAAAGCAATTGCCGAGGTTCAAAAACGAATGATGAGAGCGGCAAAAGAATTAGAGTTTATGGAAGCAGCGAGGCTAAGAGATGAAATGTTTGCCCTTCAAGGACAACTTGAAAAATTTATTAACTAATACATGATTTACCTTATACCAGGCCTTGGAGCAGATGCAAAAGTTTTTAAGAATCTAAATTTGCAACACCATCCTTTCATCATCATGGATTGGATCAAACCGATAAAAAAAGAAAGCTTGGCAAATTATGCCCAGCGATTGGTGAAACATTATTTTGTACCCAATGAAGAGGCAATAGTTATTGGTCTCTCTATGGGCGGAATGATTGCAAAAGAAATTGCAAAACAATTTCAGGTAAAAAAGTGCATCATTATTTCGAGTGTGCAAACAAGCAAGCAACTTAGCTTTGGTATTAAATTGGCTCGACTCATACCTTTACATAAAGTGATTTCTGTGAGTTCTTTAAAAAGGTTGAACCACCTTACTGCTAACTATTTTTTTAGTGTAAAAGATGATATTTCTAGACGGGCATTACACAAAACAATTGACGAAACAGACCCTGAATTTTTAGATTGGGCCATTGGTGCAATCTTATCTTGGAAGAGCGAAGAAGCAATGCCAAGCATTATTCATATTCATGGGAATAAAGACCGTATTTTTCCTGTCAATAACATTACCACTCCTTATCATTTAATTAATAATGGAGGCCATTGGATGATTGTAGAAAGAGGAAAAGAAATTAGTGAAATCATTCTAAAAACAATTGAATCATAATCTTAATAATTCAACAGCATGTCTAAATTTACCGAGTTTCAAAAACGATTTAACTTTGATAAATATACGGGCTTTGGCAACTCTGCAAATAACCAAGGCGACCGATTACTTGGCAAAGATGGTAATTTTAATGTGGAAAGAATTGGTCAGTCATTTTTTGAACGAATCAGTTTATACCATCAATTAATTAGCATGAGTTGGTCTCAATTCATTTGGCTAATCATTACTTTTTTCATAGTGGTTAACTTGATATTTTCTCTTTCCTACTATTTGGTTGGTTTGAACCAATTAACGGGTTTAGAAACATCCAACACCCTCACCAAATTTATTGAAGTAAGTGCGTTTAGTGCACAAACCTTAACCACTGTTGGTTATGGCAGAATTAATCCCATTGGCAATGCCTCAGATATTATTGCATCATTTGAAGCACTTTTTGGTTTATTAAGTTTTGCCTTTATTACAGGTTTACTTTATGGAAGATTCTCAAGGCCACAGGCCAGGTTAATTTATAGTCCTAACGCAATTATTGCGCCTTTTCAAAACATGACTGCCTTGATGTTTAGAATTGCAAATGGCAGAAAAAATCAATTAATAGAATGTGAGGTAACTTTGCTATTTAATTACTTAGACAAAGAATCTAATATGCGCAGATTCATCAACTTAAGCCTTGAATATAGTAAAGTAAATGCCCTCTCATTAAGCTGGACCGTTGTGCATCCAATTAATGAAGAAAGTCCATTAACAGGCCTTACAAAACAAGATTTGGAAGACATGAAAGCAGAAATAATAGTAATGTTTAAAGCCTTTGATGACACCTATTCTCAAGTAGTTCATACCCGCCATAGTTATACGGCCAGTGAAATTGTTTGGGGCGCAAAATTTATTCCTATGTTTACGCGCTCGGCAGATGGTAGCGCAACTGTATTGAACCTAAAAAAAATTGGGGAATTCAGCCCTGCTGAACTCCCCAATTAATTAGTTTTTAAAAAAAAGTTAGTTAAACATTTTAACTAAAAAAGTTCCATCAGTTATGATAACTGTATTTGTATTTTCTTCAAGTTGTAAGTTGCCAGAAAATATACCACCCACTTTGCCACCTTTGTTAACATCAAAATCTGTAAAAGTTAACGTTAAACCACCATTTCCGGGTGTATTTAAACTTTTATAATTGAAATTACCTTCATCCGTAAAATTTGCAGTGCTACTTTGCTCTGTTTCATTAAAATTATAAGTTAATCCTTTTACCCAACCTGGCGACTTATTAGCCATAGTAATTGTGAAAAATGGCGGCTGGGTATTATTTTCATTTGCATATGCAACCAAAATAATATAATTGGGATTGATGGTATCATCTTTTGCAAGGGTAAAAGCCTTAAAGCTTCTTTCTACTCCATTTACTTTACATTTAAAGAAATAAGTGGTAGTTGGCGTTCCTCCTCCGCCGTTGTTGCCTGTATCTGTTGGCGTATCATCGGTTTTGCTGCAAGAAGATAATAATGTGAAAGAGATAATTGAAACTAATAACAGTAGTTTTTTCATTGGTTATTTATGTGTTAATTTATTCGAAGCGATGATAAGCAGTTTTTTGCAATTCTTCAGAACTCAATGTCTTAAAATAATCATAAGTTATTTTTAGACCATCAGCTCTGTTTACTTTAGGTTCCCAATCCAATAACTTTTTGGCCAAGGTAATATCCGGTTTTCTTTGCTTTGGATCGTCTTTTGGCAATGGCTTTGAAACCAATTTTTGAGAAGTGCCTGTTAGCTTGATAATTTCTTCGCCAAATTCCTTTATAGTAATTTCATCTGGATTACCAATATTAACTGGCGATGCATAATTGCTATGTAATAACCTAAAAATACCTTCTACTAAATCATCCACATAGCAGAAACTGCGTGTTTGGCTACCATCGCCAAACATGGTTAAGTCTTCGCCTCTTAATGCTTGTCCAATAAATGCAGGAAGTACTCTTCCATCATTTAGACGCATGCGGGGTCCATAGGTATTAAATATTCTAACAATCCTAGTTTCTACTCCATGATAAGTATGATAGGCCATGGTCATTGCTTCTTGAAAACGTTTGGCTTCATCATAAACCCCACGTGGCCCAACAGGATTAACATTTCCCCAATACTCTTCCGTTTGAGGGTGCACCATTGGATCGCCATAAACTTCACTAGTAGAGGCAATCAAAACCCTTGCTTTCTTCACCCTAGCTAATCCTAAACAATTATGAATGCCTAAAGAACCTACCTTAAGGGTTTGGATAGGAATTTTCAAATAATCAATCGGACTTGCAGGTGAGGCAAAGTGAAGAATATAATCTAGGTTACCTGGCACATGTATAAACTTGCTTACATCATGATTATAAAATTCAAACTCCTTTAATTTAAAAAGGTGTTCAATGTTTTTTAAATCACCCGTAATTAAGTTATCCATGCCTACTACATCGTAGCCTTCTGCAATAAATCTATCGCATAGGTGTGAACCTAAAAACCCGGCTGCACCGGTAACTAATACGCGTTTTTTAGTCATTACTAATTATTTATTGGTGTTAATTCCTATGCAATAGTAATCAAAACCATGTTCTTTCATTTCTTCAAGATCATAGATGTTTCTGCCATCAAATACAACCTTACTTTTCATAAGCTTGCCCATCACTTTAAAGTTTGGCGTTCTAAATTCTGGCCATTCTGTAACAATTAGAAGCGCATCAGCATCCACTAAAGAATCGTTAGGATCTTTGCTATATTCAATTTGCTCACCTAATTCTTTTTTAGCTTCATGCATTGCCACTGGGTCGTATGCGTTTACCGAGGCACCAGCTCCTAATAGCTTTTCTATAATTACCAAAGATGGAGCCTCACGCATATCATCTGTTTTTGGCTTAAATGATAATCCCCACATAGCAAAGTTTTTACCTTTAAGGTCGCCTTTAAAGTGCTTGCTTATTTTGTCGAACAATACACTTTTTTGGTCATCATTAACATCTTCTACTGCTTGCAAAATTCGCATTTCGTGTCCATTTTCTCTCGCTGTGCGAATTAATGCTTTAACATCTTTAGGAAAACATGAACCACCATAACCAATACCGGGGTAAATAAATCTATTGCCAATACGAGGATCGCTTCCAATCCCTTTTCTAACCAAGTTAACATCGGCACCCATAATTTCACAAAGGTTTGCAATATCATTCATAAATGAAATCTTAGTTGCTAACATTGCATTTGCAGCATATTTTGTCATTTCAGAGCTTGGAACATCCATAAAAATAATTGGATGACCATTTAACAAGAATGGCTTATAAAGTCTGCGCATTACATCTTCAGCCTTTTTGGTTTCTACGCCTACCACAATTCTATCTGGTTTTAAGAAATCCTCTATCGCTGCACCTTCTTTTAAGAATTCTGGGTTAGAAGCCACATCAAATTCTAAACCAAGGTTGCGCTTAGTAAGTTCATCTTGTACTGCATTTCGAACCTTTGCTGCTGTACCAACAGGTACTGTGCTTTTTGTAACGACAACTATATAATCATCAATATTGGCACCAATTTCTTTTGCTACGCCAATTACATATTTTAAATCTGCAGAACCATCTTCGCCGGGAGGGGTACCAACGGCAATAAATGCTACATCTGCTTCTTTGATACTTTCACCTAAGTTACTTGAAAAATTAAGACGGCCTTTCTCATAATTTCTGAGCACCATTTCTTCTAGCCCGGGCTCATAAATTGGCATAATGCCATTCTTAAGATTTTCTATTTTCTTGGTATCAATATCCACGCAAATAACATCAATACCTACTTCGGCAAAGCATGTTCCAGTTACTAATCCAACGTAACCAGTTCCAATAACAACTATCTTCATAAGCTTTAAATTTATTGTAGCGAAAATATAAAATCATTAGATATTCTTTTATGAATAATATCATTAAGCGCTTTTTTTTCGAAATTGCTCAGGAAATTCCCATATTTGCCTATACATGAAGACTTTTATTTTCAAGACAATTCTTATTTTACTCTCAATATTCACAAGCTTCTCGGGCTATGCTCAGGATAAATACTTGTTTAGTAATAAATTAGTCGACTTACAATTTTTATATAATTACCACATTCCTGGGGGCAGGATTGGAGAACGTTTTGGGAATTTTAGCTCTGTTGGTTTTGGAGGTATGCTAAAATCTAAAAATAATTGGGTATTGGCCTATGAGTTTAACTATTTATTTGGGATGAAAATTAAAGAAGAGACTATCCTCAACCAATTAGTTACAAGCGGCAATTATATTTCTAATACGGATGGATTTCCTGCCAACTATTCTGTGAATATGAGAGGCATTTCAACCTTTGTAAAAGGAGGTAGATTATTTGGGGTTAAAAAGTTTAATATGAATACTGGCATTCTTTTATTGGGAGGAATAGGATTGCTCAATCATCGCATTAACTTTCAATCACAAGAAGGGAATGCCCCTCCTATTGATTCAGACTACCGAAAGGGCTACGACCGATTTTCATCAGGAATTGCTTTTAACCAATTCATTGGGTATATGTACCATAGTCAAAATAGATATATAAACCTTTTTATTGGCTTAGATTTTACACAAGCACTCACCTACAATAGAAGAGGTTTTAATTATGATACCGAACAATTTGATAAAGCCCGTCACTTAGATTTCACAACCTCTTTTAGGTTTGGATGGACCATTCCAATTTATTTGAATACCAAAGAGCAAAATGAATTTCAATTTAGATAAAATTTCCTTTGTCTTCGGTCAATTAATTTACCTTTTATCTACGCGCGCTTATTTCTTATTGCTAAGGTGTCTGGCTCCTTTTCACCAAAGGGCCGCGGCGCTGTGGAATGGACAGAAAAACGCACTTAGTGCTATGCAGGCCGATTCAGCTAACTCCCACTTAAATTCCATATGGTTTCATGTTAGTTCGCTTGGCGAGTTTGAACAAGGCAAACCTATCATGGAAGCCTTGCAGAAAAAACACCCAAACTACAAATTAGTTGTTACCTTTTTTTCTCCCTCGGGCTATTTGGCAAGAAAAGAAAATGACCTTACCCGAAATGTATACTACCTCCCATTTGAATCTAAAACAATAGCACAAAAAGTAATTGCCTGCCTCAACCCCAAAATAGCAGTTTTTGTAAAGTACGATTTATGGTATCAATACCTAGACGCCCTAAAGAAACAAGATATCCCAGTAATTTTGATTTCAGCATCGTTTAGACCAAAACAACGCTTTTTTAAAAAAAATGCTACTTTTCAAAGAAACTTATTAAAATACTTTAATTTCATTTTTTGTCAAAACCAAACATCAGTAGATTTATTAAATTCAATTGGATATACCCAATGTATGGTAAGCGGCGATACGCGTTTCGACAGGGTAAGCCAGCACATAGAACAAGCCATTTCTATACCAGTAATTGAAGCATTTAAAGACAATAACTTCCTGCTCTTAACAGGCAGTAGCTATTCCATCGAAGAACAATTATTAATAGAAGCCAATGCACCTTTTGGTTCAAACCGAAAACTAATTATTGCCCCTCATTTTACTACAGCTTCTCGAATAAATGAAATCTTAACTCGGTTTGAACCCAACTCCGTTTCGTTAACTGATTTATTAGCAAATCCTGCTGCCCATAACGATAAAAAAGTATTAGTGATTGATAGGATTGGTTGGCTGGCAAACTTGTACCAATATGCAGATATTGCCTTTATTGGCGGTGGCTTTAAAGAAAATGGATTACACAATATTTTAGAAGCGGCAAGCTTTGGCATGCCAATTTGTTTTGGCCCAAAAATTGGAAGATTTCCAGAAGCAAAAGAAATGGTTTCATTAGACCTAGCGCAAACCGTTAATGATTCGAAAGCTTTAAAAGCGTGGATAGACTTTTACGAAATGGAAGCCATCATAATGGCAAATAAAAGTTTAAATAGCAGACAATGGATTCAATCTAAACGTGGTGCTACCCAAATTATACTTAATTGGATTCAAATTCATATTAGCCTTTAAATTAAGGCTGTTTGCGGCGCAGTCTTTCCCTATCTAAATAATTTTTCAAACTGTCTGTTTGCAATTCTGTAAGAGGTACTGGATTTTGAATAGTGGCTTCCTTTTCTGCGGTGGCATCTTTGCTAGCACTGCAAGCTGACAGTAATAAACTAATGCTGCACCACAAACTTATGACTACTAATATTACCCTTTTCATTGCTTAAAATTATTACATAAATGCCATTACTCATTTGGCTCACATCTAACAACAATTTGTTTAAACCAGGTTTAGCTTGCTCAACAGATACTGCTGTTTGAATGCCCGACTTCATATCCAAGATAGAGATGGTAAGTAATTGTTTTTGTAAACTTTCAAACTCAAAAGACACTTGCTCTTCTGCTGGATTAGGGTATAATTTAGCTTCAATGGATGCAGCTAATTTTGTAGTTCCTAAACTTGGATCATTGGCACTAACCCTGCTTATCCAAGTTCTATTTTGCCCATTTGCATTGCCCCAAGAGCCATTAAGCCATGCTACTCCAAGCTCATTATACTTTCTTTGAATTCCTGTATAATCTCCCCATCTTTCTACACTATCGTTTAACAAGCGCACGTTGCCCTCTCCTCGTTTTACAAAAGTAGGCGCAGATACCTTAAAATCTCTATCCACATATACTACAGAAGTACCCGGAAATTGCGTAGGTGAAACATGAGAAAAAGTTATCATGCTTCGGTGGTCACCATTTTGTCCAGTGCCCACGTAAGCAATACTTGGATAGCCAAAGTCTAAGGTATCAGAAGAAATGATTGTACTTTCTATACGTGGTGAATTTGTCCAAGCCTCGTGCACCCTTCCAAAATAAACTGCTGGAGAAAATAAGTTAAAATCAATGGTATTACCCACATAATAGATAACACCATTTTCATACATGGCACTCAAAACGCGCGCATCATTGGTTTGTAGCTTTTTGCCATTAGGCATGATTGCATTTGGCTGTAAGCCATAGTCCAAAGGCGCTTTTGCAACTTTTAATTCAAGTTTGGCCACACCTGACTTTAAGTTATTGCTTATGGCGTGAATGAATAAAGTATCATTACTTAAATCAGAGGGACGCTGTGATAAAAAATAACTAACTGGACCATATAATTTAGAGCCCCCTTTAACCGGGCAAATGCTCCATACAGGCTTACCATTGTACTTAATATTTTGATACACTTGTTGAGGCATGGAATCACCCGAAAAACCTGCCATTTTATCAATTTGCCAAATATAAGATTCCATAAAACCTTCTTGCCAAGAAGTATTATCTTTAAGGCGGTTCACGGTAATAAATAATTCATCTTTTGATAAGGAAATTATGGGATAATCACTCCAACTGCTATCCCCTACAAAATTACCAGGCACAGCGTACAAATTCCAAGTTTTAGAAGGATCATTAGTTTCTGAAAAGGCAACAATAATTCTAGTATCTTCACTTGTGCTTCCTTGCAAAAACACAACTATAAACCTGTCTTGCTCTGGGTCGTAAATAGCACGCGGATCAAATGTTCTGTTAAGCGGCCCAATGGCTGCGCCTAATGAGGCTAATGTTCTACCAATTACATACCTGCCAGTATCATTATAAACATTCATATTTTGATTCACTACACTCACTAACATTCCATTATTTCCAACCGCCATATCATTGTCATTTGGCGTACCTTGGGTAACATTACCTGTGTAATTTCTACCAATAATAGGCGCTAAAGGACCAGCCTTTTTTTGCAAAGATTTATGATGAACCCTATTTTTCCTTTGTGCATCTAACTGCAATTTCTTAAGTTTAACTGGATCGTTTACCACCTGCGGATGAATACTTATGATTTTTGCATCTGGCAGCATTGGTAAATCTGCTAGGTTTACGGTTGCACCTTTTGCCGTAACCCTAGAAATTGTTGTGTACGTAAGGCCATTGTTGTTTTCGGTTTGAGCCAAGAGTGTTTGGTTCAAACCGATATAAAGAAACAATGCTGCGATGAATGATAGGTTCTTAAACATATGACTAAATTAAAAAAATAAATGCAATAATTAACATGAAATTGCTAGTACCCATTTTATGAAATAAGTATCAAACTAGTAAGCCGATGTTTTTACAGATACAGCAGTCAAATTTCTTTCTATAAATCTCCCAATTGGCAGAATAAAATCCTCGAGGCCTTGCGCTAACATAACTAACTTAACAGCCTCATAATCTAATTCGGAAACAGCAATTAAAAGTCCGCCAGAAGTTTGAGGGTCGTTTAGCAATTGAAACCATTTCATATCTAAAGTACCATCTACTTTTTTATCCCAGGCATTCCAATTGCGGTAAGTGTTATCGGGAATAATATTTTGGTCTAAATAAGTTTGTAAAAAATTAAAATGAGGTATTCTATCAGTATATAATTCTGCACTTACTTGTTCTCCGCACATCTCAATTAGGTGACCAAGCAAGCCAAAGCCAGTAACATCAGTTAAAGCATTTACGCCTTTAATATTTGCTAAGTCGGCCCCAATACTATTGAGTTTGCACATTTCTTCTATGGCTATTTGCGCATGATTTTCCTTTTCCATTCCTCTTCTAATGGCAGTTCCAATAATGCCTGTTCCAATAGGTTTTGTAAGCAATAAATAATCACCTATTTGTGGGGTGCTATTTCTTTTTATTTTTTCGGTTTGAACCAATCCATTTACTGCCAATCCAAAAATAGGTTCTTTGCTATCAATGCTATGTCCCCCTGCCAACGGAATACCAGCTTTGGCGCAGATTTGTTGGGCTCCTTCCAAAACTTTAGCGGCTAATTCTATAGGCAATAAATCAATAGGCCAACCTAAAATTGCATTCGCAAAAATGGGTTTAGCACCCATGGCATAAACATCACTAATTGCATTGGTTGCAGCAATACGTCCAAAATCAAATGGATCATCTACAATAGGCATAAAGAAGTCAACCGTGCTAACCAAAGCACTACCTTGCCCTAAATCCCAAACAGCCGCATCATCATTTGCTTGATTACCTACTAACAAAGAATCAAAACTTCCAATTTTCTTATCCTTCAGCAACTTCTCTAAATCGGCAGGCGCCATTTTACAACCACATCCCGAGGCGTGCGAATACTGCGTTAATTTCATCCTCAATATTAACAAAAAAAGGCCCTCATATTGCTATGAAGGCCTTAATTCTTACAAATTCATTGGAATCTAATCTTCTTTCGAAGCCATTAATGCTTCATACTCTTCTTTAGAACCTACGATTAGTTTTTCGTAATCTCTCATACCAGTACCTGCAGGAATTAAATGTCCAACAATAACGTTTTCTTTCAATCCTAACATTCTATCTACTTTACCAGAGATAGCAGCTTCATTTAAAACTTTTGTAGTTTCTTGGAAAGAAGCAGCACTCATAAAGCTATGTGTACCTAAACTGGCTTTGGTAATACCCATGATAATTTGTGTAACTGTAGCAGATTGCGCATCTCTAACTTCTACTAAACGCATATCCTTACGTTTCAACATAGAGTTTTCGTCGCGTAATTTACGTACACTTATGATCATACCAGGTTTAACAGTAGCAGAATCACCCGCTTCAATTACAACCTTCTTGTCAAAAATCCAATCATTTGCTTGTTTCAAATCCCAACGACTTACAAACTCTCCTTCTAAGAAAGTTGTATCACCTGGATCTACCACTTCAATGTGTTTCATCATTTGACGTATAATGGTTTCTACGTGCTTATCATTGATTTTTACCCCTTGTAAACGGTAAACCTCCATGATACCATTCAAGATATAACGTTGAACAGCCAAAGGACCTTCAATACGCAAAATATCTTGTGGTGAAATAGAACCATCAGATAATGGTGAACCTGCTTTTACGAAGTCATTTTCTTGCACAAGGATGTGCTTAGAAAGTGGCACTAAGTATTTCTTTTGCTCGCCATCTTTTGAAGTAATCATTATTTCACGATTACCACGTTTAATACCTCCAAATGTTACTACACCATCAATTTCAGTTACAATTGCTGGATTAGATGGATTACGTGCTTCAAATAATTCTGTTACACGTGGTAAACCACCGGTGATATCTCGGGTTTTTCCAACCACACGAGGAATCTTTGCAATAATATTACCTGCCTTAATCTTATGACCTTCTTCAATAATGATATGGGCGCCTACCGGTAAGTTGTATTCCTTAATAGCCTTATCCTTGCCTTCACCAGTGATGATGATAGAAGGGATTTTAGTTTTATCACGACTCTCAACGATTACCTTTTCTTTGTGACCAGTTTGTTCATCACTTTCTTCCTTGAAGTTTACATTTTCGATAATATTTTCAAATGCAACTTTACCATTGAACTCTGAAATAATTACCGCATTGTATGGATCCCAAGAAAAGATTAAATCACCTTTTTCTACTTTCTTACCATCTTTAACTTTAAGGTGTGCACCATAAGGAATATTGATTGTAACAATCGGATTTCTAGTTTTATCATCTAAAATTCTAACCTCACCTTGACGACCTATTACAACAGTTTCACTTTCTCCTTCACCTAATAATTCAGTAGTACGAATTTCTTCAAACTCAAGAATACCACCAAACTTAGCCATCATTTGAGATTCTGTAGCAATATTAGAAGCGGTACCACCCACGTGGAAAGTACGAAGAGTTAACTGTGTTCCTGGCTCACCAATTGATTGAGCAGCAATTACACCAACTGAATCACCAATGTTTGATTGTTTGCCAGTAGACATGCTTCTACCGTAACATTTTGTACAAACACCATATCTAGTTTCGCAAGTTAAAACTGAGCGAATTTCAATTGTTTCAATTGGAGATTCTTCAATTTTTGAAGCAATTTCTTCTGCAATTACGTCTCCAGTATTACATATTAATTCGCCAGAAAGTGGATCATAAATATCATGAACACTTGTTCTTCCTAATATACGTTCATAAAGCGTTTCAACAACTTCTTCATTATCTTTTAATGCACTAATTGGAATACCGCGTAAGGTTCCACAATCCACTTCACTTACCACTACATCTTGCGCTACATCATGCAAACGACGAGTTAAATAACCCGCATCTGCAGTTTTCAAAGCCGTATCGGCCAAACCTTTACGCGCACCGTGAGTAGAAATAAAGTACTCAATAACGGATAAACCTTCTTTAAAGTTAGATAGAATTGGATTCTCAATGATTTCTCCGGTTCCACCACTTAAGTTCTTTTGTGGTTTAGCCATCAATCCCCTCATACCGCCTAACTGACGAATCTGTTCTTTAGAACCCCTTGCACCAGAATCCAACATCATGTAAACAGGATTAAATCCTTGCTGGTCTTCCTTCAATTGCTTTAACAAAGTATCTGCTAAACGAGAGTTAATACGGGTCCAGATATCGATTACCTGATTATACCTTTCGTTATTGGTTATAAAACCGTTATTGTAATTATCCCAAATCTCATCCACTTCCGCTTGCGCTTCTTTGATGAACTTTTCTTTTTCGTCAGGAATATTTACATAAGACAAGTTAAATGATAAACCACCTCTAAAAGCGTAACGGAAACCTAAATCTTTAATGTCATCTAAGAATCTAGCGCAATAGTCTTGACCTACTACTTTAAACATATTACCAATGATATCCCTAAGCGATTTCTTGGTTAATAGTTCATTAATATAGCCATGTCTTGCTGGAACAACTTGGTTAAACAAGATACGGCCCATGGTAGTTTCAGTTAAACGCTCAACCAATTCACCATTTTCCATAACATTAACCACGCATTTTACCCAAGCATGTAAGTGAACTTTACCTTCATTATAAGCAATAATAGCTTCCTCTGGAGAGTAGAAATTCAAACCTTCCCCTTTAATTGGATGTTCAGGTGTGTGTTTGCGGCCCTTAGTAATATAATAAAGACCCAAAACCATGTCTTGAGAAGGAACCGTAATTGGCGCTCCATTGGCAGGGTTCAAGATATTATGAGGTGCTAACATTAACAATTGGGCTTCCAAAACAGCTGCATTACCTAATGGTACATGCACTGCCATTTGGTCACCGTCAAAGTCGGCGTTAAAACCTGTACATACTAATGGATGTAATTGAATTGCCTTACCTTCTACAAGTTTAGGTTGAAAAGCTTGAATACCTAATCTATGGAGTGTAGGAGCACGATTTAGCAATACTGGGTGTCCTTTAAGAATGTTCTCTAAAATATCCCAGATAATCGCTTCTTTACGGTCTACTAATTTCTTAGCAGATTTTACCGTTTTTACAATACCACGTTCTAATAATTTACGGATAATAAATGGCTTAAATAATTCAGCAGCCATGTTTTTAGGAATACCGCATTCATGTAATTTTAGGTTCGGACCAACCACAATAACAGAACGACCTGAGTAATCCACACGTTTTCCTAATAAATTCTGACGGAAGCGACCTTGTTTACCTTTAAGCATATCACTTAAAGATTTCAATGGACGATTACCCTCAGTTTTTACGGCACTTACACGACGTGTATTATCAAACAAGGAATCTACCGCTTCTTGAAGCATGCGCTTCTCGTTACGAAGAATCACTTCTGGTGCTTTAATTTCAATTAAGCGCTTCAAACGATTATTACGAATAATTACCCTGCGGTAAAGATCGTTCAAATCTGAGGTAGCAAATCTTCCACCTTCTAATGGAACGAGTGGTCTTAACTCTGGTGGGATAACTGGAAGGATTTTTACAACCATCCACTCAGGTCTGTTTTCGCCGTGACGCTGAGAGTTTCTGAATCCTTCTATTACTTTTAAGCGCTTTAGTGCTTCATTTTTTCTTTGCTGAGAAGTTTCAGTACTAGCTTTAATACGTAAGTCGTAGCTTAAGTTATCCAAATCAATTTTTGACAACATAAACCATAAAGCCTCACCGCCCATTTTAGCAATAAACTTATTTGGATCTGCATCATCTAAGTGTTGGTTATCTTTTGGAAGTGAATCCAAAATATCCAAATACTCCTCTTCAGTTAATAAGTCTAGGTTTTGAACCCCATCATTGGCCTTTATACCTGGTTGACAAACTAAATAGCGTTCATAATAGACAACCATATCCAATTTCTTAGATGGCACGCCTAATAAGTAACCTATTTTGTTTGGCAATGATCTAAAATACCAAATATGTGCAACAGGAACTACTAAGTTTATATGGCCCATTCGCTCGCGACGAACCTTTTTCTCAGTTACCTCAACACCGCAACGGTCACAAACAATTCCTTTATAACGAATGCGTTTGTATTTACCACAATGACATTCATAATCCTTAATAGGACCAAAAATGCGCTCGCAGAACAAACCACCCATTTCTGGTTTAAAGGAACGGTAGTTGATAGTTTCAGGTTTGGTGACTTCACCAAAAGAACGTTGTAAAATGCTCTCAGGAGAGGCAAGTCCAATACGAATTCTGGTGAAGTTTGATTTTATTTTTTGTTCTTTTTTCAAAGACATGTTTTGCGTTATTATTCAGTTATTACTCCAATGTAAGCTCTAATCCTAAGCCACGTAATTCATGAGCCAATACGTTAAAGGATTCTGGTATACCTGGTGTAGGTAAATTATCTCCTTTTACAATTGCTTCATAAGTTTTAGCGCGACCAATAATATCATCCGATTTTAGTGTTAAGATTTCTTGAAGGATATTGGCAGCACCATAAGCTTCAAGTGCCCAAACCTCCATCTCACCAAAACGCTGACCACCAAATTGGGCTTTACCACCCAATGGTTGTTGCGTAATTAATGAATATGGCCCGATTGAACGTGCATGCATCTTATCATCCACCATGTGACCTAATTTAATCATATAAATCACACCTACAGTAACCGGCTGATCAAAACGCTCACCAGATAATCCATCATTTAAATAGGTTTTACCCCAATCAGGAATACCAGATTTACGTGTATAATCTAAAACTTGGTCATCTGTAGCTCCATCAAAAATTGGCGTAGCAAACTTCACTTGAAGTTCTTTAGCGGCCCAACCTAAAACAGTTTCATAAATCTGACCTAAGTTCATACGAGAAGGCACACCCAAAGGATTTAATACGATATCTACTGGATTACCATTATCCATAAATGGAAGATCTTCCTCACGAACGATTCTCGCAACAATACCTTTGTTACCATGCCTACCAGCCATCTTATCACCTACTTTAAGCTTACGCTTTTGGGCGATATATACTTTAGCTAATTTTAAAATACCAGTTGGTAATTCGTCACCTACACTAATTGCATATTCTTTTCTACGGTAATCTGCAACTTCCATATTTACACGGTTCTTGTAATTGGTAAGAATGGTTTTAATTAACTCATTCTTCTCCACATCACTTGTCCAGCTATTTGCCATTACATTTGAGTAATCAATTTCATTCAGATTTTTCTGACTGAACTTGGTTCCCTTTGCAATAAGCTCCTCATTGTAAACATTAAATACACCCGCAGAAGTTTTGCCAGACAATACTGAAAATAACTTCTCAATCAAAATCTCTTTGATTTCTTTTAAGTTCTTTTCGTTCTCATCCTTAAGCTTCGCCAACTTAGATTTATCATCTAGTTTAGCCGCTTTCTCTTTCTTGGCCCTTGCAAATAATTTCTTGTCTATTACCACACCACTAGATGAAGGAATCGCTTTTAATGAAGCATCCTTAACATCACCTGCTTTATCTCCAAAAATCGCTCTTAAAAGTTTTTCTTCAGGGGATGGTTCCGTTTCACCTTTTGGTGTAATTTTACCAATTAGAATATCGCCTTCACCAACCTCGCAACCAATTCTAATTAAACCATTTTCATCCAAATTCTTGGTAGCTTCCTCGCTAACATTTGGAATGTCATTTGTTAATTCTTCCTCGCCGCGTTTGGTATCACGAACTTCCAACTCATATTCTGTAATATGAATAGAGGTGAAAATATCCTCTTTGGTTACTTTTTCTGAAATTACAATCGCATCCTCAAAGTTAAAACCTTGCCAAGGCATGAACGCCACTTGCAAGTTTCTTCCTAAGGCTAGCTCGCCACCTTGAGTTGCGTATCCTTCGCACAATACAGTACCTTTTTCAACTTTATCTCCTTTTCTAACGATTGGTTTCAAGTTGATACATGTATTTTGATTGGTTCTACGGAACTTAATAAGATTATAAATTTTAGTATCAGTACCAAAACTTACCAATTTATCAACTTCTGTTTGCTCATATCTAATTCTGATTTCATTCGCATCTACATACTCAACTACCCCATTGGCTTCAGCAACCAATAAAGTTCTTGAGTCTTTAGCTACTCTACCTTCCAAACCAGTACCTACAACAGGTGCCTCTGGATTTAATAAAGGTACCGCTTGACGCTGCATGTTCGAACCCATCAAAGCACGATTCGCATCATTATGTTCAAGGAAAGGAATTAAAGAAGCAGCGATAGATACAATTTGGTTTGGAGCAATATCCATGAACTCCAATTTATCAGGCTCCACCATCGGGAAATCTCCTTCGTATCTAGCCTTAATTTTGGTATCCAAAAAGTTACCTGTATTATCAAATTTTGCATTTGATTGTGCAATTACTTTTCCTTCTTCATCTTCTGCACTTAGGTACACCACTGGCTCATTTGTTTTCACTACTCCACCTTCTACTTTTAAATAAGGTGTTTCGATAAAGCCCATACCATTGATTTTTGCATGAACACACAAAGAAGAAATCAAACCAATGTTTGGACCTTCTGGTGTTTCAATGGTACATAAACGTCCATAATGGGTATAATGTACGTCACGAACCTCAAAACCCGCACGATCACGACTTAAACCACCAGGTCCAAGGGCAGACATTCTTCTCTTGTGTGTAATCTCAGCTAATGGATTGGTTTGATCCATAAACTGCGATAACTGGTTGGTTCCAAAGAATGAATTAATTACAGAAGATAATGTTTTAGCATTTATTAAATCGGTTGGTGTGAATACTTCGTTATCACGAATATTCATACGCTCACGAATTGTTCTAGCCATACGCGCTAAACCAACACCAAACTGAGAATATAATTGCTCACCAACAGTTCTAACACGACGATTACTTAAGTGATCAATATCATCCACATCTGCTCTAGAATTAGAAAGTTCAATCAGATACTTCATGATTGAAACGATATCATCTTTGCTTAGAACTCTATTACTTAAAGGCTCGTTTTTATTAAGTTTACGGTTGATCCTATAACGACCTACATCGCCTAAATCATAACGCTTTTCAGAGAAAAATAATTTTTCAATTACACCTCTTGCAGTTTCTTCATCAGGTGGATCAGCATTACGCAATTGACGATAGATATGCTCATGCGCCTCTTTACCACTATTGGCTGTATCCTTTTGTAAGGTATTTAGAATAATTGCAAAATCATTGTGATTAGATTCGTTCTTATGAAGCAAAATAGTTTTAACTTCAGCCTCAACGATTAAATCAATATGAGCTTCTTCTATAATAGTATCGCGCTCGATGATTACTTCATTACGCTCAATGGAAACAACTTCACCTGTATCTTCATCCACAAAGTCTTCAATCCAAGTGCGAAGAACACGGGCAGCTAATTTTCTACCGAGTACTTTCTTCAAACCAGATTTACTAACCTTAATTTCTTCGGCAAGTTCAAAAAGATTTAAGATATCCTTATCAGATTCATAACCAATAGCACGCAAAAGCGTAGTTACTGGGAATTTCTTCTTACGGTCGATATAAGCATACATAACGTTGTTTACGTCTGTTGCAAATTCAATCCAGCTGCCTTTAAATGGTATTACCCTAGCAGAGTAAAGTTTAGTACCATTTGTATGGTAACTTTGACCAAAAAACACCCCTGGAGAGCGATGTAATTGAGATACAATGATACGTTCAGCACCATTGATAACAAAAGTTCCTCGAGGAGTCATGTAAGGAATAGTACCTAAGTAAACATCCTGTACAATTGTTTTAAAATCTTCGTGTTCTGGGTCATTACAAGAAAGACGAAGTTTTGCCTTTAATGGCACCGAATAGGTCAAACCTCTTTCTATACACTCATCAATTGAGTATCTAGGAGGATCAACAAAATAATCTAGGAATTCTAAAACAAAGATATTTCGAGTATCTGTGATAGGGAAATTCTCTAGAAACACTTTGTAAAGACCTTCGTTAGTTCTGCTTTCAGAGGTAGTATCCAATTGAAAGAATTCCCTAAACGACTGTAATTGAACATCCAAAAAATCCGGATAGTCTATTACAGGATTGACAGAAGCGAATGAAATTCGCTCTGCTGTCTGGTTATTTGTATTAGCCAATGTAAAATAATTTAATGGTTATCAGACTGAGGATATATATAAACAAAGAAGTGACCCTCGACATAAGTCGGGGTCACATTTTCAAAATCAACTGATTTTGAATTACTTAAGTTCAACCTCAGCTCCAGCTTCAGAAAGCTTAGCTTTAAGGTCTTCAGCAGTTGCTTTGTCTACACCTTCTTTGATAGGCTTAGGAGCACCATCAACTAGTTCTTTTGCTTCTTTAAGACCTAAACCTGTTAAGTCTTTTACAATCTTAACAACGTTAAGTTTGTTTGCACCTGCGCTCTTAAGGATTACATCAAAAGATGATTTCTCTGCAGGAGCTTCAGCAGCACCACCTGCTGCAGGAGCAGCTACAGCCACAGCAGCAGCTGCTGGCTCGATACCATACTCATCTTTAAGGATTTTAGCTAACTCGTTTACTTCTTTTACAGTAAGGTTAACTAATTGTTCAGCGAACGCTTTTAAATCTGCCATTTTACTAGAATTTAAATTGTTATTGATTTTTGATTTTTATTTTAATTATTCAGGACGCTCAGATAAAGTTTTAACAACTCCTGCAAGGGTGTTTCCACCTGATTGTAGAGCGCTGATAACATTTTGAGCTGGAGACTGCAATAATCCAATGATTTCTCCGATAAGTTCGTTTTTAGTTTTAAGAGACATTAATGTTTCTAATTGGCTATCGCCAATAAATACATCCTGGTCAATACAAGCACCTTTTAAAGCTGGAATAGTATCCTTCTTGCGGAATTCTTTTATAGCTTTTGCAGGAGCCTTCATGTCTTCGCAGAACATGATTGCTGTATTACCTTTTAAAGTATCTACTAAGGCTCCAAAATCTCTACCTGATTTCTCGATAGCTTTTTTAACCAAAGTGTTTTTAGCAACTTCTAAGGTAATTCCGTTTTTAAATAACAATCTTCTGAGATCGCTAGTTTTTTGTGCATTCAACGATGCAATATCGGTTACGTAAACGTTCTTGAACTGATTAAATTTATCAGCAAGTGCATCTATAATATGTCCTTTTTCTTCTTTTTTCATTGCACACTAGAATTAAATACCAGGAACAGATTTTGTATCAACAGGAATTCCCGGGCTCATTGTACTGCTGATGTTAATGCTTCTAAAATAAGTTCCTTTTGCAGAAGATGGCTTCATTTTAGCCAATGTTTGAATCAATTCAACTGCATTTTCAAACAATTTCTCAGGTGCAAAAGAAGCCTTACCGATTGAAGTATGAATAATACCCTCTTTGTCAACTTTAAAATCAATTTTACCAGCTTTGATTTCCTTAACAGTTTTACCAATTTCTTGTGTTACAGTGCCACTCTTAGGATTTGGCATTAAGTTACGTGGTCCTAATATCTTACCAAGTCTTCCTAATTTAGCCATAACCGCAGGAACTGTAATAATAATATCAATATCAGTCCAACCTTGCTCAATCTTTTGAATATAATCATCCAATCCAACGAAATCGGCACCAGCTTCTTTAGCTTCTGCTTCTTTATCTGCAGGCACTAAAGCCAATACCTTAATATCTTTACCTGTTCCGTGTGGTAAAGCTACCACACCACGAACCATTTGATTCGCTTTTTTAGGATCAACTCCTAAACGCACATCGATGTCTACCGAGGCATCGAACTTAGTATAGGAAATTTCCTTTACTAATTTTGAAGCTTCAGTTAAAGTATATGCTTTATCAGCATTCACTTTCTTTAAAGCCTCTTTTCTTTTCTTACTTATCCTTGCCATCTTACTACTTATTAATTATTTAAAGGATTTTCGCCAGTGATGTTTAATCCCATTGAACGGGCGCTACCTGCAACCATTTTCATAGCAGACTCAACTTTGAAGCAATTCATGTCAACGATTTTATCTTCCGCAATAGCACGAATTTGATCCCAAGTTACGCTACCAACCTTTTTCCGGTTAGATTCAGCTGAACCTTTTGTAATCTTAGATGCTTCCATCAATTGATTAGCAACTGGTGGAGTTTTGATAACAAAGTCAAACGACTTATCACTGTAAACACTAATTACCACAGGAAGTACTTTTCCGCCTTTATCTTGAGTTCTTGCATTGAATTGCTTGCAAAACTCCATGATATTTACACCCTTTGAACCGAGTGCAGGACCGATTGGTGGCGCTGGATTTGCAGCTCCTCCCTTTACCTGTAGTTTAATAAACCCTGTTAGTTCTTTTGCCATAACACTTACTTTATTTCTCTAAAAGAGATGATATACTTATTTTATTATTTTTAACTTTCCTTTTCCACCTGCACAAAATTGAGTTCTAAAGGTGTTCTTCTTCCAAAGATTTTAACCATTACCTTCAATTTCTTCTTATCTTCACTAACTTCTTCAATGACGCCGCTGAATCCAGAGAATGGTCCATCAATTACTTTTACACTTTCACCTACTATATAAGGCTCCAGCATAGTTTCTCCTTGCTCTGTAATATCATCAACATTGCCTAAAATCCTATTGACCTCTGAAGGTCTTAGCGCCGTAGGATTTTCCTTTCCACCTAAAAAACCTACCACACCATTTACAGAAGTAATTACGTGTCCAACCTCACCGGCTATATCAGCATTAATCAAGATATATCCTGGCAGGTAAGCTTTTTCCTTACTTGTTTTCTTGCCATTCTTAACTTGATAAATCTTTTCAGTTGGTATCAAGATTTGAGGAACTTGCGGCTTTAAGCCCGCGCGCTCCAACTCGACTTCCAACTGAGCTTTTACCTTCTTTTCTTGGCCAGTAACAGCACGTACTACGTACCACTTTAATGATGTTTCAGTTCCTTGTTCGGTCATGATTGAATGCTTAGCTCTGGAATAACTGGTAGAAAAGCCCCAATGATGTGCTCGAAGCCAAATCTATTACACCTATCAATAGGGCAATAATTAAGGATGCTACCATTACAATAATGGTGCTCTCCTGCAAATCTTCCCAGGTAGGCCAGGTCACTTTGTTCATCAGCTCCTCGTAAGATAGCTTGATGTATTCCCTTACTTTATTCATACTCTTAGTTTGCACGGACACAAGGATTCGAACCCTGATCAAAGGTTTTGGAGACCTCTATTCTACCATTGAACTATGTCCGTATAGACAATGAATGTTGGAAGGTTGCCCTACCAACACTCATTATTATTTATTTTATTTAATTATGCTATAATTTCAGTTACCTGACCAGCACCAACTGTTCTACCACCTTCACGGATCGCAAAACGAAGATTTTTCTCCATAGCGATTGGCGCGATAAGCTCTACAGTAATAGTGATGTTATCACCAGGCATTACCATTTCTACTCCTTCAGGAAGTACACATTCGCCAGTTACGTCTGTTGTACGGAAGTAGAACTGAGGACGGTATTTGTTGAAAAATGGTGTATGACGTCCACCTTCTTCTTTGCTCAATACATAGATTTCTGCTTTGAATTTTGTATGTGGCATTACTGATGCAGGCTTACAAATAACCATTCCACGACGGATTTGATTTTTGTCAACACCACGTAATAACAAACCTACGTTATCTCCAGCTTCACCACGATCCAATAATTTACGGAACATCTCAACACCAGTTACTACTGAAGTTAATTTTTCTGCACCTAAACCGATGATTTCTACTTGCTCATTTGAGTTAATTACACCACGCTCAATACGACCAGTTGCTACGGTACCACGACCAGTGATCGAAAATACGTCTTCAATTGGCATTAAGAATGGCAATTCAACTGCACGAGGAGGTACTGGAATGTAGCTATCTACTGCATCCATTAATTCCATGATCTTGTCAATCCATTTAGCATCTCCATTCAAACCACCTAAGGCAGAACCTTGGATAATTGGAATTTCATCACCAGGGAATTCGTATTTGCTTAATAATTCACGGATTTCCATTTCAACGATTTCCAATAATTCTGGATCGTCAACCATGTCAACCTTATTCATGAATACAACAATACGAGGTACACCTACCTGACGAGCTAAAAGGATATGCTCACGAGTTTGAGGCATTGGTCCGTCTGTAGATGCCACTACTAGAATAGCACCATCCATTTGAGCCGCACCTGTAACCATGTTCTTTACATAATCCGCGTGACCTGGACAGTCAACGTGGGCGTAATGACGGTTTGCAGTTGAATACTCAACGTGAGCAGTGTTAATTGTGATACCACGCTCTTTCTCTTCTGGAGCAGAGTCGATTGAATCGAATGAACGAGCTTCTGACAAGCCTTTATCTGCCAATACCTTGGTGATTGCAGCTGTCAAAGTAGTTTTACCGTGGTCAACGTGACCGATTGTACCAATGTTTACGTGTGGTTTACTGCGGTCAAATTTTTCTTTAGCCATTGTATTTTAAGTTTAAGTTTTAATTTTTTCTTCTTTTTTGGTTCAAACAGAAAACTAATTTTCTGCTTTTTACCCTATTTAGCTCCTTGAGCCGTTGAGCAGGATTGAACTGCCGACCTCTTCCTTACCAAGGAAGTGCTCTACCACTGAGCTACAACGGCAAGAAGGAGTCTTTTGGACTCCTTATCGTCGTGTTTTCACACTT
>JAIYCU010000037.1 GCA_027487835.1 Bacteroidota bacterium | reverse complement strand
TTTGTACTCGTAGCTACTAAATCATAAGGGCTATTAATCCATACCGTATCAGTAGCAACGGTTGAAGTGGTTGCTTGGCTTGGGAAAAAGTTAGCTATCGGTGGTAGGATAGGACCGCCTGCAGAGCCATTACTCACATTAACGCCATAATCTTCCGTTTCACCCCAAGTATAGGCGCCACATGGAAGAATCGAAGTTGCAGTACCTCCCTCAACTTGAACTAATCTCATTCTTGTTATACCTAAACTAGCTGTAGTAGGTACAGTAAAGTTTAAAGTATGTGTTGAAGGAAAAGGATTTGTAGCCACTAAATTTCCAACCAATTCTGCAGCATCAAAAGTTTGATTTCTATTGTAATCAATCCAAATATTACAAGAATTAGTGTAGAAAAAGCCGCTACATTGTGATAACTCAACCTCAATAGTGTAAGTATTACCTGGAACCAAAGTTACAGAAGGCAATGTCACCGTAAAATCTACATATTGAGGAGTGGTTGTATAACAGGTTGTAAGATTATTAATTTGGGTGCCAAAGGCACCAATTAATCTCACTTTTGTTATCTCATCATCGGCAGTAGATGTTGCACCTGAAGTGCAATACTGCGCATTAATATTAGTGGCTGCAAATAGCAAGACCAACAACATTAAAAAGCTAGTAAGTAATTGTTTTTTCATGTATATTTTAAATAATTGTTTTTGTATCAATAGGTATCAAAATTATAATTTCATCATTAAATTCCAAATTAAGGCTTAGAAAATTGAGGATTTGAAATAAAAGAGCTATCAGAAAGGGAAAGCAGAAAGTTGTGTAAATCCATCTTCTCTTGCGGTGTTAGGTTCAAACCACCTTCTTTTTGGTGTTTTGCAATATTGGGATCTAGGGTTTGGGAAATTTTGGCCCCAGAATTATAAAACTCGATAACTTCCATAATCGTTTTGAACCTGCCATCATGCATGTAAGGTGCAGTAAAGGCAAGATTTCTAAGCGAGGAGGTTTTAAACTTTCCAAAATCAGCAGGATTGCCAGTTATTCTGAAAAGACCTGGGTCCTTTGGATTAGCATCTAATCCATTATTATGGAAAAGATAATCTGTAAAAAAAGGGGAACTCAAGTTACCATGGCAATGAAAGCAATCGCCTTTTTCTTCGCTCACAAAAATTTGCATCCCATTAATTTCACTTTGCGTACGAAGACGTTGGCGTCTTTCGGCCTTATCCCACGGGCTATTTGAACTTATTAATGTTCTTTCGAATTGAGCCAATGCCTTGGCTAATTTTACAGAGGTAATGGAGTCGGAACCAAATGCTTTATTAAACAATTTTGGATATTCTGAATGTTCTTGTAATCTTTCTAATACTGGTACTAATGAAGGATTAGACATTTCAATTGGATTTATGATTGGCCCTAGCGCTTGCCTTTCTAAATCGTTTGCTCCTCCGTCCCAGAAAAAACGATGACCTGATAGATTATATTTTTCTGCCCATGCAAGATTAAAAAGTGGCATTGAGTGCCTTTCACCAACTTGTCCTAAAGCACCCAAACTAAATTGATTAGGGTCTGTAAAACCAAATGCTTGTTGATGGCAAGTAGCGCAACTTTGGGTGCCATTTGAAGATAGAATTTGGTCGTAAAACAATTTTCTACCTAATGAAACCCCTGCATTTGTTAATGGATTATCTGAAGGAATTGGGAAACTTGTCCAACCTAAGTTTGTAGGAAGCTTTAAATCAAATGGGGTTGGGTCATACGCATAATTATCTTCCTTGGTTTCTACAGGTTCCTTTTTACAGGCCGAGTAACTAACCAATAAGCTTAAAAACAATATGACAACAACGCTATTCTTCATGCTTATCCTTCAATTGAGATTACTTTAATCATATCCTTCATATTATTTAAAATCAAATTATTTGAAGGATCTGAAGGTGAATGAATATTGTGTCCATCTTTTGGCAAACTGTAGTTATATGGTCCTTCTAACATCTCTTTAAGATCGATGGCGATTGTAAGAGTTGGACTAGTTGACTTTATTTTAAATTGAGACAAGCTAGCTGTATTAATTGGAATAATAGTATTGCTTCCAACATGCAAACCAAAAGTTTGATTTTGTGTAGTTCTTCCTTCCAATTTAAAAAAAATATATCCTGTGGCCCAAGTCCAAAACATTCCATATGCAGGGTCAAGCGCTCCTTCTTGCAAACCAGAACTGTTTCGAACGCTATCCACCCCTATTACCAAACTAAGTTGATTATAAACGCCTGCTTGAACTCCTGAAATTTCGAAAGACTTACCAGGCTCCTCTGCGGCATTAATTAGTTGATAATTGCCTAAATTTATACTTTTCTCCTCTCCAATTAAAGTCAAGTTAGAGAAATAATGTCTAATTAAAGAAATTGTAAAAGTATCCCCCCCGATTGTATTATAAAATTGGGTATTCAATTCAACTGGATTATTCCCAAATACATAGGAAACTTTAACTTTTAATTTACCATTAGTAGGCACTAACAATCCTTGAAAGTTTGAAATAGTATCATATTTGTTAATGCTAGGACTAGGGGGTGGCGATTCCTTATCTCTGCAAGAAACAAGCAATAAGCCAGCAAAGAGCACCAGTAAACTGATATTTTTAATACTAATTGACACTATTTTCATATTATTTTGCAATGCAATTTAATTATAATTTACTTTTGACGTTATTAAAGTTTCCTTAATATGCCAAGTTTTGACATTGTAAATAAAATTGACCTGCAAAAAATTGATAATGCGGTAAATACAGCTAAAAAAGAATTACTCAACAGATATGATTTGAAAGATGAGCTTTGCAGCATTGAAATTGATAAAAAAAATAAGTCTGTAAAGCTTGAAGCCAAACAAGAAATGGCGCTGCAAACCTTAATCGATATTATTCTTAGTAAATTTAGCAAACAGGGTTTAGATGTGCGCAGTTTAGATTTAAGCAAAGAACCTAACCCAAGCGGGCGTATAGTTTTGCAAGAATTAAAAATTAAAGAAGGCTTAGACAAAGAAACAGCTAAAAAAGTTATTGCATACATCAAAACAGTAGGTGCAAAGGTTCAGGCAGCAGTTAATGACGACCAAGTTCGTGTAACTGGTAAAAAGATTGATGACTTGCAAGAAATAATTGCGCAACTTAGAACGCAAGATTTTGAAGTGCCGCTCCAATTTGAAAATTTTAGGAGCTAATTTTATTCTCCTAAGGCTACCATCTCTTTGCTAAACTGTTGGTTTAAGCGATCAATGATTTCCTCTGCCAAAAGGTCCTCCTCGACAATGCCTTCCTTTACAAAGGAAAGTACGCCACGTTCTTCACTAACCACTAAACAAATGGCATCCGTTTGTTCAGTAATGCCAATTGCCGCAAGGTGACGAAGTCCATATTTATTAATAAATGTTGGGTTTTCGCTCACTGGCAAAACACAATTTGCAGCTTTAATTCGTCCGTTTGAAATTATAACAGCCCCATCATGCAAGGGACTGGTTTTATTAAATAATGAAAGTAATAGCCGTTTAGAAATAATTGACTCCATTGCTTCACCAGAAGAAGCTATGAATTTCATTTCTGATGTAATTGGGAAAACCAAAATAGCACCCGCCCTTTGAGCGGCTAATTCTCTGCATGCTTCTATTATCTCATCGAAAGGTGTTTGAAAGGTTTGTTGAATCTTCCATTTCCATGGAAAAATATTCCACCACTTTTTCTTTTCCCCAAGAATTGAACTATTTCCAATAACCATTAAAAATTTTCTAATTTCTTGCTGAAATACAACTAAAACGGTAATAATTCCTACTTTGGCAAATTGGCCTAAGAAATCCGTCATTAGCGGCATTTGAAAATACCTTACCAAAAGCCAAAAGATATAAATAGTAAGTAGGCCTATTAGGATATTAAAAGCCAAACTACCTTTCAAAAGCTTAAAAAGCTGATAACAGATAAAGACCAACAACAACAAATCAATGATGTTGATGATAGAAACTTCATAAGTTAATAATTCGAAAGGCTCGTTAAGCATGTTACGATACTAAGAAATTTGCTGCTCAATTGCCACATAAATATCAACGCATTGTTTAGCCGCTTTTACATCATGCACACGCAGCATATTTGCACCTGCCAGCAACGCTGCCATGTGTACGGCTGTGGTACCATTGAGCGCGTTATTTGCATCAGCACCAACAACTTGTTGAATCATTTTTTTTCGTGAGACACCCACCATCATTGGCAACTCAAATATTTTAAATTGGTTCAAACCAGCTAATAATTGATAATTTTGGGATAAGGTTTTACCAAAACCAAAACCAGGATCAATTAAAATATCCTTTACATTTAGTTGTTGAAGTGTACCAATTTTCTGTGAAAAATAATTTCCAATATCTAAAAAAATATCTTCATAATGAGTAAGTTGCTGCATTTCTTTTGCATCACCTGGGCGATGCATTAGGACATAAGGCAAACCTAACAATCCTACAGCAGCAAACATCTCAGGGTCTTCGCCTCCAGAAACATCATTAATAATCCCTGCACCCAATTTAGCAGCAGCCTTAGCTACTGAGGCATAAAAAGTATCTACTGAAATGATAAGTTCTGGAATTGCCTGATGAATGGCATTAATAACAGGCAGAACACGATCTGCTTCTTCCTGCTCCGAAATTAGGTCGGCACCTGGGCGAGTAGACTGACCACCAATATCTATTATAGTGGCTCCTTCTTGCAGCATGATTCCAGCCCTTTCAATCGCGCTTTCTACTTCTATTAATCGGCTTTCGCTATAGAAGCTATCAGGCGTAGCATTTAAAATTCCCATGATTATGGGTTGATCCAAAACCAATAATTTCCCACCGCAATTCAATGAATTTTTTCTTAATATAGCTTGCAATTGTTTCTCCTCCCCTATTTTTGCCTTGAAACAAAATAAAGCAAAGCACTTGAGTAATCAAACGATACAACAATACAATCAAGTAATTTCTTCTTGCAAAGAAATTTTTCTGAAAAAAAACCTTGATTACGGCAGCAGTTGGCGCATCATGCGTGTGAGCAGTTTAGTTGACCAAATATTAATTAAAGCGAACCGAATTAGAACCCTGGAAGAGAATGGAATAGCCAAGATAGACGAAGGCATAGAACCAGAATTTAAAGGCATTATTAATTATTGCATTATGGGATTAATTCAACTCATGCCAAATAATTTCGAAGAAAATCCCAATACCGAAGTCCTAAGTAATTATTACGACGCACAAACAAGTGCATGTTTATCGTTGATGCTTGACAAAAATCATGATTATGGTGAAATTTGGCGTCAAATGTTGGTAAGCACATTTACGGATATGCTATTAATGCGCGTTCAAAGAATCAAACAAATTATATTAAATGAAGGCAAAACCATTGCCAGTGAAGGGGTTGAAAGTAATTTAATGGATATGATTAATTATTCAGTATTTGCCTTAATTCAACTTCAAGAAAAAACAAATAATCACGCCTAAAACTTATAATAAAATGAAATTTTTAGTTCAATTCAGTAGAATTTTTGTTGGGGTATTGTTTATCATTTCAGGCCTAATAAAGGCCAATGATACCTTAGGTTTTAGCTATAAACTCATCGAGTATTTTGAAATCTTTGGCACCGAATTCTTAAATGATTATGCTGTAAGCATGTCGATGTTTATTTGCATTTTTGAAATTGCAAGTGGCGTTGCCTTACTATTGGGTAGTTTTGTTAGGCTAAACTCTTGGCTATTGTTATTATTGATAATATTCTTCACACTATTGACAGGATATAGCGCAATTACAGGAAAGGTTACAGATTGCGGTTGTTTTGGTGATGCCATTAAACTAAAACCAGTTGAAAGTTTCTTAAAAGATGTAGTTTTATTGGTACTAATTGCCATTCTATTTTTTGGCCAACAATACGTAAAACCACTTTTTAATAAGGTAATTGTAAATATTGCACTTTTTACAGCTGTTCTCGTTTCTACTTTTTTCACCTTTTACACTTTTATGTTTTTGCCTGTGAAGGATTTTCTTCCCTATAAAATTGGTAATAATATTAAAGAATTAACCTTAATACCGCCAGGTGCACCTGTAGATGAAGTTGAAATGCTTTTTATATACCAAAAAGATGGAAAGCAATTTGAGTTTAAAGCAGATGCGATGCCTGAAGACATAGACACATATGAATTTGTAGATAGAAAAGATAAAATTGTAAAAGAAGGATTTAAACCCCCTATCCATGATTTTAAACTAACAGACGCAGCAGGAATAGAATTTACAGATAGCTTATTTGCGGTAAAAGGATATCAACTTCTATTGGTTCAAACAAAAACAGAAAAAAGCAGATTAGCTTCCATTATAGGTATCAGAGAATTAAGCAATGATTGTATTAAGGCTGGCATACCTTTTTGGGCAATTACCGCTACCACCCCTGAAGATGCTGCTAATTTTGTAAAAGAAAATCAATTGCCATTTCAATATTATACCATGGATGCAATTCCGCTAAAATCAATGGTAAGATCAAATCCAGGATTGCTGTTGATGAAAAATAATGTTGTTATCAAAAAATGGGGGGCCTATAACATACCAAGTTTTGGCACCCTCAAAAAGCATATGAATTAAGGCCACGCCATTGAAACCTAAGATTGAAACGGTCTTTCTTATAGGAATGCCAGGTGTTGGGAAAAGCACATTAGGCAAGAAGCTAGCCAAAGAATTTAACTTCCGTTTTATTGATCTAGACGAATTAATTGAAGACGAAACGCAGATTTCTATTGCACAAATTTTCTTAGAAGGAGGCGAAAATTATTTTAGAGAACAAGAAACTAAGATCCTTCAAAATAGACTTCCAAAAGAAAAAATCATTGTGGCATGCGGGGGTGGTACCCCAGCCTTTTATGACAATTTAGAATGGATGAAAAAAAATGGTTTGGTTGTTTATATTAAGGCTGACCCAAAATTTATTTTCAGCAGAATTGAGGCAGCAGATACCACTAGACCCCTATTTGCGGGTCTTACAAGCGAAGAAAAACGAATCAAAGTGGAAATTTTATTGAACCAACGTTCAAAGTATTTCGAGCAAGCCCATGCCTGCGTAAAACTACCAATAAAATCCTTAGAGCCCTTGAAAAATATAATACTTACAGCTGTTTTTAAAGGGAATTAACAAGCGAGTTTTAGCAAAAACCTTCAAATGTTGAAAACATGTGAAAGAAAAAATTGAAGAAAAAATTCGAAAAGTAGGTAAAACGCTTGACTTTTCAATTTCGATGCATAAGTTTGTTAAGCAAAACCCTTAATTTATATCGTAATATGAACAAACAAGACTTAATCGATTCAATGGCAAAAGCTGCCGGTGTAACTAAAGTTCAAGCGCAAGCTGCATTAGATGCATTCATGGCATCAACTCAAACTGCACTTAAGAAAGGTGACAAAGTTATTTTAGTAGGCTTTGGTACTTTCTCAGTAACTAAGCGTGCAGCTCGTAAAGGCCGCAATCCTCAAACAGGTAAAGAAATTAACATCCCAGCAAAAAAGGTTGTTAAATTTAAAGCTGGTGCTGGATTACAAGCTAAAGTTAAGTAATCAACAAAAGCTTTCTAAACAAAAAAGCCTGACCAATTGGTCAGGCTTTTTTGTTTAGGCCAAATAGATGTTTATTTTCTTTTTCTCTATTTCAACTGAGACATGTTCTTGTAAAGTGGTTTGCAATGAAATTCCCTTAAAATCTGCATTCACGGGGTAACTTGGATGGTTACGATCTACTAAAACAGCAACCTGAATAGATTTTACTTGCTGAACCAAAAAAGGCGACATGGCATAAATTAATGTTCTTCCTGTATTGAGCACATCATCAACTAAAATAATTGTTTTACCTAAAAGCTTAGAAGTAGGTGTAAGAATTACCTCCGATGGCAAAGGATTCAATTTGTCTATTTCAACCTCTAATAAATGCACTTTAATTTTGCTAATGGCCGAAAGCTCTTCTGCAAGTTGCCTAGCTACTTCTTTTCCTTGACCAGAAATAGCAGCAAAAACGAGCTCCTTCCCATCAAAATTTCGTTCGAAAATCTGATAAGCCATTCTACGAATGATCTTTTTTACCTGAACGGCATCTACAATTTTAGTTCTCATAATTATAATGTGCTGCAATTTACCTTATTTGCCCTATTGCAAAAAGTTTGCAGCAAGTTTTAACGACAGATAAAAAAAATTTGTTGATAAATTTTGATATTGAAAAATATTTGATACTTTTGCCCTCCCAAAATTGTTGAAAAAATGAAAGAAGGAATTCACCCAAAAAACTATAGAACAGTCATTTTCAAAGACATGTCTAATGATTACATGTTTATGACTAAGAGCACCGTTGACACTAAAGAGACAATTAAGTGGGAAGACGGAAATGATTATCCTCTATTTAAATTAGAGATTACTCATAAATCTCACCCATTCTTCACTGGACAAAATATGTTCATTGACACAGCTGGACGTATTGATAAATTCAAAAAGCGTTACGCAAAGAAATAAAATATTCTATTTTACGAAAAGCCTTCCGTTTGGGAGGCTTTTTTTTTAGGCATAGTCGGCGTATTTTGCAGCCAAGTAGATATTAATCTAAAATAAGGCATGCACACAAATTATTTGCTGTTTGACCCAAAGGAACAAAGACAAAATCTTTTGCCTTTTACCTTTACACGCCCAGTCGGAAACCTCCGAATTGGCATTTTAACCATAAATGAAAAGTGGGGAAAGTATTTAAATAGTAGTTCAATTGGCTATTTAACCCAAAACTACCTAAGCGAAAAATTTTATGGGAATCTTTTTGTAAGAAGCATCCTAATAAATGGCAGCATTTGCCCTACCCCCAGTTTAACTGCTGAAATTGCTAAACTCAAAAATCCTGGAGATGCCCTCAGTTGGAATAATCAAATAGTGGCTGTAATGCTTGACCCCAATCAAATTGAAGCCTTTGATGAATCTAGCCTGGAAGCTTATAATTGTCAAGAAATTGAATCAAAAAACATCCTGCAAATAAATTTCACCTACGATTTATTTTCAAAAAATGCAGACGCTATTCAGTCAGATTTTGAACTCTTAACAAAAGGCAGAAAATCCCAACCTATACCTGCTGGAAACCAATTTGTTGCACCTGATAACATTTTCATTGAAGAAGGGGCCAAAGTGCAATTTTCAATCTTAAACGCAAGTACTGGACCGATTTATATTGGTAAAAATGCGGAGGTAATGGAAGGATGCAAAATTAGAGGCCCTTTTGCCATGTGCGAAGAAGCTGGGTTAAAAATGGATGCAAAAATATACGGGGCCACAACCTTAGGACCACATTGTAAAGTTGGCGGAGAAGTAAATAATGTTATATTTTATGCTTACAGCAACAAAGGCCATGATGGTTTTGTTGGGAATGCGGTAATTGGAGAATGGGTAAATATGGGTGCTGATACAAATAATTCTAACCTTAAAAACACCTATGATGAAGTAAAACTTTGGAGCTATAAAACTGAAAAGTTTGAAAAAACCGGTTTGACATTTTGTGGTCTTATGATGGCAGACCATGCCAAATGCGGCATCAATACTATGTTTAATACTGGGACTGTGGTGGGTGTAGGCGCAAATATTTTTGGGGCAGGCTTTCCTAGGAATTTTATTCCTAGTTTTAGCTGGGGCGGGGCGCAAGGTTTTGATACCTTCACGCTTTCAAAATTTTATAAAACCGCAGAAGCCATGTGCAAGCGCAGAAATGTTGAATTTTCTGAACTTGATAAAGCTATTTTCAAAGAAATTTTTGACCAAAGTAAAAAATATAGATTCTGGGAAACCCCAGTAAATACTAATAACTAATACATAGAATTATGAGAAAGAAGATTATTGCTGGTAACTGGAAAATGAACAAGAACTTTGAAGAAGGCTTAGCACTTGCTTCTGAAGTGGTTAACATGGTTAAAGATGAATACCAAGGAGGTGCCCATGTAGTTTTAATTCCACCTTTTACGCATATTGCTGCTATTTCAAAATTAATTTCTGACACACAAAATGTAAGCTCAGGCGCACAAAACTGCAGCAATCATGCGAGTGGAGCCTATACAGGGGAAATTAGCACAGAAATGCTAAAAAGTATTGGTGCAACTTATGTTATTATCGGCCATAGTGAGCGCAGACAATATTTTGGAGAGCATAATGATTGGTTAGCACAAAAAGTAAATGCAGTGTTGGGTTCCGGTTTGAACCCAATTTACTGTTGTGGCGAAACCCTTGAAGAACGCGAATCTAATAGTCATTTTTCTATTTTAGAAACACAAATTAAAGACGGCTTATTTCATTTAGATGACAATCAAATGAAACAAGTTGTGATTGCTTACGAGCCAGTATGGGCCATTGGCACAGGCAAAACAGCAAGTACCGCTCAAGCACAAGAAGTTCATGCATTTATTAGAGGACTTATAAGTGCTAAATATGGCAATGAGCTTGCCGCACAAATTACCATTCAATATGGAGGAAGCGTAAAAGCAGAGAACGCTGCAGAATTATTTGCTGCCCCAGACATTGACGGTGCATTAGTGGGTGGAGCAGCCTTACAAAGCAGAAGTTTTGTTGATATTATCAAAGCAATGCCTTAGAATTTTTCGAACCAAAACACGTTTGAAAAGGGATACCTAATAATTATGAAAAAAGCAGTCGTTCTCTTATTTCCTTTACTTCTTCTTTGGCAATTCAGCATTGCACAAAGACCAAGCAGTTTTTCCTTTGAGCAAAATGTTTTTATAGAAGAATTTGAAGCATTTGTTGCTAGTTCTGGCAAAAGAGAAATAAAAGATTTAGGAGAAGAATTTAGTGGCTATTACAGAAGTGGCAAGTTTAGTGGTGCACAAAAAAATCAAATCATCAGACTTAGCAATGAAATGCTAAATGCAAACTGTCAAATACAACCCGATTTTGAAAACTATCTTATTACCATCAATTCGCTTGTTAGCAATGAATTTTTAGGAAAATTTGATGGTTGGCACAAAACTCTTTCTGCCGCCTTAGCTAAATCAAAAGACGATTTCCAAAAATTTTTATTAGTATCTAAAAATGTTTTTGCAGAAAATAAATTACTTCAAATGGGGGGGTTTACATGGGTTAGCTCTACCGCAAATGCAGAATTAATCATTGAAAAAGAACCGCTGTTCCTATTTAAAAACTTAAACCTATTTTGTTACACACCTGGCGATACCTTCGAGCTATATAACACTTCCGGAAAATTTTATCCAAGTAAAAACTTGTGGGTGGGTAAAGGTGGCCGAATCGACTGGACACGTGTGGGTCTAGATTCAAACAAAGTATATGCACTTATAAAAAATTATAAAATTGACCTTAATGATGGGGAGTTGGTAGCCGACTCTAGTAACTTTTATAATTTGGAACTTTCGGCTAAACCAATGTTGGGCCAAGTAAAAGATAAACCTATGGGAAAATCTATGGGTGACAAATCTATTTATCCGCAGTTTGAAGGCTATTTTGCTACCTTCACGGGTGCTAGTTATGGCAAAGCAAAATTTAGAGGTGGTTTTGGCATGCGCGGTGCCTTGGTTATTGGCAAAGGCAATTCAGAACAAAAGGCAGAACTTTGGTTTAGCTTTAAAAATAAGCCTTTCCTTAGGGTGCAATCGCCTGAGTTCTTTGTGCGCGATAATAAAATCTCAGTGGAAAAAGCTGAGATTACTTTATTCCTAGATAAAGATTCAATCTACCATCCCCAACTATCTTTTACCTATTTAATCGATAAAGATAAAGTATCACTTTACAGAGATAGTAAGATGGGTATTTCATCTGCCCCTTTTATGGATAATTACCATAACATAGAATTCTTTGTAGACGAAATTAGATGGGACCTAAATAGTCCTAAAATTGAACTTGACAACCTTGCTGGTGATGCATCAGCGCGCTTCCAATCTAATAATTATTTTAGAGATATCATTTACGAAAAAATTGGAGGTGTTCTATCCTATAACCCCCTGCAAAGGATAAAGAAATACTGTGAAGACAATAAAGTAAACAGCTTTCATATTGAGTCGTATGCCAAAATATTCAAAAGTAATGTATCCGATATCCGAATTCAAATGATTGATTTAAATGACAAAGGTTTTATAAATTTTGATGCAGCTAAAAACATGGTGTATGTTAAGCGCAAATTAATTGACTATGTGAATGCACATAATGGCAAAACAGATTATGATGCTATTTCATTTAATTCAACCATTAGTGCAATCCCAAATGCGCATATTTCACTCATAAATTTTGATTTAGTAGTGCAGGGTGTTCCTAAATTTTACTTTAGTGACTCCCAAAATGTTTACATCCTCCCAAGAGACCAAGTTGTTACCATCAAGAAGAATAGAAATATGGATTTTAGTGGCAAATTGAGGGCAGGTATGGCAGATTTCTATGGAAATAATTTTGCCTTCGATTACAACTCTTTTAAGATTAGATTGAACAATGTTGACTCGCTAAAATTTCTTTATTATGACGATTCGGTTGGCATGCAAATGCACCTGAAAAGTGTAATTCAAAATATTTATGGTACACTAGAAATAGACTACCCCTACAATAAAAGTGGCAGAAGACGCTATCCAAAATATCCTGTATTTACTTCAGAAATAGGTTCAAAAGTATTCTATGATTACCCCACTACTATGAAAGGTTCCTATGATAGAGAAAGATTCTATTTTGAAGCCGACCCATTTACCTTGGATAGTTTGGCCGACCTGAATCTATATACACTTGCCCTAGCTGGCAACTTTGTTTCAGGCGGTATATTACCAGAAATGCGCCAGGCTATAAGTATGCAGCCAGATAAATCACTTGGATTCTATATTCCATTTGATGAATCAACAAAATATACCTTATATGGTGGAAAGGGCTTTGCAAATACTGATATCAGGTTAAGTAATGATGGGCTCATTGGAGACGGAACTCTTTCCTATCTATCTTCAAGAACAAGCTCGCACCGCTTCGAATTCATGCTTGATTCTGTGAATTCTAATAGCTATATGTTCGAAAATGATAGAACCTCTCTATTCCCAACCGTAATCAAATCACCAGATGTTTACACCCATTGGATTCCTTATCAGGATACGATGTTTATCAGCAATAAAGGTGAGGCGATGAAAATAGCTTACGAGGGAGCAAAACTATACGGAACGCTTATCCTAACACCAAAAGCTATGAATGCAAAAGGCTTAATGGACATCGAAGGAGGAAAGCTAATCTCAGGTAATTCGCTCTTTAATTTCAAACAAGATGAAGTTTTCTCGGATGACGCTACTTTTAAACAAATGCACCCAAAAGATACTACTAAAGTTGCTTTTGAAACAGGTAAAGTAAAAGCATATGTTCATTTGGGCAAGAAGTTTGGCGAGTTTACCTATAAAAATTTCCCTGGTATAAATAATACTTTTATTCTTAATAATTATTCAGGTGCCTTTGAGAAACTTCGCTGGGAAATTGAGCCTAAAACACTGGAGTTTAAAGGCCCCGTTAATCCCAAGCAAATTGATGCTGCTTCTTATTTGATAAGCAATAGGCCTTCACAGGATAGCCTAAAATATGCGGCAGGTTCTGTATTCATGACCTTAGACGACTATGTTATGCGTATTGGTAAAATTCCTTATATCAATATTGCAGATAGTAAAGTTTTTCCTGATAGTGGAAACGCCGTTGTAAGGGAAAATGCTGAAATGGATTTATTACTTAATGCTAAAATAAAAGCTGACACGGTTAACCAATACCATGATATAGAAAAAGTTTCAATTAAGATTAATGGCCGAACCAATTGCACTGGAGCAGGGACCTACACCTATCTGGATAGTAAAAAGAAACCACAACAATTTTACTTGGATGAAATATATGTAGTTGAAAAGAAATTTTTGGAAGGCAAAACGCTAATTCCTGATTCCATCAATTTTATGGTTGGACCCAAAATTGGTTTTAGAGGTAAAGCAATTTTGCATTCCTATGATAAAAATTTAGAATACAACGGATTTTTCAAAGGTATTCACGAGCAATTTACGCCTAAAACAGATTGGTTCAAGGCCGCAGCCACCATTAATCCAGATTCTGTGCATATTGATGTGCCCACTACCTTAACCAATTTGAATAAGCAGGCACTCACCAATGGATTCTATGTTTCTAATGATTCCACCCATGTATATGCTGCATTATTTTCCAGAAAAAGAAACTCTACTGATTTAGAACTTATGAAATGCGAAGGCACCTTTACCTATTTCGAAAAAATGGATGAATTTAGGGTTGGACCCTACGGCAAAGTTTTCGGAAATGAAAAAAGAGGAAACTTTATGGTGATGAGTGAAAGTAAAAAGCTCATTTATGGCGAGGGTAAATTTAACCTTGGGTTTAATACCAAAGGATTTAATGTGACAAGCGCTGGATACTGCACTTACGGCATCACAGATACGAGCTATGGTATGAAATTAAGCATGTTAATTAACCTAATCATTCCTCCCCAAGCACTTAAGATGATGACCGATTCTATCATTGAACAAACTTCTGGCGCAGGTATAGACTACTACGATAAACGTGTGGTAAACATTAGTATTCCAGAACTGGTAGATGACAAAGTATTTAAACGTTTATCTGAAGAAGCAAGTGATGAATTAAACAGCAAGAACATGGTTGATTTAGAAAAAACTTTCTTTTTCACAGATGTTCCTTTGGCTTGGAATCAATTTACCAGAACCTTTAATAATGTAGGAGATTTAGGCTTAAGAAGCATTGAAAAAACTTTGGTGGAACGAAAAATAAAGGCAAACCTTCAAATAAAAAGAACAAGAGGAGGCGATGAATTTATCTTGTATATTAATACAGGATCTTGGTATTATTTTAGGTACCAAAAAGGCATCATGGCTGTCATTAGTTCTGACAAGGTTTTCAACGAAGTTTTTAAAAACAATATTGATAAGGTTGCGAAACAGGCCGATGATTACGACCTAAGACAGGCGAACATTTCAGATAGAAATAAATTTGTAAAAGCATTAAAAAAATAAGCATGGAAGTAAGTTATTTAGCAATCGGTTTAACCCTAGCCTATTTATTAGGTTCAATATCTAATGCCTTATGGATTGGCAAATTGATGTTTGGAATTGATGTACGAGAACATGGAAGTGGAAATGCAGGTGCCACAAATACCTTTCGTGTATTAGGAAAACGTGCTGGCTTTTTGGTACTCCTTTTAGATTTTTTAAAGGGTTTGGCCTCGGCAGGACTTTTATTTTTCCAAGACGACTTGATAGTTGGCACATCAGAATTTAGAAACTACCAAATGCTATTTGGCATTACAGCGGTAATTGGACATGTGTACCCAGTTTTCGCTGGCTTCAGAGGCGGCAAAGGCATTGCCACTTTGCTTGGTATGGTAGTAGGGATAAGTTGGTATATAGCAATTATCTGTGCAGTAGTTTTTGTACTCACTGTTTGGATTTCAAAATACATCTCCTTAGGTTCTATGATTGCCTGTATTGTGAGCCCTTTAGCAGTAAGACTTATTTATGGCGCAAATGAGAGCATTTTCATTTATTTTTGTGGTGTTGTTGCCTTATTGGTAATTTACACCCATAGAAGCAATTTAAAACGGTTAAAAGCTGGAACGGAAACAAGGTTCTCTTTCAGTAAAAAACCAGAAATAGAAAGTATTAAATAAACATGCTAAAAGAAGTTACTAAAACCCAAGAGGATGTAGACCTATTAGAAGCTGTTGATGAAAGTTATCAAGTAGTTTTGTATAACGACGACGTTAACACTTTTGATTGGGTAATTGAATGTTTAATAGAAATTTGTGGACATGATGCCATACAAGCGGAGCAATGTGCAATGCTTGTTCATTTTAAAGGAAAGGCAATTGTAAAATCAGGTGAACTTACCGAAATGCAAGATATTTGTACAGCCTTATGCGATAAAGATTTATCAGCGGTTGTAGAATCATAATAAAGTAATATGCTAAATAAAGTTGTAAAGAATGCCCAAGAGGCCATACATGATATAGAAGATGGAGCAGTTATTATGCTTGGGGGATTTGGCCTTTGTGGCATTCCAGAAAACTGCATAAGCGCCTTGGTTCAAAAAGGAACTAAAAACCTTACTTGTATTTCTAATAATGCAGGAGTAGATGATTTTGGAATAGGACTCATGCTAAAAACCAAGCAGGTAAAGAAAATGATTTCCTCTTATGTAGGTGAAAATGCTGAATTTGAGCGTCAATTATTGAGTGGTGAATTGGAAGTAGAATTAATTCCGCAAGGCACTTTAGCTACCAGGTGCATGGCTGCAGGTTATGGAATGCCCGCAATTTATACGCCTGCAGGGGTGGGAACAGAAGTTGCAATTGGAAAAGAGTCCCGTGAATTTAATGGCAAAACCTATCTTCTTGAGCATGCGTTTAACAGCGATTTTGCAATTGTAAAAGCATGGAAAGGAGATACGCATGGGAACTTAATTTTTAGAGCAACTTCAAGAAATTTTAATCCATTAATGGCAATGGCTGGCAAAATTACCATTGCCGAAGTAGAAGAATTGGTGCCTGCTGGCACTTTAGATCCAGATATGATTCATACACCAGGAATTTACATCAATAGAATTTTTGAAGGCAAGAATTACGAGAAGCGAATTGAGCAAATTACTGTTAGCAAAAGGTAATTATTTGAAATATTCTCAATCAAAACTCTTGAGATAATCCTCAATTGGCTGAAGCCCCAACTTTAGTCTTCTTTCATTTAACCTACGTTCATCTATAACAGGCAACACTTCATATTTAGCAGTACTTTTATTAAAAATTACTTGCGTGCCATAAACTTGCTTCTTTCCTTCATTAACTAAAATTCTATCCTCCAAATATGCAAGGTTAATGGCACTTGCTTCATTTTTGGCCACAGCGGCTTTCATTAATTCAACATACTTTTTTTGTTTAGCCAAAGGTGCATGTTGCACAACCAAAAAAAGTGTTATCTCTCCTCTATACCCAATGCTAGATCTCCCAAGCCAACCATATTTATTGAGTAAATCCTCCACCACTATAAGGTTTTCTTCGTCAGATTTAGCAAGCACTTCCCAAATTTTTTTACTCTTTTCTTCACTATCAGCTGCCTTCCTATCAATAGAAGATAATTCATTTCTTAAGGCTTGATCACGAAAATAAATAGTATCAAGCGCCGCAATGGCCTTCATGTTAAATGCACTTTCAACCAAAGCCTTTTCTTTATTCGAACGCTCAATCACTTGCTCCCAATCACTCGATTTATCTTTTATCAGTACCCTTCGTAAAACTACTTCAACTCTTCGGTTCAAACCAACCTCTACTTTATTAATGGGTTGTGTGCCTTTGAGTCCAAAACAAGCAACTCTATTGCTTTCAATACCTTGTGCAATTAGGTAGTCCATAACTACATTTGCCCTTGCCAATGATAAATTTTTCAAACCCGTTCGATTATCAACTGCATCAAAATTCTCATTTCCTTTTATCTTATACCAATCATCACCATAGGGATTTAAATGTCCTAACAGAGATACTACATATTCTCCTCTGGCTTTTAAAACACTCACCAAGGAATCGAGTGGTTTATAAGAACTTGATAGTAACTCAGAACTTCCACCCACAAATAAAATTCCACTTATAACTATACTTTCTCCAATTAGTATATCGTCTTTTGCCAAATTACGTTTGGGTTTAACATATGGACTTCTAAACACATCAACTTTTCTATAAAACCTCAATGAATCTGTATTGGTTGAACCTATCTCGCCTATAGGCTTTATAGTTAAACTGGCATTTGGCAAACGTTTTAATATTACGGTTTGAACCGAATTAGCCCTATTCTCTGCCAATTTTAAATTTGCCTTCTCGTTTCCTATTGGATTTGCATAAGCAACAATTTCTAAGTTATAGCGCCGTGTAGTATCTAACTTAACAAAGGAATTTAAGAGTTTAGTTTTTTCATTAACCAAAACCACACTTTCACCATTTTCAAAATATAGGGTGCAAATTAATTTTGATTGCCCCGAGGCAAATGGACCTAGACAAAGAAAATAAATAATTAAAAGACAAAGGTACTTCATGGCGTTTTTGCTTAACCCAAATATAGGGTTTATGGCGCAACGTTAGGATCTTTAACTTTATCGTTTGCTTGTATTCCTTCTAGAATTTCAATATTAATACCATCACTTAAACCCAATTTAATAAGACGTTTTTCAAATACTTGCGGCGTTATTTCAACCTCCACAAACGATTGCTCTTTATCAAACTGCAATACAGATTCAGGAATACTTAAAACACTGTCTTTATGCGCCAACACAATGTCTGCATTGGCACTATAACCTGCTCTCAAAAACAAATCCGATTTTAAATTCACACGGGCTTTGATTAAAAATTGTATCGCCCCATTTTCTTTCACTCCCTTTGGTGCAATGTATTCTAGAATGGCATCAAACTTATCTGCATCAATTGCACCAACCGTCAAAATCAAATTCATCCCCGGTTTAATTTTGCCCACTTCACTTTCATCAACCTTTCCCTCAAAAATCATTTCACCCATATCTGCAATAGTTGCAATGGTAGTGCCTTCATTAAAAGTATTGCTTTCAATGACGCTGCTTCCTTCTTTTAATGGCACATCCAACACCATTCCATCTATTGTGCTTCTTACAATCGTATTGGTTGCTTTTCCAGAACTTTTGCTAACACCCTCTTTAATTAATTGAATATTATTCTCTGCAGCATCTAATTCTTCATTTGCATTATTAAAAGCCAATTGAATTTGTTGAAAATCTGCATAGGCAATCATTTTGCTTTCAAACAATTTCTGATTTCTTTCCAAATCAATCTTAGCATTATCATAAGCTAATTTCGCTCGGTTCAACCTACTTTCTGCGTTGGCCAGGTTTAACATATTAGGAATTATCCTAATGCGGGCAATCATATCTCCCTTTTTTACTTTTTCGCCTGCCACAACAAATAGCTTTTCTATAATACCTGAAACCTGAGGTTTTATATTCACTTCACGCCTTGGCATAACTGCACCAGTTGCCACTGTTTTCTTCACAATATTTGCCTTAAAAGGGGCTATTGTATTATAAATTATTGGCTTTTTCTCTGATTTCTGATATAGGAACCAAATGGTGTAAATAAATAAAATTGCCAGTGCTACCAATACAACTATTCTAATGATACTTTTCATATATAATTTTTTTCCTTACTATTTTACTCGTAACGCAAAGCCTCAACAGGTTTTATAGAAATTGCTTTTCTTGCCGGAATTATGCCTGCCAATGCGCCACAAATTACCACTATTATCAATGCCTTTATAGCAACATGCAATTCTACTCCAGGCTGATAAAACATACCGGTTTCCTCGCCTTCAATTGCCTTGCTAATGCCTTCCATTAAGAATACCCCAACCACCAAACCCAAATAACCTGCTAAAGAGGTTAACAAGATACTTTCTGCTACAATTTGAGATATAATAGACGCTGGAGTTGCGCCAATTGCCCTTCTTACACCTATTTCTTTGGTTCGCTCTTTCACTATAATTAGCATAATATTACTTACGCCAATAACACCTGCTAGCAAAGTACCAATGCCTACTACCCACACCAACATACTGATGCCTGCAAACAATCCTTGAATTTTACTAAATTCTTTTTCCATATTCCAACTTCCAACTGCATAGGGATCGTCTGGTGATATTTTATGCCTTTGTGCAAGAATAGTTTTCACTTTAGCTTCTACCATGCTAGCTTCATACGCTGGTTTGGCCGTTATGCTAAACCAACCTATTCTCCCACCCCAATTAAAAGCTTGCTGAAAAGTAGTAAATGGAACATAAATGGTTTGTAGTTTTTCTTCTGCATTCTCTCCATCTTTATTAATACCAATGGTACCTACAACTTTAAAATAAGTGCCATTTACTAGGATATATTGGTTAATTGGGTCTTCAGATTTATCAAATAAAATCTCTTGAACCCTGCCTGCAATTACACAAATTTTTCGCTTTTCCTTAATATCCAATTCATTGATATATCTTCCTTTTACAACGCTCAAATTTTGAATAAATTTATTTTCAGGATAATCACCTCTAACTACAAATGGACCTGTTTTAACCCCTCTACTAACATTATTTTCTCCCCTATATCCGCCTAATTGAGCAGAGGGTGCCAAAACATCAATTTCTGGAACATTATCCTTTATGGCTTGAATATCGTCTTGGTGGAAATCAAAACTTCGTCCGCGTGGCAAGCCTTTATAAGGAATTGAAGTTGATTGCGTCCATAAATAAACCGCATTAACTGCGTTACCGCTGAAAGATTTTGTAACGCCATTTTGCAATCCTTGGCCTGAACCAAGCATAATTACAAGCATAAAAATACCCCAAAAAACACCAAATGCGGTTAAGAATGTCCTTAGCTTATTTTTGCTTAGGGTTTGCCAAATCTCATTTAACCTATCTCCGTCTATTCTCATTAATCTGCCCTTAACGCTTCTATGGGTTCAACTTTTGCGGCCTTTCTTGCTGGAAAATAACCCGCTAACAATCCAGCTAGTACTAATAATAACATGGCTTGTAAGGCTACATTTAATTCCACTTCAGGCTTACTAAAAAAATCAGAATCTGGTACAAATTTTTGAAAAGCTTCAACTAAAAATACGCCTGCAATCAAACCTGTATAGCCAAATAATGAGGTTATAAAGATTGATTCTTGAAGAATAAGCGCAACAATGCTTCTAGGGCTTGCACCTAGTGCTTTCCTTATTCCAATTTCATTGGTTCTTTCCTTAACTACAATCATCATGATATTGCTAACCCCTACAATTCCTGCAATGAGAGTTCCTATTCCAATAATCCAAATAAATATAGAAATGCCATCCATCAAACCCATAATTTTACGATATTCTTTTAGGTTATTCCAAAGAAATACGGCCTTTTGATCTTTTGGGTCAAAATGATGCTTAGCAGCCAATATATTTCTCAAATCCTCAGTAATGGCATCCGTTTTTTCCATGTCTTCTTGGGCAACGGTCATCACAATTTGATCTATTCTATTGGTGCCTGTAAATGCCTTTTGAGTAGTAGAAACTGGCACATAAGTGCGGCGATTATCTTGATCGCCTCCATCATCATGAAATATACCTATAACCTTAAACAAAACGCCATTGATATTAATTTCTTTCCCTATCGGCTCTTCTTGTTTAAATAATTCTTCAACAATTTTCTTACTGATACAGGCTACCTTTCTGGTTTCAGCAATATCCAAATCATTAATAAATCTACCTTTTACTACTTCAATTTTTTCAGGAAACACCATGCCTGGATGCACTCCTTTCATATTAAAATTACCATACCTGCTTTTATAACTGATAAGGTTAATATCCCACATGTGCATACGAGCGCTAATATGTTCGTAATTTTTATAGGTGGTTTGAACCAATTCAAAATCCTCGTTAGTAAATTTAATCTCTCTTCCGGGTTGATAGCCTTCAAATGCCAAAGAGGTCTTTCCAGCATTAACCCACATACTATTAGTAGCATCTCTGCTAAATTGTGCTTCTACCCCATTTCTTAAACCATTACCAGCTCCCAATAAAACAATTAGCATAAATATACCCCAACTCACGCTAAAGCCTGTAAGAAATGTTCTAAGTTTATTCTTACTTATGTTAGCGAAGATTTCCTGCCATTTGTCAATTTCAAACATGTCAATTTATAATTAAGCCATCTTTCAAACGAATGGTTCTTTGGGTCATTTCTGCTATATCATGTTCATGGGTAACAATAACCACTGTTATCCCTTGTTGGTTAATGTCATTCAACAAATCCATTACCTCCAAGCTGGTTTGAGAATCGAGCGCTCCTGTAGGCTCATCTGCTAGTATAATTCGAGGTTTGGTTATAAGCGCCCTAGCTATGGCCACCCGCTGTTTTTGCCCACCACTTAATTGATTTGGCATATGATTGGCCCAATCTTTTAATCCCACTTTTTCTAGATATTCCATTGCAATTACATTGCGCTTTTTCCTGCTCACATCTTGGTAATAAAGTGGAAGTGCTACATTCTCCATTGCATTCTTAAAGGAAATAAGATTAAAGCTTTGAAAAACAAATCCAATCAATTGATTGCGCAATTTGGCAGCATGGGTTTCATTTAAGCTTTTTATGGTTTCACCAGCTAGTTTGTATTCACCTTGGTCGTAACTATCTAATATACCCAAAATATTTAATAGGGTAGATTTGCCACTTCCACTTGAGCCCATGATAGAAACCATTTCACCCGATTCAATTTCAACATTGATTCCTTTAAGCACATGCATTTGGGCCTCCCCTATTGCATAACTTTTGTGGATATTTCTAAGGGATATCATTCTGGTTGTGTTGCGGATTGCGTAATGCGGCCACCTAAATGTTTGGCTAAAAACTTCTCCATTGCGCCATAAAAATCAAATTGATTTTCTTCATTTCCAAAACCGTGACCTTCATTTTCCTTAACCATATATTCTACTTTAACGCCTCTCTTTTTTAAGGCTTCCACAATCTGATCACTTTCTGCTTTGTTAACACGCGGGTCATTTGCACCTTGTGCAATAAATAAAGGAACCTTAATTTTATCTACAAAAAATACCGGTGAAGCTTCATGTAAAAGCACAGAATCTTTAACAGGATCTCCAACCATTTCGTACATCATTTGCATAAAGGGTTGCCAATAAGGTGGCACAGTTTTCATAAAAGTAAATAGGTTACTTACACCCACATAATCAACCGCACAGGCATATAAATTTGGCGTATAGGTAATTCCTGCAAGTGTGGCATAACCGCCATAACTTGCCCCATAAATGCCAACTCTTTTAGGATCAGCAATTCCTTCTGATACTAACCAATTTACCCCATCAGTTATATCGTCTTGCATTTTTTTACCCCATTGCTTAAAGCCTGCTTCCCAAAACTTTCTTCCGTAACCCGTAGAACCCCTAAAATTTATTTGTAAAACCGCATATCCCCTATTGGCCAAAAATTGAACTTCTGGATTCCATCCCCACTCATCTCTAGCCCAAGGACCGCCATGAGGATTAATTATTACAGGTAAATTTTTTGCATCAACTCCTTTTGGTATGGTAAGGTAGCCATTAATTTGAAGCCCATCACTTGCCTTATAGGAAACTGGTTTCATATCACACATTTCTTCTCTTTTGAGCCAAGGGGCGCGATCGGCAATTTTGATTAACGACTTATCCTTTGTATTATACAAATAGGTTGTTCCAAGTGTTTTATCACTCATGGTTCTCACTAAATATAAATCCTCATTTTGGTTATGCCCTGTTAATATAATTTCATCCTGCTCTCCCAACTTTTTCTTTAAATCTTGATAAATACCTTTAATAATTGGATCAAAGAAATGTTGTCCTGATTTTGAAGTAGAATAATCTGCGCTTGTTAAAACCTTTCGAAGTCTTGAATATTCAATTCCATCAATATCTACTTCGGGATGTTCGAATAGAACTTCTAATTCCTTTCCGTTTTCGACATCAAATTTTATTAATGCAGATTTATCTCTGTTAAGATTAGATAAGGCATAAAGATTTTTATTATCAAAAGTGAAAATTAATGGCTGAACACCCTCCTTAAAAGTTGTTCTTAGCACTTGTTTAAAAGGCGTATTCTTATTTTCTCGATATAAAATAACACTATTAACACCATCACTTTGAACCGCCACGCGTAAATTGCCATTATGGTCGGTAAGCCATTGTGAAACACCACCTGGGTTACGTGCCTCAAGTGTTATTTTTCCTGATTGTAGGTCTAAATGATAGACATCAAATAATTCAGGATTATCCTTATTCATGCCAATTAGCAATTCATTCTCTTGTGCAACCAAGTCATCCACAATTTGCACATTTACTTTTTCAAACGGCGTCAAATCCTTTTGGTTCAAACCGTTTGAACCAATTACATATAAATGGAAATTTTCATCTCCCCCTTTGTCTTTGATGTAAACTATTTTATCCCCTTTCCAAAAATATCCTTGCACGTCTCTATCGGTAAAATTGGTTAGCTGAATGGTATCTTTAGAGCCAATTACCGTACAAAAAATATTCATTCGTTGGTTTACAGGCTTTGTAAAGGCAATCTTTTTCCCATCGGGTGAAAGCACAAAATAGGCATTCGTAGGATTACGGAAAAAATCTTGCATGGGAATCACGGGCGCTTGGGCTGCAGTTTGTTCTGTATCGTTTGTGCAACTACTAATCAACACCAAGGCTGAAAATAAAAATAATAAATTTCTCAACATCTCAAATCTTTTTAAGGGCGTAAATTACATTCAAACTCAAATAATGGCAAACTCGATTTGATGAGGGGAAAATGTCATGGATTGAAGGTTGGTTCAACCCAAAAAAAGCCTGGCACCTTTTATGGCACCAGGCTTTATTTCTAAACAGATTTACTTTATAACTAATGGAAAACTAACCTCGGCATCTGTTGTGCCATTTTGTAAGCCCCCAGTTTTGGGAGAAGAAGTCGTATAATGCCTCAGCACAACTTGATAGCTGCCAAGTTCTGCCCCCATACTTGTGGTTGCTACATTAAACCTTAATCCTAACTCTATCGCTGGAACATTGGTATCTACATCTGTAATAGTAGTTTGAACCCTAGTGGTAGTGCTTGTATAAACCACTCGATGTTCATTTGCAGTTTCTTTAATTTCTGCTGTAACATTTACAACTGGGTTTTTGCTCTCATCTAAAAACTCAATAAATCCTGCATAGTTTTTTCCTGCTACCAGTTGAATGGTATCAATAGTTATAGCAGTCCCAGGCCCGGCAGGCTGACGCCAAGAAAAGGATAAAGTATCATTGCTTCCCGATTCAATGAAATGCAATTTTACTGTTGTAATTAATTCATTTTCGTGGTCATGATTTTGATCCTCATGATCATCATGTTTTTTGCATGCGTTTAATGCCAATAAAGTAATAAAACCAAAAATAATTGTGAACTTTTTCATGATTGTTTTTTAAAATTTAATTGTGATTCGAATAATAAAATTCAACCCTGGATCTGCTGTAAAATACCTATACCTGCTTTGATAATCCCTATATGATTGATTAAGGAGGTTATTAATAGTAAAATTAAGGTATAATGGATTTACATTTTTCCAAGGATTGAGGGCTGCTCCTCCAGATAAATGAATTAAGTGATAAGCAGCTGGAGGGTCTGCAAAATCAATATTTTGGGGCACGCGCTTTTGTTGGGCTACCCACTGAGTTTCCATTGACAGATAAGGTTCTAAAAAAGATTTCCAATTTTTTGCCTTATACCCAAACGACCAAGAAGCTCTGTTGGCTGGCATAAAAATAAAAGCCTGGTTTTGGCTTAAATTTTGCGCATACAGGTAACTTGCTTGCACAGCACTTTGCCAGCCTGTGGTAGGTTGATAGGCCAAACTAAACTCGTAACCAGCAAACAATCCATTGCTTTGCTTAAACTCAAAAGCTGGAAAAGCACCTCTGATAGTTAAGATTGGGTCAGACAAAGGACTTTTATAAATAAAGCCATTATAATACTGAGCAAATGCATTTAACTCTCCAAACCAATTTCCTTTTTGCTTCCTAAAACTGACATCGCCCAACCATGTACGTTCGGGCTCAATAGAATTATTACCCATCTCAAAGCTTGCAATGCCATAATGTAAGCCATAACTATATAACTCATTAACTGCTGGCGGCCTAAAGCCTGAACTTAAATTTACCCTTAGTAAAATTTCTTTGGGTAATTGCTGTTGCCATGAGGCAATAAACGTAGTACCGCCAAAATTTCTATAATGGGATAATAGGGTTGAAAAACGCCTATAATTGGGCACCTCTATCCACCTTGCATCATACCTTAAGCCAAATGAAAGGGATCCATTGGGTAAATCCTGTTTAAGCAAAGCATAAGCAGCTTGAGAAAAAGCGTTAAAAGCAGGAATGATAAACTGTAAACCTTCCTCAGTATTTTTTTTCCATTGAGAACTCGAGCCAATTTTAATAAACAAATGGTGCTTTAATTTTAACTCAAATGCTTGCTCTACCTGAAAAGTTTGAACCTCCAAATCCATAGCAGGCCTATCTCTTAAGGCAGAATTATAAATAAATTCAGCATCATACTCTTGTCGCCTATTCACTTGTTGGGTATAGTTTAAGGTATACTTTTTACGAGGGCTAAATACATAAGTGATTTTTCCATTTAAAAGGGTATGATTGACCCTTTGAAAGGGTCTTTTTACATGATAGGTAAATGGCTCAATAATTAAGGGCTTGTCTGCATTTAATGCTAAATTTAAATCATTGAGATTTCCTAAATGCGCACCAGCAAAAATCCCTTGAATTGTTTGAAAATTACTAAAGCTAAATTCTACAAATAAGTGCTTACGCAAATAAGCCATATCTACTTTTCCAGCAAACTCTTCAAAGCCAGTATTACTAATATTATAACTTGGAGATTTGCTGTCACCTGCCTTCCTAAAACTTGTATTTCCTTTTATAGCAAACCAAGCTTCTTTAAGATTTCTCCTAGCTTCTAAGGATAAATTGGCAGCGCCTTGTTTATTGTTGGTATGAGATTGCAAAGAAATTGAACCTCCAAATCCTGCACTATCTCTCCAATCTTTTGGCAACAATTTTATAACCCCGCCAATGGCCTCAGGGCCATATTCCACTGTGGCTGCACCTTTTATTAACTCAACTTGAGAAACTGCAAAGGGATCAACTTCTAGGCCATGGTCTTCCCCCCATTGCTGGCCCTCAAGCCGAGCATTCCCTTGCAAGGTTGTCAATCGAATGCCATGCATTCCCCTAACTACTGGCTTCGCTGCGTTGCCAGCAGAACTAAGCATGGTAACGCCATTAAATCCCTTTAACATAGCTGCCAAGTTTTGGTCTTGTCGTTTGCTTATTTCTTCTGCATTCAACAACATACTATTTCGCTTAGTAAAATTTGAATTGCTTTCTTTTCCATGAATGGTAGTTTCATGCAAGTGGTGTGATTCTGGACATAAATAGATTTTCAGTTCTCCCTTATAAGGCAAAGTGATGTTTACATCAATATGATGATAGCCGATATAGCTTACATGCAACCAATAGCTAGTCTGTAACAGTGAATCTATCACAGTTTTTCCACTAGCATCTGTAAAACACAAATGCCTATGTTTTGAGAGAGCAATGGTAGCACCCTGTAATGGCTCATCTGAAAGACTATCTACAACCTGTACATGCAGTTTATAGGTGGTTTGACCCCAAGAAGTAGTGCTAACCAAACTACAAAAACATATAAGAAGTGACAATCTGAAAATTACTTTTTCCAGTTGTTGATTGTTTAAAAAAATTGAATTGAAAAAATTAGGTTTAAATAGCTAAAAAAGCGGGTGGGCCGCGAGAGCTTTGCAAAGCAAAAGCCCCTTTACTGTCGCTAATTTCAAAGGAACAAAGACTTAAAGAACTTACAAAGACTATGAATGCTTCGGGTTGAACCGAACCCATAAAATATTTTACAAATTGATAGGAACAAGAAAAACATTCAGCATGTTTACTTTTAATATGGGCTCCATGCTCGCAGGTATGATCAAAACCTGTTTCACAAAAAAGATCGTCTATCTCACAATGGTGTTGGAATTCTGAATGGGAATTTTTTGCATAAAAGTGATCATCCGTTTCATGCGAATGAAAGGCATTAAATGGTAATTGAATAAATATCAATACCATTAAGAAGAAAAATGCAATATGTTTTTTAAGACTATTCAGGAGGGCAAAGATAAAACTTATGGCTAAAGCAAATAACCATTCATGGAAAACTTAATATAACTTCTTAATTAATATTGGTTAGGCATAAAAAACCACTGAGTAAAATTCTGGATTTTATCCTCTTTTAATCCTAATTACTCCTATTTTCGTGCACATTTTTCAATTATGAGTAGAGTAATAAAAGCAGAAACTGGCAGCAAACTAAGCTGCAAAGGTTGGGTTCAAGAAGCCGCACTTCGCATGTTACATAATAACCTAGATCCAGACGTAGCAGAACGTCCAGAAGATTTAATAGTTTATGGCGGGATAGGTAAAGCCGCTAGAAATTGGGAAAGTTTTGAACTTATTGAAAAAGCATTGAAAGATCTAGAGGAAGATGAAACTTTGTTGGTTCAAAGCGGAAAACCAGTAGCCATTTTGCCAACCCATAAAGATGCGCCTAGGGTTATTATCTCAAATTCTATGTTGGTTCCTAAATGGGCTACATGGGAGCATTTTCATGAATTAGACAAAAAAGGCCTGATGATGTATGGCCAAATGACCGCTGGCAGTTGGATTTATATAGGCTCACAAGGAATTGTTCAGGGTACCTATGAAACTTTTGCTGAAGCTGCGCGCCAACATTTTGGAGGCTCGCTTAAAGGTACTTTAACCGTTACTGCAGGCCTAGGCGGCATGGGTGGTGCGCAACCTTTAGCAGTTACCATGTGCGATGGCGTTTGCTTAGCTGCCGAAATGGTGGAATGGCGCATCAAGAAACGCCTCGAAACGCGTTACCTTGATGTAATGAGCAGAGATATCGACCAAGCAATTGACATGGCACTTTCTGCTAAGGCAGAAGGCCGTAGGCTCTCCATTGGGGTGGTGTGTAACGTGATTGACTTACTTGAACGTTTGATTGAAAGAAATATAACCCCTGATTTATTAACAGATCAAACCAGCGCACACGACCCGTTAAATGGCTATTATCCAGAAGATATTGCAGAAGAAGTGAGTGATAGAATGCGCAAAACAGACCCAGACAAATATGTTAGGTTAAGCTTAGATACCATGGCACATCATGTAAAATTAATGCTTGAATTGCAAGCAAGAGGTGCTATTACTTTTGATTATGGTAATAACTTAAGGGGTCAGGCCAAAGACCAACGTCAGGTAGAAAATGCATTTAACTTTCCAGGATTTGTACCTGCCTATATTCGACCTCTATTTTGTGAAGGAAAAGGCCCTTTTAGATGGGTAGCCCTGAGCGGCGACCCAGAAGATATTTATGTAACTGACCAAGTAATGAAGGATTTGTTTCCTGAAAATACTTCCCTCCACAGATGGCTAGACATGGCAAAAGAGAGGATAGCCTTCCAAGGATTGCCTGCAAGAATTTGTTGGATTGGACAAGGCGATAGAGAAAAAGCAGCTTTGGCTTTCAACGAATTGGTGAGAACAGGCAAAGTTAAAGGACCCATTGTAATTGGGCGCGACCACTTAGATACAGGTTCTGTGGCCTCCCCAAATAGAGAAACGGAAGCCATGAAGGATGGCAGTGATGCCGTGGCAGATTGGCCAATACTTAATGCCTTAATAAATACCGCTGGTGGTGCCAGTTGGGTAAGTTTACACCATGGTGGTGGCGTGGGAATGGGTTATAGCATTCATGCCGGAATGGTAATTGTAGCAGATGGTACCGAAGATGCAGCCAAAAGATTGAAACGCGTATTACACAACGACCCTGCCATGGGTGTCATTAGACATGCAGATGCAGGTTATGATATTGCCATTGATACAGCAAGAAAACATAGGTTAGATATCAAGGAACGCTTGAAATAATTTGGTTCGAACCAAAATAAAAAGGAGGCACTCTTTACAGAATGCCTCCTTTTTTTTGCTAAAACCCCTAAATTATTTTGTTGCTACTAAGCGAACTTTTACATTGAATAAATCGCTGATGGCTTTGTCACCAATGCCTTCAAAGAAACTTTTTGAACCGTAACGGATATCATACTTTGTGCGATCGATATCAAAGTTTGCATTTACAATTACTTGCTTATCATTTACTACAACAATTGCTGGAAAAGTAATCTCTTTTGTAATGCCTTTGATGGTTAAATCTGCAGTGATGGTATAGTTGTTACCTGCCTTGTCAGCTTTCATTGATTTTGCAGTTTTTACTTTAATAGTTGCTGTATTAAACTTAGCTACTGAGAAGAAATCATCACTTTTTAAATGACCTACCAATTTATCATGGTATTCGCCCGTTAAATCCGTTGCGTCGATAGTTGTCATATCTACAATGATTTCACCACCTACCAATGCTTTGCCATTAGTTAAAACAGTTCCTGTGCTGAATGAAGCTACCCCATAATGCTCGCCAGTAACCTTGGTTGCATGCCATTTGAAAGTAGATGTTTTTGCATCTACACTGTAAGAAGTTTCACCAGCAGTTTTTACTGGAGGTGCTGCGTTAATTGCCAATCCTAGACCAGCAATCATTAATGTTAAAATGTACTTTTTCATGTTTAAAATTTTTAAGTTTATGTATTTAATTTATCTAAAAGTTGATTCAATGTTTTGGCCTCGTCCTGAGTTAATACTGCAAGTTTCTTTTCAAAATCTTCGAACTTTCCATCTATTTCTGCAAGCAAATTCAACCCTTCTTTCGTAATGCAAACATCCATTTGACGTCTATCATTTTCGCAAGCATTTCTAGTAAGTAAATTTTTTTGCTTCAATTTCTCTACTAACCTAGAAGCATTGCTCATTTGATCCAACATACGCTCTTGCAATAAACCTACTGAAGCTGGATTTGGATGCTGACCTCTTAATATCCTTAATACGTTATACTGCTGAGGAGACAAGTCATACTGCTTAAAAAAACGAGCCTGCTCAGATTGTATTAATCCAGCCGAGTAAATAACATTCAGCAACATCTTATGATGGATACTTTTAAATTTAGATTGCTTAATGGATTCTTCGAGCTGCATTGCAAGAACAAATATATATGTATATACATATAATGTATTGACATATTTTCATGTCCGACTTAATCTAATGCTTTACAGCTATTTAAAATTTCACTTAGCTGGTTTTCCTAAAATAAATGTGCTTACGGAACTAATATTTCGCACGCCAAGTAGGCTATCCGAAAGCAAGTTATTGGGAAGCCAAATAAAATCGGCTCTCTTCCCAACCTCAATAGAACCATGAGTGGCTTCAATAAATGCCGCTTGTGCTGGCCAAATTGTTATCCCTTGCAAGGCTTCTTGCCTGCTTAAAGCTTGCTCAGCAAAAAAACCATTCTCAGGGAATCCGCTTGCGTCTTTGCGTGCAACTGCCGCATAAAAGGTATAAAAAGGCGAAACATACTCTACTGGGAAATCTGTTCCCAAGGGCAACCATCCAAGTTGCCCTAACAGGGTTTGATAAGCATAGGCGTATTTTACTCTTTCTGAACCAAGCCTTTGCGCTGCCCAATACATATCACTTGTTGCGTGCGTAGGCTGAACAGAGGGAATAATTTTATAATCTTTAAATAAATGAAAATCACTTGGCTGTAGCACTTGTGCATGCTCAATGCGCCAGCGTCTCTTATTCTCTTTGCCCAAGTATTTTCCGTATAAATTCAATATAATTCTATTACTAGAATCTCCAATAGCATGGGTGTTTAATTGGTATTCATACTTACTTTCTGCTAAAGTTTTAACCCAATTTTCCATCTCAACCAAAGAGGTTAGCAAAAGGCCCTTGTGCATGGGTCTATCATGATACGCATCCACCAAGCAGGCACCACGAGAACCCAAGGCGCCATCGGCATACATTTTAAATCCAATTACTTGAAGGTTCTGCTTACGAATGGGCCCTCCTTGTTGGTTTAACCAATCAAAATTAGATTTACTTAAAGACAACATGATATTCATATAGATGGTCAGCAAACCATTCATTTGCAAAGAATCAATTAATTTAACCACCTCAAAATCTAATCCTGCATCTGTAACAGAGGTAATACCATATTTAAAACATTCTTTCTGTGCATCCAACAAGGCATTAATTTGTGTTTGTCTGCTTGGTTTTGGCAACTTTTGCTCAAGCAAATCAACTGCATTATCAATTAATACGCCGCTTAATTTACCCTTGAATAATAGTAATTCTCCACCAGAAACTTGCGTTTTTATACTCAGGCCCGCCAAACTAAGTGCCGCATTATTGGCAATGGCCGCATGTCCGTCTACCCGCTTAAGCATTACAGGAGTTGTTGGAAAGGCCTCATTCAAAAACTGATTATTGGGAAACTCGTTTTCTTTCCATTTGGTTTGATCCCAGCCACGTCCGAGCAATACTTGACCCGGCTTTTTTGCTTGAAATTCTTTGCATCGCTTAACTACTTCTTCAAAGCTGGTGCAACCTGTAAGGTCTACCATTTGCATAAACATCCCTAAGCCATAAAAATGGCAATGCGCATCCATGATACCAGGATAAATAAAGCCTCCCTTAAAATTTTGTACATTTTTTGGTTCAAACCGAGACAATAAACTTTCTTGTGAACCAACTGCTATAATTTTACCCTGTTTAATAACCATGGCTTCAGCATTGGTAAATGAAGAATCAACAGTTTTTATAGTAGCACCCGTTACCAATAAATCCACTTGGTCTTTTTGAGAACAAGCAATAAAGAGCAAGCTTGTGCAAACAAATAATAGGATTTTCAATTTCATAAACTTCTCTTATGTTTCCAACGTTTGTGACTCCATAACCAATTTTCTGGCTGTACTAAAATACTTTGTTCAAGTAAGCGTGTATGTTCTTCTGTTATCCAATAATTTGGGGTCTGATTAGGTGTATCCGTAATTAAAGAAAACCTTAATTTATAATACCCTCTTTTAAGTCTAATAATATCACCATAAATTACAGGATAATTAAATTTCTTAGCTAGTTTTTCTGTTCCTAAAAAAACGGGTGTATCTTGATTCAGAAAAGTAAGCCAGTGGCATCCTTCAGGACTCGGACTTTGGTCGGCTATAAAGGTAGTGGCAGTAGGAATATTTTTTCTGGCTAGCATATCTCTTAGAGCACTTTGCATTGCAATTGGTTTAATACCATGTCTACTCCTTATATGATAAAGAAACCAATCAAACCATTTACTTGACAAGGGGTGATATAAAACGTCTACCTGCACACCAGATGCATGCAAAGATTGACCTGCCCATTCCCAATTTGCTAAATGACCACAAACAAGGATGCAAGGTTTACCAGCTATATGATAGGGCTCAAAAACCTCATGGCCTTCTAGTATTAAATGTTTTTTATAAAAGCGTTTAGGAAGAACAGCAATTTGAATGGTTTCAAGGGTAACATCAAAAAGATTGCGGTAAAAGTCGAAGGCAGTTTTAGCAATCCAATCCTGTGATTGATTTGGAAATGATTTCCTTAAATTGGTATATACAACCTCTTTGCGATAGCCAATTAGCGTATATACAATTAAGCGTAATAGGTCTGACAATCCATATAGAATGAAACCAGGTAAAATAGCAATCACATAAAGAGGTAAAGCAAATACCAGGTAATACCATTTAAACTTTGGAGCCATAAAAATTAACGAGCATGTAAACCAATCCTATTTCCTTCAGAATCTTCAAAAATACCTGTGTATCCAAACTCTTCGCTAATAAGTGAAGAAGGCCTTAACACTCTGCCACCAAGTTTTTCAACTTTTGCAAGTAAATCTTCAATGGGAATCGTGGCATTTAAATAAACCAAAATTCCAGCATGGGAAGGTGCATAGGCGGCGTGTTGAACCAAACTACCCATTTGACCTTTAATAATTGCCAATTTAAAATCACCCAAATCTTGAAGATGAATTTTAGTATCAAATAAGTTCTCGTAAAAGAAAATGGCCCTAGCCATGTCACTAACAGGAATTTCGAACCAAGAAATCATTGCTTAACTAATTAAAAGTGTATTTCAAATCTAAACGAATAAATCAATGAATACCAATATTGTTTATGTTTTAGAAACTAAATTATGAAATCAAATATAAAGTCTAACCTTCAAAATACATAAATAGAAGTTAGATGATTTAAACCACAACAATAAAACGTAATTTGAGCCACCCTTAAAATTCAAAAACTAGCTAATGGAAGTTACTTCAGTAGAAAAGGAATTTATAAAAAGCATAATTATAGAAGATGTTACAAGTGCCTATGTGCACTTTTTAAACTGGCAAAACAGAACAAATTTTAAGGATAATTTATCTAATTCCATTACAATATATCTCCCATTCTTATATCAACGTTTTAAAAAAGAACTAAAAGAAAATCCTTACCAAAATCTATATGAAGGCATATATAAAAAAAACATTCTGATTAATTCAATGGCCTTTGAAATTGTGAAACAATTTTCAAACCATCTAAGACAACATCATATTCAGCATTCATTCTTGGGTAGTTTAGCTATATCTAAACTTCTCAACTGGGAAAATAATATTAGAAGGCTAAACAACATAGAATGTTTAATAGAGTCAAATAAAATAAAATCTTGCACTGAATTTTTACAAGGGCTAGGATATGAACTAAATGAAAAAAATCCAAGAAAGACAATTTTTCAAATAAATCTCTCGCATGTAAGCTACCCAAAAATAACTATTTATTTAAGACCAATAAAATTTCACAATAAAACAATAAATAAGAAATGGTATTTGGCAACACCAGAAATCAATTTATATAATCATCCTAGTGCTGAAAAAATGTTTATTCAAAAGGCAATGAATATAGTTATTGAAACACAATGGTACCCGATGGTAGATTGCTTATTATTAATAAACAAATACCAACTAACTATTGAACAAATAGAACCCTTTTTAACGTCTGCAGGAATTAAACAAGCCTACAAAGAAACTGTAAAAGAAGCGTCAATCGAAATATTTAAACAACTAGAACCAAAACTAAATAAAGAAAAAAATACTTTTACTTTTAGCAAGTTTCTTCTAAAAAATAATTTGGATTATCAGACAAAATCTATTGCCGGAAGATTGGCCTTACAAGCCAATAATGAAGGTGTATTAAATCAAAAAATATTTAATTTAATCGCTTGGTACAAGATTTTAAAAGGGGTGATTAAAAACGAAAGTTTATTTGTTTGAACGCCTTCTATCCATAGAAGCCTTCATAATTTTAACATAGTCTAATATCTGCGATTTATTTCTAGTTGACATATTATCCTCATGAATACGTCGGAACAATACAACATCTGAAATCATTTTCATTCTCAAATTCATATCAACTGCACGACTGTACCAATCCAAAAAATCCCCCATCACTATGGTTTCATCAAATAAACCAACTTTAAAGAAAGCTTTCTTTTTCACCAATAATGCAGCTTTAAAATAACCTGGCAAAACTCTTGTCATATCCAATCTTTCCTCAGCAGTGATTTCATTGGATGGCTTAGAATAAAACCTCTGGTGACATCCAAAAACTAGGTCCAAATCTGAATCAGTTTCAAATAATATAAACTGCTTTTCAAGTTTATCAATACTCCAGTAATCATCTGCGTCTAAAAATGCGATGTAATCACCCTTAACTTTTTGTAATCCAAAATTCAAGGTCGAAGCCAATCCAGTATTGGGTTTAAAATAATAACTAACCTCAGGAAATGCGTTGATGATTTTTGATGAGCTATCCGTTGATCCATCATCTACTATTATAATTTCAAAAGGCTTTAAAGTTTGATTTACGACACTTTGAATAGCCTCAGAAATAAATTTCTCTCCATTGTATACAGGAATAATCACACTTATTTTAGGAGCTCCATTCATATTGATTTATTTCTTCTTCTTTGAAGTGATTCCTTTAAGATCTTAAACCTTAGTACGTCATTATCTTTAAGCGCTTTTACCGATATATTCTTGTCATGCAATCTCCTCTTTTGAAGAATATCAGGAATAATTTCAACTTTACATGATAAATCTTTAGCCCTAGTAATCCATTCAAAGTCACTCGAGTGCTTATATTCCACATTAAATAAACCTACTTTTTCAAAAACACCCCTTCTAACAAACATTGTCATTAAACTAATTTTTTCATAATTTAAAAAATGCTCATGTTCATCTTTTAAATGTGCATATTCTTCCTGAATAAAATTTTCTTGGTGACACATACAGACATCAATTGTTAGGTTTTGTTGAAGACAAATCAATTGTAAAGATATTTTGTTTTCTAATAATAAATCATCAGAATCCAAGAATGTAATATAATCCCCCTTAGCCTTCTGAATTGCCAAATTACGAGCACTTGCAACACCTTTATTATTCTGATACAGATATTGTACAGTACCAAAAGATGTAACAATTTCTTTTGTGTTATCGGTTGAACCATCATCTACTATTATAATTTCTAAATTAGTATGGTTTTGATTCTGCACACTTTCTATAGCTTGTGCTATGAATCGCGCACCATTATATACTGGGATAATTACACTTACTAAATCCATAAAAATTAAAACACTTTAATATAACAAACGCTCATAATAAATCATGATAAAAACTTATAAATTCGTGCGTTCGATGCTCATAAGAATGATTATTTCTTATAAAAGAAATAATATTAAACCTTTGCGAATTAAATTGTTCATAGTTATCTAATATTATTTTAATTGACTTGCGCGTATCACCTATATTCTTTGAGTAAAATATTAAATCTCCAAAAGTTTGTTCCAATTCAATAAAGTGCTCAGATACAAAAAAAGCGCCGCAAGCCAATGCTTCAAAAACACGATTATTTATCATTCCAAACTTCCGTTGTCTATCCTCGGTAACTCCCAAAACCACTTTTGAACTATTATACAAACTTACCATTTTATGATAAGGTAACACTCCTTTCGAGTAGCTATTTAAAATTGGATTAGTTTCCCAACCATGACCATAAATTTCTAAATTAAAATCACTTGCTTCATGTAGAATGAGCTTCTCTACAGCTTCACTTTTACTTGGATGATACATGCCAAGATAAACAACTTCTCTTTCAACTGTTTTGGGCGAATTAATTAATTTAAAGGTATCGACATCAGCCGCCAACATTAAATATTTAGCAGGTTTGATTCGATTTAGTAAATGTGTATTCTTTCTTGAATTTGAAAGAAAACCATCTACATCCAACTTTACTACGCCATTAAACCCATAGAAAGATAGGTTCCAAAACAAGATTTTAACCTTAGCATTAAACTTTCTAACAACAGAAATGAATTCTGGTAGACTTGGATGCCAACCTTCAATAATAACTAGATCAAGAATACTTGCAGAAATATTTTCGTAGTTCCCTGGGGCAAATCTAAGCACCTGAAACTCGTCTTGATATTTTAAAAAAGCATTATAGATACCATTAGTGGTAATTTCAGAACCAGAAATTATTCCACCTGAATTATTCAACGTTTGAGAATGTAACCCGATGTAAATTATTTGTTTCATAACCTTTGAAATGAGTTATTTCCCAGTCAAGAATTTAAAAATTGCATCCGTATTTTTTATAGGTTCTTCGCTTAACTCAAACAAAAAACTAGGAACCTCTTTTAATAATTTAACAATATTATCATGGGTTCGTTCCTTTTCACCATGCATCTGAAAAATAGTTGAAGGTGCAAGCGCTAAATAAGCTTTGGAAGATGATATTGGGGTAATTTTAGGAAATTCACTTCGCGTAACCTTTGGTATAAAAACTGCTTTGATTAAAAATGATTTAAGTAACTTTTCTTGTAATTTTGGGTACAAAAAAAACAATGCCTTTTCATCTTGTAAACCATCATCTGCTTCTTTGGATTGAACATCGTTTAGAAATGGATACCGATGCACATCCTCGAAAAGCAACTTTCCTGTTGCATACAAACTAAAAGCAGTTGGATATGGATTAAATGATAATAAAGAATAATCGTCAGCTGTATAATACAAATTTGAATTGAGGCAAGAAATTGCTGTATTAGATTTTCCAGACCCACCCTTTCCAACCAATAGTATCCCCGTGTTATTAAGTCCAACCGCTGCTGCATGTAAAAGTTGCGAGCCCATTGAACTCATCCACCAATGTAAAATTGGTCTAAGAGGAGCGCTGCTTTCATAATAAGGAATTTGATGCCCAGATTTTACCCAATAAATAGCTTTATTGCTGAGTAGGTTAAGCATTATTAAAGTATTTTTAGCAGGTTGATGGAGAATTTTTAGCTTACTATCATCGTTTATCCAAACATCATTAATACCCTCAGATACGTCATAAATCCAAGGTGGTGATAAAAAGGAAATTGGCACACATTTTTCGTCTAAAACATAAACATCTAACTTAGATTCTATACATAGACTACTTTCTAAATGCCCAAATGCTGGTGTCAATTTTGAAAATAAAATATCATTTGAAAAATACAGATTAACTTGTTTTTCATCTGCAATAAATGTTAGCGAATGCCTAACTGAAAACTCCTCAAATTTTAACTGAATAAGTTTTAGACTATTCTCAAAATAATCTATCAGATTAATAATGGTATTCAATAAAATTATATGTGGGGTGAATTATTCGATTATTGATTTTTATTTGGCCAACCTTTAGCACTCACATCATGAATAGGATCCAATAAAATTAAATCCTGCATATCTGAATATTTTTCTAATACAGGTATTTCATAAATCTCATTATTATCTAAAAATGTGATGTTATTGGAACCATACTCCGAAGTTTGAATTATACCTTCCGTTAACAAGGCAGATAAGAATAATTGAATATCATCTTCAACTTTGTTTATCTCTTGACTATAGGAGGCTGCTATAGCACTGACAAGATTTTGTTTAGAAATTCCTTGCTCCATCAATGTTAAAATATCCTTACCTACTTTCATAATTCCATAATAATTGCCATTCTCAAGGTTGATTAATACAGTTTCGTCCTCAAACTTTTCAAAAACAACTTTTGTGGTATCAATGCTATAAAACACTTCTGATGTCATAATTAATTTAGAATGTATTAAACAAAACTATGAATTTTATTTATTTAAAAAATGAAATATTTCCATTTAAAAATGAAATAATGTCATAAAAATAACTAAAATCACTATTCAAATATTAATTAAACTTTGTAAAAGTGGTCGAAAGAAATCGAACAATAAATAATTATTTATTCGTATGGACTTTTATTACTAAAATTTTTCTTTGTGTAAGTAATTACACGCTTTCGTTTATTATAATACCTAAATAAACTTCCTTTTTCACTAATTCGTTTATACAAATGAAAGTCTAAGAATAAAAAAGTTCTAGCTACTAATTTCAATAAGTAAGATTGACTCGATTTTACCTCACGGCGATTAGAATAGTAAAAAAAATAAATTTGCTCAAGAATAGAAACTTTCTCATTTGCTATTGAAAGTTCAACTTCATTTGGCAAAGGAATAGAAAATTCTTCCTTTAGAAATTTTAGTCGATTAATAACTGGCCAAAGCATTTTTTGCTTCTTTGCCAGTTCAAATATTTCTTTCCAATTAATTGTCTTTCCATGAAAATCAACTAAAGCAACACAATCCGTAACCCAACGGTGTGCTTTGCCATCTAGTCCATGAATTAGAGTCCTATACAACAAAAAGCTTGGTGAGGGTATAAAACCTAATTGAGAGGAAGATAATTGAACCTTTTGGCAAGTAGCCCATAATTGATTGTCATGTATTGTATGGTAAGCAAAATCATGGAAATAAAAATGCAAATCAACTTGCAAATTGGCTGCACGCCTTAACGTTATTGCATGGATGATGTTATTATGATAAAACGCCAAGTCATAATTTCTAATTTTCATACTGAATTGCTCTACCAATATCTGCATTGCCATTTCTAATTTTTCAGGCGGCACCAAAACATCAATATCAGTCATAGGCCGAACACCAAAATTTTGGTGGGTCTGCAAAACAATCGGGATACCTTTTAAAAACATATAGGGTATTCTATTACTCTCAAAAACCCTTGCAATTTGAGCGGCAATGTTTAAATAATACTTCCCATTAAGTGTATTAGCCTTATAATCTAATTTAAATTGTTCTAGTAGACTATCATCAACATCCTTTAAATTGAAATAAACTTGAGCCAATAATTTTTTAGTATCATCTTCCAGGTTTAAAATTGCTCTATTAGTTTCTGTATCAATTTTGGCTAGGGCTAGCTTAACCTTTTCAAAGTGAGATAACGCTTTTTCCTTGTCTAAACATAAGGCTGCCAATAAAATATGCCGCGTAAAATTATCTATTCCAATATTAAATGGAAACATATGATGCATTAGGTGTCGGAAGTTAAAAAAAAAGAGTTTTGATAAATATCAAAACTCCTTAATTATTTTCTTTGGTGGGCCCACCTGGGATCGAACCAGGCACCTACTGATTATGAGTCAGTTGCTCTAACCGAATGAGCTATAGGCCCTGCTTAATAAAGCAGGTTGCAAAACTAAACATTTTTCTCAAACCACAAATAAAATTATTAAGCAACTATTTCTAAGTCTAAGGATTACCTAATTTTTATCTCCTAATGCTTATTATACAGGTTTAATAGTCTTTTTATTTATTTAAAAAGTGATATATTTGTTTGAATAGCTTAAAAACAAGAATTCGCTGAAATCATGAATACCCCACTGATTGCGTCTACAAGGAGAATTATAATTTTGCTTGAATTGGCCACATTTATTTTTATAAGTGTACAGTCAAACTTTGCCATCAATGTAATGTTCATGTGCCTATTAATATCAAGCATTCACGCCGGATTGTATGCTGCAGGAAAATGGACTCAACCAAATATTTATTTGTATATTTTGCCTCTTTCCTTTTTACTGATTTTATATTTTGATTTTATCAATTCAATTCACATCTCTTTTGCGGGATATATTGTTTCATTAGTGTTTTTTACGTTTTTTATGGTAAAAAATACACAAATCAAATACATCTATACCATTTGTTTCGTAGCAGGTATATCATTCATTGAAAGTTTAAAAGGCATCGCTTTGCATCATATTTTCATGTTCTTAATTCCAGGTATTGGATTAGCTAGTCTCTTTATAACTGCTCATCAGCAGTTAGAAATGGCCCAACAAAAATTAATTAAAAGAAACTTAGACCTCCACATCACAAACTTAAGTTTAAATACCTTACTAGAAAGCACGCATACTGCCATCTGGTGTTTAAATGAACAAGGCCTTTATGCTTTAGGTAACTCAAAATTTGAGAAGCTTGTCTTCATGATTTTCAACCAAAGAATAAATCTACAATCCTCATTTTTTGAACTCCCAATGAGCGCAGAAGAAATAGACTATTGGCGCACTCTATTTGAAAAAGCTTTAAAAGGAGAAACAGCAAGTAATGAAAAAGAAGTTACCAATAAAAAAGGAAGTTTATTTTTTGAACATACCGCCTACCCTATGTTAGACGATAAACAACAAATTTGTGGCGTAACTTTCGTTAGCAAAAACATAACTAAAAAAAGAAGCTATGAACAGGAAAGAAGAAAAAATCAGGAACTCCTTAACCTAGTTATAAATAAAATGCCAATTGGTTTCCAAATGTTTGATGCAGCTGGTAACCTAATAATGGTCAATGAAAGGTTTACAGAATACCTAAACCTAACCAACGAAAATGAATTAAGTGGTAAAGTAAATATTCATACACATCCATTTCTTCAAAAAATTGGCCTAAGCGAAAAATATGAAGAAGCATTAAATGGATTTGGAATTATAGAATTTGAAATGGAAATTGATTTTAGCCTTTTAGAAAGCCCTTGCGCAGAGGAGTTAGAAAAATCATGGTTTGAATTTATTTTCTTTAGGTTAAGTCCGAACCAATACAATGAAGGAAGAATGGTTTTACTTACCAATGACATAACTACTAGAAAGCGTCATGAAAGAACTTTAATTGAACAAAATAAACGCTTTGAAGAATACAGCTTTACCCTATCCCATATTATCCGTAGACCTGTTGCTAATATAATTTCCTTGTCTGCACTTTTAAAAGAGTATGCCTATACAGACGAGGCAGACCAAACAACTTTAAACCACATTCACGAATCTGTTAAACAATTAGACGACATCATAAAAAACCTAAATAAAAATTTAACTGCTTCACAACATTTTATTATTTAAGACTATGAGAATTATTCAAATCGATGACGACTTCATCAACAACATGGCCAATGAACGCCTGCTTAGAAAATTGAATATACCACATGAGGTGCTAAATTTCTTAGACCCCACTGAGGCTTTAGATTTTCTTGCAAAAACTCAGGAAAACTTTGACTTAATTCTATTAGACATAAATATGCCACGCCTAAATGGTTGGGAATTTTTAGATAGATATGAACCTATTAAAAGAGAAACACCTATTGTTATGCTAACCAGCTCTCTTGACCCAAATGATCAAAAACGAGCTAATGCTGCCGAACTGCTTTCTGGTTTCTATGTAAAACCGCTTTCAAAGGATTTATTGCAAGAAATTCTTACAAACCATACCAAAGGCTATAGCATGGAACTAGGATAAATCTTGGTTCTGTGCCATCCATTCCTGCATTAATTCTTTATACTTATTAAGGAGTACACTTTTAGATATACAACCAACATACTTTTCTTGATGGAGAACAGGGATATAAAACACACCTGGATTTTCCTCGAGTACTTGTAAAACATGGTGCAAAGAATCTGTTTGATTCACCTTTATTACGTCTGTATGCATCAACTCTTTTACGGTTAATTTATCATACAAATCAGTTCTAAAAAGATAAGGACGTAAATCTCCCATACTTACAATACCGGCTAAACGCCCATTTTTTCTAATTACAGGAAAAACATTTCTTCGAGTTCCACTGATTAATTGCGTTACGCTTCTTAAATTTACATCAACATCAAGTGTTGGAAAATTAGTTTCTAAAACAGATTCTGCATTCACTGTTTTCAACAGTTCCAATTCAGGCGCCTTTTGTAATAAACCGCTTTGAACCAATTTTTTTGTATAAATAGAGTTCGGTTCAAACAAACGTGTAACAAAAAAACTACCTGCTGAAACTATCATTAATGGCACCAATAATGTATACCCTCCTGCTATTTCAGCAATCATAAAAATACCAGTTAATGGCGCACTTAATACACCACTTAACAAACCGGCCATTCCTGCCACCACAAAGTTTAATTCATTTACATCTGTAAGACCTAATAAATTAACAATTCTAGAAAAAAACAAACCACTTAAGGCGCCAATAAAAAGTGAGGGTGCAAAAATTCCACCATTCCCACCCGCACTCACTGTAAATGCAGCAGCAACTGGCTTTAATAGTATGGTAACTAATACAAATGAAAGGAAAACTGTATTGAAACCAAAATTACTTTGAAGGGAAATAGTTTGCATAAAATCATCAAATTTATTATGCAAAATTTGATTGATTACAAAATAACCTTCTCCATAAAGCAAAGGTGAAAACATAATTAATCCACCTACAATTAATCCTTGAAAAATGGCTTTATTATATTTCAGCTTTATATTGTTAAATCTAGTTTCTAATCCATAAATAACTCGGATTGTATAAATTGAAAAAACACCACAAAGCATTGCCAATAAAATGTAATAAGGAATATCATTTAATTGCCAAATTGCTGCGCTAAAACTGATTATTTGCGACTTGTAAAAAAAATTACTGATAACAGAGGCAGTAGCTGAGGCAATTAATAAGGGAACAAATGCTGGCACAGTAACCTTTCTCAATAAAACCTCTAAAGCAAAAATTACGGCTCCAATTGGGCAATTAAAAATTGCAGATATGCCTGCACTTGCACCACAAGCCAATAATAAATTCCTGTCATTATCATTTAAAAAAAAACGAGAGGCAAGGTTTGAACCTATAGCTGAACCCGTTGCTGCTATTGGAGCCTCAACACCTGCAGACCCTCCTAAACTAACTGTAAACGCACTAGTTACCAAATGGGCATAAGTATGATATAGCTCTATTCTTCCCTTTTTATAGGTAACTTTATAAATAATACTCGCAAGCCCCTTCTCAAAATTCTTGCCCTTCAAAAAATACTTAATAAAGGTTAAGGAGAGTAATATTCCCAGCAATGGCAAAAACAAGTTAGCCAAACTTAGCTCCAATATATTTGTGTTTAGTAATAGGGATTCGATAAAATGAATGAACCACTTTAGTAAAATAGCAGCAATACTTACCACAATTGAAACAAATACCGAAGCAATAATAAGAAAGTGCTGGTTGCTAATGTATTGCGTACGCTGTTTAAAAATTTTATAAACAGGATACTTAAGCAAGAAGCGAATGTATTTAAATTGCCGACTCATGAAGCAAACAAAAGTAAGCAAATTTTCGGCATGGCTACAAGCTATGCGCCTCCGTACCCTTTTTCTATCAATGTCTTGCATCTGGGCGGGGCTTTTTGCGGTTCAAATACAACAAAAACTAACTTTAGGTACAAGTATTTTTACATTACTTACTGCTCTTTTCCTTCAAATCCTTTCAAATTTTGCCAATGACTACGGCGATTCGGTGCATGGCGCAGACCACGACGGAAGAAAGGGTCCTAAACGCTCGGTTCAAACCGGAACCATAAGTGCGAATGAAATGAAAAATGCCATGAAACTGAGTGCCGTCCTAGCTTTTGTTAGCGGTTGCATTCTACTTTTCTTTTCTTACAAAGTAATTGGATGGGTGGGTGTTTTGGTTTTACTGTCTATAGGAATTATTGGAATTATTGCAGCCATTGCCTATACAAATGGGAAGCGACCTTACGGTTATAGGGGACTTGGAGATGTGGCTGTATTTATTTTCTTCGGACTCACCGCTGTGGCAGGTACCCAATATTTACAAACCGCTAGCATAAGCCAAAGTACATGGCTTTTGGCTGTGGCTTTTGGCGCACTGTCTACTGGGGTTTTACACCTCAACAATATGAGAGACATAGACTCTGATAAGGTTGCAGGTAAAAATAGCATTGCCGTAAGGTTGGGTCTATTTGGCGCTAAAATTTATTATAGCCTTTTGCTTCTTTTACCCATTGCTTGCTTTACCCTGTTTATCATTAAAGAAAATTTCGGTCCTTTTCTAGCCTTTAGTATTACCATGCTAATTATGCTAAATTTGATGGTAGCTTGGCGAATTCAAAAGCAAGAAGATTTCGACCCTTTGCTTAAATACTTGTCCTTGACATGTTTTTTAATTAGTGCTAACCTTCAGCTTTTTTTTAGTATTACATGAGAATTTATGAATATTTAAATCACGAGTTAAAGTTTAGTTTCGAGGCCAGAACCTCTCGCGGTAAAATTGATTCACATGTAGCCCATCTTATCAAAGTAAGTGACAGCAAAGTACCTGGCCTAGTAGGCTTCGGTGAAGCTTCACCATTAAAAGGATTAAGCATAGATGCACTTGATAATTTTCCAAGCATACTGCAGTCATTTTTATCTAGGTTAAACCAAGGTGAACAAATACCACCAGAAGAATTAGAAACATACCCTGCAATTAATTTTGCACTTGAAACAGCACATCTCGATTTAGAAAATGGTGGCAGACGCGTGATTTTTGAATCCACATTTTTACAGCAAGCACCTATTTGGATAAACGGCTTAGTTTGGATGTCTCAAATTCCACTCATGCTAGCTGAAGCTACCAAAAAGGTTGAATCTGGCTTTAGTTGTATTAAATTTAAAGTAGGGGCACATGATTTTGATGCAGAATGCAGCATGCTAGAGCAATTTAGAAAAAAACATCTTGCCTCAAAGGTGCAAATTAGACTAGATGCCAATGGTGCTTTTGAAACAGGGGATGCCGCAATAAAATTAAAAGAATTAAACCGATTTGACATTCATTCCATTGAACAACCTATTGCTACTCAGCAACCTGATGCCTTGGAAAAATTATGCAAAACAAGCCCAATTGCCATCGCATTAGATGAGGAACTAATTGGCAAAATACCTAATGTTGAATCAGAAAAATGGCTTAGGCAAATTTCGCCAAGCTATCTTATTTTAAAACCTACCTTAATTGGGGGCGTCAAAAATGCAAACCATTGGATTAAAATAGCAGATAATTTAAACATAAACTGGTGGGCCACCTCTGCCTTAGAATCTAACATTGGTCTCAACGCAATTGCCCAATGGGTAGCCACAAAACATCCTATTATTCCACAAGGTTTAGGCACTGGTATGTTGTATGAGAATAACTTTCCATCACCTTTATTAGTGAAAGGGGAGCACTTGTTTTATCTTGCCACACACGTTTGGAAACTACCTAATGCAAGCTCATAAACAACCCATATTTTTAGCTGCTGCCCTTGCGCTATTGTTTCTTTTATTAGCGACCATAAGAAACTATGTTGCTGGCGACGTGTTTTCAGGCAGCTTAATGCTATTGGGAATTATTACAATGTTTTTAGCAGTGTATTTCGGTTTGAACCAAAAGGATGAAGGAAAATCTAACAACCCAGGCTTTATGGATGCAAATCTGCAAGCCTTAATGCAAAATGATAAAGATGCTATTTGGTGCGTGGATGCCAATTTTAAACTCATTTCGTTTAATGAAGTGTTTTCCCATCTCTTCAAAGGCTTTTGGCAAAGAGCCCCGCAAACAGGTGTTAGCATTTTATTTCCAGAAGGCAAACATGCGGTCTATAGACTTTGGAATAGCTGGTATAAAAGAGCTTTACATGGAGAGCAATTTACTTTTGATTTTGAATATAAATTCAGGGATGGGTTTCGCTATTTTGAAGTTACCATTACACCCATAAAGTTACTAGAACAATCCGCCGGAATTGTAGTAAAAGCTATTGATATCACCCAAAGAAAAAAAGCCTTTCAAGAGCAACAACTGCTTACAGAGAATTTACAACTTATGCTCAATTCTACCCAGGAAATTATCTTTGAAATGGATGAAAACGATCAATGTACGAAGGTATGGAGGAGTGAAAATGTTCCGCTGTTTTATGAGGAATCCTATTTTAAAGAAAAAACAGTAGAAGAGCTGTTCGACAAACCATTTCAATTGAACCTTAGCAGTTATTTTGAACAAGTTAAACAAACTGGAATTCCAATTGATGCCGAATATCAATACAATCTAGCAGATGGAATACATCACTATGCTGCCAAACTAAGGAAAATTCAAAATAGCCAACCACCAAGGGTCTCCATTGTAATTGAAGACATCACTACCAGAAAAGAAGAATCCATTAAACATGAACAGCAAAGCATTTTTCTTAATAAATTAATTTCACATTTGCCCCTTGGAGTTTTCGTAAAAAGTGTGAAACAAGGCGCTGTTTATACCCTTTGGAACAAAGAACTTGAAACCATTTTTGGCATTTCGGAGGCCATGGTTATTGGAAAAACTGATGAAGATATTTTTAAAGATTCTGGCGAAATCCAACTGTATACGCAAACGGACGAAATGGTAATTGCCGACAAGGAACCCCTGCTTATTCAAAAGTTGCGCGTTGATGTGGGAGATGATTTTATCTATGCACGTACTTTTAAAATCCCAATCCTAGATAACCATAATGAAGTTGAATTAATTCTTGGCATTGTTGAGAATATTACAGAAAATGTAAAACAACAATTAGAATTAGAAACAGCAGAAAAAAGGTGGAATTACGCCCTTTCAGGCAGCAGAGATGCCGTTTGGGATGTTAATTTAAGTACAGACGAAAGTTTCTTCTCTTCTGTTCTAAATGAAATGCTTGGTTATAAAAGTTTCGAAAAGTTACCGTTATCATGGGAAGAAATGGTACATCCCGAAGACCTTCCACGCGCTTGGAATACGTTTGTAGATCACCTAGAAGGCAAAACTCATTTTTATGAACAAGAATACAGAATGCGCAAAGAAGATGGTTCCTATATTTGGGTTCTAGACCGTGGTAAGATTGCAGAAACAGACGCTGAGGGCAACCCAACTAGGGCTATTGGAACTTTTAGTAATATTGATTACCGCAAAAAATTAGAAGAAGAATATAAAGTAGCCCTCGAAAAAGCACAAGAAGCAAGCAAGGCAAGGAGCCTTTTTCTAGCTACTATGAGTCATGAAATTCGCACCCCTATGAATGGGGTTATAGGAATTATTAATTTGTTGCTAATTGAGAAGCCTAATCCTGAACAATTGGAAAACCTAAAAGCACTCAAATATTCAGCTGATAACCTACTTTTCTTACTAAACGATATCCTTGATTTCAGCAAAATAGACGCTGGTAAAATGGACTTAGAAACGAGTGCTATCGACCTATTAGAGCTAGTTCAAAACAACATGAAGGCTTTTATTGGCAAAGCCAATGAGAAAGGAATTCGACTTCAACTTAAATCAAGTAATGATTTACCAATAGGAATATTAGGAGACCCTTTGCGCATAAACCAAATATTGAGTAACCTAATTTCTAATGCCATTAAATTTACAAATACAGGTAGTGTTGTAGTTTCTTTACAAAAACAATCCTTAAATGAAGATGAAGTTGAAATTTTATTTAGCATCGCAGATACAGGTATTGGAATTGAAGAACAGCATCTAAATTTCATTTTTGATGAATTTACGCAAGCTTCTAGTGAAACCACGCGCAAATATGGGGGTACTGGACTTGGACTCGCAATAACTAAAAGGCTCATTGAGATAATGGGCGGACAACTTGCAGTTAAAAGTGAAATTGGCAAAGGGTCGACCTTTTGGTTCAAACTAAACCTTAAAATTGCAAATTCAACACAAATCCCTAAGCTAGTGTTAGATGATACAGATGGAAATCAATTGGCTGGCATGGAAATTTTATTGGTTGAAGATAATGCTATGAATGTATTTGTAGCGCGCAAATTCTTGCAAAAGTGGAATGCGAATACAACCGTTGCTTCCAATGGACTTGAGGCGGTTGCATGTGCCAAAAAGATGACATTTGACTTAATCCTAATGGACCTTCAAATGCCAGAAATGGATGGTTTTGAGGCTGCTAAAACGATCCGAACTTTCAATTCACAAATACCCATTTTTGCCCTCACTGCCAATGTAAATGAAGAGGCAAAAAATAAGGTTTTAGAAAGAGGCATGAATGATTATATCAGCAAGCCTTTTAATCCTACAGATCTTTTCATAAAACTTTCTAGTGTAAGAAATTCCAGTTCAAATCCAACCACAAAGAAACCCATAAGCGGCGATTTAGGAAGTCTACTATAAGTTTTAAAAGTCCCATAATTAAAGAGGTACTTTTATTACCTTCTGCTAAAGCGTTCCCATAGTTTTAAAATAGGCAGACATAGCAAAGCACCAATGACATCTGCAAGCATGTCTGCAAAGTCGAACGACCTATTTATAAAAACTGTCATTTGCAATAACTCAATCAATGCCCCGTAGCAACTCGACAATAAAATCGCCACCCAAAGCTGTTTTTTATTGGGCAAGTAAATGAGCATGGCTTGTATGAAAAAAAGAAAAAAATGAACAATTTTATCAATCCCAAAATCAAAAGATAATTTTGGCAAGCTGTTTCCATTCATACCACAAGCAACTAATATTAGAAAAGCCCATAAAAGGGCTTTCCAATATACAGTTAAAAATCTCATTCGTTTATGGCAGCAATGCCTGGCAAAACTTTGCCTTCAAAATACTCTAATAAAGCTCCACCGCCTGTGCTTATATAACTCACTTGATCTTCAAAGCCAAACTTAGCTACAGCTGCTGCGCTATCTCCTCCTCCTATTAAACTAAATGCACCAGTTTGGGTGGCAGCAGCTACTGCAATGGCAGCCGTTTTTGTTCCATTTTCAAAATGTGACATTTCAAAAACGCCCATTGGGCCGTTCCATAATATTGTTCTTGAATTCTTTATTACTTCTGCAAAGTGCGCTGAAGCTTTTGGACCAATATCTAAACCCATCCAACCCTTTTCAATGTGCTTATTATCGCAGGTTTTATAATTGGCTTCATTAGAAAAAGCATCTGCCACAATAGAATCTTCTGGAAGTAATAATTTAACCCCCTTCTCTTCTGCCTTTTTCATTAAGGCCAAACATAGTTCAAGCCTATCGTCTTCACAAAGACTTGATCCAATTTCATATCCCATTGCTTTTAAAAAGGTATAAGCCATACCTCCGCCAATGATAAGATTATCTACTTTATCAATTAGATTTTCTAAAATTAATAATTTATCTGATACCTTAGCACCACCCGTTATAGCAGTGAATGGGCGCTCGGCATTATGAATAACCTTTTCTGCATTAGCTACCTCTCTTGCCATCACATATCCAAAACACTTATCTGTAAAAAACTTAGCTATAATTGCTGTCGAAGCATGTGCACGGTGCGCTGTTCCAAATGCATCATTTACATAAACATCACCCAAAGAAGCTAATTTCTGGGCAAAGGCTTCATCGCCTTTTTCTTCTTCCTTATAAAAACGGAGGTTCTCTAATAACATTACCTCACCTGGTTTTAAATTCTTAGCCATTTCAGCGGCTTCAGACCCTATACAATCACCACCAAACTTCACCTCAACACCTAATAATTCTGATGTTTTAGCTAGGGCGTTTTTTAGGGTATGCTTTTCAAAATCTACCGTACCATCTTCTTTCAATTTTTTTAGTGGCCTGCCTAAATGACTCATTAAAATACATGATCCACTATCTGAAAGTATTTTCTTTAAAGTGGGTATGGTTGCTCTAATTCTAGCATCATCAGTAATCTCAAGCGTCTTCTTGTCCAAAGGGACATTAAAATCTACACGCACCAAAGCTCTTTTGCCGGCGAAATTGATTGTATCTACTGTTTTCATAAATTATAAATTTTGGAGGTAGTTTAAAGTATACTTGCTTTCTTGGTCCCTAATTTTGGACCGCAGTTACAGGATGCTCCTTCACAAGCGTGCCCTTTACTGCTTTTATTGATTCGATTAATCAAATAAATAACAGCCGCAATAAACAATATTGCGATAACAACCCATTGCAAGGAGTTTGTCATTGATTAGTCTTCTTTGGCTTTTTTGAACCCTAATCCCAATCCAAGTAGCAATAAGCCATACAAGGTTATAGAAGAAGCCAAAGCGATAGTCTCCCCTGTCTCAATCACTTTTGGTTCAAACCTAAACTCTATGTTATGCTTGCCTGCCGGTACTTGCATGCCACGCAATAAATAATCTACTTGTTGGTGCGGCACCAAATTGCCATCTAGGTATGCATTCCAACCTTTGTCATAATAAATTTCTGAAAACACTGCATATTGTGATGCGCTTACATTGCTTTCATAAACTAATTTATTAGGTTGGTATTTTGTTAGAACTATCGTGGCATTTGAATCCTTTACAGGTGAAAAACCAAGCAAATCCTTTTCAAATTGTTTATTTATAACGGCAGTTTCTTTCGATTTAAAACTGCTTAATGCCGTCATTTCTTCATCTGCTGTATTTACCCATTTTAAATCACCAACAAACCACGCATTGCCGTTATTATAAGGATTTCTTTGCACAAATTTATTGCCGCTCGAATCAGGCACAATAAAATACTTAGCGTTTAACATATTGTAGCATTCCATATTATTTTTAGAAAGCTGCCACTCAATTAATTCTTGGTATCTTCTCATTTTTGCGCCATGGTATCCTCCTAAAGTTTTATGATAATATGCAGTTAAAGCATCTTTATCAAAATCTGTTGTATTGTTATATACTCGATAATGAGGATCTGGATCGGCTAATATTTGCTCATCAAGGGTAGTTTTCTCAATGGCTGCTTCTGATTTTTTGCGTTCAAAATCCTTGTCATTAAGATACCGTTTATCAACGCCCCACAAGTCTACTAAAACTAACAAACCCATCGCCACCAAAAATATTTGCTGTTTAATTTTACCCACAAAGCTAAACCATAATAAGGCAGCCGCTGCAAGTATAAACCCCAATGAACGCAAGGCGTCCATTCGCATTAAGCTTTCTCTATCTAAAACCAGTGCATCTTTTAACCAATCTGGGAAGCCCATTCTGGCATCTGCCTCACTGCTAAAATCAAAAATGGCTCCAGGTAATAGCACAAAAAACAAGCATATACCACCTACAATTCCTAAACTAAATTTTAGGGCTTTTGTAAAATCAGGCTTGCTAACCTTCCCTTGTAAAAATTCTTTAAGTGCTAACATAGCTAGAAATGGAAACATAGCTTGAGCAACGCAAAGCACAAATGTTACAGAGCGAAATTTATTATATAAAGGAAAGTATTCAAAAAACACATCGGTAAGCAAGGGAAAATTCTTGCCCATCGATAGAAAAATTGAAAGCATGGCGGCTGCAAAAATCCACCATTTTTCAGCTCCTTTAATTAGAAACATGCCAAACACAAATAAGAAAACGATAATGGCGCCATAATAAATTGGACCTGCAGTAAAGGGTTGATCGCCCCAATAAATTGGCATTTGCTTAACAACCTCTTTAGCATTAGGAATTCCTTTTGCTTGTAGTTCTTTATAAGTGTTACTAGAGGTGCTTAATTCTCCATTACTTGCGCCTCCTAAGAAATTAGGTATAAGTAAAGTAAAAGGCTCTGAAACCCCATTACTCCAGGCCAAAGCATAATCTTTATCAAGGCCACTGGTAGCATTTGCTTCATTTGATGCGCCTTGGGCTGTTTTGGTTAATTCAGAGGCTGAACGAATACTGTATTTTCCATATTCTTCAGTAGCTAATAATCCTGTAATATTTGTTCCAATGCCTATGCCTGAAGCTACTAATAATAATGCACCCGTTAGTAAAAAGGCAGGAATGGTTTTGTTTCTAATGGCTTGAACCAATTCATAAATCATCCACGCCATTATCACAAATATGAGATAATAGGTAATTTGTAAATGTCCTGCTGCCAATTCAAAAGAAAGGGCAACGCCCGTCAAAATTGCGCCTATCCATTTGTTTTTATATAAGGCTACTCTAATTCCAGCCAAAACTAATGGAATAAAGGCAATTGCATTCCCTTTGGTAACATGGCCTGCGTCTATGTTTATGAAGTTAAAGGACGAAAACGCAAAAGCGAGTGAACCAATAATGGCCAACCAGGGTGAAACTTCAAAAGCAATCAACAAGGCATAAAAGCAAACAAACAGCAAAAACAAGGTATCTGCTGGGTGCTTAAACACCAATTGCATGTTAAAAAGAATGGTATTGGTAAAATTACCTTTATACGAGGCGCCAATTAAATAGCTTGGCATACCACCAAAAATACTGTTGGTCCAGAAAGTTCTTTCACCACTTTCTTTCTCAAACTTAGCAATCTCCTGGTAGGTGGCTTTCCATTGCATTACATCGTATTGCTTAAGCTGTTTGCCGCCAAAAATAGGCGAGAAATAAGCAAAAATTACCAATAGGATAATGCCTAAGGCAAGCAAATGTGGAAGGGCTTTTTTAGTTAAAGACGAATTCATTCTAAGGATATATAGGTTTCAAATATAGCTTCAAAACGTATTTAAACAAAAAGAATTGCCAAGGCACAATTGCTTAACATTTAATACAAAAAGAGCTGCTCAGTATTACTGGCAGCTCTTTTCTTGGTATCATTCAAAATGCTGAATTAACTACAACCTGTTTGGGTTCCGCAGTTTAAGCACTTATAACAAGCGCCACTGCGAATGGTTATGTGTCCGCATGTTGGACAAGCAGGGCTATCACCCATACGCTTGTTCATTTCACTCACTTGGTCCATTGGTCCTTCTAAGCCACTGGCAACCGCTACGGTGGCAATTGCCTCTGCTTTGGTTTCAATTGGCTTGTAAAATCCAATCGGTTGCGCACTTAAACTTGCCCCTACTTCTGCATCAGGCTTAGCCATTGGGTTCAAATTTAAGTTATTCGACTTGTGCACATTTACTGCCAAACTTGCTCTTTGCGTATCATTTGGTTCAACCTGAACAAAATCTTCTCTACCTAAATATTCAAAACCTAACATTCTGAACATATAATCGATGATAGAAGTAGATTGCTTGATATTATCATGACCTGTAACCATACCTGCTGGTTCAAAACGGGTAAAGGTAAACTTGTCAACGTATTCTTCTAATGGCACACCATATTGTAAGCCTAAAGAAACTGCAATAGAGAAACAGTTCATTAAAGAGCGTAAAGTAGCGCCTTCTTTGTGCAGATCAACAAAGATTTCTCCTAAAGTTCCATCTTCATATTCACCTGTTCTCACAAAGATAGTTTGACCACCAACCGTTGCCTTTTGGGTAAATCCAGCACGTTTTCCTGGCAAGGTCTTACGTGCTACAACACCTGCTAATTTATGCTTGAAAGCGGTATCGTGTGTTCTATTAAGGATGGCAGTTGCGGCTTCTAAAACTTGCTCTGGACTTAACTCACCAACTGGTTTGTGGGCGGCTTCTCCTAGCACTTGCTCTACTGCATCTTGAATTTCTTCTTCGTCTTTTACATCTGATTTATTGCTCAAAGGCTGGCTCAACTTACATCCATCTCTGTATAGGGCATTGGCTTTTAGGCCTAATTCCCAGCTCATTTGATAACACTCCTTAATGTTGTCAACAGTAGCTTCATTTGGTAGGTTAATGGTTTTAGAAATTGCACCACTTAAGAATGGTTGTGCTGCCGCCATCATACGGATATGGCCTGTAGCTGCAATATATCGCTCGCCTTTGTTACCACATTTGTTTGCACAATCAAAAACAGGCAAATGTTCGTCTTTCAATAAAGGCGCTCCCTCAACCGTCATGGTTCCACAGATAAAATCATTAGCTGCTTCAATTTCTTGACGGGTAAACCCTAGTTTTCTTAGCAAGTTAAAGCTATGGCTATTGTATTCTTCCGGTTTGAACCCAAGTCGCTGCAAGCAAGCCTCGCCAAGTGTCCACACGTTGAAAGCAAAACCAATTTCAAAAGCTCCCGCAGCTGCTTTGTCTAACTTAGCAATTTCCTCATCAGTAAAGCCACGGAATTTTAGCGACTCTGGATTAATGAAAGGGGCACCATGTAGAGAAGCCGAACCTGTAGCATATTTTATAATGGCATCAATCTCAACTGGAGAATACCCTAAATTTTTCAAGGCTGCTGGTACGCTTGAGTTAATGATTTTAAAATACCCTCCACCAGATAATTTCTTAAATTTAACCAAGGCGAAATCAGGCTCAATACCAGTGGTATCGCAATCCATAACTAATCCTATGGTACCGGTTGGAGCAATCACAGTAGCTTGGGCATTTCTGTAACCATGCGCCTCTCCCATTTGAACTGCCAAATCCCAATTATTGCATGCAGAAGTTAACAAATAATCTGGGCAATATTTAGGGTCAATCCCTACTGGTTTAATGGTTAATTCTTCATAGGCATCCGTAGCATTATAAGCAGCATAGCGATGATTACGCATTACACGCATCATATGCTCTTTATTATCTTCAAATTTAGGGAAGGCACCAAGGTACTTAGCCATTTCTGCTGATGTTTGGTAAGCCACACCATTTAATATAGCGGTTAGTGCGCCGCACCATGCAAAGGCTTTCGGACTATCATAAGGTATACCAGCTACCATAAGTACACTACCTAGATTTGCATATCCTAAACCCAAAGTTCTGTATTCATAGCTTAATTGCGCCACTTCTGGCGAAGGAAACTGTGCCATTAAAACAGAGATTTCAAGCACCATAGTCCATAAACGCGCTGCATGCTCATAAGCTTTTACATCAAATGCCAATGTTTCTGTGTTAAAGAAACGCATAAGGTTTAAGCTCGCCAAATTACAAGCGGTATTGTCTAAGAACATGTATTCGCTGCATGGGTTAGACGCATTAATGCGACCACCTTCTGGACATGTATGCCATTCATTAATGGTAGAATCATACTGAACTCCCGGATCTGCGCATGCCCAAGCGGCATCGCCAATCATATCCCACAAATCTTTAGCAGGAATAGTGGTCATTACTCTGCCATCTGTGCGGGCTTTTAATTCCCAATCTTTACCTTCTTTAAGGGCTTCAAAAAAGGCATTAGGTATGCGCACAGAGTTATTACTATTCTGACCTGAAACAGTGGCATATGCCTCTCCTTCATAATCGCTAGGATAGCCAGCTGCAATTAATGCGGCTACTTTCTTTTCTTCTGCCTTTTTCCAATTTATAAATTCTACAATTTCTGGGTGATCCAAATCCAAACACACCATTTTAGCCGCACGTCTGGTAGTTCCGCCAGATTTAATCGCTCCCGCTGCACGGTCACCAATTTTCAAAAAGCTCATTAAGCCTGATGATGAACCGCCACCTGAAAGTTTTTCTTGCGCACCACGAATTTTAGAAAAATTTGTTCCTACACCTGAACCATATTTAAAGATACGAGCCTCACGTACCCATAAATCCATGATGCCGCCTTCATTTACTAAATCATCATCAACTGATAAAATGAAACAAGCGTGGGGTTGAGGACGCTCATAAGCAGAAGTTGATTTTTCTAAATTACCTGTTTTAGGGTTTACGAAGTAATGTCCTTGAGGTTTACCAGTAATGCCATAAGAAGAGTGCAATCCTGTATTAAACCACTGTGGTGAGTTTGGCGCAGCATACTGACCTACAACCATGTAAGCTAATTCATCATAAAAAACCTGAGCATCGTCTGTAGTGTCAAAATAACCATAGTCTTGGCCCCACTTCATCCAACAATGCGCCATACGATGGGCAACCTGCTTAATGCTCGTCTCTCTGCCGCTGCTTCCATCTGCTTGTGGAACGCCCGCTTTGCGGAAATACTTTTGTGCCAACACATCTGTAGCCACCTGACTCCAGAAATTAGGTACTTCTACATTGTTCATTTCAAATACTACACTCCCATTTGGATTTTTAATCACAGAGGTGCGGTAATCATAGGTGAACATGTCATACACGTTCACTCCATCCTTGGTGAAGTGGCGCTCAACCCGGAGGCCCTTCTGCTCATTGTTTTTCTTCGTGCGGCTCATTTTCTTAATTCAGGTATAATTCTTTCTTAATATTTTGTTCTTATTAACCACCAAAAAAGTTAGGGGGTTTTTTATCCAAAACTCCTACTTTCAAGATTTTTTATCAAAAGGTAATTTCAACACTATACCCTGTGAATTTCTATTTCCTTATATGAACGTTGCTTGTAGGGTGTTTATAACATAAGTTATGCACACCGCTTGCCTTATTAGCATTGGGTTCAGATAAGATAACAATTATTTAATAGTCAGGTGCTTGTCCTAAAATGCATACGTTTTGATGCTTTAGCTCCTCATCCCACAAATCTTTACTTTGTTTTATGATTTTTTTTCTTTTATTGTAAATTTTTAGAAGACCAAAATTCAATAATTAAGATTAAAAAGCTTTTATTTGTTGTCTATTGTTCATGTCTACTATCAAAAAAACAAATATCTACCAGCAAATTCAGCTTAAGCAATTACAAAGCCTAAAGCAACTTGCTGTGCTTATAGACCCAGATAGCCTAGCTTCTGAAGAAGAGTTAATAAAAACACTAACCCTTTGCAATATTGCCAAGGTAGATTTAATTCTTGTAGGCGGCAGCCTTATCACCAATGGTTTTTGGGACCGTTGTATTGAAATCATAAAAACACATTCGCAAATTCCGCTACTATTATTTCCAGGCAATATCATGCAAACGCATCCCTCAGCAGATGCCATTCTCTTTTTGAGCATGATAAGTGGCAGAAACCCCGACCTACTCATTGGTAAACACGTATTGGCAGCCCCTTTACTTAAAAAATCAGGCATTGAGGTAATACCTACTGCTTACATGATTGTAGATGGTGGAAATCTCACTAGTGTGATGTATATGAGCAATACCACTCCTTTGCCTTACGATAAAAACAATATTGCCGCTTGTACAGCAATGGCTGGTGACATGTTGGGTTTAAAAATTACCTATATGGATGCAGGGAGCGGTGCCTTAAATCCTATCAGTGCAAGCATGATTACGGAAGTAAAAAACCAAATAAATGGACCCCTTTTTATTGGTGGCGGGATACGCACAGAGGCACAAGCAATCGCAAGCTGCGAAGCCGGCGCCGATGTAGTTGTGATAGGTAATGCTTTTGAAAAAAATCCAGAATTGATTTTCTCCCTTACTAATGCGGTGCATACCCTGAATAAATAAAACCTTTTTGATTTTTTCAATGTTGTTAAGCTGTAGATAAGTGAAGTATGAGAATTAAAAATATAATATTTGATTTAGGTGGGGTAGTTTTAGACCTCGACCAAGGAAAAACATTACGGGCCTTTAAAAGAATGGGCGCAGATTTAGATGAAATTAACCACGAAGATTCTGTTTTTATTGACTATGAACTAGGCAAAATAGATGAAGAGTTTTTCCTCCAAAATTTATTTACCATCCTTAAAGGTAATGCCTCAAGAGAACAAATAAAAACAGCCTGGAACGCAATGCTATTAGACCTCCCTGATGAAAGAATTGAGTTATTAAGACACCTTAAAAAACACTATCGATTATTTCTATTAAGCAATACCAATCATACCCATATCGAAGAAGTGTATAGGGCACATGGAAAAGATATCTTTAATGAATTGTTTGAGATTCAATTCCTAAGTTTTGAAATGGGCTCCCGTAAACCTATGCTTGCTTGCTACCAACAGGTATTGGATCAAGCCGAATTAAAAGCCACTGAAAGTGTATTTATCGACGATAGCAGAATAAATATCAAAGGTGCTGCACAAGCAGGTTTAAATACCATTCTGGCGCACGAACCAATTGGAAAATGGCTTGGTGCAGAACTCAAAAAACTAGAAGTTGCCTCTCAAAATTAATTAACCAAAAAGTAGGTTCAGCAACTCTTCTAGCTTTGTAATTTCAACCAATTTTATCTTAAAATTATGGGCTGGAAGTTTATTAAACTTACTCAAATAAACGGTTTCAAAACCTAGCTTTTCGGCTTCGCTGATGCGTTGCTCTATTCTACTTACTGCGCGCACTTCCCCACTGAGTCCAACCTCTCCTATAAAGGCAATTTTATTGCTTATAGGCATGCTTTCATAACTGCTTACTATGGCGGCAATAATGCCTAAGTCAATACCCGGATCCTCAATTCTTAGTCCGCCTGCTATGTTCACAAACACGTCTTGCAATCCCATTCTTAGTCCGCATTTCTTTTCTAATATCGCCAACAACATGTTTAGTCTCTTGGCATCATAACCATTGGAGTTGCGCTGAGGCGTGCCATATACTGCCGTACTCACCAAGGCTTGGGTTTCTATCAACAAAGGCCGCATCCCTTCTAAGGTAGCAGAGATAGAAACCCCACTTAAACTTTCATCCCTCTGGGTAATCAAAATTTCTGAGGGGTTACTTACTTCTCTTAAACCGCCGCCTTGCATTTCATAAATACCAATTTCATTGGTTGACCCAAACCTATTTTTAGTGCTTCGCAAGATGCGATAAACATGATGCCTATCTCCTTCAAATTGCAATACCGTATCCACCATGTGTTCGAGCAATTTTGGACCCGCCAAGGTGCCATCCTTGGTGATATGGCCTATTAGAAAAACTGGCGTACCTGTTTCTTTGGCAAAGCGTATCATCTCTCCTGCTGTTTCCTTAATTTGAGAAATACTCCCAGGTGTGCTATCAATTAAATCGCTTTGCAAGGTTTGAATAGAATCTACCACCACCAAATCTGGTTCTAAGTCCTTAAATGCCTTACCTATTTTTTGGGTGCTGGTTTCGGTAAACAAAAAACAATTTTCATTGGCAAACGGAATGCGCTCAGCTCGCATTTTTATTTGCGATTCACTTTCTTCTCCGCTAATGTATAAAACTTTATGCTTTTGAAACTGCAAAGCCACTTGCAGCAATAAGGTAGATTTACCAATACCAGGTTCACCCCCAATTAAAATGACAGAACCTGGCACCAAACCACCTCCCAACACGCGGTTGAGCTCCAAATCTTTAAGCACAATGCGCATTTCATTACCCTTTTCTATCTCGTTGATGAGGATGGGTTTCTTTGAAATTCCATTGTTCTCCTTTTTCCAAGTGCTCTTATAATCAGCCTTTTCTTTGTGTATTACCTCTTCTACAAAGGTATTCCATTCGTTGCATGCTGGGCATTTACCTACCCATTTTGCCGAAGAGGCTCCGCAATTGCGGCAGAAGAATGTTGTTTGAACCTTGGCCATACTGCAAATTAACTGCTTTTGTTTATTGCTGCAATTACGTAATAAAATTGCTTTCTTTGCGGGTGAGTGAATAACCTGGATCAAATTAAAGCTCCGATAGACGAGCACCTGAAAGCTTTTGAAAGTAAATTCAGAGACGCCATGCGCAGCTCGGTTCCTTTGCTGGATACCATCATGACCTATATCGTAAAGCGCAAAGGCAAGCAGATACGTCCTATTTTTGTATTTTTTTCTGCCAGTTTGTTCAACGGAGTAAATGAATCTACTTACCGCGCGGCTAGTTTAGTAGAGCTATTGCATACAGCTACTTTGGTTCACGACGATGTAGTAGATGATAGCGATGAACGCCGTGGCTTCTTTTCTATCAATGCCCTATGGAAAAATAAAATTGCAGTATTGGTGGGCGATTATTTACTCTCACGTGGGCTATTGCTTTCGGTAGAAAATAAAGATTATCATTTATTAGAAATTGTAAGCACAGCAGTTAAAGAAATGAGTGAAGGTGAATTGTTGCAAATAGAAAAAACACGTAACCTTAACTTATCCGAAGAAGTATATTTTGACATCATTCGGAAAAAAACGGCATCCCTAATTGCAAGTTGCTGTGCCATTGGTGCAGCCTCTGCTGGCGCCACGCCAGAGCAAGTGGAACAAATGCGTTTGTTTGGTGAAAAAGCAGGAATTGCTTTTCAAATGAAAGATGATTTGTTGGATTATGGCGATGAAGATATTGGCAAACCAACTGGCATCGACCTTAAAGAAAAGAAACTCACCTTGCCCATCATTTATACTTTAAATAATGCAGATAAAGCCACCCGAAAACGCATTATCAATATCATCAAAAACGAACACCACAAAAAGGCCAAAGTAATTGAAGTGGTTAATTACGTTAATAGCCACAACGGAATTGCTTACACCCGCGATAAAATGAATATCATAAAGCAAGAAGCATTAGACATTTTGAACCAAATGCCAGACAGTGCCGTAAAGCCTTCTTTACATGCTTTGGTTGACTTTATTATTGATAGGAACCATTAAAAAAAAATAGGGAAATACTTGTTAAGGTATTTCCCTATCTCAGAAACTTTGTAAAGCTATTGCTTTACAAAGTTTCTAGTGAATACTTTTCCGCCTACCTCTGCTTTAATCACATAAACACCCGGTGTCAAATCATTTAGGTTCAAACCGAAACCCTGAACATTATATTTTACTTGTTCATGTTTCACTTCTTGACCCAACACATTATATAAACTAATCTTAATTTCTGCATTGGCTGCTAGTCCACTCACTTGTATGTTTAACACATTGCTAGCAGGATTTGGAAATAATTTAAACTCATTCATTTGGTAAGAGGCCAAGGCTGTTGTTACTAAGTTTACATTGATTGTTTTAGTAATGCCTTTACAACCATTGCTGCCATTTTCTTGCACATTTACAGTGGCAGCATTGGTTGAACCAAATCGAATTAATACTTCAGGCGTGGTAGCTCCTGCCTCTATTGTTCCTCCAGTAAGGGTCCAATTAAATACAGAACCGGTTATGCCTGGCATCACACTAAACCTCGCAGTATCACCCTTTACAGCCCAAGTTTTACCGCTCAATTCTCCTGTTTGTGGGCGAGGTAACATGGCTATAATAATTGAATCAGAAGTATTTGTACAGCCTTTATTGCTTACCATTACCTTGAATTTACCTGCCGCATTAAAGTTCAAAATTCTATTTGTTGCTGTGCTAAAAATAGTATCATTTACTAACCATTGATTGCCTGTGAGGGCGCTAGAGGTAAGATTAAAACTACCTCCTTCACAAAACTGCGTACCGGTTAAATCTTTTGTAATAGAAGGTTTGGCTGGGGTGCTTGCTGCTTGTAAATTTAATTCATCACTCTTAGACCAACAGCCATTTGTACCCCTAGTTCTTACAAAATAAACCCCTTCTTCTTTGGTTGTAAACGAAGTACCTAAGCCTGATTGCGCCAAGTTGTTTTTATACCAAATAAAATTAGAACTTGCATTGGTTGCAAGAAGGGTGCTATCTCCATCACAAACTGCACTGCCTTTTGAAGACGTTAACGAAGGTGCCGCTGGCGATGGCAACACATTGATATAAGAAACTCTTGCCAAGCTATCTTGCCCTGTTGCATTTTTAACAACTAATGAAATGGTTTTTGCACCTGAACTTAAGAACTTAACGCGTGGACTACGAACTTTATAAATGAGGGTATCTGCATCACTCACATACCATGTCCATTCTTTAGGTTGATTATAAGAGGAATCTAATAATTGTACTTCATCGCCCACACATACGGTTGGGGTTAAGGTATAAAATCTGGCTACAGGTGTTAAGGGTGTTCCTAAGATTTTGATATTATCAATGAATAAATTGTTACCTCCATTATTGGTTTTTTGTTCGAACCGAATACGCACATTCGCATTACCTACAAAGGATGAAAGGTCGTAGCTATTGCATGCCGCTCCTAAACCACCACCACACCAATCTGCAGGCTTTGAAGGAATAAAAGCATTAACTGCAGTAAACGTATTATCTGGTCCAGTGGCAAAGGTGCCATTACCATTCTCGCCATAAGCGCCTAAGCGAGTATAGGTAGTACCGCAGTTTGTGCTTATTAATACTATTAATGAATCGGTAGTTGTATTGTCATAGCGCGTATAAGCATGCTGAAATTGCAAGCTCGCACTGCTTAAGCCTCTAAAGTCGAGCACAGGGGAAACAATTCTATCGGTATAAAACTGCGTAGTTACATCATAATTATTAATGCCCATAGCCGTATTCCCAGGGCTAGTGCCTGCAATGTTCCATAAGCGCCAAGTGCTATCATTTTGTAAATTATCAATGGTCCATAAACTTCTAGTAGCTGAATTGCTTTCAAACGTTTCATCTATTGGAAGGCTAATACCACCTACCGAGATATAATCTGTTACATAAATTGAATCATACCCATTGGCTGAGCTAATGCGCAAGGCCACTGGATAACTGCCAGGGGCAGGATAAGAAACAGTTGGATTTAAGGCACTAGTAGTAGCAGGGTTTCCGCCTGGGAAATACCACATTCTTGAAGCTCCTCCAACAGATAAATTGGTAAAGCTAACATTTTGGTTCATGCAAACAGTTCTAACATTGCTTGTAAAACCAGCAGTTGGCTTAGGGGTAATGCCCGAAACAAGTAAGGCATATGGCTGCGCACCACCTGTTAAAGCCCCTTTATGCGTAATGGTAATAGTATAAAGGCCCGCGGTTGGGGTGCCCAGGTGAATCATTTCTGTATTGTCTGTATTATTATCACCAGTAGTTGCCGCACTTGCAGGCGAAGCCGGATTTAATATATAAGGCAAGAAATTGGTATTGTCTGAATTTCTACGCAAGCGAATGTCTAAGTCGTTTACCAACATTTTGGTGGGTGCATCTAAGGCAGCCGACAAAGGATTTGCAGGTCTATCTGTCCAGCAGATGGTGGCACGAATGGGCGAAGTTCCATCTGCAAAAAACGAATAGGTATAGGTTGCATTCGGCGACAAGCTAAGTTGTTGAAGGCTATTTTTAAGGGAATCCGAAACAACAGAAATAGCCTTATCAGTATTCATTAATCCCCAGCCAAAGGTGTAATCAGGACCAGGATTTGCGCCTGCCTCGTCTGCCGTATGGATAATGAGTCCCTTTAAAGTGGAGGCGCGCATGTAAGCGCTCTTTAAGTTATTATAGTGTTGTTGTATTAGCAAAGCAGAGCCACTTGCATTTGGCGTGGCCATTGAAGTACCATTTAAATTGGCATAAGCGGTATTACTGGTGCTGGTGCTAGAATAAACCGACACCCCATTTGCCACTACATCGGGCTTAATTCTACCATCATCTGTAGGGCCCCAACCGCTGAAGGAGCTCATGACTACATCAGAAGATTTTGACCAGCCACTCACAATTTTATTTACAGCACCAATGGTCATCACATTCTTTGCATTTGAAGGGCCGCCCATTATGCAATCATAAGGCCCAATTGCGGGTGGTTTATTGGCACTATTGCCTTGTACCCAATTGCCATTATTGTCGCGTATCCAAAAAGTAGAAGACCCGGCCTGACCGCGATCATTGCCCGCAGCCACAAAGATGAGGTAGTTAGGATAGTTAAGCGCAATTTGATCCCAAGCTTGAGAATTAAAATCATAAAAACCATATCTATAATCTTCGGTAACACTCACACTAGGATCAGACCAAAACTCCCAACGGGCCAAATTATCATTATAATTCCATCCAGTGATTTGGCCATAGGAATGGTTTGAAACCAATAATCCTGCGGCGGCGGCAGTAGACATTTCGGCATCATCATTATTCCAATCATAACAACGAATCGGTGCTTGAAAAGACATGCCTTTTGCGTTGGCTACTACTCCACCCGCAGCCATGGTTCCAGCAACGTGGGTGGCATGGTCGCTTAAGGTAGTGCTACCATCTACTTGCACCGCTCTAGATTGAAACTCCTGATGCGCAATTCTAACCGCACCACCATCCCAAACACCCAAACGATTGGTCATTCCTAATCCACTTAATGATAAACCAGATGAACCCCCTGGCCAAACTTTGCTGGTACCAATGGTTCTGGCGGCGTCTAAATTATTGGTAGTTTCTAAGTAGATAGGCATACCAGTGCTGCTAAGGCCCACTAATTCTTTAATACGGCCATTAGGAGATTCCATTCTCAAAGGATAATTAGTAGTTTTAACCTTTTCCAATGCTTCCGATTTTCTAAGGTCTGCATTGTGCTTTAGAATGCGCGTTAAATCATCGTTGTCTTTTGCAGTTGAAGGATTAATAGGCGTTTGTGCCATTAATCCAAAGGTTAAAAAGAAAGCGAAAAAGAAGGAGGAAATATGCTTCATTATATTAATTGGTTTTCAAGTTTCTAGAATGGTTAACGGCACCTTTAAGTCGTGCAAATACTTTTAATTTTTCTTTACCAGCAAATAAATCGCCGGTAAAAACAAGTTCATAAGCACCATTGGGTAAACATTTTATTTTGAGATTTGGTTTGCTTTTTTGGTTCAACACATAAGTTTTACTAAGCCTATTGTCAATTAAAACCACGGTATAGTTGCTTATATTTACCGTTTTGCCACATTGAATGCTTTTCACAGGGATGCCATTTACTTCAAACAAATAGCCATTGCTAGCGGTGAGCGAAACATTGAGTCGGCCATTGGTTACATCAAAATTACTTTTTTGGTGGTATTCAAATTTGCGCAGAAGATTGCCGCTACCCGTTCTAAGGTCTACATTTTCTTGTTGTGCTTTGCAAGAGGCAAAACATCCAAAAACAATCAAAAGTATTTGCAATAATTTTATCATGGGTTGAACCGAGGGTAAAGTGTTATCTTTCAAAAATAAGGAAAAGATTCATAAGGTGGGGTATACAAGGTTAAAGTTGCTAATTGGTTAAGTGTTGAGGCACTTAACTATATAAGTTAAACAAATTCTACTAAGGAAATATTAGTCAAAAAATTGAATGTTAACTTAATCATTAAATGTTAAATTTTCTTTTTAAATTCGTAGTATATATTAAAATATTTATGATAATAGAGCGCACAAAAAGTGAGGTGATTTTTAGGGTTCCAAATAATTTGGATGTTGCTCTTTTACAGGATTTGGCTGACTTGTTTGAATTTAAAGAGGTTGCAAGAAAGTCTAAAGCCACACAATCGCAAGTTGACCTTTTGGTAAAATCCATAAAAAAAGGGAGATGGAAAAAAACTAAAGAAATAGTTGGATTATGAGAATTGTGATTGACTCCAATATAGCTTTTAGCGCAATATTGAATAGCAATAGCAAAATTTCTCAGATAATCTTACAACCAAAAACTAGATTGAATTTTTACGCTACGAATCAATTATTGATTGAAATTAATAAACATAAAAGCAAGATTCAGAAACTTGCCAAATACTCTAATGATGATTTAGATAAAGCAATTTCTATCATCACAAATAGAAAAAGGTTTATTAATGTACAACTTGTTCCAAAAGAAATATACTTAAAAGCAGAAAATCTATTAAAGGATATTGACTTAGATGATACCGAGTTCTTGGCTTTGGCTGAGCATTCAAGATCTAAACTATGGACAGGAGATAAGGAGCTAATAAAAGGCCTTGGAAGTAAGAATTGGAATAAATTTATTACTACTGAAGAATTATATAAGCTAATTAAAAAAACAAAATAGCTCAAAGCACCAATTCAAAAAATTAAGTAAAGAATGAGGGTTCACTTCTACCCTACCTTCCAATTTTTCTCCTATTTTGCGCAAAACTAATCAGGTGAAAAAACACATTCCTAACGCATTAACTTCTTTGAACTTGTTCTTTGGCTGTTTGGCTATCATCAGCAGTTTAGAGGGCGACTTAAAGCAAGCGGCTTGGTATATTGCCACAGCTGCCATTCTCGATTTTTTTGATGGTTTTATTGCGCGTCTGCTCCATGCCCACAGCGAAATTGGAAAACAACTAGATTCATTGGCAGATGTGGTGAGCTTTGGCGTGGCACCCGGCATGATATTTTATGGCATAAGCCATGATTACCTAAGTTTTGGCGGCAGCTTCCCACAATTTGTACCCCTTTTGGTGGTATTGTCTTATGCCCCTTTCTTAATTCCTATCTTCTCTGCCATTCGCTTGGCAAAATTTAACATAGATACCCGTCAATCAGACTCCTTCATTGGTGTGCCAACGCCTGCCAATGCTTTGTTCATTTGTGCCATTCCGTTTGTGCTGGAAACCGGACCAGCCTTTGCCACCCATTTATTTTCTTCTTCTTACTTCTTATTGCTCTTTCCATTTATTAGTGCCTATTTATTGGTGGCCGAATTGCCTCTGTTTGCCCTAAAATTTAAGAACTTTAGTTTTGAAGCTAACAAGCTGAGGTACTTGTTTTTATTAGGTGCCTTGCTATTAATTATAATTTTTCAATACTTTGGGCTTGGACTAAGCATAGTGCTTTACGTACTTTTGTCGCTTCTTGTACATTTGAAACTCATTAAATTATGAAATTTAAAGCTGAAATTGATGTAATGCCACACGCTGCTTTGTTAGATCCGCAAGGTAAAGCTGTTAGTAATTCTATGCCTAATATTGGATTGCCAAGCATTCATGATGTGCGCATTGGCAAACACATTAGCATGGAGTTAACTGCCGATGATGATGCCGCAGCCCATGAGATGGTAGAAACTGCCTGCAAAAAACTGTTGGCAAACCTCATTATGGAAAGTTATTCCTTTACGGTTAAAGCTGTTTAAGGCTTTATAAAACAGGTATGAAGGCAAACTTTACAAGTATCCTTCTAGGCTTATTCTTTTTTTCCTTTGCAAATGCGCAAGACCTCAGCTATGCAAGAAAAATAATTGAAAAGCTTTGTAGCAAAGACTTTGCTGGCAGAGGCTACGTAAATGAGGGCGATAAAAAGGCTGCCAATTACATTAGAGAAGAGTTTACCCAACTCAAGCTCGCTCCCATGGGCGAACGCTATTTTCAGTATTTTGGCTTTCCGGTGGTGAGCTACCCAGCGCGGGTTTTCCTCAATGCAGATGATAATGAGTTAATGCCTGGGGAAGATTTTATCATTAACCCGGGCTGCCCTAGCATTTCTGGTAATTTTAAGGTTATCAGGCTCGACTCTACCATGGTAGATAATAATAATGAGTACAAGAAATGGTTCAAGAAAAACCTAAAAAGCTACTTTCTAATTGTAGATGAATTGAAAGGTAAAAAATTTATCAATCAAGCACGTGCAGATGCCATTCTAAAAAATGAAGTTAAAGCCAAAGGTTTAATTTTTGACAAGCAAGAGAACTTAGTTTGGGGTGTTTCAATGGGGTTTGAACCCTATCCTATTATTTATGTTAAAAAGGGTTTGTTGAACCGATTAACTTTAAAAATTAAGCTTACAGTTGATGCAACCCTTACCATTCACGGCACGCAAAATGTAATTGGCTATATTAAAGGGAGTGTTCAACCCGATTCATTTTTAGTGGTGAGTGCCCACTATGACCACCTAGGCATGATGGGAAATGAAAGTATTTTCCCTGGCGCCAATGACAATGCAAGCGGCATTGCCATGATGTTGGATTTAGCAAGACATTACAAAGAAAATCCCCCAGAAATGTCGGTGGTTTTTATTGGTTTTGCCGCAGAAGAAGCGGGTTTAATTGGCTCCTTATTTTTTACAGAGAATCCTTTAATTCCGCTTAAGAAAATTAGCTTGGTGGTAAACTTAGATTTAATGGCCACCGGCGATAAAGGCTTAACCGCTGTGAATGGTTCGGTTTATCCAGACTTGTTTTCTTTGCTACAAACTTGCAATTCTAAAGGTAATTATTTGCCCGAAATTGCACCGAGAGGAAAGGCCATGAATAGCGACCATTATCACTTCTCCGAGAAAAATGTACCCGCGCTATTCTTCTACCTAAGAGGTGAATACCATCAATACCACGATGTAGGTGATACCTATAAAGCCATTACCTTAAGTAAGTACAATGAAGCCTTTGGGTTGATCCGAGATTTTATGAATGCTCGCATGAAATTGTATTATTAAGATTTTTTTTTGATATTGGCAGGGCAATGCCTATTGTTAACTCACTTATGAGCTGGTACCTCAAACGCAGAATCCCTGCGATTGAGCAACTATTGAACCATCCTTTGGATGTTCAGCAAGAACAATTTTTTAAACTAATTAGAACCGCTCAAATTACAGAGTTTGGCAGAAAGTACGACTTTAAAAGCATTCAAACTTTACAAGATTTTAAAGCGCGTGTACCCATCACTAATTACGACGACTTTAAGCATTATATAGACCGTATGATGCAGGGAGAACAAAACATACTTTGGCCAAGTGAAGTAAGATGGTTTGCCAAATCTTCTGGCACCACCAGCGCAAAAAGTAAATTTATTCCTGTAACGTATGAAAGCTTAGAAGAATGCCATATTCAGGGAGGCAAAGATGTATTGCTCACCTATATGTTACAAAACCCAGAAACAGACATTTTTAGTGGGAAAGGCTTGGTGATGGGCGGTAGCCACCAAGTAAATCAACAGCATAATGATAGTTTCTATGGCGATGTAAGCGCAGTGATGATGCAAAACATGCCCTTTTGGGCACAGTACCTAAGAACACCCGATCTTAGCATTGCCATTATGGATAACTGGGATGAAAAAATTGAACGCATTGCAGCGGCTACCATAACAGAAAATGTAAGCAATATTTCAGGCGTTCCTACTTGGACCATTGTGCTTATTGAAAGACTTTTTGAACTTACGGGTAAAAATGATTTGCTAGATATTTGGCCAAACTTAGAACTATACATCCATGGAGGGGTAAGTTTTACTCCCTACCGAGAACGATTTAAAAAACTCATCAAAGGCAGCAAAGTAAACTATTTAGAAACCTATAATGCCAGTGAAGGTTTTCTAGGCTTTCAAGACCAAAAAGACAAAGACGATTTATTATTGATGCTAGATTATGGCATTTATTACGAGTTTATGCCCATGAGTGAATATGGAAAAGATTTTCCTAAAACACGCACCTTAGAAGAAGTAAATCTGCATGAGCATTATGCCTTGGTAATAAGCACCAATGCTGGCCTTTGGCGTTACATAATTGGCGATACCATTAAATTTACTTCTACCTATCCTTTTAGGTTTAAAATTACTGGAAGAACCAAACATTTTATCAATGCTTTTGGCGAAGAATTGATGATAGAAAATGCAGACCAAGCCATTAAAGAAGCCTGCATGCAAACCGAAGCCTTAATTTCAGATTATACTGCTGCTCCTGTTTATTTTTCTGAGGGCTCCAAGGGCGGACATGAGTGGCTAATTGAATTTGAACAAGCCCCGACTAACCTAAATGCCTTTGCACAAATTTTGGATCAAACCTTAAAAAACTGCAATTCTGATTATGAGGCCAAACGTTACAAAGACATGGCCATGCTTGCCCCTCAAGTAAAAGTTTTACCCAAAGGCGCTTTTCATGCTTGGTTAAAAGTGCGTGGCAAATTAGGTGGGCAGCATAAAGTACCCCGACTTAGTAATCATAGGGATTATGTAGAAGAGATACTAAATTTGCATGCAGCTACGCATCAAAGTTTGGCTTGAACCTATGAAGAAAAATTTAGCCCTGTATTTCCTTAGCTTTTCTATTCTTGCCCTTGCCCTTAGTATCCTCATGAGTAATGGCGATACGGCCAAGATTCAGGCCAATGAAGCATTTAGACAATACTATAGAATATTTGCCTTATCAATGCCCAAAAACCTAAGTTTTGCAGGGCAAAAGGTACCTTTAACCGACTATGATGTAATTGAAAGATATGATAGGGAACTGCTTACCAATGTGTATTGGCAATCTCAAACTCTTTTAATGATAAAACGCGCCAATAGGTACTTCCCAGTAATTGAGCCTATCTTAAAAGCAAATGGCATTCCGGATGATTTTAAATACATTGCCCTTGCAGAAAGTGGCTTACAACATGTGGTGAGTCCGGCAAATGCCGCAGGTTTTTGGCAGTTTTTAGATAAAACAGGTAGGCGTTATGGCTTGGAGGTAAATGAGGAAATTGATGAGCGCTACCATATAGAGAAAGCAAGTATTGCTGCTTGCCAATACTTTAAAGATGCCTATAATCAATTAGGTGATTGGAGCTTGGTAGCTGCCAGTTATAACATGGGCATTGATGGCGTTAAAAGGCAGCTTCAAAACCAAGGGATGACTAATTATTATGAGCTGTACCTAAATACCGAAACAGCAAGGTATCTTTTTAGAATTATGGCCATAAAAGAAATTTGCGATAAACCAGATATGTATGGATTTTATTTGTTGCAAGAAGATAAATATACGCCCCTAAAAACCATTAAGGTAAAAGCAGATTTAAGCATTAATAATTTGGCACTTTGGGCCAAAAGCAATTATGTAAACTATAAAATTTTAAAACTTTTAAATCCTTGGCTTAGAAAACCAAGTTTAAATATTGCCCCCGGTAAAATCTATTATATCGACTTGCCCAAAGACCGCATCTTACAATCGCCATTAGGAAAATTTGTGGTGGCAGATACTTTGCCTTTGGTTCAAACCAATCTTCCAGAAAGGTTAGACCCCAAGCCAAATAACGAAATAGAGTAAGTGTTTTAATTAGCAAAGCCATTGCTTACCTTCGTAACATGGCATTGATTATCCCGCATAAGTTTAGGTTTTTACCTAGCAAACTCAAATCGCAAAAGTTTACCTTATTAGATGTTGGCGCAGGTAGCCATAGTGCAACCAAAACCAAAGCAGTTTATTCGCAATGCGAATACCATGGCATTGATATTTCTAAAAACTATGAAAATGATGATGCCGACTTTAAGGCCATGAGTGGGTTTTATGAAATGGATTTAACGGCACTCGACTTTAGCAGCATCCCAGATAATTACTTTGATGTGATTATCATGAGTCATATCATTGAGCATTTACACAATGGCGATAAAGTAATTGAAGGACTTCTTAAGAAACTAAAAATTGGAGGACATATTTATATAGAATACCCGGGGCAAGGCAGCACCAAATTGCCGAGCATGAAACGCACCCTTAATTTTTATGACGACCCAACCCATGTGCGCATTTACAGTGTTCCTGAAATAAAAGGCCTTCTAGAAAAAAATAATTGTAAAGTTTTAAGGGGCAAAACAAGAAGGTATTGGCCTTATATTGTATTGCTGCCACTCACTTTGGTAACAGAAACACGCAAGTATGGCTTTGTGCCTGGTGGGGTATTTTGGGATATAGCTGGCTTTGCAGAATATGTATTTGCCGTTAAGGAAAAGTAAACGATTTGGCAATATGGTCTAACAACCCTACTTTTGTCCCGCAAATAACTATACGTTTTTGCCATGTTCAATGATAGTCAAAAATTCTTCGGAGAAGGCCTCACCTATGATGATGTGCTTTTATTGCCTGCCTACTCTGAAGTACTTCCACGCGAAGTAATTACAGCCACCCAACTTTCTCGCAATATTCGCATTAATATTCCTATGCTTTCTGCAGCCATGGATACGGTGACAGAATATAAACTTGCCATTGCATTAGCCCAACAAGGCGGGGTGGGTATTTTACACAAAAACATGAGCATTGAGCGCCAAGCAGAAGAGGTGCGCAAGGTAAAACGCAGCGAAAGCGGGATGATTATTGACCCACTTACCTTGCCAGATACTGCAACCTTAAAGGACGCCCATAAAATAATGAGCGAAAATAAAATTGGGGGTATTCCAATTATCAATAGCAATGGAAAATTGGTGGGTATTTTAACCAATAGAGACCTACGCTTTGAAAAGGACATGAACAAATCGGTTAGCGCAGTAATGACCAAGGAGAATTTGATAACTGCCCCAGAAGGAACCGATTTAAAACAAGCCGAAAGTATCTTACAAGAATATAAAATTGAAAAGCTGCCTGTAATTAATAAAGACGGCATTTTGATGGGACTTATTACCTATAAGGATATTTTGAAGGTAAAAGACCATCCCATGGCGTGCAAGGATAAGCATGGTAGATTAATTGCCGGCGCGGCAGTGGGCGTAACCCCAGAAACAGAAGACAGGATTTCGGCCTTGGTAAAAGCAGGGGTAGATTTTGTGATTATTGATACCGCCCATGGCCACTCAGCCGGTGTGATTAGAGAAGTTAGCAGGCTAAGAAAAGCCTTTACCAATATTGATATTATTGCAGGAAACATCGCTACCGGAGACGCCGCAAGAGCCTTAGTAGATGCGGGTGTAGACGCGGTTAAAGTGGGTGTTGGACCTGGTTCTATTTGTACTACCCGCATTATTGCAGGCATTGGTGTACCGCAATTAACTGCCGTATATGAAAGTGCAAAGGCCATAAAAGGAAGTGGCGTGCCTGTGATTGCGGATGGAGGTATTAGATACAGTGGTGATTTAGTGAAAGCCTTAGCTGCTGGCGCAAGCACTGTAATGAGCGGTTCTATCTTTGCCGGCGTAGAAGAAAGCCCAGGCGAAACTGTAATATATGAAGGTAGAAAGTTTAAAAGCTACCGAGGCATGGGTTCTATTGAAGCCATGAAAGAAGGAAGTAAGGATAGATACTTCCAAGATGCTGAAGACGAAATTGCCAAATTGGTGCCTGAAGGCATTGTGGGTATAGTGCCTTTTAAAGGTTTGTTAAAGGAAGTAGTGTACCAATTTGTTGGTGGTTTAAGAGCGGGTATGGGATATTGCGGCGCCAAAACCATAGAAGAATTACAAGAAAATGGTAAATTTATAAAAATTACCTCCGCTGGTGCCAAAGAGAGTCATGCCCATGATATTAAAATAACCAAAGAAGCCCCTAATTATAGCAGAAACTAGCAATGCTAAAAAGGGTATTATTTTTTTGCTTAGCTACACTTCCTTGTTGGGTTTTGGCCCAAGTTCAGAACTATGGCATGACGGATAGGCAAGATAGTAGCCTAGTAGAAGGTAAAGTTCAAATAAATGGCTTTGTAGATACTTATTATGGCTTTAACTTTAATCAACCAAAAGATTCTTGGCGTAGTTATGCCGTTTCTTCCCCAAGGCACAATGAGTTAAATATTAATTTAGCTTATATTGATATTCGCTATCAGGAAGAAATGGTAAGAGCCCGCTTTGTCCCTGGTGTTGGCACCTATATTAATTCAAATTATGCCGCCGAAGCAGGTACCTTAAAAAATATTGTAGAGGCAAATGTGGGCGTAAGGCTTTCTGCTAAAAAAGGAATTTGGGTGGATGCCGGCGTTTTAGGTTCGCCCTTTACCAATGAAACTGCCATATCAAAGGACCATTTACTATACACCAGAAGTTTTGCAGCAGAAAATGCACCCTATTATGTAACAGGCGCGCGCTTAACCCTGCCTGTAACTAATAAGTTAACCGCCTATGCCTATGTTCTAAACGGATGGCAGATTATTACCGATGTAAACAATCCCCTTTCTGGTGCGCTCCAACTTGAGTATAAGCCCAACGATAAATTGCTAATTAATTGGAATAATTATATGGGCTCAGAAGAATCCAAGCAGAATCCCCTATATGGCAATCGCTATTTCTCTGATTTGTACTTTATCTACCAACCCAATAAATTTTTCTCTGCAACTGCCGATATTTATGGAGGCCTGCAAGATAAATTAGATTCAATTACAGGCACCCGAGATAATTTTGGTTGGTGGCAATTTAATGCATGCGCTCGCTTGAAGCTAAAACCAAGCCTTGGCCTATCTTATCGGTTTGAATATTTTAATGATCCGCATTCAATCTTGATAAGCCCCATTACCCAAAGCAAAGGTTTTAGCACCTCATCCCAATCTATCTGTTTGGATAAGTTTATTGGCAAACATGCCATTTTCAGAATAGAAGCGCGCCATTTTTTTTCGGAGAAGGAGGTTTATTTGAACCAAGAGGGCAAGGATAGTAATAAAGAATTCCTCTTAATGAGTAGTCTTTGTGTTTGGTTTTAAAAGCTTATTTTCGTCCCATACGAGTTAACCCATGATAGAACTACAAGGCAATGTAAACCGGTATTACCAGCAACAGTATGATACCACCAATGAATTCATTATTCCATTTATTGAGGAAATAAAGCCACTAGGGTCAAACATAAACTTTTTAGAAGTGGGCAGTGGTTATGGTGGCATTTGCAAGGCTTTTGCAGAAAAAGCTTGCAAAGTAACAGGCATTGAATTGCTGCAATCGGCAAGTGACCTTTCCAAAGATTTTTTAAAGGAGGAGATAGCTTCTGGACAAGTTAACATCCTAAATAGCAATGTTTATGATATCAATCCAGATAAAGACTTGGATGAAAAATATGATGTGATATTGTTAAAAGACACCATTGAGCATATTCATAACCAAGAAAAGTTTGTAGCCCACATCATCCATTTTCTAAAACCTGATGGGGTTATCTTCTTCGCCTTTCCACCATGGTTTATGCCGTATGGTGGGCATCAACAAAGTTTGGATAGCAAGTTCTTAGATAAACTACCCTACTTCCATATTTTGCCAACCTTTATGTATAGAGGAATTTTAAAGCTTTTTGGCGAGGTAGAAGGAAGAATTGAAGATGCGGTTGAGGTGAAGGAAACCCAAATAAGTATCAATCGTTTTGAGCGCATCACAAAAAAGGCAGGATTTGCCATTGCCAAGCGCGACCTATACTTAATTAATCCTAGTTATAAATATAAGTTTGGCGCAAAACCACGCAAGCAATTTGCATGGCTTGCAAGCCTACCCTGGGTAAGAGACTTCTTTACCACCACTTGTTATTACGTGCTAAAAAAGGGGTAAGGGTTGAGAAATCTATTTACCAAAAAGTTCTTTCTATTTGCTTGCCAATTGCTAAGTAGTTTTATTGAGCCAAAACAATATCCAGTATCTGTTTTGATTCTAATAAATGCTAAGTGCCCCATTTTTAAATTGTAAAAAAAACAAGCCTAAAAAAATTGCATTAAACTGCTTAGATAATATGCTTTTAAACAATATATTGCAGTATATATTTGTTGTTAGATGACTCTACCCCGCTCTATCATATTTATCATTTGCATTCATGCCTTCCTTGGGTCTGCGTTTGCGCAGCCGGCAAACTTTCATACCAATATAAATAACCCAAGCTTTTCTTCTCACACATTAATTGCTTATGGCAAATTAAGACAATGCCGCATTCTAGCAACTTCAAGTTTGCCTTCTGGTGACGGAAGGTGGTTGTTTTATACTGGCTCGTTTTCTCCAAAATGGTGTCCAACTAGCATTGGTACAAATACAATTCCTGCATTCGATTCAATTATTAACCCATCTTTAACACCTGGATCAGCAATTTACCAACCTGCATTTGGGGGTGGACCCTATGGAGTAGATGGCAATTTACTTGCAATCGTTAGCGGCAGGTATTATACCATAAACATTGGCGATGTTTCAAACGCGAATAATTTCATGGCCATTTGGGAAACCACCTTTAACCCTACCACCCTATCTTCAATAGCTCAATCGCCCCCGCTCGTATGTGCAGGAGGAAGCCCTATCGATATTTACATTAAAGCCTCCACAACCTTAAATGCAGTGGAGCGAGGATATTTAAGGTATTCGACGGTCCCTAATTTTGCTACTTCTAGTTTAGTTTCCATTAATTTTAATGATACCTTAGGCAAAGCAACTATTCCAGCTCAGCCCTTAAGCACTACCATTTATTATTATGTGTTTACCAGTAAATTAAGTTTGAGTCAACTTGCCCCGGGCGGTGTAGTTAATGAAACCTATTGCGATTTAAGCACCTTAACCATGAATAACAATGGGGGTATTAACTATCAGTTTACGGTAACGAGTGGCACTCTCCCAAGCAGCTTAAGTTTTACGCCAAGCCTTGCCTGCAATGGTGTGGCAGTTGTCTTAACCGCAAGTGCAAGCAATGGTAATACCTATGCCTGGGATTTTGGAAATTTATTAAGTTCTTACAGTGCAAGCAATACCATAAACCGCACCTTTACTACCTTAGGAAACAATGCTGTCACCTTAAGGGTGAGACATACTAGTGGATGCGAGCAAAGTCTTACTCAAAACATAAGCGTAGGAAGTTTACCTAACAGCCAAATTTTAACACCTACCAATTAATTATAAACCATAAATTACATTTATTCATATGAAAAACATCAACATCAAAAGCGTATTGTTAACTGGGTTAATGATACTTGGAATTTCATTTCTTTCTAATGCACAAAAAAGAATGTGGGAAAACAGAACCTACAACTTTGCGGTTACCAACAATGTAGGTAACACTTTCGCTTGGTCAACCCCAAGCTTGTCGGGTTCTTTAACACCATCTTCTACAGGTGCAGCTACAAACAGTTTAAATATTAGTTTCAATAGTACCTCAGCCACTGCAGTTACCCAAACCCTTCGTTTAACAGAAACAGATGGTACTACAAGTTGCGGTAGAGACAATGATTTAACTGTACAGGTTTATGCTGAACCAACTTTTACTGCCATGACCCCATCATCACTTTGTGCGGGTACAGGTAACATTCCTAGTACAATTACTATTACTTCTTTAAACTTTAATGATATTAAACCAATTACAGGTACAACTGGTGATTTAACCTTAACCTATCAATTGTATGATCCATCTGGCACTATTGTTACAGGTACAGGTTCAACAGGAACCGTAACTTTACCTGTGGGAAGTTCTGCAACAGTAAATACAGTAGATTTATCTGGAGCCCAAAGAAATGCCCTTGAAACCCTTGTACAGGCTCAAACTACAACTGGTGCATACACTTTAAGAATTTCTGCAGTTACTACCACTCCAACAACCCCAGTTGCAACAGAAGCGGGCGCTGTAAATTCTTCTTATTTCATTAATGCAAATGCAACTTCTCTTACCATCATTACTTTAACTTTAAGCAACCGTCCAGCTTTAAACGCCATTACTCCTACCAACTAGGCTTAAAGAGAGAACATACCATTGGATAGGCGGGCAACACTCCTTGTTGCGGCCTTGTTGTTGATACTTAATTGCAAGTTAGGTGCACAGGTAATTGATACCGTGTGCACCACTTCAATTAATGTTGGATACCAAGTGCCCAAAACTTTAGGTTCTAATTACTATTGGACCCTAGAAGGAGGAGGTGCGCTCACTTCTGGCCAAGGCACGGAACAGATACGCGTTAATTGGGGAGCAAATCCGGGATTATACTCCTTAAAAGTTATAGAGCAAACGGGTGGAGGCTGTTGGGGCGATACGGCCATTGCTAAGGTTTTGCTTATAGATAAATTTCCAATTCAAGTTTTTGGACCAGAAACTTTGTGTAAAGGTGATCCTGCGGTATTTTCAGGAATAGGTCAGGGTACCTTTTATTGGTATAATGGGCAAATTGGAAATCCCATAACATTTAAGGGTGATAGCTCCACCTTAATTTATGCCGTAAGTAAGATTGGTTCATGCTGGAGCGACACAAGCTACAAATTTGTGCTTGTTTTCGACAAGCCCGATGCCCAAGTAAAGTATGATTTTTCTGAATGGCAAATAAACAATGACCTGAAATTTTTCTTTACTGGCAATAACACAACGCGACTCATTTGGAGGGTGAATGGAATAACCATAAAAGATGGTTTTGAAAATCCATTTATTTATAATGCACAGGATTCTGGTAATTTAGAAGTTACCCTTATCGCTGAAAATTCAGCGGGTTGTACTGATTCAATTTTGATTAAAGGCTACGTATACGATAAGTTTAGGGCATTTCTACCAAATGCCTTTACCCCCAATAATGATGGTTTAAATGATAACTTCAGTATGTTCTCTTATGGGTATGCAAAGGCGCGAATTATGATATTTAATCGGTCCCACATGCTACTATATGATTATTCTGGAGTAGATTTCGCATGGGATGGCACCTTCAATGGCGAGCCTTTAACGCCTGGTGCTTATCATTATGTATTAGAATTAGAAGATTTTATTGGAGGAACTAAAGTCATTAAAGACATTGTTACCTTAATGAGATAGTTCCTCCAATTTTTATTAATTGCAGTGGTTCTAATTTTTCTTCTTCATTTCGGCCACTTTCTTAGCGCCGTACAAAACACCTGCACCAACAAGTAGACTTATTCCACCATCAAGTGGTGTATCTTCTACATCATCCTCAAAACCCGGCTGGGCATTTGCTACACTTGCAAATAAACACAATGAGATAATTAGGGTTAAAAATAAAAGTTGCTTTTTCATACTATTTAAAATTGTTGTATTCTAGACTATTTGATAAATTTAATTGTTTCAGAACCTTGGCTATTGTAAATTCTAATAAAGTAGATACCCTGCGACAATTCATCCACAGATATTGTTTGGGTTGCATTGCCATTAAAAATTCCAGTTACTAATTCTTGACCCAATTGATTATAAATTTGGTAGTTAAAATTACCATTTTGAGTTGCTTTAGCGGCAATGTTTATTTGATTTTTAACTGGGTTAGGATACACATAAAAACTATTTTGATTTTCTACTTGTGTTGATAGACCCGTTGCATTGAGTTCAAACAGCAATGAAAATCTATCTTTTCCTTTGCTACTTTGATCTGAGTTTGTGATAAAATTATATTTAAATGCATCAGTAAGCTTCATTGTTTGAGCCGTGTAACTGTCCTTTAAATACACAGTGTGTCCAGGAAAATCTAAGTTTGAAACTTTAAAAGTGAAATTATAGTCTGAGCTAGTTTCAAAAGCTAATGGAACTATTTGACCCGCAGTTACCTTTCTATTGTCAATGGCAAGCTTTTCTGCTGAGCCTGTTAAACTGTAGAAATTTACATCAGGATTCTCCATTTTTGGTCCGTCTAATGAATCTCTGCTGTCACTCGCTTCATCTCTGTGGCGAAATACAAATTGATCCCAAAAAATGGTATCATTTGAAGTCACATCTATCTGTAATGCATTTAATTTAAATGGATCAGTCTTTAATAGGCTAGCCGAAACGGCTGAACTTGTTTTATCAGATTCGCTAAAAACAAAGTTTGTGGCTGAACCTGTTTTCACAAAAAATGCGCCTCCTGTTGGTATAATATAGGCTGAACCAAACGAAATTGTAGAATATCCACCACTTGTTCCATTGGTGGGTACCCAAACTGAAAATGATGCGATTGAATTTCTATTACCCGAGCTTATAGCGCCTATATTAACATTTGATGGGTATGGATTGGGGATTAAATTCCATCCCGCATTGCCTCCATTAGCGCCTGTAAAGCCCATCGCTATATTCTCTATTCCTTGGTTTACCACACCTGTTAAATCAATGGTGGCAGCGTTTGGTGTTGGTTTTGAGCCATCTAATAAATTAGATTGCGTTCTAGGGCCTCTGTAAAAAATTCTAGCAGTGCCTCTGGCGGCAATGGTCTGACTAGTATTTGTAAAAGCAGACCAACCACTATTGGTAGTTCCAACATATGTACTTTCTGAGAATGAAAATGCAGAGGGACTGTTATATAAGGTTGCATCAAATCCATTGCTAGCTCCACCTGTTCCAGTAATATGAATATCATCTGTAAAAGCGGTTAAGGCGACTGTTCCATCTATTGGATTTCCAAAAAGTCTATAGGCTCTTCTTCCACTTGGGATTGCAATTTCTACATTTACATTTCCTGTAATTGAACCGCCAGAGTTACCAATATTTCCAGGTGTGCTGGTATTTCCTGTTAAGGTTAAATTTCCAGTAGAGGCAAACGTGCAGCCTGTGTTTACAATTAAAGTTCCGGCAAGGCTTCTAGCCGCGCCCAAGGTTACATTTGTGCCGCTATTAGAAACGGTAACATTTGCAGGGCCATTGGTAGCAGGCCACTCATTTGACCGATTGTAGGAACCACCAGTGTTATACGTTAAAGAGCCTGCAGAGCCATAAGTTACTGTTGTATTATTTCCAACAAATGCACCCCCGTTAAAATGTAGGGTGCCATTTACCGTAAGGTTACAAGTATTATTGCCTGAGTTAACACCTCCTGAAGTAATTAAGGTACTGCCTGAATTTATGGTTAAAGTAACACCCGTAGAAATTGGCGCAGAAGTAAGTGTTGCGTTTTGATTTAAAGTAATATTATGACCAATCGTTACTGGACCTAAAGAATTCGTAGTAGAAGGCACTGCATTGGCATTCCAAGAAGCAGCCGTAGACCAGTCTGTTGCGCCAAAGGCAGTAGACCAAGCATTTACCGTATAGGTATAATTTGTACCCCCTATATTGAAACCACCTGCTGTTCTTATACTTAAAGAATAAAAATCTGCCCTTGTTGGATTAGCAGTTACCGTAGCTGAGGCAATGTTTGAGGTAAACACATAATATTGAACGGATGCCCCATTTAATTGGTTAGGGATATTTGCAGTATAATCATTGCCACCAGCAGAGCCCATGGCAACAACTGTGGAGGAAGAAACAAACGCATCGGTAGAATACCTAAGGTAAACTCCTTCTCCAGAACCAAGTGCTCCTGCCATAGTTGCAGTTACGGCAACAACTTGGCCTGCATATACATTAGCAGCGAGCGGACTTTGGGTAACAGCATCAATAACAGTGGGGTTATAAGAGGTCTGAAGCACGCTCATAAAATTGTTGGAAGAACTATTTGTACCTACTATAAAAGTATAGTAGCTACTGGCCGTAATTGCTGGCATTAAACCAGATGCATTGGAGCCGCTTGAGGAATTATATCTGGCTGAACTTGTTTCTGAACTTGGATCAATTAGCGCATTGAAACCACTCAAGGTTTGACTTCCGGAATAAGGCCTCCAGTTTGGAAAATATTCAGGTGAAGCTGCAGTGCCTCTTACAAATTCCCAATTTCTAGCCCCAGAAGCAGCACCTGTGCTGGCCTGCAAACGAACAAACCTAGCGCCACCCCTTAACTGAAGGTCGTAGGTTGCATAACTCCCGCTAACAGTTTGTGTACCCAAAACAGTTGGCTGGGCAATAACACCCACACAACTTAAGATAAGCCCCAAAATTAGGGTCAGACATTTTAGTTTAATTGTATTATTCATATATTTTATTGGTTATTCTTATATTATTTTTCTAGAACTAATTTCAAGGTGCTTGCCTTTTCTCCCGCATATACTTTTAACCAGTAAACGCCGCTGCTGCAATCCCTAAGGTCTACCCTTTCATTAGCACTTGAGCCGCTGGTATTTTTGCTTAAAACCAATCTACCAAAAACATCATATACATCATATCCATCAATATTGATATTATCAGCGTCTATATAAAATTCAGCCGTACTTGGGTTTGGAAATACTGAAATATTCATTTGATTTAATTCAGGAAGTCCAATGCTCGGATTTGACGACTTCTTGTTTAAGTTCTTATTGGTGTATACCACATAATCACCTGGATTAATGGAAAGGGCTTGATTGGTTGAGGTTACATTTAGCGAATCACCTGTAATATAATTGTACCACCAACCTGTGCTTTGGAAACCGGGTGAAATGTTAAGGGAAACCACATCAAAATTACCCACTACCACCGTATTTAAACTATCATGGGTTACCCTCAAAATTTTTCCAGTTCCTGCTACATCATACACATAATTGTCTGAACCAAAAGAAACATGACTTTTAAGTTTAGCTAATTTACCTACTTGATTTAAAACTTCTGCCCTATTTGCATCATTCAAATATTGCCACAAGAAGGGTTTATTTCCAGTTCTGCCATTGGTATTGATAGAAATCTCATAACCCAACTCCCCTCCTTGCCAAATCATTTTCGGCCCTTTCAAAAGAATTAATAAGGCATGGTAAGCTGCCACCCGTTTTAAGGCATTACTTAAAGTCTTGGTGCTATATCCACCTGATGCATTTCCATAATTTAAGGTAGAAAACATCACTCTTTCTTCATCATGACTCTCGGCATAGGTTACCAAATTAGGATATACAAACCCACGAGATTTATAATTTCCCCATGATAAATTTGCTTTACTATTATTATAGCCCATGTTGGCTTCAGCATAGTTTTCAGTCATTTTACCCCATAGCATAAAGCCCATATCGGCCAATACTTTTTCTTCTGAGTTGTCGCCAAGGTGCTCAAGAATTAAATAAGCATCTGGTGCATATTTAGTGATTTCAGCTTTGATTCTGCCCCAAATATTTACCCTACCTTGGTCATAAGCACTCCATCCACCCACATCGCCTAGGGTGTTTTTTTGGGTAAAGCCTTTTGATAAATCAAAACGGTAACCATCTACTTTATATTCAGTTATCCAGTATTTAATCACACGGTCTGTAAAGTTTTGAACCGCAGTTGCTTCATGGTTATAATCATACCCCACCCCAAACGGATGTTTATCAACTTGGTTGAACCAAGGATTTTCTGGTGTAGGTTGACCATATTGCCCTGCTGCAGGATTAAAATACATGCGCACTTGTGGGTTCTGACCAAAAGAATGGTTTAAGGCAATGTCTAACACCACTGCAATCCCGTTAGCATGACATTCATCTACAAAAGCTTTCATGTCGTTTTTAGTACCATAATATTTGTCGAGTGCAAAATAAAACATAGGGTTATAGCCCCAACTTTCATTTCCCTCAAACTCCATAATAGGCATTAACTGAACGCAATTAATTCCGGTGCGTTTTAAATAACTGATGGTATCCTTTAGGGTTTTAAAATCATGCTTTCCAATAAAATCTCTCAACAGCAATTCATAAATAAAAAGCTTGTCATTCACAGGTTTTTGAAAAGTGGTGGTTTTCCAAATATAAGGCGCTTCGCCTGTTCTCAATACCGAAACTACTTCGGTGGTTTTGCCTACTGGGTAAGGCATTAAATTAGGGTAAGTTTCTTTAGGAATCCACTGGTCGTTGAATGGATCTAATATTTTATCGGCATAAATATCTGCCACGCGCATTTGGTTATTGTCAATTACATATTGAAACCCATATTCTTTTCCTTTGCTTAGCCCCGTAATAGTAATCCAATACCTTGAATTGTCTGGCGTTTTGTTCATCAACATTGAGGCTTGAAATTCCCAATTGGTAAAATCGCCTATCACATATACAAATTGCTTTAATGGGGCAAATAGTTGAAGGGTAACTGTTGAGTCGTTGATATAATTAATACCATCCACAATACCTGCTGGCGCTGCCGCAACGGTAGATTGAACGCGCTGCATGATATAAGTGGTATCGTAAGATTTTACGCCATTATTGTCGCCTTCCAAGATTAAATTTACCCTGCCTGAACCTAGGCTAGCAAGTGTACTTTTATAGTTTAAAGCGTTTGCATTATTAGCAGAAGCCACCTGAATTCCATTTGCATAAAGCTTCAAATTACAAGCAGCTGAGGCGGTTGCGTTCAAACTAACACTATCAGATAAATTAAAGAATGTGCCGGGCAAGGGATTGTTAATTTTTACCTCAAAACCTCCTTGGTTAATGTCTACAAAAATATCTCCATTAGCCGTTGTTTTACCTGTCTTTGAACCGTCTGCATTTCTAAAAACAAAGGCTAATTTCAAGATGGTTTCATTTGCCGGTACGCCATAAAAGGTGCGGATATTCCCGATATTTAAGGTGTATGAATTTGAGCTACCAATTCGGGTTAAGAGTGCCTTAGGTAAATTTGTGGTCCAAGTGGCAATCACATACTTCCAATCTGTATTTGAGGTACTTAAACTGGTGATTACCCCCGTATGGGCATAAATGCTTGTTGAACCTAGTAGTCCTGCATTTCCTTGAGAAGCATCAAAGGTAACAACGACATTGTTGTCGTTAACGGTTGCAAACTCAGGACTAACCGTAATTAATTGTTGCGCTTGTACTGATAAAAAGAGAAATACAAGTACAAATGGGAGTATTATTTTTTTCATTGGCCTATTAATATAATATGAGCATTGTATCAAATTTATAAAAACAATACAAGCCAACAAAAATTTTATGAGATTGATTTGTAATAATTCAGCATTTTTTTCACTTAAAAGGACTGAATTATTACACCTTCTTAAACCCTCACTCACATTCACATCGCAAAAAATTGCAGTTAAAATATTAAATATGCCATCAATATTACTTTGCTAAATTCCTCCAAATTCACTGATAAAGATAGCATTAAAAAAATTTTACTAAACTATTTAATCCGTAAGACCTTTTTAATTTGGGCTATTTCCTAAACTTATTCTGTTTGAACCCGAACTTAGTATACTAGCTCAATTAAAGTAGGTTTAGTAGAATTCATAACTAGTTTAGTGGTGCACATAATTAGTTTAGTCGCCGTTCTGCAAGCATTCTGTTTTAAACTAAACCCGGTTTACTGTAATGTAAAATTGGTTATGGTTTGAGGTAAACTAGCTTTAGGCTCAAAGAAAAGCTACTTATGTCAAAGACATAAGTAGCTTAACCAATTTACTCACCTTATTATGTAAGCGCTATGAAGCAGTTGTATCTTCTGACTTAACAGGTTTACCTTGTCCCTCGAACATAGACTTAAGTTCTTCACAAGCAATTTGAGTTCCTTCTACACCTTTTGAAGCACCTCTTTTAGCAGTGCTATACACCTCTAATGCGGCCATATAGGCTTCATGCCCTGCTTGGTCACGTGTATCGTTTAAGCGCTTTAGCAAGGTTTGAACCTTTCCTATGATTTCATCTAAGCTCTGTGTCAATTGAACGTCTTTCTCATAATCATCCATCTCAAAAAATTGGGGTTGGATTTTTGGATTGCTCATTGCCAACATGAGTGCCTTTCGCACAAAATCGACCCTGCCTGCTTCCATGCGAATCAGACGTTTACCGTCAATGGCACTTAGCTCAATTAAAAAAGGTAAATCAGTGGATACACTTTCAATAGCTGCCATAAGCTTTGCTTTGGTAGCTGCATCAATAGACGCATTAACTTTGTTTTGCATAAATGGTTTGGTTTAAAATGACTAATTAATTAGATACATTAAATTGCGATTCATTACAAATATTATCGCTTTTTGCCAACCTTTCTGCCTTTTAGCATGGGCACAAAAACCAATATTTGAATTGCGCTTTTATAAGGCAAATACGCCTCACCATTTAAACATATTAAGCGCGTTTCAAATCAAAAAAATGCTACATTTCTATTTAAACCTCGTAATGGCTCAAATAAATTCAATGCAAAAAAATGAAAATTCTATCTTACTTTTTTTATCTAAAAGCCTGACATAACCGTCCATTAACATTTTCCATTGTGAAGCTATTTAGTTTGATTTCAATGAGTGCAAGAAGGAATTTAAATTATCAAATTTGAAGGTATAATTTTCCCTTTCTGTCCTTTTATTGCATACATTTTCCTTTTTGACTACTTTTGTATAGTAAGCACAAATGATTTATGTATATGGACCTAGGTAAAAACATAAAGAATATTGGGGAGCAAAAGGGCTTAATGCAAAAAGATAATAAAAATGCAGTCTATCGTATCATTGATAGAATGTTCACTAAAAAATAAATTTCAAACATTCTTTGAAATAAATATTCAAATTTCAAAATAAGATATTATGTACACAACATATCATTTATCATCAGCACAAGATGTAAGCACAGAAATTTTAGAAGCTATTAAAGCTACCTTTAAATCTAGACCCATTACAATTATTGTGGAAGAAGACGACAGCGATTTGGAACTTACGGCAAACATGAAAGCTGTATTGGATGAGCGTTTACAGGAAGATGAAAACACGTATTTATCTGCCGAAGAGTCAATCGACCAACTCAATAAAAAGTATGGCTTATAAAATCATCGTTTCATCACGAGCTCAAAAGGAAATTGAAAATGCCATTGATTTCTATGCCATGTACAGCGTGGATGCACCCATAAACTTTATTTCCGTTCTTAAAGAGGCTTACTCGACTTTGGAAACTAATCCATTTTTCAGAGTTCGTTATAAAAATGTTTGTGCTTTAAAGATTAGGCAGTTTCCTTATTGTCTGTATTTCATCATCAATGAAGATACAAATACGGTTCGGATACTTTCTTGTTTTCATAACAGTCGTAACCCAAATAAAAGGCCAAAAGTGTAAACTTGAATCTATAATTTAACGTAAACCTCTAATAGACAAACAAGAAATCTGCAAACACATTGCATACTTAATAATTACAGTTTAAACCGTAAACATGCCAATTTTTGCGTTTGGGTTCAAACCAACACAAACAAATTCTACGAAAAAAATAAAAATTCTATACCCTATTTTCAGCACTAGCTGGTTAAAGAAGTTTCTTCTGGTTCTTGCTTATGCGAATACACAAAAGAATCGGTATACACGCGTTTCAATTTAAAATCGCGCATGGGTGATACTATCAAAGGTACTTTTTCTATGGTTACGGATGAGGTATCCAAGCCAAAGGCTTTTTCTTCACTTAAACTCAAATGATCCAGGTTAAAATAGGATTGCATAATAAAGCGCTCGATGCCTTCAAAATCGTTGTCGTTGGATAGGTGACGTTTTAAGACTACAAAACGAAAATCCCCTGTTATCTTTTGATCGCGCAGAGAGGCATACCGTGAGGTTACATCAATCTCTTTGTTTCTAACCAGCTCTTCTACTACTTTTCTAAAATAGAAATTAATTTTTTGTTCTATCCTGAACCCAAGTCTAAATTCAACTCTAATCACATCATTTGGAGTAATATGGTCTACCTTATACTCCATGGTAAAGGGTTGGTCATCTACATGAATATGCACAAACCAATATACGTCTGCTCTTTTTGGTCGCTTTTGCAGAATGGAGTACATAATCTTAGATTCAATTTCGTATAGATGGTCGGCACTGGTTAAATACACCAAATGGGTAGAATATTTAGAAATCGACTCATCATTGCTCAATTGTTGCAAAATAGGAAGGTATTCTTTTAGGTTAGAAAACTCTGTTAACCTGTTTTTGATTTTACGACCGCGGTACCAAACCCACATGATAAAAATAAAAACCGAACTCACTAATAAGGTAACCCAGCCGCCGGCAGGTATTTTCTCAATGTTAGCAATTAAAAAGGAGCCTTCTACTGGAATATAGACAATTAATAAAAGTGCAATTAAATACTTTGGGGTTCTTCTTCTATTCAATAAATTTACCAGTAAAACTGTGGTCATGCACATGGCAATTACAATTGATAGCCCATATGCCGCTTCCATGGCAGAAGATTCTTTAAAATAAATAACGATAATCATACATCCCAACCAGAGTATCCAATTTAAACTTGGCACATAAATCTGACCTTTAAAATTTGAAGGATACTTTATAGTTACTTTAGGCCAAACATTTAAACGCAGGGCTTCTGCAATAAGGGTAAATGAACCGCTAATCATGGCCTGGCTGGCAATAATAGTAGCTAAGGTGGCTATGATAATTCCAGGTAATACGAACCATTCAGGTAAAATGGCATAAAATGGATTCACATCCTCAAGGCTTTTGCCTACATGACTCAATAACCAAGCGCCTTGTCCGAAATAATTCAACAAAAGGGCGGCTTTTACAAAAATCCAGGTAGCTCGTATATTGTTTTTACCACAATGACCCATATCTGAGTACAAAGCTTCTGCACCTGTAGTGCATAAAAAAACTGCCCCCAAGAGCCAAAAGCCTTTTGGATACAAGGTGAGTAATTCAATGGCCCAAACAGGATTTAAGGCTTTCAGTATCCACGGATTTTGGATCAAGCTAGAAAAACCTGTAATGGCTAACATCCCAAACCAAAGCAACATAACTGGGCCAAACATCTTTCCTACAATGCTGGTGCCCATGCGCTGTACCAAAAAGATTAGCGTAATAATCCCCAATACAATTGGCAGGGTGGGCAAACCAGGATAGCGTATATTTAAGCCTTCAATGGCCGAGGAAACGGAAATGGGAGGCGTAATCATTCCATCTGCCAACAATGCGCATCCGCCAATAATAGCAGGTACAATAAGGTAAGGTTTTCTTTTTCGAACCAAGGCAAAGAGGGCAAATATTCCACCCTCGCCATTGTTATCAGCATTCAGAGCAATGCTAACATACTTTATAGTTGTTTGCAGGGTAATTGTCCAGAATATGCAGGATAAACCGCCCAGTATAAGTAATTCTGAGATTTCTTTTCCTGCAATAATTGCTTTAAAAACATACAAGGGAGATGTACCAATATCTCCATAGATAATTCCTAAGGCAACTAAGAGGCCTGCCATTGAGATGGCTTGACCTTTTGAATGATGACCGCTCACGTTAAAAATATTTGTACAAATGTATCAAAGTGAGTGGAATTGCAAGAAAATTAATTTGCCATTTCGCTAATGAAATGAATATGCATCAAATGCAAATCATCTTTGCTAAATTCTTCTCCATATTCTTTGAGGGAAGCTTCCATTACATTATCATTGGTTTTGCGGAAGAAATCCATCACTTCTTCAATAATTTCTTCGTCGCTTACCTCAAAAACATATTTGCTTAAATTTAACTTAGTGCCACTGTTAACGATATTTTCAATCTCAGTAAGCAGTTCATCTTTCTTAATTCCTTGCCCACGGGCGATGTCTTCTAAAGAAACGCGCTTATCGATATTGGTAATGATGGCAATTTTGCGGGCAGATTTATTAACCACTGATTTAATGGTAACATCTTCTGTGCGTTCAATGCCATTTTCTTCGACATATTTCTTGATTACCTCAATAAATTCTTTTCCAAATTTGGCTGCTTTCCCAGTACTTACCCCTGTAATTTTAGAAAGTTCCTCCATGGTAATGGGGTACTTAAACGCCATTTCTTGAAGGGAAGGTTCTTGAAAGACAATATAAGGTGGCAAGTTTTTGGCCTTGGCTACGCGCTTACAAACATCTTTTAAAATGCCTAATAGCACTTCATCGTAAACGGCTTCAACTTGGCTATCATCTTCGTCTGCATCGGTATGCTTCTCAAATTTTCGGTCAACAGCCATTTCAAAGCTAGTAGGCTTTTTAAGGAAGCTTTCTCCGGCTTCATTAATTGAAAGTAAGCCATAATTTTCGATGTTCTTGGTTAGCATTGCCCTTAAAAGCAATTGCCTTATCACCGATTTCCAATAATTCTCATCTTGGTCTTTACCAATGCCAAACAAATCTAATTCTTGGTGCCTGCTAAGGGTAACCTCATGTGTTTTATTTCCTACCAATACATCTACACAATGTTTGAGGTTGTATTTCCCTTTAATTTCTTTTACCAATTTAAGGGCAGAAATGGCGGCCTCTTGGGCGTTTACCTTTTCTTTTGGATGGCGACAATTGTCGCACATCTTATTACAATTTTTATCGTCGAACTCTTCCCCAAAATAATGCAAGAGGAATTTTCTGCGACACGAAGAGGACTCGGCAAACGCTTCTGTTTCAAAAATGAGTAATTCGCCAATTTCTCTTTCGGCCACTGGCTTATCTTTTAAGAACTTCTCTAGTTTCTCAATATCTGCAGGGTTATAAAAGAGTACACATTCTCCTTCTAAGCCATCTCTACCTCCTCTACCTGTTTCTTGGTAATATCCTTCAATACTTTTAGGAATATCATAATGAATTACAAAGCGAACATCTGGCTTATCAATGCCCATTCCAAAGGCAATAGTGGCTACAATTACATCGGCATCTTCCATCAAAAATTTATCTTGATGGTCGGCACGCACTTTAGCATCTAAGCCGGCGTGGTATGGCAATGCTTTAATGCCATTGGCTTGCAATATTCCTGAAATTTCGTCTACCCTTTTGCGGCTTAAACAATAGATAATACCTGTTTTGTTGGGGCGTGCTTTGATAAAGGATACAATTTCTTTAATGGCCTCCCCTTTTTTCCCTTTAGACCGTACTTCATAGTAAAGGTTAGAACGGTTGAAAGAGGATTTATACAAAGTAGCCTCCGTCATTTGAAGGTTTTTGATGATGTCACTTTGCACTTTAGGTGTAGCGGTGGCCGTAAGGGCAATCATGGGTACATCCTTAATTTCCTTCACCATTTGCTTAATGCGACGGTATTCTGGTCTAAAATCATGGCCCCATTCAGAAATACAATGAGCCTCGTCTACCGCCACAAAAGAAATGTCTATCTGTTTAAGAAATTCAATGGTTTCGTCTTTTTTAAGGGTTTCTGGAGCAATGTAAAGCATTTTGGTTCGACCCAAATTAATGTCTTTTTTTACGGCAGTGATTTCTCCTTTATTTAAGGAAGAGTTTAAAAAATGGGCAACACTTTCATGTGAAAGTGAGCGAATAGCATCCACTTGGTTCTTCATTAAGGCAATTAACGGAGAAATAATAATGGCTGTACCGGGCATTATTAGGGCTGGCAATTGGTAGCAAACCGACTTACCTCCGCCTGTTGGCATGATCACAAATGTGTCATTTCCATCCAGCAAATTATGTATAATTGCTTCTTGTTCACCTTTAAAACTATCAAATCCAAAATAATTTCTTAGTGCCTCTTTAAGGTCTATAGCCGTATCCTTGGCCATAGATTTTGTGCGCTTCTCTCCCGCCATTTCTATAATATTGAAACTAGTGCACTAAATTAAGGTAAAATAATGGTTATTTGAAACAGAATGTAACAAAATCTTTATTTATTTGCGGCTAGGTTAAAAATGGCTTAAAGCCAAAAAAGTATAATATGGAGAATAAAAATAATTACGCTATCATAATGGCAGGTGGTGTTGGAAGTAGATTTTGGCCAAGTAGTAGGATTAATCACCCTAAACAATTTATTGATATTCTTGGGGTGGGGAAATCGCTTATTCAACAAACTTATGAGCGCTTTTTAAAGAAATTTCAAGCAGAAAATATCTACATCGTTACCAATGCTGCTTATGTTAAATTGGTGCAAGAGCAAATCCCTCAAATTGGCATTCAACAAATTTTGGCTGAACCAGTTGGAAAAAACACAGCTGCTTGTGTGGCCTATGCTTGCGGAAAAATTAGTAAAATTAATGAAGATGCCTTGTGCATTATTGCACCGAGCGATCACCTTATTTTGGATGAAACCGCTTTTTTAAATAAAGTGGAATTGGCCATGACCTTTGCCAAGCAACAAAATGCGCTTATTACTTTAGGCATAAAGCCAAGCAGACCGGATACTGGCTACGGGTATATTCAATTTGTAGAGGAAGAGGTTAAGCCAGAAGTGCATTTGGTAAAAACTTTTACCGAGAAGCCTAGCCTTGAATTGGCCAAAACCTTTGTAGATAGTGGCGAGTTCCTTTGGAATGCGGGCATCTTTGTGTGGAGTGTTGAGGCTATTAAAAATGCTTTTAAAGAGCATTTGCCAGAACAATTCTCACTTTTTGACGAAGCAATTGCTGATTACTTTACACCCAATGAGGCTGAAACCATTCGTAAAATCTACGAGCAAACGCGTAGCATTTCGATTGACTATGGCATCATGGAAAAAGCAGAAAATGTATATGTAATTCCAAGTGAATTTGGATGGAGCGATTTAGGGACCTGGACCTCCCTTTACGAAATATCTGAAAAGGATGAAAATGGCAATGTTAAAAAAGGCAAGAATATTATGCTTTACAATTCACAAAATTGTATGGTGCATACTACCGCAAAACCTCACCATAAAATCTTTGTCATTAATAGCGTTAAAGACCTCATCATTGTGGATACCCCAGATGCACTTCTAATTTGTGATAAAAGCAAGGAACAAGAAGTGAAGGAAATTGCAACCGATGTAAAGATTAAACTCGGCGAAAAGTATAGCTAAGCAAAAAACGAATAGTCATGTTCTACATAGGCTATTCGTGTTTTATAATATTGGTACCATTTATCTCGACCCATTTTTTGTGCCGCTACATGCTCGCTTTGTGCTTTCCACTCTTTAATAGCTGCCAAAGACGCCCAATAAGAAACGGTAATTCCCAATTCATTTCTGGCACTTTCTTCTCCCAAATATCCAAGGATGGTTTGTGCCAAATCGAGCATCCTTTGCGCTGTTTCTAAATAGTCATCGTTATTATCGGTTCGAACCGATGTAAAAATAACGGCATAATAGGGTGGTGCTGGGGTATTGGCTAGTAACATTTTACTTTTGATTGAATTTTTCTTGATTATAAGCAGCTGTGCCTCCTTTTGGGATTGAAAGCGATTTAAAATCTGCAGTGTTTAACATTCTAGCAATAAAAACTATTTGCCCTACATGATAAGCATAGTGGGTTAATTGCCTAGCAATTGCTTCTATAACAGAATGGGCTTCTCCTCGAATATAAACAGTATGCAATAAGTCGGTATTTTCTAGGTTTTGAAGAGCTGAAAACAAACATTTCCAGCCTTCTTCCCATTGTTCTAAAACAGCTGCACGCGTTTGCAATAAAGGCTCAAATTCCTCTTCGCGCTTTCTCCATTCTTTCTCCCCATCTGTGGTTAAAAAATCGGTCCAACGCGAGCGCATATTGCCCCATAAATGTTGCACAATAATGGCAATGCTATTGCTATCTGGGTGCGCTTGCACAAACAAATTATCTTCTTCAACTTGTGACATCGCTTTTTCTCCTAAGCTTTTATAAGTTAGGAATTGATGCATGGCAATCTCAATAAAATCAGTTTTCATAGTTTATAATTTACTTTTCTAATATAACTTCTTTCCAATTCCCCAATTGATAATCTCTGCTATCTATCATTGTTTTGCCTTTGCTTACTTCAATGCGCATTAGCATAGGAGTTGAATCATTTGTATTTATAAATGCATATACATTTGGCAACAACAGGCTATTTACACCCCAGCCAATGGTTAAGGTTTTGGTTTGAACCAAAAGTGTTTGTCCCATGGCATCTTTAACTTGAATTTTAGCAGTGACAGTTAAGCTATCTACTTGGTCTGAAATCAATAAGAATTTGATGCTGTCTTTGGTAATTAAACATTGCTGCCTAATAGGTTGAAAGGCTCTTTTTACTGCCTCATAAACGGGCTTTGGCTTCCCTAAAAAGTCGATGGCACTCCAACTAATGGCTGGCCAGCAATCATTCCATTGCCAAAATAAAGTACCCATGCAATAAGGCATATTCCTTCGGTGTGCATCAATGGCCATTTCAATGCCTTTGGCTTGCAAAAGCCTAGATTGTTGGGCAAAAATCAATACACTGTCACTGGGCCTTATTCCTTCTCTCTGCAATTGGGTGCGAATCAGTTCAAAACCTCTTGGGTGTTTTTGATGGTTGCGCAAGGCCATTGAATCAAAATGCAGTTGAGAACTTTGAAGGTACTTTAACAACAACTCATTAGAAGGAAAGCCTTGAAACCCATATTCTGATACAAACCTTCCTACTTTTTCTTCATATTTCTTAAAAGGTTCATCTCCCCACCACACGCCCCAATAGTGCACATCCCCTGTCTTATAGGCCTTGGCTCTTCCCCAGCCATTGGCAGGAGAAGAAGGATGGTAATAGCGTTGGGCATCTAACTTAGACACAGCAGATGGCAATATGCCTTCAAACATGTTTAAGTAGTGTTGCCAAATGGTGGCCGAATCTACTTCGCTATAACCGTATTGCTTTTGCCAACCCCAGTTGTGCCAACCCTCTGCCGACTCATTATTGCCGCACCATAAGGCTAAGCTTGGGTGGTTTCTTAAACGCACAATTTGCTCATTTGCTTCGGCGGTTACATTGGCCATAAAGGCGGTATCACCTGGATACATGGCGCAGGCAAACATAAAATCTTGCCATACCAATATACCTAGCTCATCACATTGCTGGTAAAACACATCTTGTTCATATATGCCACCACCCCAAACCCGCAACATATTAAGATTGGCATTGGCGGCCAATTGCAATAAATAGGTGTAGTTGCTATTGTTTACTTCGCTTAAAAAACTGTGGGCAGGCACCCAATTGGCACCCTTCATAAATACGGGATAGCCATTTAACTTTACATAAAAACTGCTTCCACTATCATCTGGGGTTTGCACCCATTCTATTGTTCTTAATCCAAAACGGGTGGTGGTTTCATCCAAGGATTTATGAGCCAACTTTAATTGAATTTTTGCCTCATATAAGTAAGGAGTTCCCATACCCTTACACCACCAATAGTTTGGGTTTTCAATTTCAAAATCGAGGCTAGCTTCTTGTTGGCCACTATCCAATTGTAATACTTTTTCTAAGCGATTATTCTTAAGGTTTAACACAATTGTAGTGGCTTTTTCTGCTGGTGCCTTTAATACAACTTTATAACTTGCTTTGGCCAATGTATCTGTAAGGCTATGCAATACAAATTGGGCATGTTTAATTGCATTGCTATTTTGCCAAACCAAAACAATGTCTTTCCAAATTCCCATGGTTAATAGTCGTGGCGCCCAATCCCATCCAAACTGATAGGCCGCTTTTCTGGCATAAACATATTCGCCACCCGGTAAAGTATAGGTTTGTTTTTTGGCCAAAGCCTCTGTCACAGCCAGGCTGGGTTCAAACCGAATGCTTAAGGTGTTTAATCCCTCTTTTAGCCATGGCTTAACTTCACATTCCCAGCTGCGGTGCATGTTATTAGCAGTTAAAATTAGGTACCCGTTTAGGTATACTTTTGCATAGGTATCCAAACCTTTAAATAACAAAATGGGGGTGGCTGTTTCAAGATCATTTTTATTTACTACAAAGTTAGTTTGATAAGTAAAAGGAATATTGGCAATGGCTTGCAACTGGCTTTCATGGTTGCCCTCAAAAGGATCTGGAATCATGCCATTGCGCAATAAATCTGCATACTGACAGCCGGGAACTTTGGCAGGAAAATGAATGGTTGAACTGGCAATGGTAAAGGTCCATTTGCCTTGCGAAAGCAATACTTCTTTCTTTTGTGCGCTTGCTATCAATGCAGGCCAAAAAAGCAATAAGAGCAGCCAAATTCTCATCTCAAACTTAGTGTTCATGTGCTGCGGCATTTTGTGCTAAGATAGCGAGCATTTGGCTTAATTCGGCTATATCCAGCACTTGAGTTTGGCTTGTAATGCAAGCCGAGTGAAACCAATTGGCCTTGGTAGTTTGCAGCAATTGAGGTAAGTTACTACTGCGTATGCCACCGCCACAAATAAGGTCTATTTTTTGTTCGGTTTGAACCAAGAGTTGCGCCAGTGTATCTCTGCCCTCCCAGGCGTTTATGCTTGAGCCAGCCGTGAGCAAGGCTTTAAACCCAAGCGCAATGATTTGGTTCAACCCAATATTATAATTGGGCAAGATATCAAATGCGCGGTGAAAGGTGCATGGCAGGCCTTGTGCGGCAGCAAGGAGTTGTTGGTTGGCTTCAACATCTATGGTATTATTGGGGAGTAAGCAGCCAAATACCAAACCAGCTGCGCCCATGTCGGCACCAGCTTTGATGTCTGCTTCCATTTGCAACAATTCTGACTTTGAATACACAAAATTACCCGGTTTGCAGCGTATGAGCACTTGCACAGGAATCCTAACCTTTGCGAGCACTTGCTTAAGCGATTCTAAATTGGGTGTTATGCCGCCTACCGTATAATCGGCTGCAAACTCAATTCTGTGTGCACCGTTGTTAGCTGAAGCAATGGCGGCATCATACTCAAAGCAGGCAACTTCTAAGGCAGGCATTATTTAACTAGATAATCGGCTTTGTACAACTTATTTCCAGTGGCATCTTTAACGGCATAATAAAATCCTTTTCTTAGGGCAAACGCCCCGTACTCGCCAAGGTTATTAATGGCAATAAAGCCAATTTGTGTGTCTTTGGTTTGCTTCTGACGCAAATCAAACTTTCGCTTGATCAATTCAACGGCGGCTTTGCAGGCCTTTTTAGGGGTTTTCCCTTGGCGCATCATTTCAATAACCAAGTGGGCCCCAACTACTCTAATTACCTCTTCGCCATGACCTGTGGCGGTAACAGCACCTACTTCGCCATCCACGTATAGTCCGGCACCAATTATGGGCGAATCTCCCACCCTGCCGGCCAGTTTAAAAGCCATGCCACTGGTGGTGCAAGCACCTGCTAAATTGCCTTTGGTATCAAGGGCAATCATTCCAATGGTATCGTGGTTTTCTATGTTGACGATGGGTTTATACTCAGAAGTTTTTAGCCACTCGCGCCATTCTTTCTCAGAAGCCTCTGTAAGTAGGTTTTCTTTCTTGAAACCATTTTCTAGTGCAAACTTTAGGGCTCCATCGCCAACCAGCATAACATGTGGCGATTTCTCCATAATGGCACGTGCCACAGAGATGGGGTGAACAATGTGTTGCAGGCAAGCCACAGAACCGATATTGGCATTATGGTCCATGATGCAGGCATCTAAGGTAACATTTCCGTCCCTATCGGGGCGGCCGCCATAACCTACGCTTCGTTCGTTGGGGTCTGCTTCAACCAGCATCACGCCTTGCTCAACCGCATCTAAAGAATTCCCGTTTTTTTCAATCACTTTCCAAGCCTCTTCATTGGCTTGTAAACCAAACTTCCAAGTGGAAAGTATTATGGGCTTTGGTACCGCAGGAACTTTGGGTTCTAGCGCCCACCCATCTAATGGTTTAGCAAGCCACGCCAATATAGCAGAAGCTCCAGTTTTTATTACAGTACGTCTTGCAACCATATTAAATATATTAATGGCAACAAGTTAAAGAGAAATTTTTATTTTGTCATGATTAGAAATAGGTTTTCACCACAAACTCAACTTGAGTCATAAAATCTCTTTGAAACTAGACAAGATATTTTGCGCGCAGAACAATTTTTGAAGCATCCTTTGCAATTTGGCTCATCGATATATCTTTTTGAGCCCAAATTGCATTTATTTTTGAGTAGATTGAGGATTCAAGTTGAGCCGAATGAGCTTATACAATTGGCTTCCTCTTACTTCCTGGTTAAAGTAACATTGCTAATTGGTTGATATACCAAGGGAATATGTTCAATGATTACATCACATTTATCTAGGCCGAAAGCTTTCTCATCACTAAGGCCAAGGTGTTTTAAGAGGAAATAGGTATTGAGTAAAATGCCATCGCCGAGGGCAAATTCATTTTCTACAGAAAGAAACTTTTCTATCACGACAAATTTAAAATCGGGTTCATTGTTGTATTTGGTAGAACCATCAGGGCGCATGTGCAAATTGAGTTCTTTATTTTGAATAAGCTCCTGAACAATCTTTTTAAAATAAAGCTCTGTTCTGGGTTGAATTCTGAATCCTACATTGATATTAACCTTAATTACTTTATCATCTATTAATTCAGAAACATCATAATTTAAGGTATAAGGTTCGGCCGTTCTATGAATGTGCAAAAACCAATAAACATCTGCTCTTTTAGGATTTTTTGCAAAGATTGATTTAATTATTTTTTCTTCTATTTCATGACGGCTATTGGCCTTGGTAAGGTAAATTAAATGAGTGGCAGTTTTCGGAATTTGATCATCTTCACTTAGCTCGCTAATGGCTGGAGCATGGGCACCTAAATCTACAAACTTGGTAAAGCGATTGGAGATGCGTCTGCCTGAATAAACAGAATACATTATAAATATATAGAAGGCAGAAATAAACAAGGTAATATAACCTCCTTCTGGAAACTTATGAATGTTGGCAATAAAGAAGGTAATTTCAATGCTAGCAAACAAAAGAAGTAAAACCGATACAAGAAACTTATTCCAACGCAACCTAAAGAGGAGAAAGTAAGTAAGCAAATAGGTTGTTACCATCATGGTAATGGTAATGGCTAAACCATAGGCGGCCTCCATGTTAGAGGAGTTTCTAAAAAACAGCACCACCATAATGCAGCCCAACCAAAGCATGATATTTACACTTGGTATATAAATTTGTCCTTTTACTTCTGAGGGTTGCCTTACAGCTACTCTTGGCCAAAAATTTAAATTCATAGCTTCATTAATTAGGGTATAACTACCACTAATAAGGGCTTGAGATGCAATAATAGCAGCCATGGTGGCAATGGCAATTCCAATTAATAAGAACCACGGCGGCATAATTTCGAAGAAAGGGTTTCTACCTGCTAATAAGGCACCTTCTCCAAGATTCATAAGCCATGCAGCCTGGCCCATATAATTAAGCATGAGGCTAGTTTTAACTAATAGCCAAGTAATCCTAATATTTTTGCGCCCGCAATGCCCTAAATCTGAATATAAAGCCTCAGCACCCGTAGTGGCTAAAAACACTGCACCCAATAAAACAAAACCATTTGGATAGTGGGTTAGAAATGAAAGTGCATAAGCAGGATTTAATGCTTTTAATATTTGCGGATAATGCACAATTTGGCTCAAACCTAAACTGGCTAACATTAAAAACCACACCAACATGGCAGGGCCGAAAATTGCCCCTACTTTATGCGTTCCAAAGCGTTGAAAGAAAAATAAACCAGATAAAATGGCAATGACAATTGGAACAGTGGGGATATGTGCCAATCCCTCCACATTTCCTAGGCCTTCAATAGCAGAAGAGACAGAAATTGGTGGTGTAATGATCCCATCGGCTAATAAGGTAGAAGCACCTAAAATGGTTGGGATTACCAAGAATTTTCCATAGCGTCGAACGAGGGCATACAAAGAAAAAATCCCGCCTTCTCCATTGTTATCGGCTTTAAGGGTAAGGTAAATATATTTAAAGGTGGTTTGAAAGGTGATGGTCCAAAATACACAAGAAATACCCCCATAAATAAGTTGTTCATTAAGGGGGTTAGTGCTCACAACTGCTTTTAAAACGTAAAGCGGACTCGTACCAATATCTCCATAAATGATGCCTAGGGCAACTAATAAAGTGGCAGCAGAAATTTTGTCTTTAAGTGAATGATTTGCATTTTCCATATGGGGCACAAAGTTGATGCAAATCTTATTGCCAAAAAGTAAAGGTAATGCGGCTTTACATAAAGAAATTATAAAGATAAAAGGAATTAACTAAAACGGTACCCTACGCCACTTTCTGTAATAATATGTGCCGGTTGATTGGGATTATCTTCAATCTTTTTCCGCAGCGTACCAACAAAAACTCGGAGGTATTGGGTTTCGGAATAATAGGCATGGCCCCAAATTTCTTTTAAGATAAATTGATGGGTGAGCACTCTGCCTTCGTTTTTTGCAAATAATGCCAGCAGGTTAAACTCAGTGGAGGTAAGCTTAACAAGCATTTGATTCTTTTTAACAGTTCTTGCAATTAAGTCTATTTGTAGGCTCCCACTTTGTATTTGCGGGGAATCGTCTGGCAATTGATTTCTTCTAATGGCAGCTCGAATACGGGCAAGTAATTCTGCGGTTCTAAAGGGTTTTGTTAAATAGTCAGTAGCGCCTGCATCCAAAGCAGCTACAATGTCTGTTTCGTTGTTTTGAACCGATAAAATAAGAATGGACTTATTATACCAGGTGCGGAGTGCTTTTAAAATTTCATGTCCGCTTTTATCTGGCAAGCCAAGATCGAGAATTATTAATTCAGGTGGGTGGGTAGCGGCTTGAACCAAGCCCTCTTTTCCACTGCTTGCTTGTAATACTTTATAATCGTTGCTTTCAAGTGCAATTTCGAGGAGCTTCCTAATCTGGGGTTCATCATCTATGATTAAAATTTCTGCCTTATTCATTTTTTAAGTTGCTTATAAATGATGTTTCTGCGGGAATGATTAAGGTAAAGATAGCGCCCCCATCGGGGTTATTTTCTAATAATACTTCCCCTTCATGTGCCTCCACAAATCCTTTAACGATAGACAAACCAAGTCCACTGCCACCTGCTTTGCTATGTGGCAATCTATAAAATTTCTCAAAAACACTTTCAAGTTCTGATGTAGGAAACCCACTTCCATGATCTCTTACTGTAATAATACAATTTAGATTTTCTGCTTTTATCACAATCTCAATGGGCGCATCATGTGGGGTATATTGTATGGCATTGTGAAATAAATTCTGCAATACTTGCTCAATTAATCCACTGTCTAATTTAAACAAAGGGAGCTTTTCATTGGGTTCAAACCGAAACCTAGTCTGAAAAACTTGCTCTTGTTTCTGAATAACTGCATATATTAACTCATTGCCATCGCACCAATCTCTTTTTATTTTAAGAAAACCACTTTCTAGTCTGCTCATATTTAATAAATTTTCTACTTGGCGGTTCAAGCGCACACTGGCCTTATCCATTTCATTTAATAATTCGGATTGTTGCAAGGGTGAAAGCTTATTTGTTGAAATTTGTAGTGTATCTATGGCGCCAATTATGGTGGCAATTGGGGTTCTTAATTCATGAGAAAGTGTATTGAGCAAGGTATTATATAGTTTAATGGTTTTCTCCTTTTCTTCTTTATCTCTGGCTTTACTTTCAGCCTTTCTAATTTTGAAAGACAAGACAGCATTTACCAAAGCAATTACAAAATAAAGTAAGAACATTAATACATCTTGCGCCTTATCTATGTGGAAAGTAAAGCGAGGAGGAATAAAGAAATAGTTCCAAGTAAGTGCGCTTAAAACAGCAGAGAACAACACTGGAAGAATATCAAACAGCATAGCCAGAAAAGAAACTGAAAGCAGCATGATAAGTGCAATAACCGTATGGCCAATTAATGGCGAGCTAAAGAAACAAATCAAAGCAGTAAGTAATACAAAGCAGAGGCAAATAAAAAATTGCCATTTAAGCGAATATTGTCTGGTAGCTAATAAATTCACAGTTAAATTTTGTGAAGCAAATTAGCTTGATAAACATAAAGATTTTATAATTTTTTTCGCTTGCGCCAATCCCAAGGTGCAATAGGGTTTGCAAAGCCCCACAAGCCAAGTTTTGCTAATCTAGCTTGTTTCTCTAGGGTTGCATAAGATTTGCTTTTGTCATATTTGGTAAAATGCCATGCTATGCCTTTTCTAAGCAATTCTTCGTTGAGGCTTTGCCTATTACTGTAGTAAACTTTCGCAACTATACGGCCATTTCGGTCTTTAGAAATCTTTTCAATGAATACAGTTTGGTTTAGAATTAGGCCTGTGGTGAAACGCTTGGCATCCTTTCCAAAAGGTTGGTTGAGTTCAGGGCTGTCTATTCCGTATAACCTAATCTTAGAAATTTTTCCGTAACTGTCAATTAAGGTAAAAGTATCTCCGTCTGCCACCTTGGTAACTTTACCCGAAGTTTGGGCAGAGAGTAAAAGGGTATTGGCTAGGAGAACAAAAAGAAAAAGGAGTTTTTGCATGGTGTTATAAAGCCACTAATATAACACCTTGCGCTATTTCTATGTATTTTGTTTGTTTAAGTAAACAAAAATTACTTGGGAGCTTTTAATTCATTGCAGCAAACAAAAGTGAGGGTAAAAACTACTTCTCAAAAAACTAAAATAATCTCAAAGGGGTGCATTTATACTGCAAAAGTTCGGGAGGGGAGCTGCTAATGATTGTGCAGCCATGCCAAGGTAAGTAGCAGAGATACTGAAACTGTTTTGTTAAAAATAGGGTTTCGAAATGAAGGAATAAGCCATTTTTAAAACTCACTTCGAGATAAGTTTCTTCTGTATTATTTATATAATCGATGGCAGAAGGATGGATAAATATATTTTGATCACCTAAGACCCAATTAATTTGACACATGGCAATAAAATTTTGCAATTCTGCCAAACAATTAAAGTGATAGGATTTAAAACCTTGATAAAACATAATAATGATGGAGCATTCATTCAAACAAAAAATACAAACGAGCTCTGTCATGCGCAGCAAATCTTCGGGATCATTGATTATGTTTAAAACATGCTGTACATTATAAGAGTATAATTCTATCCCCAATTTTTTACTAAACTTAATTTTTGAAAGGTCTGAAAGTGAAATTTCTTTATGAAAATACTTCAAGCCTAATCTCAAATTTCGATCAAAAAATAAAGTATCACTATTTAAATCCATAGTGAAAAAATTAAAGTGCATAGTATAGCTATTTTCAGGCAATTTAGCCTTCTCTTAAAAAGTAAATTATAGAATTACTGGCCGAGTATTATAGAATAATTTCGAGTGCAAATAAATGAATCAAAATTATCATTCAATTTGGCGCGTAAACGTAAACGACAAAGCACTTTCTACATTTTTTTGCTTTTAGATTGAACCAATTTGAAAGCCATTTATAGGGCCAAGGAAGGGCACAATTTTCTAAATCCCAATTCTGGCATTCAGGGCAAATTCTAGGTGCATGTTTTTGGAAAATCATAATATACGATTGAACTTATAGGTTTCGGAAGGGGTAAAACCACAATTATTAGCTTTTGGGATTCTATATTTTGGCAACATGGCCAAATACTTTGAGGGCACACAGAGGTTAAGAAACTTAAGCTTTAAATTATTTGTTAAACATACTTCAAAACAAAAATTTGAATCCACTTCAATATGTTTAATAGCCTTTGGCTGTATGAGTGTATTTTCATCAGCCATTACCCAACAAATTTCAAAGGTTCGCAGAAAGTCAAATACCTCTTCGGCAGTTAAGAGATGATAAATAACGACATCCTTTTGAAGCAGCAAAATTAAACTTGTTTGATTGCGTATAAATATGCAAATCAAATCATCCCTTTTATACAGGATGCCATCGTCTGTTAAATTAAAAAACTGATGTGATGATTTTATGTAATATAAATCGGCCGCCTTTTTTTTATATAATTTATAAGGGCGGCATTCATTTATACGCGCTGACATTCCATAAAACTTAAGCCCATAGCTAAGGTTGAAATTTAGCAGCATGTCTGCATTAAAAAAAGCAGGATTTAGTAATTGTTGATTCATACAAGAAATAGTGGTGGCAATTAAGTAATCCTTGGTTCAAGTAAACATAGAATGGTCAGTAATAAGCAATAGAATTAATTCTATTCCATATTCAAACTTCTTCAACTTATTAAAATCTATTTACATGATGCATGTAATAAATCTATAGACAATTGAAATAATGTTTATGAATGGGAAAAGCTGACTGTTTTAATCTTGCATTGAACAAAAGCTATATGAAATTATATTTTTCAATTATTCAACTGCTGATACTAATCATTCAATCTATCATGATAGGTTGGCTGGTTACCGCTGAAAGTTTAGGAGGTTACTTATTTACGAGACTTATCCTTTTAACAATTTTTAGCATAGCAATCATCATTAATATAATGCTCGCCTTTGCCAACACAAAGGATAAAATTTGGTAAATAAAAAAAGATAAAAAGAAATAAAAAAACTAACTAATAATTAAACAAAACATGAAACTAATTTTCTCATTTAAGCAGTTTGTTGTATTTATACTCCAATTCAGCGCATTACTTACTTATCATAATCTTTGGCCAATTGACAGGTATAATTTCATTTCCTTATGTTTATTATGCTTGTTGGTGGTTTCCTTATTTATCAATTTAATTTTTGCATTGTCTGCAAAAAACCCAACTAAAAATGAAGGTAAATCAGCAAGAGAAACATTGCAATTAATTAATAAAAGTGACTATTCACCTAACTACAACCACTGATTTTGTAGGGTAAAACTGTGTTAACTTCATAGCCGTTAACCAGCTGTTTTTAAAAGGCATCAACCAACCTATCAAACCTGCATTTTAGGAACACTTCAGAATCAAAATGTAAATGGCAATTTCAAAGGGTAGATTGAAATTCGGGTGAAATAATTCTATTTCACCCATGCCATTCATTTTGCCTTTTCAGGCTTCATTTTCTTATATAAATTTATTGATTAAGTATTTATGCGTAAACCCTTTTTTAAAAGGATTTCAAGATCTTTACTGTTCACTTTAGCCCCATTTATACTACCCACTTTTAATAATAAGTTATTTACTTGCGCCGCTCAAAAGCCCCAGCATAAAATTGCATTTAGGCTACATGGAGGTAAAAGCGATTATATAGGCGACTGGGGTCACACCTTAACCCAATTTAAAAAGCCTTTTTTACAAAGTGGTGTAGGGATAGGATACGAACTTCGCCAAAATTCTATGGTTAGAGTTAATTATACCCATGGGATTTGGGGTTATAAACAAATAGATAGCAATGCGCTTAACAGGGGTTTTAGGATGTTACTAATAACTATGCAGTGTAATCAATTTAATGCTAAACTGGCCAAAACGTTCAATCCCTATTATGGACTTGGTGCTGGTATAAGGTTTATCAGCGGGAATTATAGAACCGCAGAAAATACGAATCGTCAAAAGTTTAGCACAGAAAACATGGCCATAGAACCAATGTTTGTAATAAGTTTAGGAAGCTTGGTTAGGCTTAATCAAAACATTTCAATTTTGTTTGAATTGAGCAATGGCATAACTGTCAACGACCATTTAGATGGGAAGTCGTCTGGCGGTATAAATCTCCATAGCATCGATTATCACTTTTTGCCAAGCATTGGCTTTGTAATTAAACCTTGGGTGGAAAACAGTTGTCCATCAGTTTGCAGATAATTTCTTAAATCACATTACCAAAAAAAACTGCCTCAAGGTTATTGTTGAGGCAGCTTTTAGATAGATAAAATACAGTTAAAAAGTATACCTAAACATAGGTACTGGGAAAAAGCCTGTTTGGTATTCGTAGGAGATTGTATTTGTGTATTTGTTATAACCTTGCGAAAAGATATTTTGATGATTGGTTACATTCTGTAAATCCACAGCAAACTCCATAGAGCTTTTCTTAAAGTCTCTCCTCCATCCAATTTTTAGGTCGATTCTAAAATAGTCGGATTGCTTCTCTGAGAAGGGTTTGCTATAATCAAATACTGGACGGGCAGCTTCTTTTGAAGCCTCTAAATTGAGAGGTGTAAAATACCTTCCACCAATTCTACTGGCTTTAAAGTTGCCATAAACCACATTTCCTTTTTTCCCAATAGCGATTTCTTTTCCTGCTAATAAATTGGCAGCATAGCCAGTGTTAAAAGCTGTATTTCGTTCGATGCCATCGCTTCCTTTGTATTTGCTTTCGAACAATGAACCTGTGAGCAACATATAAAATCCTTTGTTAAAAAACCTTTCTAAGGTTAACTCTAAACCGTAGTTGGTTCCTGAGCCACTGTTCACCAAATTATTTTCGTCGCTTGGTACAAAGGCTGCGCCCACGTTTAGCATAGAAAAGGAAGAAGAATAGCTACTTACTGGTACTTTGCTTAATAGCTGATAGTACACTTCGGTTTTTAATTTCCACATTGGTGAAAAGGTATTTTCGTACCCCAAAACAAAGTGATTGCTTTGTGTGAATTTAACATCTTTATTGGTTTCCTGACCCAAAGCATTTCTAACAAAAATATTATAGGTGGGCATGTTTTGGTGATGGAGACCATAGCCAGCATTGATACTTTGTTTCTCGTTAATGGCATACCTAATACCCGCTCTTGGTTCAGCCACAAACTGCTTATTCACGTCAAAATATTGAAAATGCAAACCTGCATTGGCACTTAAACGGGCCGTAAATCTATGTTTCCATTGCACATAGGCTTGTGATAAATTTATATACCCGTTTTGTTTGACCCTAACTGTGTCAATGGTTCCAAAATTATAAACGTCTTTATTAAAATAATTGAAATAAGATACATCGTGGTTTGCACCTAAATGAATGGCATTTTTTGCATTTACTTTATGGGTAATATTTAAGATGGCAGAATATTTAACATCAGAAAAGTTTCCTTCCCCTCTTCTATAGTTGGCATCAGCAATGTAATCTATGCTATCCACCGTATAATAATTGGAATTGCCACCTGCTGCAAGGGTAAGCTTTGCCCAGGTTTTTTGGTTCAAACTTTTTTCATAAGAAGCGGCCACTACCCCAGCCCTATAGCGTGGTAAAGTATTTTCATCTCTTGCTCCATAAAAGTTGATTTCTGTGGTGTCTACATCACGACCGAGGAGGTCGATGGAGCTAATTCCACCCATTCCCCAAACACTAAATTTGCCTTTATTTTTAGTAGGAACTGTAATTTTAAAATTCATATCTTGATAGAGTGGCGTTGCTGCGCCAGTACCCACATTGATACCTGCATCTTGCATCAATGCCAAAGTAGAATAGCGGTAATTAAATACATAAGAGGCTTTGCTATTTTTACTAAAGGGACCTTCGGCTCCAAGTTCAAACCCATTAAAACCCACTTGCGTGATAAACTCCCTTTTCTCATTATTCCCTTCTCTAAGACTTAAGTCGAACACCCCACCATTTGCATTTCCATATTGTGCAGGAAAGGCAGACGTAAAGAAATCACTTTTTGCAATGTTATTAGCGTTTAGCATACTCACAGGACCACCGGTGTTAAAGTTTGAACCAAAATGATTTGGGTTTGGAATATTAACACCTTCCATTTGCCAAAGCATGGCGCTTGGTGAGTTTCCTCTTACTACAATATCATTTCTACTATCATTACCAGAGATTACCCCTGCAAAATTTGCAGCCATCCTGCTAGGGTCGCCTAATGCGCCGGCGAATTTCTTGGTATCATCTGGGTTAAAGGAGCGGGAACTAACCACAGCCATTTCATTATTGGTTACAGTACGGTCTTTCTTGCGGTCATAGGTGATGGTAACTTCAGACATTTTATTTACCGACTCCGACATGCTTAGGTTCAACACAACTTCTTTACCTGCGGTTACAATAACATCTGGAATAGTTAGAGGTTCGTAGCCGATATAGGTAATTTTTAGGGTGCGGCGACCAACAGGCACTTTTTCAATTTTAAAATTACCATCGACATCAGTTACGCTCCCTTTGTTTACCTCACCATTTATGGTAACGGTTGCCCCAATTAAGGGTTGCTTACTTTCTTGGTCAAGGATTCTTCCTCGCACAGTTTGTGTGGCCACTGGGGTTTGTGCACTTAATACTACAGCAAACATCATAGTTAGAAGTGTTAACAAGGCTGCTAATAGATTCTTTTGTAAAATAGGTTTTAACATATTATTGTTATTTGATGGTACAAATATGTTTATGTAAGTTTATTTAGCCCACCTAATACCGATGAAGCGTATGAATTTAAAGATGAGTTGTTGAAACAAATAGGATTAGTTGTAAGTCGACAAATTTTATTATTTTTACTTCAAATAAACAAAATGAAACTATCTACTTTTCTAATATCGCTATCCTTTATTTGGCTAATTGCGTGTAAAAAAGAAAACACAACTATAGTGTTAGAAACACCCTCAGAAGTTGCCAAAGAGTCTATTATAGAATTAAACACAAGCTTTGGCCCCATGCATATTTGGTTATATAAACAAACACCCTTGCATCGTAAAAATTTCTTAGCCTTAGCCGATTCGGGATATTTTAATGGGATGACATTTCATCGCATTATTCAAGATTTTGTAATACAGGGTGGTGATCCAAACAGTAAAGATGCAGATACTACTAATGATGGCTCAGGAGGTCCTGGCTATACCATTCCAGCTGAATTTAAATCAAGTTTAAAACATGTTTATGGCGCATTAGGAGCTGCCAGAACTAATAATCCAGCCAAGGCTTCTAGTGGTTCTCAATTTTATATTGTGAGCAATAAAAATGGCACAGCCAACTTAAATATGAATTATACTGTATTTGGACAAGTAATTAGAGGGTTGGATACAGCTTATACCATTTCTACACAGCCGAAAAATGAACTAGACAGGCCACTTAGTAATATAACCATGCAAGTAAAAGTGGTAAAATATACGGTTGCCGAACTCAAAGAAAAATTCAACTTTGATGTGGCCAAAGCGGATAGTTTGTAGTTTATCTACCTAATTCCCTCTGCCCCGGTTTTAATTACATCTACAACACTTGGATCAATGAGTGTGCTGGTATCTCCAAGGTTGGAAGTATCGCCTTCTGCAATTTTACGCAAGATGCGGCGCATAATTTTTCCTGAGCGGGTTTTGGGTAAAGCTTTAACCACTTGAATTCGATCTGGACGAGCAAATGGCCCAATGACTTGGCTAACATGTGACTTTACTTCTGAGCATAGTTCTTCATATGAATGATGTTCTCTATCACAAATTACGAAAGCCCAAATGCCTTGTCCTTTGATGTCGTGCGGGTATCCTACCACAGCACTTTCAATTACGTATCCATGCTCATTAATGGCATCTTCCACTTCGCCTGTTCCTATTCGGTGTCCGCTTACATTTATGACATCATCTACCCTACCAGTAATTCTGATGTACCCGTCTTCATCTCGTTTACATCCATCACCTGTAAAATACTTGCCTGGGTAGGTACTAAAATAGGTTTGTCTAAAACGCTCATGGTCGCCATACAGAGAGCGAGACATACCTGGCCAAGGAAATTTTAAACATAGGTTTCCTTCTACATTATTACCATCAATTTCTACTCCCTTTTCATCTACAATGGCCAATTGAACGCCAGGCAAAGGAAGTGTGGCAAAGGCAGGTTTTAGTTTGGTAATATTAGCCAAAGGAGAAATAAGGATGCCACCAGTTTCGGTTTGCCACCAAGTATCTACAATTGGGCAATTGCCTTTGCCTACATTTTTATGGTACCAGTTCCATGCTTCTTCGTTGATAGGTTCACCCACAGAACCTAAAACTTTTAAAGAACTAAGGTCTTTGCCAACAAATGGTTCTTCGCCAAAAACTTCCAAAGATCGAATGGCAGTGGGAGCCGTGTAAAAGATATTTACTTTGTGTTTGTCTATCATTTCCCAAAACCTGCCTGGATTTGGGTAAGAAGGAATTCCTTCGAACATGAGGGTTGTTGCCCCATTTAAAAGCGGGCCATATACTATATAACTATGACCTGTTACCCAACCGATATCGGCAGTGCAACAAAACACATCAGCGTCTTGGTATTGAAATACATTTTTAAAAGTATAGGCTACATAAACCATATAACCAGCAGTAGTATGCAAAACTCCTTTAGGTTTGCCTGTTGAACCCGAAGTGTATAAAATAAACAAAGGATCCTCAGCATCCATTTCTTCGGCAAGGTGCGCAGCAGAAATATCGCTCATTAGATCGGCCCAGAAAAAATCTCTTTCTGCACGCATACCAATAGAAAAGTTCTTGTGATTAAAAACCACACATTTTTTTACTGAAGGAGAAAGCAACATGGCTTCGTCTGCAATTTGCTTGAGTTCAATTTTCTTTTCGCCTCTAATCATGCCATCTGCAGTAATTAATAAATTACACTCAGCATCATTCATTCTATCAGCCAAAGATTGGGAAGAGAATCCTGCAAAAACCACCGAATGGATTGCGCCCACTCTAGCGCATCCTAGCATGGCAACCGCCGCTTCTGGCACCATTGGCATGTAAATACAAACTCTATCTCCTTTTTTAACACCTAGACTTAATAATACATTGGCAAACTTTTTTACCTCTGAATATAATTGTCCGTAAGTAATTTTCCTTATGGCATCTTTAGGATCATTTGGCTCCCAAATAATGGCAGTTTGTTCTGAGCGTGTAACGGCATGACGGTCTAAACAGTTTTCTGTAATATTGAGTTTACCCCCTAAAAACCATTCAACTTTGGGTTCTTCAAAATTCCATTTTAGAACTTGTTCCCAGCTTTTTTTCCATTGAAAACTTTGTGCAATTTCTGCCCAAAATTCTTCTGGGTTGGTAATACTTTTTTGATAGGCTTCTTGATAGGCTTCAAAAGATTGAATGAGTGGTAACATAAGACTGTAAATTAATCGTTAAATCATTTTCTCATTCAAAGTAAGGAAGCTCAAATGGCATTTCCTTGTCTTTTTTTGCTAATTACATATAGCAACTTATTGGCATAAATCCAGCACACGTTGCATGAGATCACGTGTAGAAAATGGTTTTGTTACATAGGCGTCGGCACCAGTAGCAAAGCCCTTTTCAATATCAGCCTCTTTAGATTTTGCAGATAAAAATAGCACTTTACAATTGGCATAAGCCTCATGCTCTTTGATATACTTACAAATTTGATAACCGTCGATATCTGGCATCATAATATCTAAAACAGCCACATCAAGCTTTTGCTTTTTTATTATTTCCATGGCTTCTGAACCATTTCTAGCAATAAAAACATCAAAGCCTTTCTTACGCATTAAGAACTCCAATGACAATAAGATATTAGGCTCATCATCGGCAATCAAAACTCTCTTATGACTGTTCATTGTATTGCAAATTTAAGGGATTAAACGGAACCTCCAATAGAAACACAGCTCCTTTTGCAGGATTATCTATTAAGACCAAATTACCTTGATGCAACTCCATTATGCGCTTAGAAATGGCTAAGCCTAAGCCACTGCCTTTGGGCTTTCTAATGGTTTGATTTTTGGCTTGATAGAACTTCTCAAAAATAAGTTCCTTTAATTCTTGTGGAATACCAGGACCATTATCTTCTACATACAACCTCCAATGTGTTTCTGTATATCGCAACTTCAATACTATTTCATCTGTTGTAAATTTAATCGCATTGGATAGCAAGTTAATAAGCACTTGTTGAATTTTATCTTCATCCAAAAAAACTGCGGTTACAGATGGACTAAAGTCTTTGATGAGTATAATTCCCTTTTCACGCAATAATTGATCAACGGCGATTGAACTTTGTTCTACCAACCCTTGTAAATTTACCTCCTGAATAACTAACTTTTGTTTGCCAGAATCGTATTTTTCTAAGTCTAACACCTGAGAAATTAAGCGAGAAATTCTTTCTGTCTCTTTAATAATAATGCTTATGTACTGCTTTCTTTCCTCGGCTTCTAAATCATCATTGTCAAAAATAATTTCAGAAAATGCACGAATAGAGGTAATGGGTGTTCTTAACTCATGGGTTACTGTGGTTAAAAAATCATCTTTTAACTCGTCTTGTTCTTTTAATCGGCTATTTACACTTTCAAGTTCATTTCTGGCTCTTTCAAGTTCTTCTGTTTTACGGGTTAACTCTTTGTTTAATCGCATTAATTGTTGCGATTCTTTCAAGATATTTAAGAGTTCATCAATCTTTAACTCTTCTTCCTTAACGGTAGCAGAAACCATTATACGAGCAGATGCTGAACCAATGATACCCGATAAAACACGTTCAGCATAGGCTACCAACTTAGGGTCGGCTTTATTCTCATTAAGGTTAATATTATTTCTTTGCGCAAAGGCATTGAGCGCTTGGTTGGTTCGAACCGAACCCAAAAAATTAGCCAATAAAGAAGTAATGTCTGGCATGTAAGCAGTGCCTTTCCATGAGCTTGTGCTCTCTAAAAGTGGTGCATAGCGGTTTACTTCAACAAATATCTCTGCTTGGTTTTGCTCGGTTACGGTTTGATCCGAAAACACTGAAAACCCTACATATGCAGAAACATTGAGTAACATACTCCAAAACAAACTATGAACAATTGGCGAAAAACCATGCAAACCAAATAAGGCATAGGGTTTTAACCACCACACTTGATATGGACCAGTTAATACAAAGTGGTCTGAGATAAAAGCAGTACCTGCTAAAGAAGGAATTACCAAGGTATAAAACCAAATAGAAAAGCCTAAAATTAAGCCTACTAAGGCACCTAACTTATTGCCCTTTTTCCAAAAAATACCACCTATAATTGCGGGCATTAATTGTGCTACTGAGACAAAAGAAATTAGTCCGATGGAAACCAAAGAATAATGCCCACTGATTGCTTTGTAATATAAATAGGCAGCAGTTAGGATGAAGATAATACCAACACGTCTAGATTGGATAATGATGCGGCTTAAGTTATCATGCAATTTGGCATTGCTAGGGTCCATTGCCAGTAGCATAGGGATTACTAGGTGATTGCTAAACATAGTGCTAAGGGCAATGGTTTCTACGATAATCATGCCTGTTGCGGCGGCGTAGCCGCCGATAAAAACCAACAATGCAAGTGCCTTTTGATTAAATAATAGAGGAATATCGAGGATTAAATAATCAGAATCAACGCCAACATTGTTAAAAATTAATTGCCCACCAAAGGCAATAGGCAAAACAAAAATATTAATTAATAAAAGATACAAGGGAAACAGCCAAATGGATTTATTTAAATGTTTTTCATTGGTATTTTCAATAACCGCAACCTGAAATTGTCTTGGTAGAAAAATTACTGCCATGCCACTTAGAGCGCAAGTCCAAAACCAATTTGCATAGCCGCCTTCTTCTGGTAAAGTAAATAATTTTTGCAAAGAAGGCACTTGATTTGCTTTTGAAAATATATCGCCAAATCCATCAAATACGCCATAACAAACAAAGAGTCCAGCCGCAATAAATGCAATTAACTTAATTAACGACTCAAAAGCTACAGCCGCTACCATACCTTCATGTTTTTCGGAGGTTTCTATGCGTCTGGTTCCAAATAAAACAGCAAATACGGCCATACCAATTGCCATAATTAGGGCTGTGTTACCAAAAATAGAGAGCCCCTTAGGAATGCCAATAAATTGCCCTGACTGGGTAAGCAGATTAAAGCTTTCAGAAATTGCTTTTAGTTGTAAAGAGATATAGGGAATAATGCCAAAAAATAAGAATACCGTAACCAAAGCTGCTAGACTTAAGTTTTTACCATACCGTGAGGAGATAAAATCGGCAATGGTGCTTATTTGTTGAGCCTTACAAATTCTAATAATCTTCTTCAATATAAACCACGATGGCACAGCCATAAGTGTTGGACCAATATAAACTGCTAAAAAATCAATTCCCCCATCTTTAACTTTTCCAATACTGCCATAGAAAGTCCAAGCGGTGCAATAAACAGCCAATGTAAGTGAGTAAACATATGGACTATTGCTCAAACTTTTTCCAGTTAATTTAAGTCGCTCAGCACCCCAAGCAATTGCAAAAAGCAATACCCAATATCCTAAAGAAATACCAATAAGTACCCAACTATTGATCATTCCTATTGATAAATAAAATATACAACAATAACAGCATCACAAACCACAAAAAAAATAAGTAAAAATAAAGCAGTGGAATGCCCAAAACAAAGCGTTGAAGATTGAAAATTTGCAGTAAAGGAAAATTAAAAAGCACCACAAATGTGAGGCACACAAACACCAACTTACTTCGCAAGCTTACTTTTCTCATCCTACTCAAAATTATCAATTTAGTTGAGTATTGATAAGAAATTTTTCAGGAATTGGAAGCAGCTAAGTAAATTTAATTTTATTTGTGCCATGAAACCAATTGATGAACACAAAAACCCCTGGCAACAAAAAAGTGACACCATCGCCTATCAAAACAATTGGATTGAGGTGCATCATCAGGAAGTGATTACACCAGGCGGATCAGAAGGTATCTATGGAATTGTTCATTTTAAAAACCTGGCCATTGGTATTATTCCATTAGATGAAAACAATCATACTTGGGTGGTGGGTCAATACCGCTATCCATTAAAAAAATACAGCTGGGAAATACCAGAAGGGGGCGGAATAATTGGCATTGATCCGCTGGAATCAGCCAAGCGAGAATTATTAGAAGAATGTGGCATCGAAGCGCGCAATTGGGAGAAAATTCTAGAAATGGATTTGAGTAATTCTGCCACCGATGAGCATGCCATTATATTTGTGGCACGCGGACTTACTTATGTTAACTCGGCACCCGAAGAAACAGAGGAATTACAAGTTAAGAAAATTCCATTTGAAGAATTATTCCAACAAGTGATGATCGGAAATTACCAAGATGCCCTAACAGTGGCAGGTGTGCTAAAACTTAAATTGATGCTTACGGCTTCGCTTTAATGCTCGCAAATGAAATCATAGCCCACTCTTTTAATGCTATTTTATCGTCAGGTGAAAGTATGGCCTCCTTGTGTATCCAAGTATAAGAGTTTAAGGGCATTTCATGAGATTCTACCATCTCAACAATCTCTTCCATTTTGTGGGCCTTTCTCTTGTCTGAATACAAATTAAACATAGAGAAATTAAGTTCTGCCTTTCCTTCGTCTACATGGTGCTGAAGCCATAACCCAATGGGTTGAATGCTAGCATACCAAGGATAAATTGTTGAATTGCTATGGCAATCGTTGCAACTTCTTTTCAATATTGATTGTATTTCTGCTGGTACGGCAACGGTATGACCAATATCATCTTTACCTTCTACACTGCCAAGATTTAAAGCTGGCCTAACAAACTGAAGCATGACAAGAATAATCCCAACGCCAATGGAAATGTTTCGTAACCTAGTCTTCATCCTATTATTTACGTTTTAAAACCTCAAGCACAGCCGCCACAATATTATCTGCCTCTAAGCCATATTTTTTCATTAATTCATCTGGGGTTCCGCTTTCGCCAAAGCTATCATTTACTGCAACCATTTCTAAAGGTGCTGGCATTCTTCTAGCCAATAATTGTGCGATGCTATCACCTAAACCACCATTCATTTGGTGTTCTTCTGCACTCACGGCACAACCTGTTTTGGTAATCGACTTTAAAATCGCATCTTCATCAAGAGGCTTAATGGTATGAATATTAATAATCTCTGCATCTATGCCCATTTCAGCAAGTTTTTCACCAGCCTGAATGGCTTTCCAAACCAAATGTCCTGTGGCAAAAATACTTACATCTTTTCCCTCATTTAGCATTACTGCCTTGCCAATTTCAAAGGTTTGATTTTCTGGCGTAAAATTAGGCACTGCAGGTCGTCCAAACCTTAAATAAACAGGACCTTGATGCTTGGCAACTGCAAGGGTTGCTGCCATAGTTTGATTATAGTCACATGGGTTAATAACGGTCATGCCAGGTAGCATTTTCATCAAGCCAATGTCTTCTAAAATCTGGTGGGTTGCCCCATCTTCTCCAAGTGTTAAGCCGGCATGTGAAGCACAAATCTTTACGTTTTTATGGCTATAGGCAATCGATTGTCTAATTTGGTCGTACACCCTACCCGTACTAAAATTTGCAAAAGTACCTGTAAAAGGAATCCATCCACCAATGGTTAAACCTGCAGCAACGCCCATCATGTTTGCTTCTGCAATACCCGCTTGAAAAAATCTTTCGGGATGTGCCTTTTGAAAAGCATCCATTTTTAGAGAGCCTGTAAGGTCTGCGCATAAGGCAACCACTTTAGGATTTTCTTTCCCTAAAACTGATAAGCCAGCGCCGAAACCGCTTCTTGTATCCTTTACATTTTGTACTTCAAACTTTTTCATCCCGTTTCCTAAATTATATTAGTTCAATAAAATATTTGTTGCTTGTCCGCTATTCACCTTAAAGGAGCGCTCAAAAGTATTGCTACTTCTTGAACTACCTTTTGCCCTATAAATAATCTTGTAGTCCCCTGGTTGAATTATCAATTGATGGTTTCGCCTATCAACTGGTAATTTGCACACCCAAGTTAATTCATTTCTTACCATTTGGTAAACGTCTGCATAGTAATCTTGCAATTGGCAATTTACGATTAACTTACCAGGCTGTGGGAGTTGTATGGTGGTGGTATGACTTTGATCTACACTCACCTCACTAAAAATTTTCCTTGGTAAACAAAGCACCTCTACATCATATTTGCCAACCAAGTATTTTTCTTTTACGCTTGCATCTTGAACATGTAAGGTATGTGTACTATTGTGCTTTCTAACAATAAACTGAAGGTTATTATAATTGGTAAGTCCTTCTACCTTTACTTGTAATTCGCCTTGTGGAGCATCTACGCCTATGATGGTATGTTTACCAGGTGTAACATCAATAAATTCTTTTACCACAGGTGGAATGGTATGCACTACCATTCTATACCTAAAAACTGGATCGAGTTGCACCGTATCTGGCACACCCCGTTGATTAATTGTATGCATATAATTATAAACCAACTGACCAGAGTTCATATCATAAAAGCTCATATTGACATTGGTCTCGGTAGGCTTGCTCATAATGTCTAATAAATTCACTTGAGCAGTGGTATTATTAAGCGCTTGAGAAACTACAATATTCAATGCATCCTCAAATCCTTTCTCGGTATTGGCATCATAGTAACGGCCAACACATTCAAAGGCTTTACTAAAGTCTTCGGTTGAACCAACTCCGATAATAAAAGGCTTCAAAATAACCCCTTTACTTTGAAGTGCCTCTGAGATGGCGCATGGGTCACCTTGACATTCCTCTATCCCGTCAGTTATTAAAATGATAACATTTCGCGTATTGGGCTCAGAAGGAAAATCATAAGAAGCTTGCAACAAGGAATGTGCAATGAGTGTCGTGCCCTTGGGCGTAATTCCATTAATTTTCTTTTTAACCTCCTCAAAATTATTAGGTCTAAAGGGAACTTCTAGCCTGGTATCACGGCAATTTCTTTGATTAGGTGGAGAGGTATGACCATAAACCCGCAAAGCAATTTCTAAATTGGCTTGGCCTGCCATACTATCAATAGTGCGAGAAAGTAATTTCTTTGCTACATTAATTCTTGAATCATTCTCTAACTTAGCATACATGCTTCCACTGGCATCCAACAAAAACAAAATTCGTGTTTTGATTGGTTTTGCTTGATTTTGCGCTGACCCCTTTAAGGCAATAAAGCAGCCTAGCAAAAAGAGAATATTTCTAATTATTTTACCCATCAATAGTTAACGAGCCTTAATAATCGCCTAGTGTTTCAGGTAACTGTGAAAGTGCATTTTCTAATTCTTGGTCATTGGGCGCAACGCCATGCCATTTATGAGAACCCATCATAAAATCTACAGGATAACCCATTTCTGTTTTCATCATTATAAAAATTGGCTTCCCTTTTCCGGCGTGTGATTTAGCGATGTTCATCACCTTTAAGATGTCTTCAAAATTATGGCCGTCCATGTGAAGCACATCCCATCCAAAAGCCAATAATTTTGCTTCAATATCATTACCAATCCCCATTACCTCACGGGTTGAGCCATCTATCTGTTGACCGTTAAAGTCGATAGTAACAATTAAGTTATCAATTTTTTGGTGAGCGGCAAACATAAAAGCCTCCCAATTTTGCCCTTCTTCTATTTCGCCATCGCCCATGAGTACATGAACTAATCCCTTATCCTCATTAAGTTTTTTAGATAAAGCGGCGCCACAAGCTACCGAAACACCTTGACCCAAGGACCCAGAGGCAATTCTAATTCCTGGTAAATGCTCATGGGTAGTTGGATGTCCTTGTAACCTAGAATTTAATCTTCTAAAGGTGCTTAATTCTGAAACAGGAAAATAACCTGCTCTTGCCAACGTGCTATAGAAAACAGGAGAAATATGCCCGTTTGAAAGGAAAAAAACATCTTCGCCTATTCCATCCATTTTAAAATCAGGTGTATGATTTAAAATATTAAAATAAAGTGCTGCAAAATAGTCGGCACAACCAAGGCTACCGCCTGGATGACCACTTTTACAGGCATGCACCATTCTAAGGATATCTCTTCTTACTTGCGAGGATACTTGCGATAATTCTATAGCAGATAACTGAGCCATTTTATATTCTTTATTGGCCAAAGGTAAGCGGATAATTTATTCTATAAAAATATGTTACAGGCTAAAACTCAAAATAACATCCACAATAAGATTCAAAGCCAACGCTTTACTTGCATTAGAAAGTTTAAATTTTATGCATCTTTGCATTTTTAGGATAACTACCTGATATGCACAAAATAATTGAGATAAATGTAACGCCTGAGCAGGCTTCTAGCCATGATATTCTTTTGAATTTGGTAAGTAAACAATTCGGTTTGAACCTAAGTGAAATCAGTGATTTAAAGATTGAACGAAAGAGTTTGGATGCGCGTCGAAAGCCAATTCATTATAAACTTCAATTATCTGTTTGGGTCAACCAAAAACCAGAAGAAAACCCATTTGAAATACACTGGCAAAATGTGGAGAATGCCAAAGAAGTAGCCATTATAGGGGCTGGCCCAGCAGGTTTATTTGCAGCCATTAAGTTAATTGAACTTGGCTTACGCCCAGTAATTTTTGAACGTGGCAAGGCAGTGAGAGAGAGACGAAGAGATTTGGCAGACATTACCAAGAACAATACCGTAAACCCAGATAGTAATTATTGCTTTGGAGAAGGTGGCGCGGGAACCTACAGTGATGGCAAACTTTATACGCGCGCCAGCAAACGCGGAGACATAAAGCGCATTCTGAACATTTTGGTTGCCCATGGGGCAGATGCTTCAATTTTATATGAAGCTCACCCGCATATTGGCACCAATAAATTACCTCAAATTATTACCGCCATGCGTCAAAATATTGAAAAATGTGGTGGGGTAATTCATTTCAATGCATGTGTCACAGATTTTATTTTGCAGGGTAAAACCTTAAAAGGCCTCATTGCAAATGAACAAAGCTATAATTTTGAACACCTCATTTTGGCAACAGGCCATTCGGCAAGGGATATTTTTAGGTTACTTGCACAAAAAAACATCCTGATAGAGGCAAAGCCCTTTGCCCTTGGTGTAAGGATAGAACATCCACAAGTCTTAATAGATCAAATTCAATATAAATGTGAATCTCACCGCGATTCATTTCTTCCTGCCTCTAGTTATAGCCTAGTAGAACAGGTTAATGGTAGAGGTGTCTTTAGTTTTTGCATGTGTCCTGGCGGCATTATTGCACCAGCAATGACTGCCCCTGGTGAAATTGTAGTAAATGGTTGGAGCCCAAGCAAACGTAATAATCCGTTTGCAAATAGCGGAATGGTGGTGGCACTAACACTCGACGATTTTAAACCTTATGCAAAAGAAGGGAACTTAGCAGGCCTTGCTTTTCAGCAGGAAGTAGAGAAGCATTGCTTTGAGGTAGGTGATAAGAGTTTAAAAGCACCTGCCCAGCGCATGAGTGATTTTATAAATGGAAAAGTTTCAAACTCTCTTCCCGATTGCTCATACCTGCCAGGCACCCACAGTGCAAATTTAATGGAGGTGCTACCTTCTTTTGTTGGAAAGGCTTTACGCGGTGGATTATCTGCTTTTGGTAAAAAAATGAAGGGATACCTTACCAATGAAGCCATTCTTGTGGCAACAGAATCCAGAACTTCATCGCCAGTAAGAATTCCAAGAATCAAAGAAACCCTGTGCCATCCAGAAATTGAAGGCCTTTATCCTTGTGGTGAAGGTGCAGGATATGCAGGAGGAATTGTTTCTGCCGCCATGGATGGAGAAAATGTGGCGCAAGGCATAAAAAACAAAATAGCTAGCCTTGTCGTTAAAAATGCATGAATACCAAAACAATCCTAACCTTTGCTGCCTTAATAATGTTATATACTTCGGCATGCGACGCGCAAGTAAACAATAAACTCAAAAAAAGTGAACCAATGGTTACTAACACAAAACACAAAGAAATCTCAGACAAATTTGTATTCGAAGCCCAAAAGCCTGACAGCGAATGGCAAAGCACTTTAACGCCCGAACAATATTATATATTAAGACAAAAAGGTACCGAACGCCCTTTTACGAGTGCATTAGAAGAAAATTATGATGGCGGACTTTATACTTGTGCTGCCTGTGGAAATGAATTATTTACTTCAGATTCCAAATTTGACAGTGGATGTGGCTGGCCAAGCTTTTTTGAAGCCCTTGACCCTGCTAAAATTGTTACGAAAACAGATACTACACACGGCATGGTGAGAACAGAAATCATGTGCGCAAAATGTGGCGGTCATCTTGGACATGTGTTTGATGATGGACCAAAAGATAAAACTGGCTTAAGGTATTGCGTAAATGGCGCTTCTTTGAAATTTAATAAAAAGTAAGCGTTTCGTTCACTTACTTTTTTTTTGCATCTTTGCCTTCCTTAATTACGATTTATGTTTAAGTTTTTGCTCTACGTTATTCTTTTCTATGTAATCTTCAGGTATGTATTTGGAGGTTTATTTGGTGCAAAGGTTTATAATTACTCTCAGCACAATCATTACCATTCTAATGAACCTAATGAAGAGGAAGAGGGCAAAGTAACGGTTGACCCAAGGGTTCAACAAAAACAAAAATCTAAAAAAGACCAATTAGGCGAGTATGTAGATTTTGAAGAAGTAAAAGAATGAATTTAGAACAACGCCTGAGGTCGGCACTATTTAATGCACTTGGCCAAGAAACTTATTTATCGTTGGTGAGTGCAGCATATTTGAAAATTATTAGGGCTGGATTTTTAAAAGACAAATATCCTGAACTTTTCCATTTACAAAAAATCGTTCAGCCCGGATTCGTTTGTTTAGATATAGGCGCAAATGTGGGTTATTATGCTACCTTTCTTTCCGACTTATCCGGCGCAAATGGAAAAGTTTATGCGGTAGAACCTGTGCCTTTATTTGCAGGCATACTTAAAAAGAATCTTGGTTCAAACCGACTAAAAAACACAAGTATTTTACCCTTTGCACTTGGCTCAGAAGAAAAGGAAATTACCCTTGGAACCCCAACTATAAATGGTGTATTTAGACATGGGCTTACCAAAATAGTCGACCAAAACGAAGCAGCTTCTTTACAAACTTTCCAAGCCCAAATGAAAGTTCCAGATGTGCTTTTTAAGGATCTGGAGAAACTTAATTTTGTGAAGTGTGATGTAGAAGGTTACGAGGTTATATTATTCCCACAAATGCTAAAAACCTTAGCTAAATTTAAGCCATTGATTCAAATAGAAATCAATACGCCTGAAAATAGGCAATCTCTTATTTCATTGTTACAGCCACTAGGATACAGCGCGCATTGCCTAAAGCAAGGTGAATTAGTTGCTTTGGCCGATAAAGACTTATTAAATTGGGAAGAGGGCGATTATTATTTTAAAGTTGTTTAAGCAACTACTACCAATCGTCTTCGTCTACTAAAATTGGATCTTTCATGGCAGCAATCATACCATCAATCATTTTATTGATTTCTATATCTGCCATGCGTAAAACGGTATCGTTCTCCCTAATTTTTGTGGTTGAGGTATAGTAATACTCAAAATAGTTGCGTGTTGCCTTGGCGGCATCAGCAGGCTTTACCGATTCATGCACTAAATTTGAAATAACGTATTTATATCTCCCTTCTTTGATTAGAAAGGTCATTTTAAATTCAAAAGTACCCAAGGGCCTTTTAGAGTATTTGTTGATATAGGCGTAGGCTGGAATTCTTCCAATATAAGTTAGCTTTTGGTTACGCTTATCTACTTCTACCTTTATTTCTTTTCCATAAGTTTTGCTGGCCCAACGTTTAGCTCTAGAATAAAGGGAATCTGAACCACTTTCTTCTTGTTCAATAACACCATAATAAGTGATGAGATTGGTAGCAGAGTCGATGTACAAAACAATTCGCTCATAAGGTTTAACGGGTGCGCCTTTATTGCCAGGCTCTGCATCCCCTTCTTGCGCAGCCGTATCATTAGATGTGGAATCTGGCGAACCAAAGTCGAAACCAGGTGTAGATTCATCCTGTACTTGCGCGTGAATTTGGGTTGACCCAAAAGCCAACATTAATAAAATAAAAAGGCCGAAGTATTTCATTCTTTCCTTACTCATAGCTAAAATTTTTCCTGCTAACATCTTCAAATTTACTTAGTTTCTTTATTCTCTACAATTTTAGGTAATATCAAGCGTATAGACAAAACTTAATGTTTGGCCTCTCTTTTAGGAACTGGTTGATTTTCCAACTCTTTGGAGCTCTTGCTTGTTTTTTTTGTTTTCTTTTTATTTGGGTCAAAACCATTATGTCTCATTGCAGCCCAGTATTCGCGGCCATAACCAACATAAATCTCATCGCCTGAAAGTATAGTTCTGCTGGCCACAATAAAGGGTTTGCCTTTGATAATTTCGAACCTGGAATTATTTCTAATCCCTGGAATTCTTGCAAAACCAGCGGCATCATTGGCATAACGCGCCATTGAGTCTAATCGGTATAATGCATCTACGCATTTTCTCTCAGAAATATAAAAGTAATAGGCACCTACACCGTCTAAGGCCTCATTGCGCTTTTGACACTCTGCCCAGGTAATTTGCTCACCAGTATATTCCAAAATAGGTTCACCTCTTTTGAAAGTTGCCTTTGCAAACAGGCCTTTGCCTGCATTAGGAATTTTAGACTTTTTTACCTCTACACTCATGCGGGTGCAAATGTGTAAAAACTGCACCATTTAAATGCAACATTTTATAATAAAATGAATATTTTTTTTCGTGGCTTGCTTATTCTTGTAGTTCATGAAAATAATATCCTACAATATAAATGGCATTCGTTCTGCCATGAGCAAAGGCTTGGTAGATTTTATGCAGGCCCAAAAGGCTGATGTTTACTGCTTTCAAGAGGTAAAAGCAAATTCCGACCAAGTTCAATCTTACTTATTTGATGTAATTGGATACCCATATCAATATTGGTTCAGTGCAGAAAAAAAAGGGTATAGTGGTGTGGCTATTTTTTCAAAAATAAAACCTGATAAGGTGGTGTATGGCTTTGACAACCCTGTTTGGGATAATGAGGGGCGTATTATCAGAGCAGATTTTGGCAACACAAGTGTAATAAGTGTTTACATGCCAAGTGGCTCTAGTAGTGAGGAACGTCAAGCTTATAAAATGGAATGGTTAAGTTTTTTTGATCACTATATTAAGGAACTTAAAGCCACTCGTGATGAATTGATAATTTGCGGAGATTATAATATTTGCCATAAACCCATCGACATTCACGACCCAGCTTCTAATAAAAATAGCAGCGGTTTTTTACCAGAGGAACGTGAGTGGTTTGAGCAATTTATTCAAAAGGGATTTGTAGATAGTTTTAGAAATTTCTACCCGCAACCCCACCAATATAGCTGGTGGAGCTATCGGGCCAATGCGCGCAATAATAACAAAGGTTGGCGTATAGACTATTGCTTAGTAAGTGAAAATCTGCATTCGAAACTACTCGATGCGGGGATTATGCCTGAGGCCAAACACTCAGACCATTGCCCTGTGTGGGTGGAACTAACCTAATAGCTTCCCAATAACTTCATACTTATCAAAAACATTCTGATTGTGCGGAGCATCGGCAAGCTCAGCTGTTAAATCTTGCCCAGCCCAATGCTCATAATGCTTTCCATTTCTCCAAAGTCGGCTGCGTGTAACATCATAAATTAGCCCTTGAAAGGCCACCCATATTTGCTCTTTATCTTGGCCATTTCTAAGGGCTAATTGAGCGTGCGTGTAAACGGGAAGTTCTTTTTCCATTAAGCAAAAAAACCATTTGAATACATGTACTCAGCAATTTGTATTGCATTAGTGGCAGCCCCTTTTCTTAAGTTATCAGAAACTATCCAAAGGTTAATGGCATTAGGAAACGACTCATCCATTCTAATTCTACCCACAAAAACTTCATCTCTATTATGCGCGGTAAGTGGCATTGGATACAAAGCCTCGGCAGGATTATCTTGCAAAACAATTCCTGGTGCTGCTGCCAAAAGTTGAGTAACTTCTTTGATATCTACCGTCTTTGAAAAGCTAATATTTACACTTTCAGAATGTCCACCAATAACTGGAATACGCACACAAGTTGCGCTTACTTTAATGCTGTCATCCCCCATAATCTTGCAGGTCTCATTCACCATTTTCATTTCTTCTTTGGTGTACCCATTTTCTAAAAATACATCTATTTGTGGGATCGCATTTTTATCAATGGGATATTTATAGGCCATTTCTCCTTGTATGCCTTGCCTTTCATTCTCTAATTGCTGCACCGCTTTTACCCCTGTTCCCGTAACACTTTGATAGGTAGAAACGACTACCCTTTTGATTTGAAAACGTTGGTGCAAGGGCTGTAAAACAGCCACCATTTGTATGGTTGAGCAATTTGGATTAGCAATGATAAAATCTTCACGTGTAAGCCTGTTTGCATTTATTTCTGGCACCACCAACTTATGCGCTGGGTTCATTCGCCATGCAGAAGAGTTATCTATTACATAAATACCTGCGGCAGCAAACTTAGGTGCCCATGCTAAAGAAGTACTTCCACCTGCAGAGAACAAAGCAACTTGTGGCTTAGCCGCAATCGCATCTTCCATGCTTTGAACTATGTAATCCTTTCCTTTAAAACTTATTTTCTTTCCTACCGACTTTTCCGAGGCAACCAAAATTAAGTCCGTTATAGGAAAATTTCTTTCTGCCAATACTTGTAACATCATTGTCCCTACCAAACCGGTAGCCCCTACCACAGCAACTTTCATAATTTTCAATTAAGCAATCTTATAAACCTGATTTTATTCTATACATCTGCAAAATTAAAACAATAGGCAACTTATCTAAAACTAATTTTGAGTATGCCAAAAATCTTAAACCTATTTCTATTTCTAACTTTCATTTTAACAGCCAAGGCACAGACCTATGAATCCTTCACGGATGGCGACTTTACCAAACAGCCTAGCTGGCAAGGTACCGATTCCCTTTTTAGGGTTAATACGATGGGGCAATTACAATCTGCAGGTAAAACTTCTCTTACGCCTGCCTTTCTAAGCTTACCCGTTATCCCACTTGATAGCCAAGAATGGGAATGCTGGCTAAGATTAGCCTTTAATCCAAGCACTCAAAATCAAGCAAGATTTTACTTATATGCAGATAGCTTTGTATTGGGTCAAAGCAAAAATGCCTTATATATCCAATTGGGCGGAAGTACGGGTAATACGGATTCAATAAGTTTATATGCGCTCAAAAATGGTCAAGCTTGGCCACTTATAAAAGGCCGACCTGCAACGCTTGCTGCAACCAATAACATCTTTAAAATAAAGGTTCAAGTAAAGCAACAACAATACTGGCAATTATGGAGTGATACTTCTGTTCTAATACAACAGCCTATTTTGGAAGGCAATGCAGTTTATAAATTCGATTCAATAAATGGATTTCAGGGCATCTGGTTTAAGTACACAATTGGCAATGCAAATAACCTTTACTTAGACGACTTTTACGTGGGACCCACACGGACTGACACCTTGCCGCCGCAATTAATTGCTTGGGAAATACTGAATGATAGCATGGTCCAACTTGAGTTTAGTGAAGCCATAGATACGAGCCAATTAAAATGCACCATGCCTCAAAAAACAATCGCAAAAACTTTGGTTCAAACCGATAAAATTAGATTACACTTCTTAGAAAAATTAATACCCAAACAAACTTATGACTTGCAAATAAATAAGCTCTGCGATAAACAAGGCAATTGCGCAAAAGATACCCAATTAGTGATGATTTATAACGTACCTCAATTGCATGAGGTCTTATTTACAGAGCTGCTCCCAGACCCTTCTCCCCCCATCGGATTGCCGGAAGCTGAATACATAGAAATATTCAATGCAAGTCAGGCATCAATCCCACTAAAGCATTTAAAAATTGCGGATGAAAGCAAGGTTTATAATTTTCCTTTCCTTCAAAATAACTTAGCACCACAGCAGTTTTTAGTTTTATGTAATCCTAAAGATACTTCTCTCTTTTCACAATTACCAAATGTATTGCCAGTCAGTTTACCCGCTTTAAGTAATGAAGGAAAATCTTTATATTTACTCAATCAGTTTAATGACACATTGCATGCCATTTCTTATACCCTAGATAGTTATCAAGATAAGGATAAAGCGCAAGGTGGTTATGCCTTAGAGATGTTGCACCCTAGCAGAATCTGTCAACAAAATCTAAACTGGAAAGCCAGCAATCATCTAAATGGTGGCACACCGGGCTTTCAAAATTCTTTTTGGGAAATGGGTCCAGATACCTTTGCACCTGTAGTAAGTTCTTTTTCATTTTTCGGTTTGAACCAAATGTATTTATCGTTTAATGAATGGATAGATATCAAGCAAAGTTCTTCAGCAAAATGCTACTTAAATAGCGATGAAATCATACAAATAAAAATCTCAAGAGACAGTTTATTCTTGCAAACCAATCAAGCTTTATTACATCTTGAATCCTATCGATTGAATTGCAGCGGACTTAAAGATTGTAGCGGAAATTCTTGTGTTATTGATACCAATTTTATTTTTTATGAACAACAAACGCCAGGCTTTTTAGGGGTGCTTATAAATGAAATATGTTTTGATGAAAACAAACAAACACATTATCCAAAGGTAGATTTTATTGAATTATTTAATAAGGGTAAGTTTGCTGTAAACCTTGCCAACTTAACACTTGCAACGAGTAGGAATAAAATAAACTTAGCTACCTACATCCTTTACCCAGATTCTTTCATAGTAATTTGTAAACCAGAAGATGCTCCCTTGTTCCCTGATGAAATAAAAACAGTAGGCATTTCAAATTTCTTTAGCTTACCCTTTAGCGAAACACTTAACCTCGCTAATTTAGAGGGAAACATCATTCATCAAGTAGCCTATAAAAGTGATTGGCTTACGGATGCATTGGGTCAAAATCCTTTGGCAGCTAGTATAGAAATGTTGCCTTGCAATAATCCATGCGCACTTGAAAAAGTTTGGAAGGCTTCTTTATCCAAAAAGGGCAGCACGCCTGGTAAAGCAAATTCACATACCACAACATTTACAGACAATACCGAACCTCATCTTAAGTTAGCTTGCATGACAACAGACAGCGGTACTTTGCTAAGCTTTAGTGAAAGCATAGATACTTCTAAGATGCAGTTAATGTGGGAGCAAACCCAAACGTTTGCTCGCTTTACGTACTTTCCTACTCAATTAAACAAGCTGATAATTGAGCCAACTCCTTCTTTAATTTACCCAGCACAGTTACACCTAATATCGGTGGCAGATTGTGCAGGAAACCTTATGCCAACCCAAGTAATTTCTGTAGCACCAAGTAAACCTGCCACGCAAAAGAGTATATTAATAACAGAGGTTTTATTTAATAGTTATAGTAATCAAACTGATTTTATTGAATTACATAATCCTACTTCAGCGCCAGTGAACATGGATAATTTAATTCTCCTAAGAAAAGATATAGAATTGGCAACATGGAAAGAATCCGTTTCACTATTTGGGCCAGGCAACTGCCTAGCACCTGGCAAAACCTTGGCCTTACATGCACAACCCGATGCTTTAGCAAGTAGCTACCCGAGCCACTATTTGCCAGCCATTATTGAACATCCTATGCTTTCCCTACCCGACGAAGGTGGGATATTAGAACTGCGGGATAGTAATGCTACTTGCATAGACAGCATGGCATTTTCTGATGATTTTCATTTTGAACTTTTGGTTCAAACCGAAGGAATTAGTTTAGAAAGGTTAAGACTATTTCCACCACAAGACGGACCAAACAACTGGTTTAGTTCTGCTGCATTTGCAAGTCCTGGTTTATACTTTGAAAAACAGCAAGTAGAAGGGAATTCAGTATTCTCTGCAAACCCACAAGTGTTTAGTCCGAATTTAGATGGCTACAACGACTATATAGAATTTACCTTGCAACAAGTACCCATTACAAGTTGGGCAAAGCTAACCATTATAGATTATGAAGGACAAATTGAATATGAGTCAGCACCACAAATGATTGGACAAACACAGGGTGTTTTTAGATGGACTGGCATCAATAAGTTTGGAAAAGTAAGTAGGGAAGGTTTATACATTGCAATTTTAGAAACCCAAGATAATAGCGGCAATAGAAACCAATTTAGGTGTGGGTTTGGACTTGCAGCACAAAAGCCTTAAGCGCCAAAACGCGCAAATACCATGGGTTTAAACCTAGTAGATAAAAAGGCAAAAATCATTAATACCCATGCAATCCAATCGCCATTTTTTGTATAATAGGTTTCGGTTTGAACCAAAGGAACCTCTGCTTTAAAAACATCTGGCTGCCACCATTGAGTTTGTGTGATTATCTCTCCTTTATGGTTAATAATTCCGCTTATACCTGTATTGGCACAACGAATTACCCAACGTCTATTTTCAATGGCACGTAAACGGCTAAAATCAAAATGTTGTCTGAAGCCAGGCGTATTGCCCCACCAGCCATCATTGGTTATGATGCATAAAACATCTGCCCCTTTATTTACATAGGAAGTAATATAGGTTGGAAAAACACTTTCATAACAAATTATGGGCGCCAATTGCAATCTATTGGAGAAACCAAAGACTTTACTTTCTTTATCTTCACCCAAGCTGCCACTGGTACCTCCCATGGAAATAGAATATTTTTCTATGAAACCAAACACTTGAGGATACGGCATTTTTTCTACCCCTGGCACAAGTTTACTTTTATGGTATACCTGAAGACTATCACTTCCATTATAACAAAATGCAGCATTATAGGAATCAAACCAAATATCAATGTTGCGCGCTTTGCGCGCTGTAAGTGACTTAGGCGCTTGTGGTTCAAAAATCTTATACGAATCCATGCCTCCTAAAATACTAATGCCCGGATGTGCTTGCATAAATCCTTTTAATATTTGGAATAAACTTTCTTGCTTTAAACTGTTCTCTTCTAAACCACCTTGCAAAGCGGTTTCGGGTAATATTACAAACTGTGTATTGGCATCAATTTTTGTTTCGGCCAATTGCAGCATTTTAACAAGTTGTTCTTGAGGCGTGAGCCCGTTAAATTTTTCGGTATATGGGTCAATGTTTGGCTGCACCACCACCACAGAAACAGAAGGTGATTTGGCTGCTTCTTTGGGCATTAAATACCAAGAAGCAAAAAGAGGTACAAATACCCATATAAAAAGTGCATTGAGCCATTTTGTTCTTTGTGTATTAATTTGCTTTTGTTGCCAAGCCTCAATGAGTTGCCAAAGTTTAAAGTTGAGGATTAAAATCCAAACGCTACCGCCCAATACACCTGTAATCTCAAACCATTGCACTAAGCTAGGTGCATAGCTAAACACATTGCCAAGTATGAGCCAAGGAAAAGCCAAATCCCACCAAAATTGCAGGTACTCTGCGGCAATCCAAAGGCCTATAAAAAGCCAAATATTCTCGGTTCCGGTTTTCTTATTTTGATTATGGTACAATAAAAAAGGAAGAACCATTGGAAGACTATTAATGATAAAGGCAGCGATGGCGCCACCTGCACTTGCATTCCATATCCACCAAACCGCGCCAATGTTCCAAACTAAGATGGCAAGCCAAACGTAAACAAAGACCCACAATTTACTATTGGCTTGCTCAAGCCTAATTTTACGTTCCAGCATAAAAAGTGGGATCAACCCAAAAAAGATGCTGGGTAAAAAATAAAAGTTTTGCCAAGCCAAAGTTAACAGCAAGGCAGACAACATACTCAAAAGCAGGTATGAAATATGTTTATGGTTTTCCTTGAACAACAATTACAAATTCTCCTTTAATAATATGGGTTTCAAAATGAATTAACGCTTCTTTTAGGGTGCCATTAACTGTCTCTTCAAACATTTTTGTGAGTTCTCTGCTCACACTGCATTTTCTATCTTCGCCAAAGTACTCGCAAAACTGTTGTAAGGTTTTTAGCAAGCGGTGTGGGCTTTCATAAAAAACCATTGTTTTTTCTTCTGTTTGCAACTTTATGAGGGCTGTTTGTCTTCCTTTTTTTTCTGGTAAAAAACCAAGAAAACAAAACGCATCAGAAGGCAATCCACTTTTAACCAAGGCAGGCACAAATGCAGTGGCACCAGGTAAACAATCCACTAGAATATTTTCTTTAATACAGGCTCTAACCAATAAGAAACCGGGGTCGCTAATCGCTGGTGTGCCGGCATCTGTTATGAGGGCAAGTATTTTACCTGCTTGTAATTCTTTGAGTAATTGATCGAGTTGTCTGTGTTCATTGTGGGCATGATAGCTCCACAAGGGTTTGCTGATATCGTAATGTTTTAGGAGCTTACCACTCACGCGGGTGTCTTCTGCCAGAATTGCATCGGCTTCCTTTAGCATGCGCAAGCCTCTAAGGGTAATGTCTTCAAGATTACCGATAGGGGTTGGAACTAATATTAATTTTCCGGTTGACATTAGAGGCCCGCTTTCTATTTAATTTGTTTTGCTTTTTGTTCCTTCCAATAGGTATTTGCAACAGGGATGGTGGTAACCGCTATAAATCCTATGATGATATAATTTAGAAAATCGAGGGCATTAGGAAATACAGCACCAACATAATAGCCCGCACTCACAATGGTGAGCGGCCAGAGTGCCGCACCAAGAATATTGTAGAAGAAAAAGATATGTGGCTTCACTTTTACAATTCCTGCAAGTATTGGTGCAAAGGTTCTAACAATTGGCAAGAACCTTCCTAATACAAGGGCAATTCCACCATACTTTTTATAAAAGGATTCTGCGGTAGTTATGTATTTCTTTTTAAAGAAGAGGGTGTCTTTCTTTTTATATAACGCCTCCCCCGTTTTATAGCCAAAAATATAACCTGCATAGTATCCTGCTACTGCGGCCAATCCAATGTATAAAATGAGATCTTCTATATTTACCTCTAAAACACCTACTGTGGGATAAGCCAATAAACCAGCAGTAAATAATAAGGAATCTCCTGGGAGAAAAAATCCAAAAAAGATTCCATTCTCCAAGAAGATAATGATGAGCAATAGTGCTAAACCACCAAACCGAATGAGCTCTTCAGGTTTAAATAAATCCCAGAAACTATCCAATGTATTAAAAATAGGTTCAACAAAATATGGGTTAAAATTGTAATAAAAAAATCAGTTAAATCAGCCTACTGATTATCAGCTAATGAAACCTATCTTTCCTCTTCCTTTTTCAACTTTTTGTGCTTTTTCTAGCACTTCTGTTTGCATTTTATCCTTATAGTTTTGCATGGCAATAGAGAGGCTTTCATCTGCAATTCCTAAAATTTGAACGGCAAGCAAGCCTGCATTTTTTGCATTATTAATGGCCACCGTTGCCACAGGCACGCCACCTGGCATTTGCACAATAGATAGTAAAGAATCTAAGCCTGATAAAGTTTTTAACTGAACAGGCACACCAATTACGGGCAATGTAGTAATTGAAGCCACCATACCTGGTAAGTGTGCGGCGCCTCCGGCGCCTGCAATAATAATTTTAAGTCCTTTGCCCTTGGCTTCCTTAGCATATGTAAACATACGTTCTGGCGTGCGATGTGCCGATACTACCGTAATTTCATAAGGTATAGAAAACTCTTCAAGGGTTTTTGCAGCAGCACTCATTACCTCTAAGTCACTGTCTGAGCCCATTATAATTCCTACTATAGGCGCGCTCATTCTTGTTCTTCTTCGGTTTCTTCTTCCTCCTCTTCGATGCCTTCCATCAGGTTACGAATTTCCTGAAGTTCTTCTTTGTTGTATTTATTGGTATGGTCGGCTATTAAATCAACAAAATAGCTGATATTTTCTTTTGCATCGCCATCTTCAAGATACAAAAAGGTATAGGTTCCATTCTCCTCAATATTCTCAAATGCCAAACGAATCATTTTAACTAATCCTGGCTCGTTTAGGTTTGCTTTATAATACTCTCTTAATTCCTTTAACAAATCAACTATTTGGTTGAAGTCTGGGTTAGCAGCTGCACAAGCTGTTTTTAATTTTTCAATGATTTCCTTCATAATTCTTTAATGGTGGTCAAAATTAATCTTTTCTAGTAAAAACTTTTCCAAAAGGTGAAATGTGCAAAGAAACTTAATCCAAAAATTACTCCGCAGAGTCTTTTATAGCCGAATCACTTTCTAAGGCATCCATTTGAGACATAATTGCGGCCTCTAAAGAATCCATAGATTTTTGATCCAAATTAAGTTGTTGCTCTACCGCTTGTTCTTCTTGTTGTTCGAGTTTTGGTTCCTCATTGCATGAAACCATGGCTAGAAAGCCAAATACGCATATAATACGAAGTAAACTATTCATAGTGTTTTATTCAGTTTTGGAAAATTACTCTCTATTTACCTTAAAACAAAATTCTGACCCAAGTAAACTTTTCTTACCATTTCATCATCTGCCAATTCTTGGGCAGTTCCACTCTTTAAAATTTTGCCTTCAAACAATAGATAGGCGCGGTCTACTATGCTCAAGGTTTCGTGTACATTATGGTCTGTAATTAAAATCCCAATGTTTTTATGTTTGAGTTTTGCCACAATATGCTGAATGTCTTCCACCGCAATGGGGTCGATACCCGCAAATGGCTCATCCAATAAGATAAATTTAGGGTTAACTGCCAAGGCCCGCGCAATTTCTGTTCTGCGCCTTTCTCCCCCACTTAATACATTTCCTATGCTTTTTCTAACTCGGTTCAAACCGAATTCTTCTAATAAAGTTTCTAGCTTTTCTGCTTGCTCCACTTTACTAAGCTTAGTCATTTCTAAAACCGCCTTTAAGTTATCTTCAACGGTGAGGGTTCTAAATATTGAGGCCTCTTGTGCCAAATAACCCAAGCCCAATTGGGCCCTTTTATACATGGGAAGCTTGGTTAGCTTTTCTTCATTTAAATATACATCGCCTTCATCTGGCTTAATTAAACCAACGGTCATGTAGAAAGTGGTGGTTTTTCCGGCGCCATTTGGCCCAAGCAAACCCACGCATTCTCCTTGATGTACCTCAATAGATACATTATCTACCACCGTGCGCTTTTTATAGCGCTTTACCAAGTTCTGACTCCTAAGAATCATTCCTTCTTTTTTAATAGGCTCTTCCTGCATTTCCTTCCATGTAGTTTATAAACGCCTTTGTAACCACTTTGTTGCCGCCTGGGGTAGGGTAATTTCCGCTAAAATACCAATCACCTGCATGATCTGGACATGCCTTATGAAGATTTTCTATGCTTTGATAAATCACTTCCACCTCTGCATAAATTTCTTCAGGGGTTACAATTTGGGAGATCTTTTTACTTATTTGTTCATCGCTAAATGGCGCATAAAGCTCTTGCACATAATTAACCATTTCTTCTTTTGGCAAGTTTTCTTGGGCCTTGCATTTCTGGTAAACTTCTTCTAGTAGTTTTTCCATGCCGTTTTCCTTGAGTAAGGCTACCATGGCTTGAAAAGCAACAAAATCCTTCATGCGACTCATATCTATGCCATAGCAATCTGGGTACCTAATTTGTGGCGAAGAAGAAACAATGATGATTTTCTTTGGATGCAGTCTGTCTAAGATTCTAAGGATACTTGTTTTTAAGGTTGTGCCTCTTACAATAGAATCATCTATTACCACCAAGGTATCTTTCTTATTATGAATTAAACCATAGGTTACATCATACACATGTGCCACCATGTCTTCGCGGTGTGCATCATCTGTAATAAAGGTTCTAAGTTTAACGTCTTTAATGGCCACACGCTCGCGTCTTGGCAATACATCTAAGATTTGTTTGATTTTATCGGCTTCAAAATTCCCTTGAAGCTTTGCAATTTCATTGGCCTTCCAAGTGTTCAATTCTTCATGGATACCATCCATCATGCCATAAAAGGCTACTGCTGCGGTGTTTGGAATATAGGAGTAAACCGTGTTTTTAAAATCATAATTAACGGCTTCCATCACCTTTGCGGCGAGGAGATGGCCCAACATCTTGCGTTCTTTATAAATTTCCCTGTCGTTGCCGCGAGAAAAGTAAATTCGTTCAAATGAGCACGACTTACGCTCGCCCGGTGGCATGATATTGACTTCCGAAATTTCACCACTCTTTTTAATAATTAGTGCGTTGCCAATCCCAATTTCTTTTACGGCTTTGTAAGGAATGTTAAAGCCCGTCATGATGGCTGGCTTTTCGCTGGTTACTACCAAAATTTCTTCGTCTTGGTAATAAAAAACTGGTCTAATACCATTGGGGTCACGCACTACAAATGCGTCGCCATGGCCCAAAATTCCAGCCATTACATATCCGCCATCTGCGTCTCTTAAACTTCTTTTTAAAATGCTTTCAACACTTACATTTTCTGATATTAACCTCGTAATTTCTTGGTTTGAGTGACCCTCTAATTTAAACCTAGTAAAATTACGTTGCACTTCTTCATCCAAAAAATGACCCATCTTTTCGAGCATGGTAACGGTATCGGCTCTTTCACGAGGGTGTTGCCCTAGGTCAATTAACACCTCAAAAAGTTCGTCTACATTGGTAAGGTTAAAATTGCCGGCCAACATTAAGTTCCTGCTCATCCAATTGTTCTCGCGAATAAAAGGATGGCAAAGGTCTTTACTATTGCCCCCGTGGGTACCATATCTTAAGTGCCCAAGGTATAACTCGCCAATAAAAGGCGCATGTTTCTTTAGATAATCTGAGCTTTTAGTTTGCTCTTTGTTGCCCGACTTACTAATTTTTGAAGATATCTTTTCAAAAATCTCAGCAATGGCGTTGCTTCCATTGGCACGTTGCCTAAAAATAAAAGTTTCTCCAGGCTTTGGGTCAAATTTAATGGCACCCACACCCGCGCCATCTTGGCCACGATTGTGTTGTTTTTCCATTAAAAGATATAGTTTTTTTAATCCGTACAAAGGAGAGCCATATTTTTCTTCATAATAGCTCAGTGGTTTCAAGAGGCGTATTAACGCAATACCACACTCGTGTTTAATTGGATCACTCATAAAAAGTGAAACAAAGATACGCACTTATTCTAAAGCGCACAATTTGTAGGAAGAGTTCCTTAAATAGTTGTTGCCCCAATTTGCATTTATAGCTAGATTTGGGTCATGTTAGATACACTAGAAAAAGTGAAAGAAGCCGCAAGCTTTCTTCAAAATAAAGGATTTTCAGGCGCTTCATTGGGTATTGTGCTTGGCACTGGGCTTGGCAATTTAGCTACCTATATAAATGTAGAAAAAAGCATTTCTTATGCAGAAATTCCTCACTTTCCAGTTTCAACCGTAGAATCTCATGCAGGTAAATTACTTTTTGGCACTTTAATGAATAAAAAAGTATTGGCCATGCAAGGCAGATTTCACTTCTACGAAGGTTATTCAATGGAGCAAATTGTCCATCCAATTAGGGTAATGCATCAAATAGGGATTGAAACCCTCTTTTTATCTAATGCGGCGGGCTTACTCAATTTAAGTTGGAACAAGGGAGATTTAATGCTCATCGACGACCATATCAACCTGTTGCCAGACAACCCACTTATTGGAAAAAACATTTCAGCGTTGGGCCCACGGTTTCCAGATATGAGTGCTCCTTATCATTTCGGTTTGAACCAAATCTTTGAAAAAGTGGCCGCCGATCATGGAATACACTTGCGAAAGGGGGTGTATGCTTCTATGCCAGGACCTATGTTAGAAACGCGTGCAGAATACCGCTTTTTGCAAAGGATTGGCGCCGACGCCATTGGCATGAGTACCGTACCAGAAGTGATTGCTGCCGTTCACATGGGAATGAAGGTTGCTGCCATTTCGGTTCTTACCGATGAATGCAACCCAGATAACCTTAAACCTGCCAAATTGGAAGATATTTTGGCTGTGGCCGCAAGGTCAGAAATTGTGCTAAGTAAGTTGGTGTGCGATTGGGTTCAGCTTATCTAATTATTTTTGAACGTAAATGGTTTGCGTTGGGTAGGCAAAATCACACCCATATTTTGCCACTATCTCCATAATCTTAACATTGATTTTTTCTTTAACCTCAATCATTATTTCATATTCATTTGAATTGACAAAATAAATTACCACTAAGGTTAACGAGCTATTGCTAAAATCTGAAAAGCGAACGGTCATTTCTGAAGCAGTTATTGGCATTTCAGATAATATAGCTTCTTTAATATCTGCAATAATGCTAAGGATATTTTGAGGCTTGCTTTGGTAGGTAAGCTCTAAGTTAAACTTAACCCTGCGCTGGTTGCTTTGAGAAATATTATTAAGATTAGAATCAATTATCTTTTTGTTGGGGATAATGAGCAGCGACCTATCCAATGTTCGAATGCGGGTAGTTCTAAATCCTATCTTTTCTACTACGCCTCTTATGTCATCAATCTCCACAATTTCGCCCACTTTAAAGGGCTTGTCTAGGTAAATGATAAAAGAGCCAATAAGATTTGCCAAAGTATCTTGTGCTGCCAAGGCAATGGCCAAACCTCCAATACCCAAACCCGCTATTAAGGCCGCTATATTTACATGAAAGGCCTCACCTAATATCACAAAAAAACTACTGATGTAAATTCCTACCTGCGAAAACCGCCTGATAAAGGTGGCTAAATCGGGGGAGACCTTAGCATCTTCTAAATTCTGGTACACATATTCCATAAACTCTGCTCCCCTCAAAAACAAAGCAGTTACTGCAAAAATAACAGCGATTACAAAGCTGGTTTTGATCACCAAACGAAGTCCAAACTCGCCCACTTTAGCAAAATCCCAAGCGGCAGGGAAATCAAGTTTGTAAAATGCAATATAGATAGCCACTAAATTCACCAACATAATAAATGGCTTATGCAGCAACTCGTGGAACTTATCATAGAAACTTTGTTTGGCAAATTTTCTAAAAAACCGATACGAAACTTTTGAAAGTAGCTTGGCCAGCAATCGGTTTAATACCAAAGTGCCAGCCAAAATACTTAAACAAATCACCCAATCGCGGGTGCTATTTCCTAAAAAATCTTGTGTTAAAAAGTGTGCCCAGTCCATTGCCTCAAAGATAGCTATAAGAATAGTACTTATACCAAGCTAATCATCGCCATCTCAAGGCCCTTTTTTAACAATCCTTTTTGCTTAGGATTAAATTGATGCAAACGCATCATGGCTTGCCAAATGGTTTTAGAAGCATCTTTAAAAATGGCTTCATCTGTTAACACAACTTTTTCTTCGCCCATGCAATAGGCAAATACTCTTGCCATGCCGCAATTGGCAATATAATCTGGAATAATGGCCACATGGTCGTCTGTATAGTTGGCAATTGGACCCAAGAAAATTTCTGTATCGGCAAAAGGTACATTGGCCCCGCAAGAGATTACTTCTAGCTCATTGTCTTTCATTTTATCTACTTGCTCTTTGGTAACCAACCTAGAGGCCGCTGCAGGTACAAATATTTCGGCGCCTATCTCCCATATCTTTTCGTTTACCTCTTCATAAGACATCATATCTGGATGCACCAAGGTATTTCCTTGTTTGCTTAAGAATAGGTCTTTAATCTCGTCTTTGCTAAATCCGGTTGGCTTCATTAGTCCGCCGTTTCTATCTATAATTCCAACAATTATTACACCATATAAACTTAAATAATAGGCGGCCGCAGCACCTACATTTCCCCAACCTTGAATAATGGCACGCTTGTAATTTACATTGCCACCCCAAATGCTGTAATAATGTCTTACTGCCTCTGCTACCCCAAAACCTGTAATCATATCGGCTACCAAAAGGTTTTTGTCTAAAACAGGTACAAATCTATCATCTGCAATTACCTTAGAAACACCCTTTCTTAGGTTCTGTATTCTTGCAGATTTGCTGGCAGCATCTGCCTTATAATGGCCGTTTACAACGCCTTCTTGAGGATGCATTAAACCATTTTTCTCTGTAATTGGAATTACCTCATGAATCTCATCCACGTTTAAATCGCCACCGGTTCCGTAATACGCTTTTAATATAGGATCTACTGCTTTATACCAGCGCTCTAATACTCCTTTTTTTCTAGAATCGGCAGGGTCGAAGTTGATGCCCGATTTTGCACCCCCAATGGCAGGCCCAGCTACGGTAAACTTTATTTCCATGGTTTTAGCCAAAGAAGTAACCTCGTGCTTATTAAGTCCTTTGCGCATGCGCGTTCCACCACCTGCTGCACCGCCTCTTAAAGAGTTAATTACGATCCAACCTTCCGCTTCGGTTTCGTTGTCTTTCCATTCAAAAACAATCTCAGGTTGCTTTTCTTCGTATTTCTTAATTAGCTTTTGTAATTGCATAATTGATATCTATAAATTTATAAGTGAGTTAAAATTTCCGTTTAATGCGCCGGCTACATGGTTGTGTTTTGAGCCCGTTACGCTGCAGTAAACATTGTCTTGGTTGTTAATTCTTAAAACGCCTAAAAAAGCAAAAATTAAAGCTTCTTTAAAATTCACCAATTGTGTGGCTGGCACTTCAAAAAGGCTCTTACTGTTTGAACCAAGATTGTCCAAAAGCGTTTTATTGAAAGCTCCTCCCCCTGTAACTAATACTCGGTTCAAACCTAATTTATTAACTACTGCTGCAATTTGTTGGGCAATGTGCAGGTTAAGGGTTGCCATTTTCTCTGCTTCCGAAACATCTGAATACATTTTTACGATGGGCCAAAATTCTTCGTTTATCCATTCTCTGCCCAATGACTTAGCCCCTTGATAGGAATAATAGGGCAACTCATTTAGTTCTGCCAATAAATCTGGATCATGGGTTGCAGAGGCAGCCAATTGTCCTTCTGCATCGTAGGGCATTCCCAACCACCTGGCCACTCGGTTCAACACAATATTACAAGGGGAGATATCATAGGCTATTAGTTTACCTGCTTCTTGGTAAGAAATATTAGAGATTCCCCCTAGGTTCAAACAAGCATCATATTGGCCAAATAGCAGTTTATCACCCACTGGCACCAAGGGTGCACCTTGACCCCTTAAGGCCAAATCCATGCTTCTAAAATCAGACACCACCGGCAAACCGCAAATGGCACTTAGTGCCGCTCCGTCGCCAATTTGGGCTGTATAGCCAAGCTCTGGTCGGTGAAAAATAGTATGCCCATGCGAGGCCACAAAATCTGCTTGAAGCGCATGTTGATGAAGAAAATTATTGACCAATTGGCCTAAATAGTGCCCGTAAAAAACATGTGTCTTATGATAATTCTCGGCAGATTGCTGGTTTAAATAAGCCAAACGCACGCGCCATTGTTCGGAATAAGGAATGGTTTCTGCCTGCAAGATGTTCCATTGCCAAGCCGCAGCCTTATATTCAAATTCACAGCAGGCAATATCAACCCCGTCCATAGACGAACCGCTCATAAGCCCTATAACCTTATACTTATTTTTCATTCCGGCCGCAAAAGTGTGGACGAAATTAGTAGAATTGCTTCGATAATTAGAAAAAGTTTATACCTTGTACTTTAAATCAATGGCTTATGTGTGCATCCAGAAGGGATTTTCTAAAAAATAGTTCGCTTGGACTTGCCGGGGCTTTGGCTTTGCCTCAGGTTGGTTCAAGCCAAAACCAACCGAAGTTAATTGTTCCAAACACGCCTGTGGCGGCCACAGATGAGAAGTTTTGGCAACAAGTGAGGGCACAATTCCCCTTAAACAAATACAATATTTACCTTAACAATGGCACCATGGGACCCTCGCCCTATCCTGTGATAGAAGCTGTGCACAAGGGTATGTTGGAAGGTGATACAAACGGCGCCTATGGCGGTTGGGAAGCCACCCAAGCTGCCTTGGCAAAATTTGTAGGGGTTGATGAAAATGAAATTGCCCTTACCCATAATGTAACCGATGGTATTAATATTGTTTGTTGGGGATTGCCGCTTAAGCGTGGCGATGAGGTAATTTTAAGCACCCATGAGCATGTGGGTAATGCGTTTCCGTGGCTTACCCGCCAAAGAGTTGATGGCATAGTGGTTAAAGCAGTAAACCCAGGCCAAACAGCAGAACAAACTTTGGCCAATGTTAAGGCGGCTTACACCAAAAAAACAAAGGCCATAGCCTTGCCGCATATTCCGTGTACGCAGGGACAAATATTTCCCGCCAAAGAAATCTGCCTGTGGGCCAAATCAATGGGCTTATTTGCCTTTATTGATGGGGCACATGGGCCAGGCATGATGCCGCTTGACTTGCACGATATGGGCTGCGATGCTTATGCCTCTTGCTCGCATAAATGGATGCTGGGACCCAAAGGAACTGGCTTTTTGTATGTGCGAAAGGAGTTTCAAAACACCTTGCAGGCAAAATTTGTGGGCGGCGGCAGCGACAATGCCAAGTGGAACATGGCCACACAACCCATTGAAACTGGAGATTATGCCAACAGTGCCCATCGGTATTATGGTGGCACGCAATCTTTAGGATTGTATAAAGGCGTAGAAGCCGCCATCCAATTTATAGAGACCATTGGCATGCAATCTATTTATGAGCGCATTGCCTATTTAGGAAAATATACGCAAGAACAACTGTTAACCTGCGGCAACAAAATTGAGTTGCTAACCCCCACCGAAGACCGCTCTAGAATTGCGGTAAATGGGTTTAGAATTAAGGGGGTCGACTTTAACGCATTTTATAAAACTTGTGCCGAAAATAAAATTAGGATAAGGGTAGTGCAAGAAAATGGGCTCAACAGTTTGCGGGTAAGCACACATATTTATAACAACACGCAGGAAGTAGATGCTTTCATAGCTTTGGTGAAACAGGCAGTTGGGTGAGGTTTTATTGTCATTTATCAATTACATAAAGTTAGCTACCTTTTCTAAAAACCTGACAAAATGCTATGTTTTTGGTAGGAATAAGAAGCAAAATGGTTCTTATTCCTCCTAATTTGGTTCTTAATCCTGCCAATTTGGTTGGTTGGAGAAGCAAAATGGGTCTTAATCCTCCTAATTTGGTTCTTAATCCTCTCAATTTGGTTGGTTGGAGAAGAAAAATGGGTCTTAATCCTCCTAATTTGGTTCTTAATCCTCCCAATTTTGGTTGGTTGGAGAAGCAAAATGGTTCTTAATCCTCCTAATTTGGTTCTTAATCCTCTCAATTTGGTTGGTTGGAGAAGAAAAATGAGTCTTACACCTGACAACTTGGTTGTAAATAGAAAAAGTTTGCCTTTACCTACTTCCCAAGCAATTTAATCCCCTCATCAGACAAGGCTATGCGCTTTTGTTTGTATAATCCGCCTAAGGTCATTTTAAAGGTTCTTTTGCTCATGCCAAATACACGTATGATTTCTTCGGCCGAACTCTTATCATGGTAAGGTAAAAAGCCTTTATTGGCTTGCAATGCATTTAATATTACCTGTGCCTCGTCTTCTACTCTAGTATGCCCAAGCTTGCCCAAAACCACATCTATCTTATTATCGGGTTTAATTTTCTTGATAAAGCCAGACACCTTATCGCCCGCATACAGTTCTTTAAATACTTCGTTGTTATGTAATATCCCCAAATGCTTGCCATTAATGATCATTTGGTAACCTATCTCAGTATGCTTATACACATACATCTCTACTGATTCTTTATCTTTAACGCTTAAGTTTTCATTGCTTAACTCATCTTCTAATTTTTCTTTGGCATATACCCTTCCATCTCTCGCATCTCGCAACACCTTCACCAAACACAATTCGCCTGCTTCCAAATCGTCTTCATGAAAAGAGCGCGGAATCAATAAATCCTTAGGCAATCCCCAATCCAAAAAAGCGCCTGCCGTGCTTAGTTCTTTAACCTTTAAGGTAACTAAATCGCCCACCTTGGCTTTGGGTTGAACCAAAGTTGCAATTAATTCTGCTTGCGCATTGTGATATAAAAACACATGCAATACTTCACCAATTTTAGCTTTGGGTGTTGTTTTATCAATGGGCAATGAAATGTTTCCTGCCAATACATAATGGGTAGCTTCAATGGCTTCCACTGCTAAAGAATAATAATCACCTGCTAATAAATCCATCTTGCAAAGAAAGGCTAAATTATACAACTAAACTTGTGCCGCACCAATTGCTTCTAAAAGCGCGTTTAAATCGCTAAAGTCGCGCATGCCAATTTGCTCCTCTGCACCGGCTTGCAAGTGAATGGCAAAAGGGGCAATTGCCTTTTCTACTGCATTAATAGTTGATGCATCATTTCCCAAGTTCAATATAATTTTATGGGTTTCTGTAAGCGGTTTGACCCAAAGCAAGTTGGCAACAGAAATGCCTTGGGCATTAAGTTGAAAAGCGTCGCAATAAGGCGCGTAGGCAGCAATTTCTCTTTTAACAGCCTCTTCATCCATTTGGTTCAAACCGATAACTTTAATAATTGGCTTAGAAAAAAGGCTTAACTCATCTGGTAGTAGTTGGTTATCTAATAAAATAACATCAACCCCCAGAAGCTCGCTAATCTCTTCAATCTCCTCTGCCGTTTGATGGCCAAATTCACCTACACAATGAGAGCCGCTGGTCCAATCTAAAATCTCTTTGGCTTTAATAGGTAGCAAAAAATCATTGGCGTTTGGGTCAAAACAAAAACCCATATAATGAAAACCTGCTGCCGCAGCAAAACGTGCATCGGAGAGGTTGGTAATAGGACTTAACTTTAGTTTCATTTCTTTTTATAAATTGGCACATTGCTACATGCCTCGCCATACATGATGCTTTTGGCCACCGGAAACAACTTAGCCGTAATGGCCACATAGGCATTTACGGGCACAGGGATATCACTGCACCCTTTAACAATTACCCTGGCATCTTGGTATTGAGAAGCGTCTATTTTATCAATGGCTTCTTGGTACAATAAAACATTTAGGTCTTGGGCTGAACCAAAGAAGTAGCGCTTGGCAAATGGATGTACAGCCACGCTCAACAACATATAGGCCCAAGTGGGAACGATGGCATCTGCGCTGCATTCAAACACCAAAAACTTGTGCTGATATTGCGCCCAATCATGGGCTTTAACGTAGTCTCTAAACTCCTTTTCCTTGAGGATTAGTCCTCTAAAAAGCCAAGGAGCAATGTCTAACACCATTCTTTCTGTTGGGTCGAACAGTTCCTCTAAATTAAGCGTAATAAGGCCGCTATTGGCAACCTTATTCTCTATTAATTCTAGTTCGCTCATAAAATTTGACGCCTGTTACTTCTGCTTTTCAATAGCTATTTACAGTTGTTTAATTTCTGAAATTTTAACCGCGTTGGTTCTAGAGCGATCTGTAATTGGCATACTCGCTGTATTAATAACCAAATCACCAGGTTTTACATAACCCAGTTTTTGGAGCGAATCATTTACTTCTTGGATAGAGTGGTCTGTACTTTCAAAACCACGGTATAAAAATCCTCTCACACCCCATACCAAACTTAAGGTATTTAACAAACGAGGGTTGGTGGTAAAGATGAAGATAGGTGCTTTAGGGCGATAAGCTGCCAAGCGATAGGCAGAGTAGCCAGAGAAAGTCATACCTACTACCGCAGCAGCCTTTAAATGGTCTGAAATTCTAACGGCCGTAAATAGTATTTCATCAGAAAGAAAGGTCGCAGAATTCTCATCTGGGCGTTTTCCTTTAAAATATGGCGCATTGGTTTTTTGTTCTACTTGGGCAATGGTTTTTTGCATGGCACGCACACACTGAACTGGATAAGCGCCCACAGAAGTTTCGGCACTTAGCATTACGGCATCGGCGCCATCCATCACGGCATTGGCCACATCATTTACCTCGGCACGGGTAGGCACTGGGCTCACAATCATGCTTTCCATCATTTGGGTGGCAATGATAACTGGCTTAGAAGCTTCCACACATTTTTTAACAATGGTTTTTTGTAGCACTGGCACTTGTTCCATTGGCATTTCAACACCTAAATCGCCACGTGCCACCATTACCCCATCAGCAACTTGAATAATTTGATCGATATTAGCAATGGCTTCAGGTTTTTCTATTTTAGCCACCACCCTAGGTTTCCATTCATTGAGTTCGATAATGTTTTTAATAAAAATAACATCATCAGCATTTCTAACAAAGCTAAGGGCTACCCACTCCACCTTTTGTTCAAGTCCAAACTTAAGGTCGTCTAAATCTTTCTGGGTCATAGAAGGAATAGACATTTTGGTATTGGGTAGGTTAAAGCCTTTTTTATTGGTAAGAAATCCGCCTACCACAACTTCTGCCTTGATAAGGTTTTTGCGGTTGGTTTCAATAACGCGTAATTCTAATTTACCATCATCTAATAAAATGCGTTCTCCCTTATTTACATCTTTAGGCAAATTGGTAAAGTTAACATAAATTTTTTCGGCCGTGCCAATGCATTTCTCTGTTGTAACCTCAATGATACTTCCTTCAATTAATTGAATTTTACCATTCTCCATTTCACCTACGCGCAGTTTAGGGCCTTGCAGGTCGAGCAGCATGCAAACATGCGTACCTAATTCTGCGTTAAGGGCTCTGATATTATCTATCACCACTTGATGGTCTTCATAAGAACCATGTGAAAAATTAAGGCGACATACATCTACCCCTTCTGTAACAATGGCTTTAAGATTTTCATAACTTGAAGTTGCCGGACCGATGGTGGCAATGATTTTTGTTCGGTTAAAATTCTGATCTCTCATAATAATTATACTATCCCACTTAATTTTTGTTTCAACTTTTCATTTTCGATTGGCGCAATAAATTGCACCCCTTTTAAATTTCTACATTGTTGTATAAAATTATCGCTGTCAAAAAACTCCAATCCACCCCTTACAATAAGTAAGTAATTAAATTGTTTGAGTTCTTTAAAAAGCCAATAACCAAATTCTCTGTTGGTCAATAAAGAGAAATCGAGGTGATTTTCTTCATCTAAACAGGCAAACCTTGAGAAGCTGATTTCAGCTTTTGGGTTAAAATCTGGCAACAATAAGTCTTGAATTCTTTCAAATGGAAGAGAAATTTTACCCAAAAAATGAGAAATTTTACTGGGCTTAAAGTCGGAAACTAAGCCAAACAGCAAAAAATCATCCTCTTCTTCTACTTCTAATTGAAATTTTTTCAAGCCCACAAAGTAATAAAATTTGAGCTGAAACGCCACTTCTTTGAAATAATTTAACAAGAAAACCAAAGGAATAGCCTTAGATTTAGCTAAGATTTTCAAAACTTGCATTTTATTTCTAAAAAGTAGTTTATTTGCAACCTATTAAATCTTACAAAAATGTCAGATATCAAAGGAAGAGTTAAGACCATCATCATGGACAAGTTGGGAGTTGAAGAAAGTGAAATCAACGACGACGCAAGCTTCACAAACGACTTAGGTGCAGACTCACTAGACACGGTTGAGTTGATCATGGAGTTCGAAAAGGAATTCAACATCGCCATTCCAGACGACCAAGCCGAGAAAATCGGTACAGTTGGACAAGCGATTGCCTACATTGAACAAAACGTAAAAGCTTAATTAGCAAAATTTAACGATTTGCTCATGCAGACTCGCAGAGTTGTGGTTACAGGCTTAGGTGCCATCACACCAATCGGAAACACCCTCGAGGCCTATTGGGAAGGTTTATCAAATGGGGTTAGTGGGGCAAGTCTCACTACCCAATTTGATACAACCAAGTTCAAGACAAAATTCTCCTGTGAAGTAAAGAATTTTGATCCAACTGAATTCATTGATAAGAAGGAAGCGCGCAGAATGGACCGCTTTACTCAGTTTGCTATTGTAACAACTGATGAAGCCATAAAGGATGCTAAGCTTGATGATACGATCAATAAAGACAGAGTAGGCGTAATTTGGGGTACAGGAATTGGCGGTTTAAACACCTTTTTAAGTGAAGTTACGGCTTACGCTAAAGGAGATGGTACGCCTAGGTTCAGCCCATTCTTTATCCCAATGATGATTGGCGATATTTCTGCCGGTCTTATTTCGATTAGACATGGGTACCGTGGACCAAACTTTGTAACCGTATCCGCTTGTGCCTCTTCAACCAATGCCATTGCAGATGCGTTTAATTACATTCGCCTTAACAAAGCAGACATCATCATCACAGGAGGCTCTGAAGCAGGTGTAAATGAAGCTGCCATTGGAGGTTTCAATGCAATGAAAGCGCTCAGCGAGAGAAATGACAGCCCAGAAACGGCCTCCCGTCCATTTGATTTGGACCGCGATGGTTTTGTTTTAGGAGAAGGCGGAGGTGCACTTGTTTTAGAAGAATTGGAACATGCCCTTGCTAGAGGCGCAAAAATTTATGCTGAAGTGGCAGGCTGCGGCTTATCTGCCGATGCTTACCATATGACAGCACCACACCCAGACGGACTTGGCGCTACCAATGTAATGAAGTTTGCCTTGGAAGACGCAGAAATGAGTTTGGATGAAATTGATTACATAAATGTACATGGTACTTCCACACCACTGGGCGATCCTCAAGAAATAAAAGCAATTTTAAATGTTTTTGGCGACCACGCCTATAACGTTAATATTAGCTCAACCAAATCTATGACGGGCCACTTATTAGGGGGCGCGGGTGCCATTGAGGCAATTGCTTGTATTATGGCAATTTATAAAGGAGTGATTCCTCCTACCATCAACCACTTTACAGACGACCCAGCTTTCGACCCAAAACTGAACCTTACCTTTAATAAGGCTCAAACAAGGGAAGTAAGAGCGGCAATCAGTAATACTTTTGGCTTTGGCGGACATAACGCCTCAGTTATTCTGAAAAAATATTCTGCTTAATTGTGCTAGGCCGAATTCTCTCTATGCTTAGGCCGAAAACGGCTGAACAAAGAATTTTGGCGGAAAAAATAAAGGGAATTACAGGCTTTTATCCTAAGCGGATGAATGCCTATGAGCAAGCTTTAAGACATCATTCTGTATCAAAACTCATGCGCTCTGCCAGCGGTTCAAAGGATAGCAATGAACGTTTGGAGTTTTTAGGGGATGCCATGCTCAATTCTATTGTTGCAGAATTTCTTTTTAAAAAATATCCATTTAAAGATGAGGGTTTCTTGACCCAATTGCGCTCCAAAATAGTAAGTAGGGAAAGTCTAAATAGCTTGGCTATTAAACTTAATCTCAACCAAATTGTAGAGTACGATAAAAAAGCCTTGCAAAATATTAGCCTTAGAAATAGCATTTTTGGCAATGCCTTAGAGGCTTTTATAGGCGCCATCTTTTTAGATGCGGGATTTGAAGTCTGCAAAAAGTTTATCATCGATAACCTGCTACGGTTTCATATTGATGTAGATAAATTAGAAATTACCGAAACTAATTTTAAAGGAAGATTACTGGAATACTGCCAGAAAAATAATATTCCTGTAGAGCTTGAAGCCTCCGACTTTCCTGATGGAAAGAGTAAAATTTACAAGGTGGTGGTAAAGTTTAATGGTGAAAATAAGGGTGCAGCCGAGCATCTTTCTAAGAAAAAAGCAGAACAAATTGCCTCGCAAAGAACATTTGAAATGCTTGGCCTTAGTTCAGAATAATGCGGTATATCATTCATTTAGGATATAATGGAAAGGATTTTCATGGTTGGCAGATACAACCAAATGCGCGCAGTGTGCAAGGTGAATTACAAGAAAAATTAAGTATTTTACTCAAAACTCCTATCGAAATTGTGGGCTGTGGCAGAACGGATACAGGGGTTCATGCCAAAAATTATTTCGCCCATTTTGACACCCTAAATGAAATTGACATTGCTAAGCTGAAGTTTCAATTAAATGCTATTCTTCCTCATAGCATTAGTATATATGGCACAGGCCAAGCGGATCCTAACTTTCATGCAAGATTTGACGCGATAGAAAGAGGCTATGAATATATTATTTGCACGCAGCCTAACCCCTTCCTACGCGATTTTAGCATGCTTTATACGAAACCGCTTCGCGTTGATTTAATGAATGAAGCTGCTAAATTGCTTTTAATCCATAGCGACTTCGAATGTTTTAGTAAGGTTCATACAGATGTAAAAACTTTCAATTGTGAGGTGCGTGAGGCAGTGTGGGTTCAAACCGAAAAAAACACCTTGGTTTTTACCATCAAAGCCGACCGATTTTTGCGTAATATGGTAAGGGCAATTGTTGGAACTTTACTCGAAGTTGGGTCGGAGAAAAAAAATATTGCGCAATTTGAAGCGGTTTTAAAAAGTAAAAACCGGAGCGAGGCAGGCCAAAGTGTGCCTGCAAATGGCTTATTTTTAACGGAAGTTTACTATCCTACTCAGCCTTTTCTAAATATTCCTTAGCCTTCTGCTTATAATAGGGCTGCATTTCTGATGGCACGCTTTGCAATAATTCTGTTTCGCGACGGCGCTTTTGGTTGAGCTGTTCAATGTATTGTGGGCTTGGTCTCGGTTTTTCTTTGCCTTGTTCTGCTTCTCGTTTCTGCTCTTGTTCTTGTTTCTTTTCTGCCTTTTCGTGTTCTAATAAACGCGTTAAAATATCTTGTTGGCGCATGAGCGTTTCTTGGGTAAGCTGTTTATTAAATAAATCTTTCTCGGTTTGCTCCATAAGCTTTTGTAAGTCGCCCAGCGTTTTCCCACCCCCAAGTTTTTCTTTTTCTAGGGCATCCATCTGACTCAACATTTTTTGCATTTGCTGCCTGATGGCCATTTGCTGCGCTGCCATACGGGCAAATTGTTCACTAGAAAGTTGACCCCCACCCGGCTTACCAGTTCCATTTTTATTCATGCCCTCCTTCATTTGCTTATTCATCTCCTCTTGCATTTTCTTAAGCTGACTCATACTTGGTTTGCCTGAGCCAGGCTTGGGCTTGGGCTTCCCTTTTCCTTTGCCTTTTGCTTGCTTATTCTGCTGGTTCTTTTGCTGCATTTCCTTTAGCGATTCACTTAACATGACCGCTAAATTATTCATGCTAGTCATGGCATATTGCTGTTGAACACGCGCTTCTCCAATATTTCTCTGCGAAAAGCTTTGGTTACTTTTATCTAGGAAATCATTCATTTTAGTGACTTCCTTATTAATAAATGATTTTACTTCTGGTGCACGTTTACTAATGCTCAACAAGCTGTCTTCAATTATTTTAGCATTGCCTTGCAAAATTTTCTGCTTTTGCGCTAAGGCCACAAATTTTGGATTATAACCCGTAATTTGCTTTAAATCTTCCATGATTTGCTCTTGGTCTTTGCTCACTTGAATTAGGTTTTCAAGAATTTCGCGTAAGGCTTGCGCATCAATTTCATCCTTCTCTTCCTCGTCCTTTTCCTTTTGCTCTTGCATTTGCTGCTCCATTTTCTCGAGGTCGTCTGCTGCTTCATCCATTTTTGCACCCGCCTTTTTGCTGTTTCCCTTTTTCATTTCTTGGGAACTTTGCTCCATTTTATCTTTTATCTCCTGCTCTAGCGATTTGGTGTCGGCGAGGTTTTTAGGCGATTCTAATTCCTTGTTCTTTTTTTCAAGTTCGCGCAAGTCTTTTTGTAAATCTTCAAATTTCTGCTTTAACTCCTCTTGCTTTTGTTGCGGCTCATTGCCTGCATCTTTTGGTTGTTTCTCAATATCCTGTTTTAGGTTTCGTTGCTCGTCGGCCAAATTCTTTAAAGATTTCATGGCATCTTCCATCTTCTTATCCAGCTCTAGTTCCTTATACATTTCGAGCATCCTATCCAATTCCTTCTCTACATCTTTATTGCCTAACTCCATTTTATCGAGTTCCTTTTTGATTTGGTCTTTATTCTGCAATTTCATCATGTTCTCCAATTGCTTCATCAGTTGTTTCATCTCATCATTCATCAACTGTTCATACATTTTTTGGAGCTGTTCTTGCTTTTCCATTATGCGCTCTTGTTCTTCCTTAAAAGCTTGCTCTTTAATATTCTTTTGCTTAAAGTCTTTTTGCAAGGTTTTGAGCTTCTCTTGCAGTTGTTTTTGTTGATTGAGTAATTGCTCCAACTTCTTTTTTTCTTCCCAGCTTAAGGCTTGCTGCGACTTCAACTTATCTTGTAGTTTATTAAGCTCTGCTTGCAACTCTTTTGATTCTTTAAGCGCTTCCTCCATTTTATTTTCTAGGGCATTGCTTTCTGCATCTGTTTGCGCTTGTAAGGCTCTTCTATCAGGCGCCTTCATGCTTAATTTCTCTCCCTTTGTAGACTTTGGACCCACCACTCCATCATTGTCCCAGACCTCAAAATAGTATTCTAATTCATCCGATGGCTCAAAGCCAATTTTATATAAATCAAAAATATGATTAACCTGAATGCGATTATCTTTTGGTATCTCTATCCATTCCAATTGATTGCCGCGCGCTACTTTTTCTTTGTTGTCGGATTTAACAAAGCGATAATTAAAACTAAGCTTGCTAAGTCCGTAATCATCTAAGGCAGCACCTGCCAAGTAAATGTACTTTCCTGTAAGTGAATCAACTTTTTGTTCAATAGAAATGCTAGGGTAAGTATCGGGTTGAACCAAAATAGAGAAATGCAATGAGTCGCCTCTTACCACTTGTTCATTAGAAAGCACGATACTATAATCATCCGAAACAAAAAACTTCTTGGTATACCCAAAATTGACCTCATTTTTTCGCAGGGCTGAAACTGTTATTTTGTTAAAGAATAGTTTTATTGCTTGTGTTTGTTTCCCGGTAAAACTCCAGGTAATAATGGTACCCGCAGGGATAGATATATCACCAGGATTATTAATGCGCTCATCCTTTTTTCCTAAATAAGAAGGGTAATCCAAAAATGCTGAATAATTTATCATTACAGGTTTGGCAAACACCTCTAACAAGCGAGTATCATCTTCAAAACCCAAGGCCTCTAAATGAAAGGGAATCGACTTTTGAATATTCTTAAATTGATACCTAAAATGTGTTTCATCAATTTTTTCTAACCTATACTTTTGAGCGTCTATTATAATATAAACTTCATTGGGTAGTTTTTGCCCATTTAAGTTTACGTTTAATTCAAAATCTTGATATTGCTCGGCTACTAGCGAATCATTTTCGATGCGAAAAGTAAAAGGTGCAGGCACTTTAAAAGCTTGGCTATAATTTAAAAGTCTATTGGCACTTTCGCTCACCATGGCAGGTGCTATCAACAAAATTAATATTAGGACAGCAAGTGGAAATCCTGCATACTTAAGGTATTTTACATTGGCTTTAAAATCTACAGCAGCCGTAAAAGGCAAGGGAGATAAGTCAATGGTCTTTTGTTCAATAGCCGCTATCAGTAAGTGATTGGAAGGGTCGGCATGCGACATGAGTTGCAAGGCATTGAGTAATTTATCTGAAACATGAGCAAAGTGCTTTCCAATAATTTCAGCAGCTTGTTCATAAGAAAGTACGTTTCCAAACTTTAATAACTTAGTAGCAGGCCAAATAATAAAACGTATAAAAGTGAGAATAGAAATAAAGACTAAGCTAAAAAACAATACAGCTCTAATGGTTGAAGTATACCTTCCAAAATATTCGAGCAGCGCTACCAATAAGAAGCCAATAAGAAAAGTAGTAAAAAATAAGATTACTCCTTTTATAAGTTGGTTCTGGTAATACTTGCGAATAAAAGCATCCAGCTTTTTAAGCAATATTTCGTTAGGTATTTTACTCACAAGTTAATTAAACCAACCATCTTTAATTCGAAAATATTCATCATCCACTTCACCATTAAAATTAGGAATAAAATCAATGCTATAAGCACGTTTAATCTCTAGTATGAAGATTATAAATACGAGCAACAATACCCCAAAATAAAAGAGTAATTGTATGCGCCTTATCCAATCTTTGATGGTGTCCTTCATCGCCGCTAATTTACAAAAGAAAATGTATCTCCGCTAAACAATCCTTTATCACTTAACTTCAGGTGTGGAATCACCAATAATGCCATAAAAGATAAACTCATAAACGGTGCTTTGAGCGAGGCGCCCAAAATTTGCTTGCTAAAATTATCTATTTTTGTGTAGCGGTCTGCTACATCGTAGGCGTCTTCATTGCTCATTAAACCTGCAATTGGCAAGGGCAATATAAGTTCTTGGGAATCATTGCAGGCGGATAAGCCACCTTTTGATTGGAAAATTAAATTTATGGCTTGGCATATGGCCTCGTCATTCACACCTACGGCAATGATATTATGGCTATCATGGGCTACAGAAGAGGCAATGGCACCTTGGGTTAAGCCAAAGTTCTTGATATAAGCAATGGCTGGCTTTGCGGTCTCATATCTATTTACGACCACAATTTTCAAGTAGTCATTGCTTGGCAAAATTTCAGCCGCAGGCACCTTTAAACTCCCTGTTACAAGCTGTCCGTCTAAGCATTCAATAACTTCTTGTATTTCCTTAGGTGTATGCAATAAATCGCTTACGGGGATAGGTTCAACCCGAAAATTATTTATAATAGTTGGCGAAGCATGCGGTATTTTATTTGCCTCTCCATTATAGACACAAAGCCCATTTACGTAGGTTTCTAATACCTCAAAACGCTCCAATTGGTTGACGATAATAAAATCGGCAGGATCACCCACCCTAAGCAAGCCAACAGGCAGTTTATAATGCTTGACAGGATTGACACAAGCCACTGTTAACACATCAAAAAGATTATAACCCAAGGCAATTGACTTTACAACCAACTCATTGATATGACCAAGCAATAAGCTATCAGGATGTTTATCATCTGAGCAAAACATTAATTGGCTTATATATTTTCCAAGGAGGGGATGTAAGGTATCAAAATTTCGAGCGGCACTTCCTTCTCTAATAATAACCTTCATACCCTTCTGTAATTTCTCGAGGGCTTCATCTAAGGTAAAGCATTCATGATCTGTGCTAATACCCGCTTTAATATATAGGTCTAAGTCATGGCCACGTAAACCAGGTGCATGGCCATCTATTGGCTTCCCTGCAGCTTGTGCATAGGCAATTTTTTGAAGCACTTCCTCTTCCCTATAAATTACACCTGGGTAATTCATCATTTCTGTGAGGTATAAAATACGCTCATCCTGCAGTAATTGATTTACCTCTTGGGCATTAATAACAGCACCAGCGGTTTCAAAAAAAGTGGCCGGTACACAAGAAGGAGCCCCAAAAAAGAATTTAAAAGGAACCTTAGCTGCATCTTCTAACATATAATTTACGCCTGTAACGCCTAATACATTTGCTATTTCATGCGGGTCGCTAACTGTTGCAATTGTTCCATGTTTTATGGCAAGTCTTGCAAAACTAGAGGGCGGCAATAAAGAACTTTCTATATGAACATGTGCATCAATAAAACCAGGAAGAACAAAGGTTTCGAAGGTTTCATTGAGCGTTTCAATTGATTCTATAATTCCATTACTTATTGAAATTTTAACAGGCCTAATATTTCTATTTTCTAAATCGATTAAATTAGATTTGATTGAAAATTTTTCATTCATAATTCATTGGCTGAAAATTGAAACGGCAAAAAGGTTTGGGTACCAGCTTCTGCAATATAAATATCCCCTGTTTCACCTTGTAAAATTGTTCTAATTGTTTGTTGATACCTATGCTCATATTCTGCAATGCTTTGAAGGCAAGCACCGCAGCTCATTACGGGCTTTGACAGTATTTGAGAACTTGATTTGGCCGTAATTGCCATGGCGATAATTGGCACACCTGGATAGGCAGCACCTGCATAAAAAATAGCCACGCGCTCTGCACATAAACCACTTGGATAAGCTGCATTTTCTTGGTTATTCCCAATTACTATTTCGCCATTTACCAATAATATTGCACAACCAACTAAAAAGGAAGAATAGGGCGCATAGGCATCCTTTAAGGCTGCCTTGGCTTTTAGTAATAAGTTGGCATCTGCAACAGAAAGCTCAGAAATATCGCTAACGCTTATTAAACTGAGTTCTTTTTTGATAATTCGCATATTCAATTTTAGTTAATTTTGGGAAATAGCACATAGTAATTAGCTTCGCCCAAAAGAAATAAACGCATGAAAAAGATTTTAGTGTTAGGTGCTGGCTTATCTTCCTCAAGCCTTATCCAATATTTACTTAAAAATGCCCGTAAAGAAAACTGGCAAATAATGGTTGCAGATACCAATATTGAAGCAGCAAAAAGCAGAGTTGGCAAAAGTAAATTAGGAACACCACATGCCTTAAATATCTTGGATGAAAACAGAAGAGCGGCGCTTATCAAAAAATCAGATATAGTAATTTCTTTATTACCGCCGCAGCTGCATCATCTTATTGCACAAAATTGCATAGCGCTTAAAATACCTATGGTTACTGCTTCATATGTAAGTGAAGAAATGCGCAGGCTACATCCGCTTGCGCTTAAAGCAGGCATACTAATTTTAAATGAGGTTGGCTTAGACCCTGGCATTGACCACCTTTCTGCCATGGAAATGATTCATCAAGTACATGAAAAGGGGGGAAAGGTAACTGCTTTTGAATCTTACTGCGGCGGCTTGGTGGCGCCAGAATATGATAATAATCCTTGGCATTATAAATTTACTTGGAACCCAAGGAATGTAGTTTTAGCAGGGCAAGCCACTGCTAAATATTTAGACAATGGATTGTTAAAACTTATTCCACCTAGCAGAATATTTGCCCAAACAAAACAAATAAAAGTTAAAGGACATGGCACCTATGATGCTTATGCTAACCGCGATTCATTGAGTTATATAGAACCTTACGGCATTGGTTCTGCTCAAACAGTGTTAAGGGGAACACTTAGGGGAAAAGGCTTTTGCGAAAGCTGGCAACAATTGGTGAGCCTTGGCTTAACAGATGATAGTTATGAGTTAATTCAACCCGAAAAATTAAGTTATAGGGATTTGCTTTGCAGTTTAATTCCAAATGCAAATACACATAACTTAGAAGACGAAATTTGTACCTTTTTAGGGCTAAAGAAATCAGCAAAAGCCTTTAAGAATATACAATGGTTAGGTTTGTTTGAACCAAAAGCCATCGGACTTCCAAAGGCAACACCGGCGCAAGCTTTGCAAAAATTATTACAAGAAAAATGGATGCTTCAAAAAGAAGAATTAGACCAAATTGTAATGAAACATGAACTATCCTATCAACTAAAAGGCAATCATTACAAGATGGAAGCAAGCTTGGTGGTAAAAGGCGATAATCAAACCCATACTGCCATGGCAAAAACAGTAGGACTGCCAATGGGCATTGCAGCAAAATTAATTTTGCAAGGAAAAATTAAAGTCAGTGGTGTACAAATACCAATCAGTAAAGAGTTTTATCAGCCAATCCTAAAAGAACTAAATACACTTGGTATATCCTTTAAACACTCAGAGGTAAAACTCTGAGCTAATTTGAACATAGGCTTCGCTCCTTTTTCCAAATGAGTCATAAACTGTAAAAGTATTGCTAAATGATTTTGCTTCGCTCAGCTTAAAACCAAGTATGTAGCGGGAAATTGGCCCATTTGGCTTCATAATAATAGCTAACTCAAACGTTTGGTTCAAACCGAAACCCGAAGAAGTTTTTACAAACTCATTTGCAATTGTTGCAGGAAGCACCACATAGAAAGTACCCTCCTCAGCTAGCATTGAAACGGCTTTTTGTATAAGTTCCGCATGCGTTAAGTGCTGCGTATAACGTGCATTCTTTCTTGCAGAGTCAGGCATTTCATAGGAATGCTCGATTACAAAAAATGGCGGGTTGCTCACAATAATTTGATAGGTTTTATGTGGCACAAAAGCTTGCAAAGCAACTTTCGTAATTCTTAAACGCTCAGCCCATTTGCTTTGTTCAAAATTATCTTTGGCTTGTTTTGCTGCAGCTTCATCAATTTCTATGGCATCCACTTGCGCATTTGGAAAGCGCTGCGCAAGCATTAAAGCAATAATTCCAGAGCCAGTGCCAATATCCAAAATGGATGAGATATTTTCTTGCGGTGGAATTAGACAACCCAACAAAACGCTATCAGTGCCTACTTTCATAGCACATTGACTATGATAAACCCTAAATTGTTTAAAATCGAAATAATCACTCGCCATCACTGCAAACAAATAAAACGATTGAAGGCATATAGTCCTTTATATTGTAAGTGTATAGGCAGAACCTTCGGCCTGCCTATACATGATTCTGCCTTATTAAAATTATAATTAACGGATAAGTGTCACTGAACCTTTTAGTTCGTAAATCTTACCCTTTAAATCTTTAGCAAACCCAACATAGGTGAAAACACCTGAAGGCTCTGCTAACCCATTCACTTTTCCATCCCAAGCGGCACCTGAAGGTATTTTTGTTTTGAAAATTTCTACACCCCACCTATTAAAAATTTGATACTCTACATACTCAAATTTAATGGCGTTATAGGTAGGTTCAAACCTATCATTAAGACCATCGCCATTTGGTGTAAAGGCATTAGGCATAAAAATTGATTCCTTTTCTTGAATAGTAATTGGAAGTGATATGGTATCAAAACATCCTGAACTATCCCTAGCTAAGAGTAAAACGGTGTAACGGCCTTCCGCATTAAAAGTATAGGTAGGATTTGTAGCAGTATCTGTTGCCCCATTGTCACCAAAATCCCAAACATAAAAATAAGCGTTGGTACTTAGGTTTGTAAAGGTAACAGGCAAAGGCGCAAATCCACTTTGCGGAGAGGCACTAAACTTTGCAAGGACTTTAGGATTAACACTCACCGTCATGGTATCTGAACTATAGCAATGTCCATTCCATGCATTTAGTACATAGTTAGTATTCGACTTCACAGAAACCTGAGGATTAAGTGTAAACTTATCACTTAAGAAAGTGGCAGGCAGCCATTCTAAACGCGTATAATCTGTAATGGTGGCGTTCATATCTAAGAACTCATTCGGGCAATGTCTTAAATCTACCCCTGCATTAACCGTTGGGTAATTTCTAACCCTTACCACAACTGTATCATACTTCTGACAAATAACTCCATCAAAACCTAATACAATATAAGCGGTAGTGGCAGTAGGTGTAACGGTTGGCCCTGCTATGGTTGGGTTATCAATATTGGAAATAGGCGTCCATTGATAGGATGCAGCACCCGTAGCCGTAAGCTTTACACTTTCTCCAATACAAACACTTGTATCAATCCCTGCATTTACGGTAAGGTTTCTAACATCTATTAATACGGTATCAATTCTTACGCAATATCCATTGGTTGAGATGGCTAAGTAATTAGTGGTAACATCTGGCTTCACCCACGGATTTGCTATTCCTGAATCGCTAATATTATAAAATGGTAGCCAGTTATATTTTACACCCCCAGAAACACCCAATTGAATGCTATCACCTTTGCAAATAACCCTATCGATTCCTGCATTAATATTAAAATTAAGGACATTAACCGTAACTGTGTCATATGCTAAACAGCCTCCATTATTGCCTGTAAGATAATAAGTAGTAGTAGTGCTTGGCTTTGCGTAGGGGGTTATTGAACTCGTATCAATTCCAATAATGGGTGACCAAGTTTTAATACCGTTTGCACTCACACCAATTACAGCACTATCTCCATTGCAAATAGTTCTATCAGGGCCGGCATCAGCAAATCGGGTTCGCACATCTACAAAAACACTATCGTATCTTGCGCATAAGCCATTAAAAGAAGCAACAAAATATATAGTTGGAACTGCTGGGAAAACAGTAGGTGTTGCTGATGAAGAATCTGAAATTCGATAATTTGGCAACCAAATATAACTGGAACCCCCTGTAGCATTTAATTGAACAGAATCACCAAAACAAATCAACTTATCTGTTCCTGCATTCACTGGCAGTTGCACTGTAACAACCGAAACAGTATCATACCTTAGACAACCAAGGTTATTTGCTTGAAGAATATAGGTAATATTACTATCAGGTAAAGCATATACATTGGTGCCAATTGAATCACTTAAATAAGTAAGCGGCGACCACCTCACGGTCCCGTTGCTAATAACCGTAAATTTCGCGGTATCCTTTTGACAAACTGTTGCATCAGGACCTGCATTTAACGTTACAGAATTTACCGTAATTCTAACGGTATCCCTTCGAATACAAATGCCATTATTAGAGGCCATAATATAGCTTGTATCTACTAAAGGAAATACCAACGCTGTATCATTATTTGAGCCTATTAATCTATAATTTGGATTCCAAGCAAAAGTGTTACCCCCATTTGAAACAATCAAGGTTGCAGTATCTCCGCTACAAATAGTTTGATCTGAACCAATTGTAGGTTCAAAAGTTGTTACATTAACCCTTACCGTATCATAATTTTTACAACCGAAATAATCAACCTGTGTAATGTAAGTTGTACTTGTATCACCTTTATTAAAAGGACTTCTTGCTGTATCACTAGACAGAAAAACACTTGGGGTCCAAAGGTAATTTCCAACAGTACCTACGGTGGTTAATTGAACCGAATCGCCTTTACATATGTTTTTATCGGTACCCGCATTAATTAAAGGAAGTCCGTTAATTACACTTAGGTTATAAAGTTTAGTAATCTCAGCTTGATCAAGTGTTCTATTGTAAATTCTTAGTTCATCCAGTCTTCCACTAAAAAAAGCAAGGGTATTAACATCATTTCTACCAATTCTTAGTGGGGTTGTATTATTTAGGGTGTATGCTGTTGGGCCAACGGCAAAACCAAGTAAAGCGCCATTTCGATAATAAAACATGGTGTCATTTCTTGCTGTGATACAGAAGAAATACCAAATATTGATATTTGTATTTGAACCAATCACCCCATTCCAACTATTACCCCCAATCATGGCATAGGAACCATTGGTCCTTATCATAGCTCTATATTGAGCTGAAGCAGTACCATTTGATTTGCTTAGAATAGGATTGTATTGAACCCCAGCATTGAATGTCCAATTGGTTACTCTTGCCCAAAAAGTGAAAGAGATTTCGGTGGATGGAGAGGCAAGTGAAACAGAATTAGGCACCTCCAAATAGCTATTAAATCCATTAAACTGATATGATCTTGCCGCAACATTAAACCTGTCTGGAGCTAAAACAGCATTAAAAACTTGTGCATTATTACCATTTCCACTTTCATCAATTGCATTACCTGTAAAAGTATAGCAAGCAACTGCACCTTGATTAAGTTGAAAAGGGCTAGAGCAAGTGAGGCAACAATTAGTGAGTATAGATACTGTAACTGTGTCCAAATCAATGCAACTTCCTGTTGCCCTCAATAAATAATAGGTTGTATTGGCATTTACCTTCACCATTGGCGAAGCCAAAGTAGAGTCGCTCAAGCCAGCAGAAGGGAACCAAGCAAACAATTGGGCACCAGCGGAATTAAGATATCCACTATCTCCCGTACAAATTGAAATATTAGAAATTGCTGGGGCATTATAAAAAACACTTCTAACCACAGTGAAAGACACAGATTCTTTATCAGTTGCACAATTATTAGAAGAAACAACTTTATAAACACCACTTTCCCATGCCCTAACAGAAGGGGCTGTAGTGATGGTAAAAAGCGTATCATTTCGATACCACTTAAAGGTACCAAGAGATTTATTAGGAATGAAGAAATTTACGGTATCACCTGTACAAATGAGGGAGGTTTTATTAACTGTTAAGAAGGTTGTATCTAAATCTTGCATTCGAGCAATAAATCCATCAGAATTTGAAACAGCAGTTAATGTATCATTTCCAAAAATGAGTGAATTACTAAATCTTCCCGCAATATAAATTTGACTGCTAGGAGACCTTTTTAAGTAAAAGCCAGTTCCTGGACTGGCTTGGGATAAATTTATAGCTGAGATATAAGAATTTAATTGGGAGTAACGTGCAACAAAAATATTTGAACCTCCAACAGTATTCAATGTAGTTCCTCCAAAATTTGTACTACCATTAATCTCACCAGTCACAATTAGTTCTCCAGTTGCACTTAATTCAACCGAGTTAGCATTTTCATTAGACGCGCCAGCAAAAGATCTTGCCCATTGCGTGCCACCTGTAAGGGTAAAGGCAGCAATAAAAGCGTCAAAGTTTCCAATCGCTGTTAAATTTTGCGCTGTGCCTCCTGGTCTTGAGGTTAACGTACTTGTGCCTTGAAAAGAACCTGAAACAAATATTCGATTGGTTTGGTCGTCCACCACCACATCATTCATCACCTCGTTTAAAGCTGCCCCCATGCCCACGCCCCATTGCGCGGCACCAGTTGCATTGAATGCGGCCAAAAATGCTCCATTTCCTGCAGAATTATTAAGCGCATTTGCCCCAAAAAATCCGTTAAAATTTCCACCTCCACCAAATACGCCCACCGCATAAATATTGAAAGAACTATCTACAGCAATGCTATTTATTAAATCAGTTCCGTTAGAAGCACCACCTACTAAATATTGTGCAACACCCGCAGGATTGTATTTTACAAGAAAATAATCTGCAGAGCCAGCTAAAGAATTTCGAAGCAAATTAGGCGGAGTTGTGCTACCAAATGTAGCGTTGCCAGTGTGATATCCTGCCACATAAACATTTTGAAGGCGATCTACTACCACAGAAGTTGCCTCATCATTATTTGTACCACCCAATAAATTAATCCATTGAATGGTTCCATCCGAACCAAGCTTCATTAAAAAGCCATCTTGAGCCCCAGCACTCGTTCTATTGGTTGTTTGACCACTTCCAGATATAAAATTTGCAGATCCAGTAATAGTAGAGGCCACATAAATATTACCACTTGTATCTGCCACCAAATCAGAAAATACGTTACTTCCTCCATCACTAAAAGTACCTCCCACTTGCACAGCCCATTGGAAAACTTTATTACAATTGTATTTTACAATTAAAACATCTTGCTGCCCTGCTGTATTAAATGTCTTCGGCGTGCCCGCGCTATCTATGGTAAGGAGTGCATTAAAATAAAATAGGCCATAAACATTATTTTGCGCATCAATCGCCACTGCCTTATAATTATCAATCCCAGAAGTACCTGCTCTAATCCCCCAACTAAATGTTTGAGCCTTGCCTGCGAGTGCACAAATTATAAAAACAAAAACTAATACGAATAATTTTCTAATCATCTTGATTGATTTTTAAAGATTTCCAAAGCATGTTAACCTCTCAAAATTAATCATTGAAGGTTTAAAACCAAATATTTATGACTTTAACCGTTAGTTAATGTTTCAAAATCGCTGTCTGTTTTACTACTTAGTCCCTGAATTTTAATTTTAAACCACCCCCATTTAGCCAAAAATAGTTGCTTTTTAAAGCTGAAATTTGAATACCGTTTTCGGGTAAACATATGCAAATGAACGCCATTTGTATAAAAATTTAGCCCTTTTGAAGCAGCTAACATCTCAAGCGATTTTTGCGTAAAAAGTGAAATATGTTGTCCATGATTAAAAGCATAATACCACCAATTTTTTTCAGGAATTTTACCATTTTCATGTAATAAAGTTGAAAAAATAATAGTATCAGAATAGGTCAGCATTTCATCTAACTCTGCGTGAACATCTGTTAAATGCTCAAAAACCTCAAAGGCAGTTATGGCTTGATAAGTTGTACCCTCATGATGGCTAAAACCCCTTGACAAAAGATTTTGGGCATATTTATCCTGCCAATAATAATCAAAACCAATATCTCTCATTATCCGTGTAAAAACTCCGTAACCGCCGCCGTAATCCAAAAAACGTCCTTGAGAACCAAAAAGGTCTAATAATAGTAAGGCAACCTTACTTCTAAAATATTCGTTTCTTTTTAAAATGCCCGTATCCTCTGTGTTCAAAGGACTCTCATAAGCCTCTTGAAGCCAATATGGTTCTTCTGGCTGTATAAAACCACACTGATCGCAGCAATAATATTTTACGGTATATTTTCTAAGTACTACTGCCTCAAATATCTGCTGCAATGATTGTTTGCATATCTTACATTTCACCCTTGCAAGATAATTAAACTGAAATTTAAAACCATAATAACTCCTCCCAAGTTTGTCTAAGATAATCCTGACCTTGCAGTTTTTCATAGGTACGCATAGTTTCAAAACTATAATTAAGCGAAAAAGGAATTTGCAATTTAAAGATATGCAAAGCCTCCATCTGCGCGGAAAGGGTTGGCATTACCACAACTCCTAAATCAAACTTATCAACTATTCTTGCACTTTGCCCGTTTTGTAAACAAAGAATAGGTTTATGAAATTTTGCCGCCTTAGTAATTAACTCAGAGGGCAATTCTTTATCCCCAATATCTAAGTAGGCCAAATCAAACTCTTTTACTAGTCTGTTAAGCTCTTCCCTTTCTAAATGATTAAAGTTAATAAGGAAGAAGTTTTTTCTATTGCTCAAAAGCAAATCTTCTAGTATTTCTTTTTGTTCTTCCGTATAAATTTCAGGTGAAAGCTGCCCAATTAGTACAAAAAAATAATCATTGGTATTCAGAATCAATTGAATAAAATTTGAAGGAAACTCCCCATTAAAAGCAACTAAACCCACAATCATTCTGGTTTTAGCCATTTTTTTTACGGTTTGAACCAACTCAAATTCATCATTTGCCGAATCAAAATCTGAAACATCAGGCAAAACCCATACCTTTTTATAAATTCTGCTTCTGATATTCTCAGTATTAAATCTATCTAAGGTACAAACGCCTACACAATGTGTTGCAGATAATAAATAATCGGGGTGCCAATACTTTGGATCAACATTTAATTTTAAACTTCCCTCTTCATACACCATTGTTTTAGTGAGTAAACCACTAAATGAATAGGGAAATAATTTTTTAAAAATCCATTTTGCAAAATTCGGTCTGACCCAATCCTCAATTGGCATAAAAAATACCAAATCAACTTGCGTTTGATTTCGTTTTTCGGTTTGTCGCAATAGCCCTCGAAGCTTGAAATATTGCTTGTATAATAAAAGTTTCCCTGGGAAAGTTGACTGATGTGTTGTTGGTTCAATACCGATAAAAGATAATTTACCAGCATAATTCTTAAATTTTACCATCAGCTCTTGTTGCAATTCCATCCAATCGGGTGAAATAATCACAACCTGTTTTTGCAAAGCGAGTAAAACCTCTACGCATTGCCTAGTATATGCCTTATACCGGTATGAAGAGCGGCTCACAACAAGGGCGACACAATAGGTTTGATTCATTTTACAAATATCCATGTGTGCACCGCACAAAAGTTCTTATTTTTGCACACAGAAGAAGGAAAATCAAAAAAAATGGAGAAATGCTTTGCTTTTTTTGAAATTTTTCTACCTTTGCCATCCCTAATTGACCGATGGTGTAACTGGCAACACGTCTGATTTTGGTTCAGAAGAGTCTAGGTTCGAAACCTAGTCGGTCAACAA
>JAIYCU010000009.1 GCA_027487835.1 Bacteroidota bacterium | reverse complement strand
ATTTACTTTGGTTGATTTAGGTATAGTTAAAGATTCAACGGGTGCTGCTTTAAACACAAGAAGCAATACTTTAGGAGTTACTAATTTCTTACGTCCAGAAGATGGACATTGGGATCCAATCAATCCAAATGATTTCTACTTTGCAACTACAAATTCATTTACTGCACCAAGCAGGTTATGGAGAATGCGTTTCACAGATATTAAAAACCCAGAATTAGGTGGAACGATTACCGCTGTTTTAGATGGAACTGAAGGTGCTAAAATGATTGACAATTTAACTATTGACAACTTTGGTCATATTATCCTGCAAGAAGATGTAGGAGGACAAGCACATTTAGGTAAAGTTTGGCAGTATACTATTGCTACTGATCAATTGAAATTAATTGCAACGCATGACTCTAGCAGATTTATTACAGGTGCACCAAACTTCTTAACTATAGATGAAGAAGCTTCTGGCGTAATTGACATGGAATCTATCTTAGGTGCTGGTAAATTCTTAATGGTTGACCAAGCACATTATGGGTTGGGTACTGAGTTGGTTGAAGGTGGTCAGATTTTAGGACTTGAAATACCTACAAACAACTTTACCTTACAAGTTTTACATGCCTCAGATATGGAATCTAGTATTGATGCAGTAATAGATGCACCAAACTTTGCAGCAGTAATGAATAAATTAGAGGAAACTTATAGTAACACAGTAAAATTAGCTTCTGGCGACTGTTTTATTCCTAGTCCATTCCTATCAGCTGGCGAAGACGCAAGTATTACAGCACCATTAAGAAGCACAGCTTCGAGTTACTTTGCAGGTAATACTGCTGGGCTGCGCGCTGCAATTGGACGTGTTGATGTTGCCATGATGAATATTATGGGCTTCCAAGGTTCTGCCTTAGGAAACCATGAGTTTGACCTAGGTACAAGTGAAGTAAACAGTATAATTGGTGTGGATATTCGCTCTAATGGTACAGATAAGCGTTGGGTAGGGGCTCAATTCCCTTACTTAAGTGCTAATTTAAACTTTAGTGCAGATGCAAATTTATCTTACCTATTTACTAACAAAAGGTTACCTGTAGATTCATTTAAAACCTCTCCAAGCATTACTGCCAATGCACAGAAAAAAGGTTTAGCTCCTTCTTCTATCATTATAGTTAATGGAGAGAAAATCGGTATTGTAGGTGCTACTACCCAAGTATTGGCTAGTATTTCATCTCCTGGTGCTACAACAGTTATTGGTTCAAACACAGACAATATGCCAGGGTTAGCAGCAATACTGCAACCAGTGATTGATAGCTTGCGCTTTATAGAAGGTATCAATAAGATTATTGTGATGAGTCACCTACAACAATTGGCTAATGAGAAAGCTTTAGCACCGTTGTTAAAAGGTGTGGATATTATTATTGCTGGTGGTTCCCATTCATTGTGTGCTGATGGCAATGACAGATTGCGCGCAGGTAATGTAGCTGCTGACAAGTATCCTATTATGACTCAAAACAACGATAAAGAACCAGTAGCAATTTTAAATACAACTGCTGAATGGAAGTATGTTGGTCGTTTTGTGGCTAACTTCTCTGATGCTGGTGTTTTAATTCCAAGTTTATTGGATAGCACAATCAATGGTGCTTATGCTGCTGATACTGCTATGGTAACCCAATTATGGGGTAACTATGCTACTGCCTTTACTGCTGGATCAAAAGCTGCAAACGTTCGTACCTTATGTGCTGCTATAGGAAATGTAATTGTTTCTAAAGATGGCAATAAGTTTGGTAAAGCAAGTGTTTTCTTAGAAGGTAGAAGAGACTTTGTAAGAACACAAGAAACCAATTTAGGTAATGTTTCATCTGATGCCAACCTTTGGTTAGCTAAGAAATACGATCCTCAAGTAAGTGTTTCAATTAAAAATGGTGGTGGTATCCGTTCTGCTATCGGACAAGTAGCTTCTGTAGGTGGTGGTGTTCAACTATTGCCAACAGCTGCCAACCCAAGTGCAGGGAAAAATGCTGGTGACATTAGCCAATTAGATATTGAAAACTCACTACGTTTCAATAATAAACTTTCTATCGTTACAGTAAATGCCGCTGGATTAAGAAGATTATTAGAACATGGCGTTAATGCAACCAAGCCTGGAATTACTCCTGGTCAATTCCCTCAAGTAGGTGGTGTGTTATTTAGTTATGACACGCTTAAAACTGCTGGAAATAAAATTCAGTCGATGGTAATTGTAGATTCATTAGGTAACAGACTAGACACCATCGTACGTTTTGGTTCATTACATGGTGATACTTCTAGGTTAATTAAAGTGGTAACACTTGATTTCCTTGCAGGTGGTGGCGATAGTTATCCATTTGTTTCAAATGGCTTTAATAGAGTTAATTTAGACACTGCATTTAAAGATTCTATGTATGCAAAATTCCAAGCAAATGGAAGTGAACAAGATGCTTTTGCTGACTTCATGTACGCTAAACATAATTCATTGCCTTATGCTGTTCGTGATACCAACTTGTTTGGAGACAATCGTATTCAATTGTTGAATACAAGACAAGATGGAATCTTCCAACCTGTGATTCCTGTTATTTCTATTGCTGCTGCTCGCGCATTACCTTCAGATACAGTTAAGATAAGAGGTGTAATTACTAGAGCATGGGGTAGATTCATTTACATTCAAGACCCAACTGGAGCAATAGGAGTTCGTCAGTCTAGTGGCGCCATGGTAGATTCTATTCTAAGTGGCGGACTAAAAGCTGGAGATAGTGTTGAAGTTAGCGGCGGAAGAAGCGAATTTAACAATTATTCACAAGTGGGTATGCTATCTGGTGCTTTTAGAAGCAAAAGCTATATCACTAAAATTTCATCAAATAATCCATTGCCAGCAGCTCAGGTAATAACTGTTAAACAATTGCTTGCCAGTCCTGAATCTTTTGAAAGTGAGTTAGTGCGAATTGTTAACTTAAGAACAAGTGCTACTGGTAATTTTACAGCTTCAACAAACTACAATGTTTGGGATGGCACAACAACAGGTGATACCACAGTATTACGTGTGATTTCAGCGCAAGACACAGAAATTGATGATAGTCCAGCTTTGGCAATTCCAACCGGTACTTTCACTTTTGAAGGAACATTGATTCAATTCTGCTCAAGCCCTGCTAGTGGATGTTTAACAGGATATCAATTACAAGGCGTTCGCAAAGCTGATGTTATTGCTGCTCCGCCAGTTTTAACTTTAGGTGCATTTAACTTATTAGCTCCAGCTGACAATGCAAGAGCGGTAGTTGAAGAAAATAGCACGTCACCAATTAACGTTACTTGGAGTCGTTCTAATAATGCGAGTAATTACAAATGGCTTGTAACTCTACCAATTGGCACATTTACTTCGCCTTTAGTTGTATTACCTTCAAACAATCTTGGTACTGATACGACACTAACTCTTACCTCAGGCTCAATTGATGCCTTACTTGCATCATTTGGACTTAAAAAGGGTGATTCAATTTCTTTGAAATGGACTGTTTATTCTTATAAAGCACCTTCAGATTCATTGAAAGCTTCACAAGAGTTTAACATCACTATTGTTCGTAACCGCAAACTTCAAGCATTCTCTTTATTAACTCCTGCAGATAATGTAAGATTGGTGGTTGATGCAAACGAAACAACTCCGGTGGTTATCACTTGGCAGTCATCTGCAAGTGTTGCAACCTACAATTGGTTCTTAGACATTGCCACTGGTAACTTTAGCAACCCTTGGGCTAGAATAGCCTCAGATAATTCAGGTAGTGATACTAAGTTAAGCTTAACTTCTGGTGCAATTGATAATGTATTAAATGCAAATGGGGTTATAGATGGAGATTCAGTTAACTTAAAATGGACTGTTAGGGCATACGAAACCAATGATTCATTGCAAGCAACACAAACTTTCAACCTAAAAGCTGTTCGCAAAAAGGCTGTAGGTTTGGCTCAAAATGATTTCATAACTTCTATTTTATTATATCCAAATCCAACACTAGGTAACAGTACATTATCTTTCGAGTTGAACCAAAAAGAAAATATTCAAATTACACTTCTTGATGTTCAAGGTAGAAATGTCACCGCATTGCCAAGTATGGATTTCAGCAGCGGTAAACATGAAGTAGAAATACCTTCATCTGTTTTACAAAGTGGTATCTACTTTGTTCAAATAAATGCAGGAGAAAAAACATCACTTATTAAATTGGTAGTAACACACTAATTATTATTGTAAACTTTAAACGGGAGGCATATGAAAATATGTCTCCCGTTTTTATTATTTATTATCTTGCCAGCGATTAAGTAAGTTGTGTCTGGTTTGACAAAAAATATCCCATGAAAAAGAAAGCTGTGTTAACTTTTATTTTTATAAGTATGCTAATTTTTGCTTGTAGCACTTCAAAAAAACAAGCCTATTTGTTTCCAACCGAAATGAGTCCAGCTATCCAAAGTTCCTACCAAGATATTTGTGAAAAAGGAAAAGTACTCTACAATCTCCATTGCGCAAATTGTCATAATAAAAAAAAATGGGGTACAGACATAATTCCCGACTTCACATTTGAGCAGTTAGATGCCTATTTAATTAGAGCAGCAAATGAAAGGCACGACTCTGACTTAACAGAAGAAAAAGTTTCAGCAGAGGAACTAGGAATGGTAATAACCTACCTAACTTATAAACCAAAAAGCGGACTTGTTGTTCCCCATAAATATATAGATAGGCATTAAGATTTTTCTCCCCCAAGGTTTTTTAAACCTCTTTCATAGAAAGGCTAATGCGCTTTCTTTCTAGATCAACTTCTATTACTTTTACCTTTACGTGTTGTTGTAATCTAACCACCGTATTGGGGTCGCTCACATATTTGTTGGCTAACTGAGAAATGTGTACCATTCCATCTTGCTTCACGCCAATATCTACAAAGCATCCAAAGCGTGTAATATTGGTTACAATACCTGGCAATACCATGCCTTCATATAAATCTTCTGGCTTTCTAACATCTGCAAAAGAAAATGCTTCCAAAGCTGGCCTTGGGTCTCTTCCCGGCTTGGCCAATTCTTGCAAAATATCTTTGAGGGTAAACATGCCTACCTTCTCATTTACCAATGCTTGAAGATTCACTTGCTTCCTTAGGGTTTCATTGCTTATTAAGGCCTCTACTTGGCAGTTCTGCTGTTTTGCCATTGCCTCTACCACTGCATAACTTTCTGGGTGAACAGCACTGTTATCCAACAAATTTTTGGCCTCTGGAATGCGCAAAAAAGCAGCAGCTTGTTCAAATGCCTTTGCTCCTAATCTTGGCACTTTGCTTAGTTGCGCCCTACTTTTAAAAGGACCATTGGCTTCTCTATAGGCAACAATATTTTGCGCTAAGGTTTGGTTCAAACCAGAAACATATGTGAGTAAACTTTTACTGGCAGTATTTACATTTACGCCCACTTGATTAACGCAAGATACTACCACTGTGTCTAACTTTTCTTTGAGTTTATGTTGGTCAACATCATGCTGGTATTGCCCAACACCAATAGATTTTGGGTCTATCTTCACCAGTTCGGCTAAAGGGTCGGCTAGCCGTCTTCCAATAGAAACAGCTCCGCGCACCGTGATGTCTTTGTCTGGAAACTCTTCCCTACCAATGGCCGAAGCAGAGTAAACCGATGCCCCATTTTCATTCACCATAAATACTTGCAAAGGCTGTGCAAACTTTATCTCTCTAATCCAGCTTTCTGTTTCCCTGCCTGCGGTTCCATTGCCAATGGCAATTGCATCTATGTTAAATTGCTGCACTAAGGTTAAGAGTATGCGCGTGGCTTGAGAAGTTTGTTGTTGTGGCTCATGCGGGTAAACCACTTCATCGGCCAAGAGGTTCCCTTCTGTAGAAAGACAAACTATTTTACAACCAGAACGAAAGCCGGGGTCGATGCCCAAAATACGCTTATTGCCCAAGGGTGCAGAAAGCAACAATTGTTTTACATTTTCAGCAAACACGTGAATGGCTTCTTCATCTGCTTTAGCTTTAAGGGTCTTACGGTATTCGTTTTCTATGGAAGGAAACAATAAGCGTTTGCAAGTATCAGTTAAAGCCATAGAGATTTGGGCGCTAGCTTCATTGTTTCTTTTAATAAATAAGGGCGCTAAACCATTCACTACTTCTTCTTCATCAGGTGCTATAGACAATCGTATAATGCCTTCTTCTTCGGCTCTAAAAATGGCTAATAAACGGTGTGAGGGGCATTTAGTGGCAGCCTCTTCAAAGTTAAAATAATCTCTATACTTAGCACCTTCGGTTTCTTTTCCTTTTACCAATTTGGTTTGAACCAAAGATTGTTTTTCAAATCTATTTCTTACCCTTGTACGCACATTTGCATCTTCATTGATGCTTTCAGCAATGATGTCTCTTGCCCCTTGCAAGGCGGCTTCTTCGGTGGGCACTTCTTTGCTAAGGTATTTGCTGGCTTCGGTTTGAACCGAGGCGTTTGAGGCTTGTAAAATCCAATTTGCCAAAGGTTCTAAGCCACGCTCTCGCGCAACACTGGCGCGGGTTTTTCTTTTTGGCTTATAAGGCAAGTATAAATCTTCAAGTACATTCTCTTCCCAACAATTGTGTATTTGTGCAGCAAGTTCTTTAGTGAGCTTGCCTTGGCTCTCTATGGTTTCTAAAATGGTTTGCTTGCGTTTAAGCAATGTTTCTAATTGCGCAACCCGATTTCTTATGAGTTCTATTTGTACTTCATCTAAACCACCAGTTGCTTCTTTTCTATAACGGGCAATAAAAGGTGTGGTGCAAGCTTCTAAAATTAGTTTATGTGTAGTGCTCACTTGAGGCAATCTTAAACCCGCCTCTGCTGCTACTCTGGTATATATTTCTGATGTATTCATGTAAGGGGGTAAAGATAAGCATTTGCGCAAAATTACTTAATTACCCATCACCTACTTAGGTTAAAACCTCCTAATTAATGGCGTATAATATTGCCATCTTCCATTTCTATAATTCGGTTGGTGCCTTGCGCAAAGGCAGGGTCGTGGGTTACCACTAACAAGGTTTGTTGAAACTTTTCAGAGAGTTCTTTAAAGGTTTCATAAACGATGGTTGAGTTTTTGGTATCTAAGTTACCCGTTGGCTCATCCGCCATAATAATGCTTGGATTATTAATAAGTGAGCGCGCTATAGCCACCCTTTGTTTTTGTCCACCCGATAATTGATTGGCAGGTTTATCTGCTAGTTGTTTAATACCTAATACGTCAAGTTTCTTTAAGGCATTCTCCGTAATTTCTTCAATGCTAAGTTCATTGAGTTTCAAGGCAGGGAGCATCACATTCTTTAAGACACTAAATTCATTTAGCAAATAATGAAACTGAAATACAAAGCCTATCTTTTTATTGCGCACCCTTGCCAATTCTTTCTCTGATTTCTTACTCATTTCTTCTCCATCTATCCATAGTTCGCCCTTGTATTCGGTATCCATAGTAGAGAGAATATAGAGCAAAGTAGATTTGCCACATCCTGATTTGCCAATGATAGAGGCAAACTCTCCTTTTTGAACTGAGAAATTGATGCCATGCAAAATCTCAACTTCAACGGGGTCGGTAAAGCTCTTTTTAATATTTTTTGCGATTAAAATTGGTTCAGCCATATTACTTGCCTCTAATAATAATTACAGGATCAATCTTACTTGCTTTTCTAGCCGGAAACCAACCTGCAAACCAGGTGGTGGCGAAAGTAAACACCAAGGCTATTACAAAATAAACTGGGTTTAAATCTACCGGAAAGGTCTTAACAGTTGGTACTGCAGCCGAGTTAAAAGGAATTCGACTAATAACATTGGTTAAAACCAAACTCATAATTAAACCTGCAGCACACCCCACTAAACCAATGATCACAGAAATCATTAAGAAAATTCGTTTAACATCTCTCCCAGCAAAACCTGTTGCTTTAAGAATCGCGATGGTATCCATTTTTTCATAAATCATCATGTTAAGGATATTGTAAATTCCAAAACCTGCAACAATGAGTAAGGTAATGCCCACAGCATATGAAATTATAGTTCTTACCTGTGTTCCTGTTTCAAATTGTGCATTGGCTGCTTGTATATCAATGGCATCTAAATTAAATATGCCTCCATATTCTTTAGCCACTGCTGGTGCCATTAAAATATCCTTTAGCTTAACTTGAATATCTGTGATAAATGCATTGCTTTTTCCTGTTACTTTTTGAACGGTAGAAAGGGAAGCAAAACTCTGTGTTTTATCGTAATCTGCAAGTCCGCTTTGATATAGCGCCACCACCTTCAATTGAAATCTTTCACCATTGGGTGTGGTTACTTGCACCACATCTCCAATTTCTGCCATTAAGGTTTCTGCAAGGGGCTTACCAAGTATAATGCTATTTGGAATTTGCTTCACATCTAAGGCATTTCCTTGGGTGATATAATCCTTAAAATGAAAAAAGTTAACTTCCTTTTCTGGGTCAATACCACTTAAAAAACCAGAAATATCGGAAGCGCCAGTATTAAAAAAAACTTGAGAACTCAAACGCCTAGAATAACCTAAAACACGGGTGTCTTTATTGAGCGTTTGTAGAATTTTATTGGCATTGTAAATTTCTAGGCGTGCATTTGAAGCCTTCACAGAACTAATAAAGTGATGGGCATTGGTATCAGAAAAATACTGCTGAATGGGTTGCTTTGCGTTCACTTTAATTTCGTTGTATAAGCGCACATGTGCAGTTCTATTTCCAATAAGTCCATCCAACATTTTATTAAGCCCGCTCATAAAGCTCAACAAAGTTACAAACATGGTAATGCCAAACATCACACCCACCGCAGCCACAATGGTTTGTTTGAGCCGCGCACGCAATAGCGTTAAAGCAATTTGTAAAAGTAGCTTCATTGCGGTTATGGTTTAGCCAAGGCATCTTCTGCCGTAATGCCCTTCAAAATCTCTACTTGTTCATAGTCCATTAAGCCGGTTTGAACCAATCGTTTTTCACCCGAGGCAAGCATTACAAACTTTTGCTCTACCAATAAGTTTCGAGGAATGAGCAGTGCCTTTTCTTTTTGGGTAATAACAATATTGGCTTCGGCAGTTAGGTTTGGATACAAAGCGTCAGGCGCTTTCAAAAAATCTGCTTCAATTAAAAAGGTTTTGTTGCGTTCATTCATAATTGGAATAATCTTAGAAACTTTGGCTTCAAAAACTTTTCCTTTATAACTATCCATCGTAAGCATAACAGTTTGACCCAACTGAATTAGGGCGATATCAAACTCATCTACCAATAACTCTAAATAATAGGAATTGGCGTTGGCAATAATAGCAACTGGGCTTTGGGCATTTACCATTTCGCCTCGCTTTTTTAGTACAGAAAACAACTTTCCATCTAATTCACTTTTTACAATTAAATCGCCCAATTGTTCATTGCTAATGGCTGCATTTACATTGGCTTGCTTGGCAGCATAATCCACTTGTCTATTAAGTTGGCTATATTTTAGTAGCGACGATAAATAATTGGACCTGCTTCTTTTAAAGCTTAGGCTTCTTTGTTCTAACTCTAGTTTTGAACCAACTTGTTGTTGATATAGATTTTGTTGCCTAAGCAATAGCAATGAATCTTCGAGATAAGTTTCTTTTAATACTTCAATGGAATGTTGAAGTTCTAACAACTTATCTTGGTTCAACTTTAAATCATTAAATTGTGCTGTGGCTAAGGCATTGCTTTTAGCTAGCGACAAAACTTGGTTATCTATTTTAAGAATGGCTTGTCCTTTCTTAACAAAATCGCCCTCATTAACATAAACTTCTTGAATGATACCTGTGCTTCGGGCATATACTTGGTATTGATTTTTACCTTTTACTGTACCCGAGGCGTATACAGATTGGGTAATGGGTTTATAGCTGGCATAAAAAACTTCTTGCTTTTTGTTACAAGCACTAAATACGCCTATGATACCAAAAAGGAAAAGAACTACTCTATTCATGATGAAATGGATTTGAAACAAACAAATATAGCTTACAAAAAGTCATAAAGGACATGACTAATATCAGTAGGATTTTATTCGAACTCCCACCAAATGCTATCAGGGTAGAAGTTATTGAAAACAATGGGTTGCCCTATCATGGGTGTTGTTATTTTTTGTTGCTGACTTTTTGCAGCAGCAGTAACCCTTTTCACAGGTTCATTCCAAGCATGCATAGCAAGAGAAAATTTGCCAAAGTGCACAGGCATTAGTACGGCCGCTTTAAGGGCTTTAGCAGCTTCCACTACTTCTTCTGGCTTCATGTGAATATAGGGCCACATATCATTGTATTGACCACATTCTAAGAGGGCAAAATCAAATGGACCATGTTGTTCTCCAATTTCTTTAAAGTGCTTCCCAAAGCCGCTGTCTCCGCCCAAATAAATTTTTAGTGTTGGTGTTTTTAGGGCAAAAGATGACCAAATACTTTGTGCACGGGTAAACTTTCTTCCAGAGAAATGGCGCGCTGGCAGCGCGGTTAAGGTAATTTGCTCGTTTATTTGGGTTGTTTCCTGCCAATCTAATTCTACAATTTGAGAATCGGGAATGCCCCAATGATTAAGGTGGGCGCCTACTCCTAAAGAGGTTACAATTTTTCCAAAATTACCTTTAAAGGCCATGATAGTTTTGTAATCCAAATGGTCGTAATGGTCGTGGGTAAGAATTAAAACATCAATAAATGGGAAATCGGCAGCTTGGTAACTATCGGTTCCTTTAAAGCTTTTGGCGAATAAACTAACGGGAGAGGCATTGCCACTGAAAACTGGGTCAATTAAAAACTTAAACCCATCCGTTTGCAATAAGTAAGAAGAATGTCCAAACCAAATCAACTGAGGTAGGCTAGGATTAAGCTTTTTTAGGTCGGTTTGAACCGAAGGGATGCTACCCTTAGGTTCTGTATTATTGGGTTTATTTAAAAAGCTTTTAGCAGCATCCCACATAGAGATACCTGGGGCAAAATCAGGGGTAAGTTCTTGGTTAATAAATTTACCATCCACATAGTTTGGTGATTTTTGAATTCTTTCTAAGCGAGTGCCAGAAGGTAATTTTCCAAAAACAGCCTGGTTCAAATAAACGTAAGCCGCTGCACCTAGCAGTAGCGCTACAACAATAAAAGTTTGCATTTCGGATGCAAGGTTAAGCTGTTCAGCGAAAAGTGCTATCGCAATGTCGATAAAGGCATAAAAAACATCGACAAATAACACTATTAACTAAGCAAAAAGACAGATATCCTTAACAACCCTCCTTTTTAGATTCATCAATTTTGTCTGAAACAATTGGAAAACCAAAAACACCCCTATGAATGGTAACTAATACTGTATCGGTTCTTTGACAATCTGATTTTGGGCAAATAAAACTAACCCTACCGCTTTTTTCGTAAATATAAACCTCTAATTCTAACACATCACTCATGGTTTCTACATGCTCTACAGGAAAGCGTCTTTGGTATTTTTCTGGCGCTAATTTTTGGTTCAAAAAGATAAAAAGATAGAAAAGACCAACGGCAATAAGAGCCGATAAACCAAAGTTAAACCATTTGAGGACTCCAAATCTTTTTAAGGAAAGTAAAGGGAGCAAAACAAGTAAAGCCAATACCAAAAAGATTTCGGCAAAGTGTTGTGGCAAAACAGTATAGTAAGAAAATTTCAAGGCAATATTCACGTAAATCCAATAGGCAGCAACAATGAGTGCTGAATTAAGGAGGATTTGAAGAAATATGAAGAGTAGTTTTTTAGGATTCATAAGGAAAGTAGTTTTTCAAAGAAAAGTAAAAAAATGCATATTGCACAAATGTCGTCACATCATGTTGTAAGAGATACCCAAGAACCTGCCCTAATTATTGCAAATGGAGCTGCTTGTAGTAATGATTTATTAAACCAACTGCTAGAATGGAACCCTATTGTAATGGTATTAGATGGTGCCTTAGACAGGGTATTGGATTTGGGCATTAAAATAGATATTGTTTTGGGAGATTTTGACCACAGTTTCGACCCAAGCGAAAAAGTGCAACATCAGCAACCTATTGAAATTATTCATACTCCCGACCAAAACAAAACGGATTTAGAAAAGGGCATAGAATTATTGGCGAGTAGAGGCCACGCGGCCATTAATATTATTTGGGCAACAGGTTTGCGATCCGACCATACCATTAACAATATCACAAACTTGGTGAGGTATTTAGGGAAAGTAAATTTGGTGATGTATGACGATTATTCTAAGATTTATGCCTTACCAAAATCATTTGAAAAGTGGTATGTGGCAGGTAGTGTTATTTCTATAATTCCGGTAGGTGAAGTGTTGGGCGTGGTAAGCAGCGGCTTAAAATATAATCTAAACAATGAGCCACTGCAAATAGGTTTTAGAAGTGGCAGCAGTAATGAAGCCCTTACAGATGGTATTGTCAAAATAAGTTATCAAGAAGGCTACTTACTTATGATGGAATGCCACGATTAAAACAAAAAAGGGGGCTTGCGCCCCCTTTTTTGTGATAAGAGAATTATCTTATTTAATAATTACCATTCTAGAAGTTAATGCAGTTTCTGCACCACTAATTCTAACCATATACATGCCTTCGCTAAGGATAGCAGTACCAATTTCTAGCGTATGTTTACCAGCGTTGAATTTAGAAGCAGGGATATTGATGATTTCCTTACCCGTTAAATCCATTACACTTATACTTACATTTTCTGATTGGTTCAAACCGAAATCTACAAAAACCATTTCTCTAGTAGGATTTGGATAAACCACAAAGCTATTGAACAAGGCAGCCTGCTCAGCTACTGAAGTAGCTACCACATTGATAGTTTTACTTACTGAATCAACACCATAAATATGTGTTGCAATTAAGGTTACGGTATAATCACCATTTGCACTATAAGTATGCGTTGCATTCTTAGTAGCAGCTGTTGCACCATTACCAAACTTCCAAGTATAATCAATGGTTAAACCTTTTTCTACGGTTGTATTGGTAAAGGTAAATTCACGAGAACCATTGCTTGTGTTTTGAACAAAAGTGAAATCAACCACAGGAAGGATGCTTACATCATTAATAGTAATTTCAAAGGTTTTAACTGAATTACCACACTTGCTTTTTGCAGTTAAAGTAACTGTATATTTTCCATTAGCTGGGAAAGTAAAGCTAGGGTTCATTGCAGAAGAAGTATCAGTAGTACTAGCAGCCACACCAAAATTCCAGAAGTAGCTAGAAGCATTTGAAGAGCTGTTAGCAAAATCTACTTTTAAGGTACTAGAAGTTGCAGGCGCTGTGAAGTTGGCGGTAGCAGCTGGGTTATTAATAGGTGATGAAGTATAGTTTGCATTTTGAGGATCAAAATTACACCAGCAATTTGTCCAGTTGCTATCAGGATTATTACCCATTGCACCTCTAAATGGTGTTTGTGTAAAGAAAGCATCAGCAACACGAGCATCTGCAAATGAAGCACCAGTTAAAGCAGGTGATCCTTCTAATGGAGCGAAAGAAGGGTTGGTATAATTGAATGGATCATTTAAGATTCCAGCAGCGCTAAATATCGAATCATTTTGGCTCAATACTTTTGCACGTGCACCTGAGAATGAAGAATTATTTACTGCACGTAAGTTACCTGCAAGGATATTATTCTTAAAGCTCATTGAGTCGTTTTGGTGTTTTTGACCTGTGCGAGTTCCGTCTACAAACACGCCTTCGTTCCAACCCATGAAGATTGAGTTATAAATAGAAGTTGAAGAGTTACGACGAATGCGGGCACCATTGTTAAATGAGTTTCCGTATCCTAAAACTCTGTTATTCGCTAATGGACCTACAACAGTTACATTAGAGAAAGTTGGATCAGTATAAGGCTTGGCTTCTGTTCCAGAACCATCATTATCAGACTCAAATCCATTGGTAGTAGGACCAGAACCAACATCAAATAAATTAGAATCGCGTTGAACTAAAGCAAACTGAATTTTACCAGAAAATCCAAAATCAGTATCTAAGTCATCATCCACATTGCGATGAGACACTAAATATTTAGCGTCAGCATTTCCACCAAACCATTCAAAAGCATCATCATCAGCAAATGAAACTTGCACATATTCAATTTTGGTTTGCTTACCAAGACCACCCATGGTTAAGCCATTGATTTCATTTCCTGGTGTAATAACTGTACCTGCATACTCAATACGCACAAAACGTAAAGTACCCGCATTGTGAGTGTCATCATTTCCACCATAAAGTGCATCACCATTAGCATTGTCGATATCGCCTTCTACAGCATTTTGAATACCAGCCTCAGCGGCAGCTACTGCAGCACCTGGACAAGTTGAACAATCTGTTGGACGGTTAATTTTTGCTTTTCCTAGGATTACAATTCCACCCCAATCACCTTTAGAACGTTGTCCAGCAGTCTTAGAAGATGTAAATACGATTGGTTGATTTTTTGTACCATTTGCTTCAATTCTACCATTACGGGTAATTACTAAAGTTGCTTTATTAGCTCCTCCTTTAATAATTGTACCAGGCTGAATAGTTAAAACGGCGTTGTTTTTAACAAATGTGTAACCATTGATGAAATAAATTGTATCAGCATAAAAAGTAGTATTACCTGTAATGTCTCCTGTGAAAGCTCTTACAGGCGAAGCAATTCCAGTTACAATAATTTGTCTGCTTGTAATATTTGTGCAAGTTCCAGAAATTGCAGTTAATGAAACCGTATAAGTTCCATTTGCAGCATATGTATTGCTTGGGCTAGTACTAGCCGATGTATTACCATCACCAAAATTCCAGCTATAGGTAGTTGCATTGGTTGAAGTATTTGTAAAATTAACAACACCTGCACCAGTGCCTGCTGCGCTAGTAAAGTTAGCACTTGGAGTAGTATTCACTGTAACAGTAATACTATCCATTAATGAGCAACCAGTGATTGAATCTCTAACAGTTACATAATATTTTGTAGTAACAGTTGGATTGGCAGAAGGACGAGCAGCGGTTGTTGAACTTAACCCTGCTGCTGGCGACCAAGTAGCTTTATATACTCCAGTTAATGCTTGACCAATTACAATTGTTCTTCCAGAGCAAATGGTTGAATCTTTACCTGCATCATATGTTAATGGTAGTAAGTTTAAAGGACCATTATCATAATTAGTTATTTGTGGGTTAAAATTACACCAGCAATTTGTCCAGTTATTGTTTGGATCAATTGCACCACGATAGGCAGTTTGGGTAAAGAAAGCATCAGCTACACGAGCATCTGTAAATGAAGCACCTGCTAAAGCTGGAGATCCAGTTATAGGCGCAAAATTAGGATTAGTATAGTTGAAAGGATTACCTAAAATACCATCAGCACTAAAGATTGAGTCGTTTTGGCTCAATACTTTTGTACGAGCGCCAGAAGCAGAAGAATTATTTACAGCACGTAAGTTACCTGCAAGAATATTGTTCTTAAAGCTCATTGAATCGTTTTGAAGCTTTTGTCCTGTGCGTGTTCCATCAATAAAAACACCTTCATTCCAACCCATAAAAATTGAGTTATAAATTGAAGTTGAAGAATTACGACGGATACGAGCACCATTGTTAAATGAGTTTGAATAACCTAATATTTTACCATTTGCCAAAGGACCTACTACAGTTACATTTGAAAAAGTTGGATTAGTATAAGGTTGTGCTTCTGTTCCTGAACCGTCATTATCAGATTCAAAACCATTAGTAGTTGGACCAGTACCAATATCATATAAGTTTGAATCGCGTTGAACCAATGCAAATTGAATTCTGCCAGTAAAACCAAAATCAGTATCCAAATCATCATCCACATTGCGGTGAGATACTAAATACTTTGCATCTGCTGTTCCACCAAACCACTCAAATGCATCATCATCAGCAAATGATACTTGAACATATTCAATGGTGGTTTGCTTACCAATACCACCCATGGTTAAACCATTGATTTCGTTTCCTGGAGTGATAACTGTTCCAGCGTATTCTATACGAACATAGCGCAAAGTACCAGCATTGTGTGTATCATCATTTCCGCCATATAATGCATCACCAGCAGCATTGTCTACGTCACCTTCAACTGCATTTTGAATGCCTGCTTCTGAGGCTGCAACAGCTGCTCCAGGACAAGTAGTACAATCTGTTGGGCGATTGATTTTTGCCTTACCTAAAATAACTATACCTCCCCAATCCCCTTTTGCACGTAAACCAGTTGCTTTTTCAGAGGTGAATACGATTGGTCTGTTAGCTGTTCCATTGGCTTCAATTCTACCATTACGAGTAACAATTAATGTAGACCTATTTCCGGCCTTACCTTTAATGATAGTTCCAGGCTGGATAGTAAGAACAGCATTGTTTTTTACGTACACGAAACCATCTAAGGTATAAACCGTATCACTGTAAAAAGTAGTGTTGCTTGTGATGTTACCAAGAATCGTTTTTGCCTTCTGAGCAAAGGTTGAGACGGAAACAAAACAAATAAGAATAATTAAGGAAATCTTCTTCATAATGTATATTAATTTAATATTAACAAATTTAATTTGTGGCTATTAGCTATAGAATAACAAATTGTTACCAAAATGTTATCTAAGCAAATTGAAATGCATCAAAATACCTTTTGAACCTATAAGAATATCGCTACTAGAATGCTAAAAACTTAGAATTTATAACTCAATCCAAAACTTAAGGTTAAGCCCATTTTATATCTAAAAATAGTATTGTCTCTTTTTCCTGAATCAGGAGTGCCAACTACTGCAGGGTCAACCAAAGTTTTGTAGTCGTATTTATCATACTTCTTGTTGTCATTATTATCTTGGTAAAACACTAGATCTTGGTGCAATAAATCACCAATCACAAATTTAGCCTCTAAGCCTTTATATAATCTTTTTGACACTGAAATATCAATAACTGTTCTTGGATTTTCATATAAATCTGGTGCTGTTCCATTTTTTTCACGAACAAAAGCAATTCTTCTTCCAACTCTATTTAAAAAGATAGCAGCTGACAAGTTTGATTTAGGGTCAAAAAACTGAAAACTTGTATTTAAAATGTATGGTGATTGGCCTTGCAAAGGACGAGTTCCAATTTGCGCAGGCGATATAGAAGGATCCAATTTAACTTCCGAAATTATATAAGCATAATTAATAGTAAAACTAAACTTACGTAAAAACTCGGTTTTAAAAGCAGCATCTAAAAAGTCAAAGTTCTTTCTCAATTCTAATTCAATACCATAATTTGTAGCGCTTGCATTGCTAGTATAACCAAGTTGAGTTGAACCTACGTTTTCATAAACTTGCTCAATTGCATTTTCAAATGTTTTGTAAAATAAAGAGGCAGACATTAATTGCCCTTCTCCTGGGTAATATTCAAACCTTAAATCATAATTGTTAATTCGGGTGCGAGCCAATGCTGTATTACCAGCAACCACAGTATTATAATTAAAATCATAAAACTGGAAAGGGGCCAACTCTCTAAATTCAGGCCTTGCAAGCGATCTAAAATAAGAAGCCCTGATATTGGTTTTTTCTGTTAGTTCATAGGTGAAATTAATTGATGGCAAGAAATCAGTAAAGGTTGTATCAACTTTAATATCATTATTAGTTTGATCCTTACTTTCTAATACTTGACGATAGGTTTCAAATCTCACGCCATAGCTCATTCTAATTCTACTTAAGATTCTTTGGTCTAACATTAAATAAGCTGCCCCAAGGTTAGAATAAGCTTTGTATACATCTTGTGGATTGATACGTTCATCAATAAAAAATGTGTCTTGTTTAAACTTTTCTTCTAGAAAAATCTCACCTAATGGCAATTCATAAAAAGGATTGCTTTGCGGTAATATATTTGTGTTGGTTTTATAACCCATAGCACGTGCTTGAAAATCACGTTGTCTGTTTTGGTACATTCCTCCAAATTTCATATCAGTTTTTACACTTTTACCTGAAAGAAAGGCAGCTGGCAATTGAAAATTAAGGTTTGCACTTCTAATGCTTTCATCTAATTCAGAGTAAAAACGCCCTGTTTGTGAAATGTCAATTTGATTTGAAAGCGAGGCGCGATAATTAAATCGCTCTTCAGAATTTCCAGGATCTTTTAATGATGCAGAAGATTTAAACCTTCTAAAATCAGGAATTTGTCTGCTTATGATGTTATTGTTCAACACCCAGTTAATTTTTAACTTGGCAGATTTAATATAATGATCACCAATAAGTTGAGAAGTTAATAATTGGTTTTGTTGATAGAAATAGTAAGTATTTCTCAAAGCAGGTAAAGAAACATCTTGGTAAGTATCAATTCCTCCTCTTAGAATTGTTTGATCCTCCGTATTAATAGTAAAAGCATTTTTAAATGAAATTTTATGATTAGAACCTAATTTCAAACCAAAGTTTGCCATTAATCCTCCCAGAACTTCATTTTTAAATACTTCATCCAAGTTGCTTGAAACTAATTCATTAACATTTACAGAAGTAAAAGGCTTATTGACTGTAATTCTATCAACACTGGTATTGCGGTTACTATTGCTGTAAGAGGCAGACAATGTAAAACCAAATTCATTCTTCTTTTTTGAACCTAACTTATAAGAATTACCACCTGCTGCATTAATCGAAAAGTTAACTGGAATTTTATCAATTTTAACAGTTTCCCAATCATCATTAAACCTAAAACTATTATTATACTTTTCTGTGGCAGTAGATTTTTCATAATCTAATCGGCCTGGCACACCTGCTGGATATTTTCTTGTGCCATCATCAAATCCCAACCAATCTGTTTTTCCACCATTATAAGTGTAACCAGTTTCACCAGTAGTAATACTATGTGAACTTAAACTAAAACCGACTGAAAAAAACGATTTCTCAGGTATATCTTTTGTATTAATGGTAATCATACCTCCTGCAAAGTCGCCTGGCAAATCAGCTGATCCTGATTTTGTGATAACCATATTGTCAAGCATGTTAGAAGGAATAATATCAAAAGAAAATGCTTTTCTATCGCTTTCTGTGCTTGGTAAAGGTGCACCATTAATATAGGCAGTATTATAACGATCATTTAAGCCGCGAATAACCGCAAACTTATTATCCTGTATAGAAGTTCCACTTACCCTTTTCATTACATCACCCGTAGTAGCATCTGGGGTTTTCTTTATCATGTCTGCAGAAATTCCATCCGAAATTGAGATACTCTTTTTTTGTTGGATAAGTAATGCACTTGAATTCTCTTTCTTCAAGGTACCTTGTATCACAACCTCAGATAATTCTTTTGAAGCCGCTTCAAGCGCAATGGCAATATTAGTCACTTCACCTGCCTTAACTTCTATACCCTTGATAGACTTTTTACCATAAGAAACATAAGAAGCAATGACAGTGTAAATCCCTGGCTGAAGGTTGCCAATAATGAATTTTCCTTCATAGTCGGTAGCTGCGCCAAAAGAGGTTCCTTCTACCACAACCGTTACTCCAATTAACTCTTCTCCTGTTTTTTTGTCGACTACCTTACCAGAGATTTTACCAGTATTGGCGTTTGCAAGCAATAAAGTAGCTTGCATAAATAAGGCAATAATAAAAACTAATCTTACTTTCATAATGCGTTGAAATTGCGACAAAACTATTGCGATAAGATTAGCTAAAGGTTACCTATAGGTTAGCCTATTGTTAGGCCAATGTTAACGAATTGTAAATAATACAGATAATCAATACAATACAAAAGGCAATTTGCCAAATTAAGAAATCACCTTTAATTCTTTCCCTACCTTAATAAATGCAGCAATGGCTTTGTCTAAATGGTGTTGTTCATGCCCCGCAGAAATTTGAACCCTAATACGGGCTTGGCCTTTTGGCACCACTGGATAATAAAACCCTACCACGTAAACACCTTCTTCTAACAACCTAGCTGCAAAATCTTGGGATAGTTTTGCATCATACAACATCACGGGTACAATTGGATGTTCTCCTGGCTTAATATCAAATCCAGCAGCAGTCATTTGCGCTCTAAAGTATTGGGTGCTTTCCCACAATTTATCTCTTAAGGCAGTGGTTTCGGTAAGCATATTTAAAACTTCTATGCTTGCCCCAACGATAGACGGTGCCAAAGTATTAGAAAATAAATAAGGGCGCGAGCGTTGACGGAGGATATCAATAATCTCCTTTTTACCAGAAGTAAAACCGCCCATTGCACCACCTAAGGCTTTGCCTAATGTACCCGTAATTATATCTATTTTACCTAATACATTTCTGTATTCATGTGTGCCTCTTCCATTATCGCCCATGAAACCACTCGCATGGCATTCATCAACCATAATTAAAGCATTATACTTTTCTGCTAAGGCCACAATATGATCTAATTGTGCAATGGTTCCATCCATGCTAAAAACACCATCTGTTACTATAATTCTATTACGGCAATGTTGGGTCTCTTGCAATTTCACTTCAAGATCATGCATATTATTGTGCTCGTAACGATGGCGTTCTGCCTTGCAAAGCCTAACCCCATCAATAATACTTGCATGGTTTAAGGCATCGCTAATAATTGCATCGCTTTCGTTAAACAAAGGCTCAAACACACCCCCATTGGCATCAAAAGCAGCGGCATATAAAATAGTATCCTCAGTGCCTAAAAACGCAGCAATCTTTTGCTCCAATTGCTTGTGTATATCTTGCGTACCACAAATAAAACGAACAGAACTCATTCCAAATCCATGGGTGTCAATTGCGTTTTTTGCCGCAGTGGTTACCCTCGGATGGGAAGACAATCCAAGGTAATTATTAGCACAAAAAATAAGTACTTGCTGACCGTTTTCTAAAGTAACTTCTGCCCCTTGAGGCGAAGCTATAATTCTTTCACGTTTATATAAACCTGCAGCTTCAATTTCTTTTAATTCTGCTTGGAGTTGTTGTTGTAGTTGTCCGTACATATTCTCTGAATTTTCAGCGAATATAAGAATTTTACCTTTGCATCATTCAAGTTATTCTACAAGGATTTTTCTGCTCAATTTTCCACCATCTGCCATTTGTAAACTAAAAATATACAAGCCTTTAGAAAGGTTTAAATCAATTAATTGTTCATAGCCATTTACTTCACCACTTGCTATCTCAGCCCCAGTTAAGCTATGAATGGTATAACTAGCCTTTTTAAGAGACTGGTTGAACCGAAGCATAAATTGCCCCTTACTTGGATTAGGAAATAATACACATTCAAAACTTTCTTTACTCGCGCTCGACACACTGCTAATAATGCCATTAATAACTGGATTGTATAATTGTAAACCGCCGCGTGTATTGCCAATCATTAACTCTTTAATACCATCGCCGTCTATATCTCCGCAAAAGGGTGCACTGCGTGTTCCAAAAACATAATCACGGGCAGTTGCCGTTGGAAAGTCACTATAAATATTGGTAATTTCTTCGCAAACCCGATTGGCATTAGCATCAAAATTTCTAAACAAATGCACCCTACCCGATTCAGCTCCTACCAATACCTCAAAATTTCCATCCTTATCTAAATCTACCACATGTGGGTTTGAATACCCAGGGAAATAAAATGGCGGTTGGCCCGGACTCAAAGCTACTTGTGATATATTTATTTTACCGATAGAATCGATGCTTGGCTCAGCCAAAAATACTGCGGAATCTTTATTTCCTTTATTTTCAAAATAGGCAAGCGTTCCATTTTTTCTACCCAATATCAAATCTAAAACATTGTCTTTATTCAAATCTACTAACTGTGGAGTTGCAAAGGTGCCTGCATAAATATTAAAATAATTATCACTGATTTTGGTGAAATTATAGTCTTTGCCTGATCCAATATTTTTATAATAATGAAGGCTTCCATTTTGGTCGCCTAACAGTAAATCAACCTTACCATCGTTATCTAAATCGCCAAAAGCAGGCGCCATTCTGTAGATTTTGGTTGAACCTATATTAATTTTCAAGAAATTGGTATCTCTTAACACATAGGAAGCTTTTGAACTTGAGCCCATATTTTCATAATAGACTAACCTATCATAACTATTACTGGTAAATAAAAAATTCCCTTGGGTGGCTACTACCATATCAAGGTCGCCATCTTTATCTAAATCTACCAATTGCGGAGAACTACTACCACCTAAGTCTAACATTTGCCCTACCAAAAAATCGGATTGTTGAAAGGCAAATAAATGGCCTGCAGCTGCTGTATTATGATAGCTATAAACCATATCCCTATTTTTTGCACCCTCTGGAGAATTAGGGGTAACAATTAAATCTTTTTTTCCATCATTATTAATATCTACTACAAAAGTGGCAGGGAAAAGCTGAATAGAAGCGCGGCGCCCTGTAGCAGGGAAAACCGTATCTTGTTTAATGATGGAATCTCTGCCAAGAGAATTAATAGTTCTGCCATTGGTTAATAAAATTACATCATTAAAACCAACATCTCCATAAAGCAAATCTTTGTCACCATCATTATCATAATCAAGCAAAGTAAGGGTGGTACCATTGTGCTTTCTTCCATGTTTTTGGTACTCGCGGTAGCATGGACTATTATCTCCCAACAGAAAGCCATTAGTGTTTACAAGGTATGACATATAACCCCAACATTCATCTCTAAATTTAAAGAGCAAAGAATCACAACCGTATTTAAGTTCCTTACTCATATTCTGATAAAAGGTAATCACATTTTTACCATTGGGCATGACCAATAAATCGAGGTCGCCATCATTATCCATGTCTTCAATGGCATTAATATCTGCAATGGAAAGGTTTAAATTATAGGGTGGCAAATCGGCAACACCCATATCCTTAATTTGGTTCTTATCTTGTTTCCATAACAAAACGCCTGGCGTTGTGCTAACATTTCTTATTACCCTTAATCCATTGGATGATATAAACTCGCTAGGATTAGGTTGACTATTATAATCTGTTTCGGTGAAGATGTCCATCTTTCCATCGCAGTTATAATCTCGGAGCAATGCCCAGCTATAAAGTTTGGGAAATTGCACTTCAAATTGGGGAGCATGCACCCATTGGTTATTTTTACGCAAGAAACAAAACACCTTATTTCCAATGCGTTCAAAAACAAACAAATCTTGCACATTGTCGCCATCTAAATCTATATTAGAAAACTGTGGATTGCTTAATCCCCCTGTAAAAGGATACAACAAAGTATCCAAGCCATTGTTGCTAATTGTTGCTTTATTAGACTGATTGAACTTTACAACTTGAGCAGAAAGTTGATTGCAACATAAAACTATAAGGGCAGAAAATAAGTACAACTTGTTTTTCATAGATTCAATTTTATGATACGAACTTAGTAAATTAGCGGCTTAATTTAATGTTAATAAATGCACATTGAACAGCTATACTCGCTATTTTTACAATACCCAATTATTTGCACTGACACGAGAAAACTGAGTAATAATTGTTTATTTTTTGCCTTAAAGGGCGGCAATTTTAACGGAAATCTATTTGCAAAACATGCCATAGAGAATGGGGCAGCCTTTGCCATTATAGACGAAGCGCCAGAAATGTTAACGGATAATTTTATCTTAGTGGAGGATGTGCTAACAACTTTGCAGGCACTGGCCCAATATCATAGAAAACAATTGGCTATTCCTGTCATTGCCATTGTTGGCTCAAATGGTAAAACAACTACTAAGGAATTAGTGTATTCTGTGTTATCCCAAGCGTTTAAAACCTTAAGTACCCCAGGCAATTTTAATAACCATATTGGACTACCATTAACCTTATTGATGTTGGATAGCAGCCATGAAATAGCTGTTATTGAAATGGGGGCCAATCATGAAGGTGAGAATAAATTATTATGTGAAATTGCGCAACCTACGCTAGGTTTGGTTACCAATAATGGAAAAGACCATTTGGAAGGCTTTGGAAGTTTAGAAGGTGTTATTCGATCCAATGCAGAACTATATGATTATTTTGAAGCCCAAGAAATTGGAGTTGCCTTTGTAAATAGCAAAGACGAGACCTTAATGCTTGGTTCAAACCGACTAAAAAACAGAATTACCTATAGTGCAGATGAAAATACGACAGCCGATTATCAAGCGAAAAAAGTGCTACTGCAACCCACTATCAAGTTTGAAGTAAATAATATTGCCATGGAAAGTCATTTAAGTGGCGATTATAATTTAGAAAACATCATGGCAGCAGTGGCAATTGGCTTATATTTTAAAATGCAGCCAAACCAAATTGCAAAAGGCATAGGTATCTACAAACCGCAAAATCTACGTTCGGAATACCTTGAAACTGCCAATAATAAAATATTTTTAGATGCATACAATGCCAACCCAAGCAGCATGATGGCCAGTATACGAAATTTTGCAGCCTTGCCTGGCGAAAATAAAGTTTATATTTTGGGAGATATGTTTGAACTAGGAAAGTATGAAGCAGAGGAGCATCAAAACCTAGTTGATTATTGTGAAAATCTAGGCTTATCTAATGTTTGGTTAATTGGCCATGCCTTTGCGGACACTAAAACCACATTTTTGCAATTTACAACTACTGATGAACTCTTAAAATCAGATCAAATTAAAAAGTTAAGGAAACATTTTGTTTTTATTAAGGGTTCACGCGGGATGCGCCTAGAATCAGCAGTTGCGCACTTATAGTATTTTGCCTTTTTGAATCATATATTTCCTTTATATGTTCAACAATATTTATTGAATAAAGATAGTTTGCAAGCTTTTAGCTAATTTAGCTAAGCAATGAGATGAAAAACATGCCTAAAAACCCTCAAATAGTCACACAAATTGGTGATATAAAAGACAATCATATAGCGCTTAAAGAAAGCATTGAAAGGTTTGAATATGTTGCCAAAGCCACCAGTGATGCAATATGGGATTGGAACATAGAAACCAACAAAGTATATACAAATGATGCCTTTAACCAACTCTTTGGAAAAAAGCGTGTCTCAAGAGAAGAATTAATTAATTATATTTTCTCAATGGTACACCCCGAGGACTACCGAGCTAGTAGAGAATTTATATTGAATGTAATGGCAAAAGGTGGAGAATTTTGGACCTATGAATGCAGGGTTAAAAAACCAGATAATACCTATGCCTATATTGTCAATAAAGCAACTGTTATTAGGGACAAAAACGGCAGGGCCTTACGGATGATTGGCGCTATGCAAGATGTAACTGAAAGAAGATTATATGAACAGTCTTTAGAAAAACTAAATAATGACCTTCTTACCACCAATAATGAATTAGAACAATTTGCCTATATCGCCTCTCACGATCTACAAGAACCACTTAGAATGGTGAGCAGCTTTTTAGGTTTATTAGAGAAGAAATATGGAGAAGTATTAGGGGAAAAAGGCAGAGAATATATTCATTATGCCTCCGATGGTGCGGCTCGTATGCGTAAAGTTATCTCCAATATTTTGGAGTTTTCTAGAATTGGAAAACATGCAGAACCGCCTAGCTCTGTCGACTTAAACCAATTAATCAATGAAATTTGTTTGCTTGAAAAAAATAAAATAAAAGATACAAAAGCCCAAATTAGCTTCAATGAATTACCTACCCTAACCATTTCCCGCAATTTGTTGCTTCAAGTTTTTCATCACTTAATTTCAAATGCAATAAAATATAGAAAAATCAATGTTGAACCGCAAATCAATATTCATGCAATAGAAAATGATTCCCATTGGGAGTTTTCGGTTTCAGATAATGGAATTGGCATTGAAGACATGTATTTTGCTAAAGTATTTGAAGCCTTTCAAAAACTTCATGAGCCAGGTGAGTATAATGGAAGCGGTGTTGGATTGGCCATTTGCAAAAAAATATGCGAAACCCTTGGTGGTAATATTTGGCTAGAATCAACTATTGGCCAAGGCAGTACTTTTTATTTCAGCATCAGAAAAACCTAAACATTTGCTTGGCAAATCTGAATCTGTTAGCTTTGGCAAAAACCTATTTTTATGAAATACGATTTACTGCCAAATGCACTCTTTATAGACAACAGAAATAGATTTAGTGCCCAACTTAAATCCAATGCCATTGCCCTATTTCATAGCAATGATGAACATCCTTGGAATGGTGATGCAACTCACCACTTTAAACAAAACTCGGATTTATTTTGGTTAAGTGGCATAGACCAAGAAGATACTTGGTTGCTACTTTACCCGCATTGCCCGATACCAGAATTACGCGAAGCACTTTTTATAAAGCGCACCAATGAAACCATGATTATTTGGAATGGACATAAACTCACCCTGCAACAAGCAAGAGAAGTAAGTGGCATTCAAAGCATTTTTTGGTATGATGAGTTTGAAACCAAAGCCCATCCGCTCATTAATTATGCAAGCTATTTGTATTTAAACCTAAATGAAAACGACAGAGCAAATATTCAAACACCATATAAAGACCTAAGAATTGCACATGAGATGCGCATGAAATATCCGCTTCACGAATTTGAAAGAGCTGCGCCTATTTTACAGCGACTACGTTCTATAAAAAACACTTGGGAACTTAATGTGATGAAACAAGCAGTTGAAATTAGCAATAGCATGATTCATCGCTTGCTTAAATTTGTGAAACCTGGTGTATGGGAATATGAAATTGAAGCAGAAGTAATTCATGAGTATATTTCTAAACGCGCCAATGGACACTCCTTTCACCCAATTGTTGCCAGTGGCGCAAACTCTTGTATCTTACATTATGTAGACAATAACCAGCAATGTAAAGACGGAGATATTTTGTTACTCGACTCAGGTGCAGATTATGCCAACTATGCAAGTGATATGACCCGAACACTTCCTGTAAATGGCAGGTTCAGCCCAAGACAAAAGGAAGTTTATAATGCTGTGTTACACGTAATGAAAGAAGCTAAAAAACTGCTAAAGCCAGGGGTTAAACTCATGGAATACCAAGCCCAAGTTGGTTTAATCATGGAAGAACAATTAGTTAAGTTAGGCTTAATAAGTTTAACAGACATCAAAAACCAAAACCAAGCTTGGCCTGCTTACAAAAAATACTTTATGCATGGCACCAGCCATTTCTTAGGAATAGATGTGCACGATGTAGGCATGCGTTATGAGCCAATGCAGGCCGGCATGACCTTTAGTTGCGAACCAGGAATTTATATTGCAGAAGAACAAATAGGCATACGCTTGGAAAATGAAATCCTTATTACAGCAGATGGATGCATTGATTTAATGGCACATATTCCAATTGAAGCAGAAGAAATAGAGCAACTAATGAATAGCTAATGATAGATACTTTGCTGTTTGACATGGATGGTCTATTAGTAGACTCTGAACCTTGGTGGAAAGTAGCAGAAAAAGAAGTTTTTTCTGGTTTCGGTTTGAACCTAACAGATGATTTATTAAGGCAAGTAATGGGCTTTCGCTTAAATGAAGTGGTAAAGCATTGGTACCATTATCAAGCTTGGGAAAATCCAGATTTTGACGCTACAGAAGAAGCCATTATATGCTGCATGGAAGACTTACTAAATCAACATGCAGTAGCCCTTCCGGGCGTAGAAGAAAGTTTAATATTTGCGCAAGAAAATGGTTACAAAATAGCCTTGGCTTCCTCCTCAAATATGCGCCTTATTAATGTAGTAATAGACAAACTAAACATTAGAAAATACTTTGAAATATGCGTATCGGCTGATCGCGTAGCGTTTGGGAAACCACATCCTGCTATTTTTATAGAAACAGCACAACTATTGGGTTCAAACCCAAAAACCTGCTTGGTACTCGAAGATTCAATCAATGGCATGATAGCCGCTAAAGCCGCAAGAATGAGCTGCCTTGTAGTACCAGAATCCATCAATTACCAAAATAAAAAATTTGAACTTGCTGATTATAAATTAGAAACTTTAAAAGAATTTCCTACCTTCCTTCTAAATTTAAAATAAATAAATTGTGAGATGGATACGCTTGAATTTTATACCCAAGCACTAACCGAAGGCCTTCCTGATGGCGTTTGGGCATTTGATAAATCTTACACCTTAGTGTTAGGCAATGCTGCATTCCTAGACATCAGAAAATCCCTTTATGGCTTAGACCTAAAGCCTGGAGATAGCTTTTTTAAAGGCGTGCCAGAACCTATTGTACAAAAATGGATACCGCACTATAACGAAGTGTTTAAAGGCAAAAGACTTATCTTGGATGATTCAAGAAATGTGCAAGGAAACTTTAGACAGGTAAGGATTAGCCTTTCGCCAGTTTATAATAAAAGTAATGAAATAATTGGCTGCATGGGTATAACCATAGACATTAGCGAGGAGAAAAAACTAGAAAATGATCTACAACAGCTAAAATCTGCAGCTGCAGATTTATCTAAATCTTTCAGAGGCCCCTTAAGAAACAGTATTCAAAAACTTATCACGCTAGAGGATCAATTGTCTCATAATTTTAATTTAGACTTAGGTGAAAAGGAAGAAATTATAAGATTGGCAAGCAACGAATTACAATTAATTCAGTTTTCGCTCTTACAATTAGCCGACATGGAACAACTAATTAAATAAATATTTTAGTCGTTTATCAATAAAAAAGGTTAATTTACATTCGCAAAAGCGAATTTTAACTGACAATTAATCTATGGCAAGGTCTATCAGAAATAGAACACCTAAAACAACTGAAGTTATGGAAACTACAGTAAAGTCTATGGAAGAAAGTAAGCTTTGCATCATTGGAATTGGGGCATCAGCTGGTGGTTTAGAAGCACTGCAAGATTTCTTTTCTCACCTACCCCCAATTGAAAATGCAAGCATTGTTGTAGCACAACACTTAAGTCCAACGCACAAAAGTATGCTGGTACAATTGCTAAGCAGACAAACCTCTTTAGTTGTAAGTGAGGCCATACACGGTAAGAAATTAGAACCAAATAAAATTTACATTACCCCTCCCGATAAGGATATTAGCATTATAAATGAACAAATTTACCTAAGCAAGCCGTCGGCACCCTTCGGACCAAAACCTTCAGTAGATGTGCTATTTAAAAGTTTGACCGAGAATAAGCATGCAAACATCATTGGTATTATTCTTTCTGGCACAGGCACAGATGGCGCACAAGGCATAAAATCTTTAAAAGAAACTGGCGCCCTTACCTTAGTGCAAGAACCTTCTACCGCCAAGTATGATGGAATGCCGCAAGCTGCCATTCAGGCAATAGAGGTAGACATTATAATAGCACCCAATAAAATGGGGATAGAAATAGCAAATTATTTACAATACCCAGAAAGCATACACCTACGAAATAAACATATAGGCAAATCACCCAATAGCCTCGATAAAATCTTTCAATTACTAAGTAAAAAAACAGGAACTGATTTTAGTAACTATAAATCTGCTACTATATTTAGAAGACTAGAGAAAAGAATTGAACAACTTAAGGTTCAAACCATCGAAGAATATCTTGCCGTCATAGAAAACGACCCCAAAGAAGCGGATGAAATGTTTAATATGATATTAATTGGTGTCACCACTTTCTTTAGAGATACCGAAGCATTTAATGCCTTAGAAAAAATCTTAAGCAATTTATTGAGCACCAAAAAACCTGGTGATAGCATTCGGATTTGGGCACCTGGATGTAGCACAGGTGAAGAACCATATAGCATTGCCATTCTATTAAGTCAGTTACTCAAAGAAAACCTACATCACTATAAAATTCAAATTTTTGCTACCGACATTGATGACAGAGCCATTCAATTTGCAAGGAGAGGTATTTATAGTTTTGCTTCAATAGAATCAATTCCTGATTTTATTAAAGATAGCTATTTTATTAAAAAGGAGAAAGAATTTGAACTTGTTAAAAACATTCGGTCTATGGTGCTTTTCTCAAAGCATGACCTTACCAAGAATCCTCCCTTTCTTAAACTTGATTTGATATCTTGTAGAAATCTATTGATCTATTTTAATGCGGCGTTACAGCAACATATTATCCCTATTTTTCATTACTCTTTACAAACAGAAGGCTACTTGTTTTTAGGGAAATCGGAAACCGTAAGTGCCTTTACAGATTTGTTTGGGACCGTGGATGCCAAAAATAAAATCTATATCCGAAAACGCGGATCAAACTTACATTCCATCAAATTTTCTGCCTTTAAGGCCGAAACAAATTTTAACCAAGAAGAAAAAACAAGTAGTGCTAAAATAAAAACAAACAGTGTTACTGATTTAGTTAAAGAAACCTTATTTAATACGTTTGAACACCCTTATGTATTAGTAGACGACCACTTAGATATTCAAGAGATTTTTGGAGATGTAAGGCTCTTTATAACCTTGAATTCCGGTAGTATGCAAATTAACTTGGTGAAGATGGTTAACCAAGAACTACAAATAGAATTGCGTACCCTTCTTTCTAAAGTGATAAAAAATAAAATCAATTATAGAAGTGAAATAAAAAAGTTTGAACTCTTTAGCGGAACTTATTATGTAAGAATCCATGCTCGTCCCTTGCTCTTTAATGAGGCCAAAGAAAACTTATACATGGTGATTTTTGAAAAATTAGATATTAATGAATTTATCTCAAAAGGAACTATAGAAGGCTCAGAAGATGTAGTAAGTGAAAAGCTTACAGAATTGGAACAAGAACTAAATGCAACCAAAGAACACCTACAAACATATATAGAAGAAATAGAAACAAGTAACGAGGAGCTACAATCCTTAAATGAAGAACTACAAAGTACTAATGAAGAGTTACAATCAAGTAACGAAGAACTTGAAACAAGCAATGAAGAATTGCAAAGTACCAATGAAGAAATTCAAATAGCCTATGCAGAGTTAAAGTCGGCAAATGAAGAATTAGAAAGAAAGGAGTTAATACTTCAAACCTTACAAGCCAATTCAAATGCTATGCTTAACATAGAGCTGCATGGTCTTATCTTAATTGACACTTTGTATAAAATCATTCAGTTTAACCAACAGGCTTCAATTGTATTTGGTAAACTTAATGGGGCACATTTAAATACTGAACAAACCATTATTGAATTATTCCCAAGAGCCTATTTAGAAGAATTTATAGACAATCTCACGCAAGCCACTAAAGGAGAAATTTATAAAGCCGAAAAAGAGTTCAAAACAAAAAATGGACAATCGTATTGGTTTGAGGTGAATTATATTCCAGCTATCTACGAAGGAAATGTTATAAAGTCGATTGCCCTCGCATTTAAAGACATCACCGACAGGCACGTTTTGTTTGATGCTATGAAGCGCACTGAAGATTTGTTCAAAAACAATGAGCTCCTCATGTTAGAAGCTCAAAAAGTAGCAAAAATGGGCAGCTGGAATTTTGACATTAGAACAGATAAGTTAAACTGGTCTGAGCCTCTCTATGAAGTTTTTGGCGTTGAAAAATCTAATTTCATTGAAACCCATGGTTACTTTACAAGCTTGGTAGATGAAAAAGATAAAGCCATGGTAGCGGCTACCAATACTAAGGCGCAAGAAACAGGTGAACCTTTTAACATCATTTATAGGATTACAACACCCAACGGAGAAAAAAGGGTAATTGAAGAATTTGGCTTTAGTGAAAAAGATGAACAAGGTAAAGTTATAAGGCTTTTTGGCACCATCCAAAACATAACAGAAAGAAATAACAAAGAGGAAATGTTACGCCTTTTTGAAAATGTAATTAAATACTCACATGATGCGGTTAACATTTCAAAAACTAAAAATGATAACGACCTTGCTCCGCATATAATTTATGTTAATGAGGCATTTGAACAACTTTTTGGCTATCCCGCACAAGAGGTTATTGATACAGACAATACCCAATTCTTTGGACCAAAATCGGATCAAACCGAACTCTATAAATTATCAGAGAATTTTAAAAATAAATTACCTGCAGAAGCTACCGTTATTTGCTATAAGAAAAACGGAGAAACATTTTGGAATCACATTTCGGGTAGCCCCGTATTTTCAAATGAAGGGGAATTGATTTATTGGATTTCAATTCAAAGAGATGTTACAGAAATCCAAAGTAAAAATCAACAAAAGAAACTCCTTAGCGATATCAATAAAATATTTGGCAGACACCCATTAAACGATGCGCTTAAATTTACCATTCAAAAATTGCTAGAATATAGCGATTGTATTTGCACAGAATTATGGTTGGTAAATAAATATCAAACCCGCATAAATCATCATATTACCGCTATTTTAAATGGCTTGGACACTCAATTTTCTGAGGAAACTAAAACTCCTAAAAGCTTTGAAATAAATCAAGGGCTACCAGGCAAAGTTTGGTTCAAAAAAGAAATGGAAGTAACCAATTTTGAAAACTTATCAGAAGATGAAATCCTTAAATTAGGAATATATATAAAGCTTGGAATAAAATCTGTGATATCTTATCCAATACTGCTAAATAACGAAGTGGTTGGGGTACTAATTTACAAGAGCGACAAAGCCTTTCATTCTTTTAATATTATGCATTCTTTCTTAATGGAAACTGCTAAATTTTTAGGCAATGAAATTTCTCGCAAAAAAACTGAAGAAGAAAATAATAGAATTTTAGATGCGGCAGCTGACATTATTTGTATGGCAAGTTTTGAAGGATATTTTCTGAAAATAAATAAAGCAGCCACAGAAATATTAGGTTATTCCGAAGCCGAACTATTAAGTAAACCTTATCATGAGTTTATTCACCCAGATGATACGTTTAAAACCTTAGAGATTAATGATACCCTAATTAATGGAAAGCCTACCCAATATTTCGAGAATAGATTCATAACTAAATCAGGCCAAATAGTATGGTTGGCTTGGAGCGCCACACCCATTCCTGAGGAAAGAATACAATTTGGAGTAGCTAAAAATATTACTCAACAAAAAGAAGCCGATAAAAAACTAAGGGAATCTCTGCAATCACTTTCTGATTACAAAGCTGCACTTGAACAAAGCTTCAATATGGTGCTCACCGATACAGAAGGGTATATTGTTGATGTAAATGATGCAACCACAAAACTTTCGGGCTATTCAAGAGCAGAATTAATAGGATCACACACGCGCGTAAATCGCTCTGGACACCACCCTCAAAGCTATTATACCCAAATGTGGGAAACCATCATTAAAGGAAATATTTGGAGAGGCGAAATTCATAACAAGCGAAAAGACGGCTCCTATTATTGGGTTGATACTATTATTGTTCCGCTTAAAAATGCAGATGGTGATATCATTAATTATATGGCCATTAGAACTGATATCTCTGAAAGAAAATTTAATGAAGAAAACCTAAAAGTACTTAACAAAAATTTAACAAAACAAGCGCATGAGTTATCCCTATCTAATACCTCTTTAGAACAATTTGCAGTTGTGGCTTCAAGAGATTTGCAAGAACCGCTCAGAATGGTGAGTAGTTTTCTATCTCAACTCAAAAAGAAATATGGTTTGAACCTAGATGAAAAAGGAAATCAATACATAGACTTTGCCGCTGCTGGAGCTAAAGACATGAGAGAAATTATGCTCGACTTACTTGAATTTTCGAAGGTAGGAAGTATTGTAGAAAGTGCTGTTTGGTTTGACCCAAATTTATTAATTGAAGAAGTTAAACTATTTGAAAAGAAGGGCATTGAAGAAAGCCATGCCAAAATAACTTGTGAAAAACTGCCTCTTGTGAATGGATTTAAAGACTGTGTTAAAAAAATACTCCAAGAACTTATTCATAATGCCATTAAATTTAAAAAGCCTTCAGAAATTCCAATGATTACTATTAGTGGAGTTGAATACGAGGATAAATGGATATTTGCCGTGAATGATAATGGCATTGGCATTGAGGAGGAATCATTTGAAAAGATATTCATCATCTTCCAAAAACTACATTCAAAAGATACCTACCCAGGCACAGGCATGGGCCTTGCAATTGTAAAAAAACTTGTGGAAACCATCGGCGGAAATGTTTGGGTAACTTCAATTCCAGACAAAGGAAGTACTTTCAATTTTTCAATACCTAAGGTAATTTAACCAACCTTTACCTATATTTATCCATGCAAAAAGATGTATACAATTATAAAATTCTTGTGGCCGAAGACAACCAAGGCGACTATACGCTTTTCCAAGATTATTTAGGCGATTTTATTCTTGACCCTACGCTGATTCATACCAAATCTTTTAGAGAAACAAAAAATGAAATTGTTTTTCATAAAGATACAATAGAAATAATTTTTCTAGACCTCACCCTACCAGATTTAAAACCTTTAGACCTTATAAAAGAGGTAATTGCCTTGGCTGGAAATATTCCAATTGTGGTGCTAACTGGCTACTCAGATTTTGCCTTGGCAACTGAATCTATTGCTTTAGGCATCTCGGATTACCTTCTTAAAGATGAACTCAATAGCACCATTTTGTATAAAAGTATTGTCTACAATTTGGAGCGGAATAAAATTATTACCCGACTCAAAGTGTCTGAACAACGATATTCTGATTTGTTCCAACTTAGCCCAGAACCTATGTGGGTGTTAGACCTTGAGCAGCTCAAAATTATTGATGTAAATAAAGCTGCACTTAGGCAATATGGTTATACCAAAGAGGAGTTTTTATCTTTAAAATATTATGGCCTACAGCCAGTAGAAGATCATTTGCATACAAGCGACATCTTACAAAAAGTATTGGCTGAAAACAATGATGCAATGGCCTTAGGGGTAGTTAGACATCAAAAAAAGAATGGCGAAATGATGTATGTTGAGGTAAGAAGCAATAGAATTGACCATGAAAATAGGAAAATGGCTGTCATCCTTGCTTCTGATTATACCGCTAGGGTTAAAAGCCAAATGGCACTTGAAGCACAAAATGAAAAATTAAGAGAAATTGCCTGGACCCAATCGCATGTAGTGCGCGCACCACTTGCCAGAATGATGGGCATTATCAATCTTCTTAAAGACAATAATATTCAAGAAGATGAACTACAGCTTTTCTTAGACCACCTAAAAAATTCTGCCGACCAATTCGACCAAATCATCCGAGAAATTACTTCAAAAGCAGAATTAATAGAAATGGAAAAAATCAGCAATTACCAGCCTACTATTTTATAAAGCTCATCCAGTTTAGGTGATAAAATAATCTCTGTCCTACGGTTCTTTGCCCTGCCTTCGGCAGTTTCATTTGTAGCCTTAGGCACATATTCTCCCCTTCCTGCTGAGGTTAAACGTTTAGCATCTACCTTATAAGTTTCATCTAAAAGCCTAACAATGGTAGTGGCTCTTGCCACACTTAAATCCCAATTATCCTTAAAAATGGCTGTTTTAATGGGCACATTATCAGTGTGTCCCTCAATGGTTATGCTAACATCTGTATTCTTGTTTAGGATATCCGACAACTTCTTAATCGCCTCTTTCCCTTTGTCTTCTACATCAGCACTGCCACTTCTAAATAATAATTTATCGGTCATAGAAACATATACCTTCCCATTTTTCATTTCAACCGTAATCTCATCAGAATTAAAGCCCAATAAGGCCTTCTTAATAATGCTGTTTAAGGCTTGGGTTAAACTGTCTTGCTTACGCAACATGGCCTGCATTTCTGCTAATTTACGCTCACGCTCTTGCAACTCCTCCGATTTTTGTTTCAAGGCAAGGTTTAATTGTTCTGTTTTGCTAAGACTGCTCTGTATAAGTTGCGTGTACTTATTATGCATTTCGGTATAATCTTGCTGCAGGCCAAGGTACTTTTTATCTAAGGCTGCGTATTGGGCCAACCAATGAGTATGGGCAGAATCCAAGGCCCTATATTGAATGCCTCTTTCAGTGGTATCTTTTTGATAAAGCTGGGTTAACAAATAAAGCGAATCGCGCTGTTGGGTCGCCTCTTTAAGTCGCTTAGACATTAAAGTATTATGCGCCTTGTCTTTAAAGGTTTTTGGCTCTTTGATTTTCCCTTTAGGCTCCAGGTCTTGCGCATTCAATAGTAATCCCAATCCTAAAATGGCCAATAAAACAATTATTCTTTTCATTTGAAAATGGTTTTGTACAAAGTTGCAGCATACGCACAACTCCCGCAACCCTCGCACCCATAAGTTATGCGCAAGTATTTTTAGGGTTGTGCATTTTAAGAAACAAAAAAGGCTACCCATTGCTGGATAGCCTTTCTGCTCGGTTCAAACCGAAAAATTATTCTTTATTCTTTTTGTCAAAATCAATTACAATTGGGGTTGCAATTCCAATTGAAGAATAAGTACCAAAGAAGATACCTACCAATAAAGCAAAGGTAAATCCTTTGATAACCTCACCGCCAAAAATAAACAATACCAATGCTACCATAAATACGGTAAGCGAGGTAATAATGGTTCTGTTTAAGGTTTTATTCAAGGCATCGTTAATGATTCCCTTCTTGTTGGTATCATGGTGATGGGTACCCAAATACTCACGAATACGGTCGAATACAACCACCGTGTCATTAATTGAGAAACCAATAATTGTTAATACGGCCGCAATAAAGTTTTGGTCTACTTCCATTGTAAATGGCAAAATACCATCAAAAATAGAATAGAAACTCATCATCATTAATACGTCATGTGCCAAGGCAATGGTAGCACCAAGTGCATATTGCCATTTCTTAAACCTTACCAATACATATAAACCTATGCCTAAAAGTGCAATAATGGCTGCAATGATTGACGATTGCTTGATATCATTTGCAATGGTAGGACCCACTTTAGAAGAGCTTAACACTTCATATTTCAGGTTCATCCCTTTGAAACCTTCGTCTAATTTGGCTTGAACCAAATCAGATGCATTTTCACTTTGGTCTTCGATTAAATAGGTTGTGGTAATTTTATATTTATTATCACCACCCACTGTTTTAACTTCAGGTGCTCCCCCAAAAGGTTTTTCTAAGGCCTTACGAATTTCATCATTTCCTTTATTTTGGTCTAATTGTACAATGTACGACCAACCACCTTTAAAATCTACCCCTAAGGTGAATCCTTTGGTAAACATAGAGAAAATACCAAAAGCAATGATTACCCCTGAGAATATATAGAATTTGAAACGATTCTTAACAAAATCGTAGTTGAAGCTTTGGAATGCTTTTTCTGAGAAGGAACGGCTATATTTAACGGTATGGCCTTTGTCTAACTGCCATTCAGTAATTACACGGGTTAACAATACGGCAGTAAACATTGAAGTGATAATACCGATGATAAGCGTAATGGCAAAACCTTGCACAGGACCTGTTCCGAAAATGTAAAGCACAAAACCTGCTAATAAGGTAGTTAAGTTACCATCAATAATTGAGGACGCTGCATGCTGGTATCCATCGGTAACTGCGTTTTTCAAACTCCTTGCATTTTGCAATTCATCTTTCACACGCTCATTAATAAGTACGTTGGCATCTACTGCCATACCAATGGTTAATACGATACCTGCAATACCTGGTAAAGTAAGTGCTGCGCCTAAAGAGGCCAATACACCTATAATAAAGAATACGTTTAATACAACCGCAGCATCTGCTACCCAACCTGAGTTATTGTAATAGATTACCATGAAAGCAAGGATAACGAGCGTAGCTATAATCATACTCCACATACCGCTGCTAATGGCTTCTGCGCCTAAAGTAGGTCCTACCACTGCTTCTTCTACAATTCTAGTTGGGGCAGGTAATTTACCACTTTTTAAGATATTGGCTAAGTCGCCCGCTTCTTCACTTGTATAACTTCCAGTAATGTTTGATCTACCGTTTGGAATTTCATTTTGAACGTTTGGAGAAGAGTAAACCACATCATCTAAGACAATGGCAATGCAATGTCCAACATTATTACGGGTTAAGTTCTTCCAAATTTTTGCACCTTCTGCATTCATGTTCATAGAAACCTCTACTTGGCCATTTACTTGGCTCACATCTCTGCGGGCATCTGTTACTTTATCACCAGTTAGAGAAGCAGAACCATCTCTGCCTGCTTTTAACGCATGTAGAATTACGCCTTCTTCGTTTTCACCAAAACCTTTGTATTCCCAAGCAAAACGGATATTACCCGGTAGGGCCATTTTAACCGCTGGGTTATTTAACATGGCATTAATCTTACTGGTATCCTTAACTAAGGCTGTACCGCAAGAAGAACCCTTTTTCATTAATTGCCCTTGGTCGTCTGCATACGGACGTAAGTAAGCAAACAAAGGATTATCTTTTGCAAACTCTTCAAAAGTTTGTTGTGCTTTTGCTGCACTTGTATCAGTTTTGCTGGTGTCTGCAGCAGCGGCTTTACTCGCATCTGCTGTTAAACCTGCCAAAGCACTTGATACCGTATCTTTTACGGTGCTATCTGCTGTTGCAACTGAATTAATGGTGTTAGCTTTCTTTAATACCTCGTTGGCAGTACTCAAATGTTTAAAGGCCTCTGGGTTATCAAAAGTTTCGAAAAACTCTAATTTAGCCGAACCTTGTAATAATTTTCTTACACGCACTGGATTGTCTACACCTGGAAGTTCAACCAAAATGCGACCACTGCCTTCCAATTTTTGGATATTAGGTTGGGTTACGCCAAACTTATCAATACGTGCTCTCAAAATTTGGAAAGAACGATCGATGGCTTGGTTAGACTCTTCGCGGATGTAAGCTATTACCTCTTCGTTGGTAGAAGAAATTTTAACCTTATCTCTGTTAGATGGATTAGAAAAAATTGCAGATAAACGACCTTCAGGCGCAATCTCCTTGTAGGTTTCTGCAAATAATGTAACATAATCCTTTGTGCTACCTTTCATTTTTTCACGGGCAGTATTTACTGCCTCATTGAACTTTGCGTCGGTACTATTGTTCGACAGTCCACGTAACAAGTCGGATAATGAAACCTCTAAGGTAACATTCATCCCACCTTGTAAATCTAGGCCTAAATTGAGTTCGCGCTCCTTACATTGTAAGTAGGTGAACTTTTTTAACCCTAAAAAATTGTAAACCGGCGTCCGCGAAACCGAATCTAGGTAACTGCGCTCCATGGCTTCATTTCCATTGGCAAACGCTTTGGCGTCTCTTTCTACCTGTTTGGTTACCCAGGTAAAAGACAGCTGGAAAATACTTACCAGCACCAAGGCCACTGCAAAAAACTTAACTGCTCCTTTACTTTTCATTGTATCTGTGAATATTCAAATATATATATGTATAATTATTTCAAAGGCTGGCAAATATAAGGGGAGTGAGTGCTAATTACAAAAGAGAATAATAATATTGATAATCAAGCTGTAAAACATTTTCTGCTCCAAATTTCGATTTTTTTGGTCACCATTTCGCCGTATGTGGGAAATTCTTAAGCCTTTATATGTGTTCAGACCTTAGCTTCGTTAACTGATAAATCAACAAAAAAAATGGAAAGTACTGGTTTGAGTTTATTTGATATGATTCTAAAAGGTGGTGTCATTATGATTCCAATTGGAATTTTATCCCTTTTTAGCATTTACTTCATCATAGAGCGCATTGTTTATATTAACCAAGCCTTTAAAATTGAAGATAATTTTATTCCAAACCTTAGAGATTTGCTTAGCAAGGGCGACCTTAAAGCGGCAAGGGCTTATTGCCAACGCCTCAATACCCCCATTGCCCGTGTGGTAGAAAAAGGAGTGCAACGCATTGGTAAACCTATAAAAGATATTGAAAGTGCCATGGAAAGTGTAGCAGGTTTAGAAACGGATAAGCTGGAGAAAAATTTAGGTTTCTTGGGTTTAACCGCTGGTATTGCTCCCATGCTTGGTTTTATTGGAACCATTTCTGGTATCATCAAGATTTTTTACAATATCTCGGTAAGCGATAATATTAGCATTGGTATCATTGCAGGTGGTTTATACGAAAAAATGATTACCTCTGGTGCAGGTCTTATTGTAGGGGTAATTGCCTATACTGCCTACCATTTACTTAACTCACGCATTGATAGGTTCAGCCACAAAATGCAAAATACGGCCATTGAATTTATAGATATTTTAGAAAGCTAAGCAGAAAGGAATTAAAGCATGAATTTTAGAAGAAAAAAACGTTTCGAAGCAGAGGTATCCACCTCCTCGCTCAACGACATCATGTTCTTCCTGCTCTTGTTCTTTTTAATTATATCAACGGTTGCCAATCCGAGCGTGATTAAGGTGCTATTGCCTAAAGCTAAAAACAATCAAACCTTAAATAAGAAGCAAATTTCGCTCACCGTGGATGATGCCAAACAATATTATCTAAATGATAAACTCATTGTGCCGGCCGAGTTAGAAACTGCCATTCTGAATGAAATTGGCAAACAAAAATTAGAAGATCCAACCATTGTACTTAGAATGGATGCTAAACTTACCATTCAGGATTTGGTAGATATTTTGGCCACTGGCACCAAACTAAAAGTGAGAATTGTAATGGCTACCCAAGCCATTTCTTAGCTTAGCACCCTTTTTTGGTTTCGGGTTGAACCTAACCCATCCAACTCAAATTTTCTCCTTCAAAAAAGAAGTAATCACCGTCAAGCTGGTGCCAAAATGGGTATTGTTATTAATAATCATATCAGATTGTGCCATAAAAGGCAGTAAATAGCGCTCATAGGAAGGCTTAACATGATTTTGCCATTGGTATAAAACAAAGTTTTCAGAGATATTTCGCTCAGCCACATCCCTAGCTATGCGACGCTGTAAGGCCAATTCCTCCTCTGCTTTGATAAAAATCTTTAAATCAAACTGACTAAAAATCCTTTCATGGTAAAAGATAAATAAGCCTTCACAAATAATAATAGGCGCTGGAGTAAAGGTAAGCAGCTCACCTTGTTGGTTTTCGTGCTGAAATAAATATTCGTGCCTATAAACGGTTTCACCTTTAGACAAACGCTCAATGTCTTTGGCAAAGGCATCTAAATCTACACAATCTGGCAAGTCGAAATTGGTATGCCCGTTCTCATCTTTTTGGTGCTCATAGGCCAATTTATAATAATTATCTTGCGAAACCATGCAGAGTTCTTGCATAGAGAATTGCTCCCGCAATGCTTTAAGAAAGCTAGTTTTGCCGCTGGCACTGCCACCTGAAATACCCACCAAATAAGGTCTTTTATTCATGGGGACCAAAAGTACTAAAAATATAATTCCAAGTCTTTATTTTGAACCATGAAACTTTTTGATAGACTAACAAATTACAAGGACTAAGAACCGTTTTACTTCTCTATAGAACCAAGTTGTCAGGTATAAGAAGCAAGATGCTTCTAATTAGAACCAAATTGGGAGGTATAAGAAGCAAAATACTTCTTATTAGAACCAAATTGGGAGGTGTAAGAAGCAAAATACATCTTATTAGAACAAAATTGGGAGGCGTAAGAACCAAAATGCTTCTAATTAGAACAAAATTGGGAGGCGTAAGAACCATTTTGCTTCTAATTAGAACAAAATTAGGAGGTGTAAGAACCATTTTGCTTCTAATAACACCTAAAAACATAGCATTTTGTCAGGTTTTTGCTTTATGCTAAATAATAAGAGACCTCATAATCATAAACTTGAGAAACATTGGAAACTTTTTGTACGCCAATAGTTTCCTAAGTTGAAATCGATTCTATCTTTGCAAACGTTTTAGGATACGATAATTATGTCAGAAGAAGTTAAAACAAAGATACTTAATGGGGCTGAAGCACTTTTCTTAAGATACGGCTTTAAGAGTATCACCATGGATGATATTGCGCGGGAATTAGGACTTTCTAAAAAAACCTTATATCAATTTTTTGAAGATAAAACCAAATTGGTGGATGAAACCGTGGCAAGACATATTCAACAAGAAATGCACTTTTGTTCGGGTTTGTGCCAATCGGTTAAAAACCCCATTGAATATATGTTAACCCTTACCGATTCATTTGGTGAGCTCAAAAAACAAATCAACCAAACCATTCTGTTCGATTTAAAGAAGTACTTTAAACCCAGTTGGGATAAATTAAACAACTTTAGGGTTGAATTTATTTACAATGAAGTGCTTACCAATTTAAGAACAGGTAAAAATGAGGGTCTTTACCATGCCGAATTAAACGAAGAACTTACGGCAATTTTTTACATTCATTTAATAGATTTCTTGTTAAATCCAGACAATTACATGGAGCAAAAAAAGGATTTTAAAACGGTGCATAATGAAATGATGCGCTACCATTTGCGCTCCATTTGTACTGAAAAAGGACTAAAACTCCTAAAAAAACATTCTTTATTCCAATCATACCAAGCATAAAACCTATATAATATGTATACCATAAATAAATTACTTACCTGCCTCCTATTGCTACTAACACTTAGTGTAAGTGCACAACAAGCCTCGGTTTACACCTTTACCTTAGATGAGGCCATCAATTTTGCCAAGAACAATAATTATGCGCTTAAAAATGCCGAATTAGATGAAATCGCAGCGCAAAAAAAGGTGAACGAAATCACTGCCATGGGCTTACCTCAAGTAAGTGCCTCTGCCAATTTTATCAACAATACCCAAATACCTACCCAAGTATTACCCAACTTTTTAAAGCCGATACTAGGCAGTGGGCCTGATTTTATTGAAGCAAGATTTGGCAATACCTACACCAGTAATGTAACCCTTTCTGTAAATCAATTGCTGTTTGATGGAACCTTCTTTTTAGGCCTAAAAGCCTCTAAAGAATTTGTGAACCTATCTAGGTTAAGTAAAACCAGAACCAAAATTGAAACAGAAGTAAATGTAGCTAAGGCTTACTACATGGTTCTTTTATTAGAGTCGAACCAAAAAATGATGCAAAGTAATTTAGAGGTACTAAGCAAATCTAAAAACGACCTTGAACAATTATTTAAAGGTGGATTTGTAGAGAAAATAGATGTAGAAAGAATTAGTCTTCAACTTTCCAACTTAAGCATTCAAAAAGAAAAAATTGAAGACCAAACCCGTGTAGCTAGAATGGTATTAAAAATGCAAATGGGTGTTAAGCCTTCTGATAGCTTAGTATTAGCAAGTAAACTAGATGAGTTAACCACTAAGACAGCGGCAACCGTGGTAGAAGAAACAGTTAATTATGGCAATAGAATAGAATATAAATTATTGCAACAACAATTAAAGTTAAATGCCCTTGATAGAAAACGTTACCTAGTTGGCTATGCACCTTCTTTATTCGCATTTGGTTCTCACCAACAAAATGCCTTTGCCTCTGAAGGTAAATTTGGCGATCTATACAATGTATGGTACCCAGGTACAACAGTTGGTTTAAGCTTTAGCCTTCCAATTTTTGATGGATTAAGAAAGCATGCACAAACCCAACAGGCTAGCATTAGCATTAAAAAGACAGAAAACGATATCAAGTTTTTTGAGAATGTAATAGAACAACAAATCTTCTCAGCAAAAACAGATTTTAACCGCGCTAAAAAGCAATTAGTGGTGCAACAAACTAATTTTAAACTAGCAGAAGATATTTATAATACCGCACAATTAAAATACAAAAACGGGGTAGGTTCAAGCCTAGAACTTAGCGTGGCACAAACCGACTTAGAAAATGCAAGAGCCAATATGCTGGGTACTGCATTTGAATTATTTGTAGCAGAACTAGAACTTAAAAAAGCCTTGGGTCAAATCAATTAATAAATAAAAAACAAACAAAATATCTATATGAAAAATTATCATAAAACCCTAGTATTAGTAGGATTAAGCTTGCTAGCAACAGCCTGCGGTAATAGCAATCTACTAGAAAAAAAGAAAGCAGAGCTTGAGAAACTAAAAGCCGAACAAGCAGAATTAGTGAGCAAAATTAAAACGGTAGAAGAGGAAATTATTGCCATTGGTGATACCAACGCGAATGCCAATGAAAAATTTAAATACGTTAAAACTACTGTCATTGCAAAAACCGAATTTCAACATTTTATAGATGTACAAGGTAGATTGGATGGCGATCAAAATACCATGATAAGTGCACGTGCAATGGCACCCGTTACCAAAGTATTTGTGAAGCCAGGTGCAACAGTTAAGAAAGACCAAGTACTTGCACAATTGGATGCAGAAATTGTACAACGTCAAATTGATGATTTAAAGACCAATTTGAACTTTGTTACGGATGTATTTAACAAACAAAAAGCCCTATGGGAAAAACAAGTGGGTTCAGAGATTCAATACCTCACTGCTAAAACCAATAAAGAAAGCCTAGAGCAAAAATTAGCAACCCTAAACGAAAATTTAGATATGTATAAAATCAAATCGCCTATCAACGGAACGATTGATGAAGTGTTTATCAAAATTGGTGGAAATGTAGCACCAGGTGTGCCTTGTTTTAGGGTAGTTAATTTTAACGACCTTAAGGCGAAAGCAGATGTAGCAGAAAGCTATGCAAGCTTAATTAAAGCTGGAAATGAAGTGCAATTAATATTTCCTGACCTCAACAATAAAGTGGTTAAATCAAATATCAATTTTGCATCGAGGGTAATTAACCAAATGACTAGAACCTTTACCATAGAAGCGCCAGTTGCCTCACAAGCAGATTTAATTCCAAACATGATTTGTGTATTTAAAGTAATTGATTACAAATCAGCTAAAGCAATTGTAGTTCCAGTTAATACAGTACAAAAAAATGAAACAGAAACCTATGTTATGGTTTCGGTTCAAAAAGAAGGAAAAACAGTGGCAGAAAAAAGGAATGTAACCTTGGGTAAAATCTATAACGACAAGGCAGAAATTATAGCAGGTTTAACTGAAGGTGATTTACTCATCACTTCTGGTTACATGGACCTAAACAATAATGAGTTGATTCGCGAATAATTTCAACCCAAACAACAACCTAATTAACAAAGGTATGAAAGAAAAATTTAAAGAGTTTTTTGCCTCTAGCTGGTCTATAGATAATAAGACCAGTGTATACATCATGACCATCATTATTACTTTGGCAGGTCTGATGAGCTATAATAACCTACCCAAAGAGCAGTTTCCAGAAGTAGTGTTCCCGCAAATTTTAGTAAATACGATTTATGCAGGTACCTCTCCAAATGACATAGAAAACTTGGTAACTAAACACATAGAAAAACAAGTAAAGTCTATCAATGGTGTTAAAAAAGTAACCAGCTCTTCTATCCAAGATTTTAGCATGATTAACATCGAATTTAATACCGATGTTGAAGTGCCAGTTGCCAAGCAAAGAGTGAAAGATGCAGTTGATAAAGCTAAAAAAGATTTACCCAATGATTTAACCCGCGAACCTGAAGTAATTGACATTGATGTTTCGCAAATTCCTATCATGAATGTTCATATTTCTGGTGACTATCCATTGGATAAGTTAAAAGATTATGCAGACCTTTTAAAAGATAGAATTGAAGGCCTAAAAGAAATTACGCGTTGTGATATCGTTGGTGCATTGGAACGCGAAATTCAAATTGATGTTGACATGTACAAGATGCAGGCTGCAGATGTTACCATGGGTGACATCTCTAATGCGGTTAAGTATGAAAACATGACCATCAGCGGAGGCCAAATCAAAATGGATGGGGTAAAACGCTCAATCAATGTGGTAGGTCAATTTACAGATGCTAAGAAAATTGGAGACCTAATTTTACGCTCTGGAAGCGGAGCTACTATCTATTTAAAAGATATTGCAACCATTACAGATGGGTTCAAAGAAAAAGAAAGTTATGCGCGCCTAGACCACAAAAATGTGGTAACCTTAAACGTAATTAAAAAGAGCGGCCAAAACCTAATTGATGCCTCCGATAAAATCAAAGAAATTGTTGAGGATATGGAGGAAAATCAATTGCCTGAGGGATTAAAAGTTACCATTACTGGCGACCAAAGTGATAAAACCAGGGTAACACTTGATGACCTTATCAATACCATTATCATTGGATTTATTTTGGTTACCATTATCCTAATGTTTTTTATGGGAACCACTAATGCAATTTTTGTTGCCTTATCAGTACCTCTTTCAATGTTTATTGCATTTCTGATTATGCCAAGCTTAGGGTTTACCCTAAATATGATTGTGTTGTTTTCATTCTTACTAGCATTGGGAATTGTGGTGGATGACGCCATTGTGGTAGTTGAGAATACACATAGAATTTTTGAGAATGGAAAAGTACCTATTGTAAAAGCTGCAAAAATGGCGGCGGGTGAAGTATTTTTACCTGTACTTTCAGGAACTTTAACCACGCTTGCGCCTTTTATTCCACTTGCTTTTTGGGATGGTGTTATTGGTAAGTTTATGTTCTATTTACCCATCACGCTTATTGTAACCTTGTTGGCTTCTTTAGTGGTAGCGTATATTATCAACCCTGTTTTTGCGGTTGACTTTATGAAGCCACACATTAAAGAAGACGAACATAAGAGTAAAATCACCAAAGGTTTCAAAATCACAACAGTGGTATTTGCTGTGATTGCTATTCTTTCTTTTGCTGCTGGCAATGTGGGCTTAGGCTCCTTTTCACTTACTTTATACGGTCTTTACTGTTTGAACCGATTTGTACTTTACAAATTGATTTTAAACTTCCAAGAAAAAACATGGCCTAACTTCCAAGAAAGATATAAAAGAACCATTGAGTGGGCCTTACATAAAAACAGACCTATTTATATACTTGTTGCTACAATCGTAATGTTCTTCCTCTCTATTGCACTTACGGTTTGGAGACAACCAAAGGTAGAATTCTTTCCTAAAGGGGAACCAAACTTTGTGTTTACCTATATAGCATTACCAATTGGTACGGATCAAACCTATACCGACTCAATTACTAAAATTATTGAGGATAGGATATTTGATGTAGTTGGAGATTCAAACCCAATGGTAGAATCTGTAATCTCAAATGTGGCAGTTGGGGCAAGTAATCCGCAAAGTTTCGACTTTAGCACTGCACCACATTTAGGAAAAGTAACTGTTGCCTTTGTTCCTTTTGGAAAAAGAAATGGACAATCAACCGTTGCTTACTTAGATCAAATTAGGGATGCGGTTAAAGGCATACCAGGTGCAGAAATTACAGTTGAACAAGAGCAAGGCGGCCCGCCAACAGGAAAGCCAATTAATATAGAAATTACAGGTGATGATTTTAACGAACTTACTTTAGCTTCTAAAGATATCAAACGCTACTTAGATTCTTTAGGCATACCAGGGATAGAGGAGTTAAAATCTGACTTACAGGCAAACAAGCCAGAGATTATAGTAGAAATTGATCGCGAGCGTGCGAACCGTGAAGGTATTTCTACCGCTATTATTGGTAAAGAAATGAGAGATGCCATTTTTGGTACTGAGGTTTCTAAATTTAAGGATGCAAAAGACGACTACCCAATTCAGTTGCGTTATGCCTTTGACCAAAGAAACAATATCAATGCATTGATGAACCTAAAAATCACTTACCGCGACATGAATATGGGCGGAGTGATAAGACAAGTTCCACTTTCTTCTGTAGCAACCATTAAGTATGGCAATACCTTTGGTGGAATTAAACGTAAGAACCAAAAAAGAATGGTTACCATTTCATCTAACGTACTAAGCGGATATAATGCCAATGAAATTGTAAGTAAAATCACTAAGTCGATAGGCCGCTACCCACTGCCAGACGGCGTTATGGCAACCATGACAGGTGAACAAGAAGAGCAAGCAGAAACTGGCGCATTTTTAGGAAATGCCATGTTGGTTTCATTTGGTTTAATCTTCTTGATTTTGGTAACCCAATTTAATTCAGTTTCAAAGCCACTTATTATTTTTGTTGAAATTTTCTTCTCGATAATAGGCGTACTCCTAGGCTTATCTATCTTTGATATGACAATTTCTGTAGTAATGACAGGTGTTGGGGTAATTGCCTTAGCAGGTATTGTGGTTAGAAATGGAATATTACTGGTAGAATTTACAGACCTTCTCATGGAACAAGGGATGGAAAGCAGAGCGGCAATTATAGAAGCAGGAAAAACCCGTATGACACCTGTAATATTAACTGCCTCAGCCACTATTTTAGGGCTAATTCCATTGGCGGTTGGTTTAAATATCGACTTCGTTTCCCTTTTTACACATTTTAATCCTCACATTCATTTTGGGGGTGATAATGTGGCATTTTGGGGGCCTTTGAGCTGGACAATGATATTTGGTTTAAGTTTTGCAACATTTTTAACTTTGATATTAGTTCCAGTTATGTTATTTTTGTCAAACAATTTGAAAATAAAGCTAAATATTCCTTTAGTTAAAAAACATAAGGAATAGATGCTCAAGATAATTGCACCTAGGGGTAGATGTGCAATTTGTTTCATAGGCTAAAGCGGGGGTCGGGTCAAACCGATTCCCGTTTTTTTTGTCCATACCATTGATAATAACTATCTTCGCGGCCCTTTAAAAGTAAATAATGATTACTGTATCCAACCTCAGTTTGCGCTATGGCAAACGCATTTTATTTGAAGACGTAAACGTAAAATTTAGTCCGGGCAATTGCTACGGCGTAATTGGCGCCAATGGCGCAGGTAAATCTACCTTCCTAAAAATACTTTCAGGGGAAATAGACCCTACAACAGGCAATATTAGCATGTCGCCCAATGAGCGTATGAGCGTATTAAAACAAAATCACTTTGAGTTTGATGAATTACCTGTTTTGCAAACTGTCATCATGGGAAATAAAAGGCTTTTGGAAATTATGCAAGAAAAAGACGCAATTTACCTAAAGCCAGATTTTTCTGATGAAGATGGACACCGCGCAGCAGAGCTAGAAGAGCAGTTTGCAGACATGCAAGGTTGGAATGCAGAAAGTGACGCTGCTAATATTCTTAGCGACTTAGGCATAGGTGAACATTTGCATCAACAACTATTAAAAGACCTAAACGGAAAAGAAAAAGTAAGGGTATTATTGGCTCAAGCACTTTTTGGAAACCCAGATGTACTTTTACTAGATGAACCAACCAATGACTTAGATGTTGAAACGATTTCTTGGTTAGAAAACTTCCTAGCAGATTTTCAAAACACAGTAATTGTTGTTTCGCATGATAGGCACTTCTTGGATGCTGTGTGCACGCACATTGCTGACATAGACTTTAGTAAAATCCAACTCTATTCAGGTAATTATACCTTCTGGTATGAAAGTAGCCAGCTTGCACTAAGACAGCGCTCGGATCAAAACAAAAAGGTAGAGGACAAACGTAAAGAACTTCAAGAATTTATTGAACGATTTAGCGCTAATGCTTCTAAATCTAAACAAGCTACTAGTCGTAAAAAATTACTTGAAAAATTAGTATTAGAAGACATTAAACCTTCTACCAGAAAATACCCTGGCATTATTTTCAGACCCGACAGAGATTGCGGAGATCAGATATTAAGAATTGAGCACGTTTCTAAGAAAAATAATGAAGGTTCTTACTTGTTTAAAGATATTTCTTTTGCCTTAGATAAAGGCGATAAAGTGGCCATTCTATCCAAAGACCATAACGCTATTTCTAATTTCTTTGAGGTATTAATGGGAGAATCACACGCAGATAGCGGAGAAATATTTTGGGGTCAAACCATTACCCGTTCTTATTTACCCAATGAAAACGCCAGGTTTTTTGAAGGAGATGACAATTTGATTGATTGGTTAAGGCAATATTCAGCCGAAAAAGATGAAACCTATATTAGAGGTTTCCTAGGTAAAATGCTATTTAGTGGAGATGAGGTTTTTAAGAAATCGAGTGTATTATCAGGAGGAGAAAAAGTTAGATGTATGATTTCTCGTATGATGCTTACCAATGCAAATTGTTTACTCCTAGACGAACCAACCAATCACTTAGATCTTGAATCTATTACCGCATTTAACGAATCCTTAATTGATTGGAAACACATTGCTATCTTTACTTCACATGACCATACGTTTGTGCAAAGTATAGCCAATAGAATTATTGAAATCACGCCAAATGGCTGTTTAGATAAGCGTATGACATACGACGAATACTTGGAAGATGAGCGTGTTAAACTCCAAAGAAGTCAGTTATACGCAGGCGAGTCTGTAACCTATTAAAAAAAAACCCAGTCTTTTAGTCTGGGTTTAATTTTTTTTGAAGCTGATTAAACAACTTTCATTTAAAAAGGGGAGTTTCAGGCGTCAGCGGGTTCATTTCAAATAAAGAAATGACATTTTTATTGGGTAAATTCTTACTCAAATATGAGGCTGTAGAATTAATTCTTGCCTCGAAACAACTAAATGGTTGGATTGAATGTTTGAATGGTAGTATTTTAAATAAATCCGGTTTCTTTTTCAAGTGCCTTTTGAAAGATTTCCTTTTTTCTACGAGAAACTTCCACTTCTGTGCCGTCTAACATTACCACAGTACCCCCCTCACCACGAATATATCTTCTAATAAATTTCAGGTTTATCATGTGTGAATTATGTATGCGGCAAAATCCGTATTCGCCAAGTAATTCTTCAAACTCTTTAAGGGTTTTTGAAACTACAACAGGCTTGGTTCCGTCTTTAAAAAAGAATCGGGTATAATTGGCGTCTGATTCACAGCGCATGATGTCTTCTATAGGAATGAAAAGTGTACCTTCTGAGGTAGGCAACGATAACTTAAAATTCTGTTTGTTAATACTTTTTAAATTTTCTAGCAGGTTCTCAATTTGCAATTGAGGTTGGTAAGAATTATGGTTCTTTTTCTCTAAGACCCTAGCAATGGCAGCTTCAAGCTCCTCGGGATCTACAGGTTTAAGCAAATAATCGATGGCACTAAACTTTATGGCTCTGATGGCGTATGAATCATAAGCTGTGGTAAAAATAACATCGAAAGTTCTATCTGGAATATCGGATAATAAATCGAAGCCATTCTTAAATGGCATTTCGATGTCTAAAAGCAATAAATCTGGCTTTAGTGCAACAATTAATCCCAATGCCTCAGCAGCGTTTGAAGCCTCACCAATAAGCAAAATATCCTCATAATTTTTCAAAATAGCCTTTAAGGCATTTCTGCCGCCAATTTCATCTTCAACTATGATTGTTCGTAACGTGGTTTGTGCCATCCCTCCAGTTTCTTAATTTTTTTTACTTTTCCCTAAAATGAATATTATTTTACTTTCTAACCCGCAATCAAAACATATATTCATATAATCTATCTTCAAACATAATCAAAAATATGTTGAGTGATTAATTGATTTTTTAATTGAGGCTTACCCCCTTCCACTTCATAATAATAATAATAACCAAACCCAAAATACCTACTTTTACGACATGCAAAAATTTCTTTCTCTCAAAGTTAAATGCGATTTCCAAACTTCAGAATTCTTAATGGCAGAGCTTGCTGCAGCTGACTTCGACACATTTATAGAAACTGAAAATGGGTTTGAAGCATGCTTGCTTTTGGCGGATTTTGATAAGGGAGCTACCTTAGAGATTTTAAGTAAATACAAGCTAACTGAAAACCAATACCAATTTGATGAAATTGCTCAGCAAAACTGGAACGCACAATGGGAAAGTAACTTTGAGCCCGTTATCATTAATGAGCAACTTAGAATCACCGCTCCTTTTCATACATCAGAGCCGAGTTTTTTGCATGAATTAATTATTCAACCCAAAACCTCTTTTGGCACTGGGCATCACGAAACCACTGCAAGCATTTTAGAGATGATGCTAAGCATCGACTTTAAAGATAAAAAGGTTTTTGACTACGGAAGTGGAACAGGCATTCTTGCCATTTTAGCAAAAAAGCTAGGAGCAAGAGAAGTGATTGCCAATGATATTGACGACTGGGCAGCAGTAAATATCAATGAAAATATAGGGTTGAACCAAGTTTCAGGAATAAATTTCATTCATGGAGATTTAAATGCGATAGCTGATACCGACTTTGACATCATATTAGCCAATATAAACAGAAACGTCTTACAAGCTTCTATGGGCCAAATGGCCTCATGTTTAAAGAAGGAGGGTCAAATAATAATTAGTGGATTTTATGAATCAGATTTGAATGTATTGCAGGATAGTATTGAGCAGGCTGGGCTTTTGGTTCGAACCCACCTTAGCAAAAATAATTGGTGTGCTGCAGTTTTAAGTTTAAGATAATATATTTGAACTTATTTTTAAACCATGAAAGCATTAAAATACATTGGATTAACAATCATAGGATTGATTGGCTTAATTTTACTTATTTCTGTTTTTTTACCTTCAAACAACCATATAGAACGAAGTGTTGTAATTGATGCCAAGCCAAAGCATGTATTTGAACTAATTAACAATTTTAAAGCTTGGACAAAATGGAGTCCTTGGCATAAAAAGGATACCAATGCCACTTATGAATATGCAACAATTTACGAAGGCATGGGCGCTAGTTATTCTTGGAAAAGCAATAATCCAGATGTTGGCAATGGAAACATGAAAATTGTAAATGTGATTCCAAACGAAAAAATAGACATCGAACTTACCCTAAATGATTTTGGGGGCACCCGGGCTGATTTTGATATTGTTCAACAAGGCGATAAAGTGAAACTTACTTGGAACTTCGACTCAGATACTAAATCATTACCACTTTATTGGGTACCTATAAGTAAAATCTTTGGGTTATTTATGGATGGCTTACTTGGCCCAGATTACGAGGCAGGCCTAAAGTCTATAAAAATATTAGCAGAATCTAAAACAGACCTTGAAATTGGGGGATTCGAAGCCGAAATAAGAGTTGCTTCACCACTTAATTATCTTGGCATTAGAAACCAAATACAAGAGTCTGAAATTAGCAAGAAGTTAGATGAAAACTATACCTTTCTATTAGACTTGATTAAACAACTTTCTGCCAAGCAAACTTGTCCACCATTTACCATTAACTATGCAGCAAAAGGCAATTTATTTGATATGGCAGCCTGTATTGGTGTTGAAGGAGAATTAAGCACAACAACTCCAGTTTTTGCAGGTAAAATTGAAGGGGGAAAACAATTGGTCATTAAATATAAAGGCGCTTACGATAAAATGGGACCACTTTATAGCGAAGGGTTTAAATACATCATCCAAAATAACCTAAAAGCATCTGGTGCACCTATGGAATTTTACATTACAGATCCAATGTTGGAAAAAGATACTAATCAATGGTTAACAGAAGTAGTATTTCCCCTTAAAGACTAATTTATAAATTTCTTAAGAAAGGGTTTTGTATGCGCTCTTCTCCAATGGTGGTAGGTTCATTATGACCTGCATAAACCTTGGTAGCATCAGGCAATACTAATAACTGATTTTTGATACTACTTAATAAGGTAGAAAGGTTACCTCCGTGCAAATCTGTTCTACCAATACTTTGCTTAAATAAAACATCACCTGCAAAAAGTTGTAAAGATTCAGCTTCAAAAAAGCTTAGAGAAGCAATAGAATGTCCGGGAGTAAATAAAATTTTTAAAGAAGTATTGCCAAAAGTAATTGTTTCGCCCACTGTTAGGAAAACTGTATGTTCTGGCACAGTTAAAGGGGCAATTCCAAACATAGCTGTCCACTTGCGCGTATCATTATAGGTTTGAATTTCGTCTTGGTGCAGATGAAGTGGCAGTGCGTATTTCCCCATTACATACTCATTTCCCAAAACATGGTCGATATGGCAATGAGTATTTAAAAGTAAGACAGGCTTAAGTCCTCTCTCAGTAATAAAATTACTAAGTGCCAATCGCTCATTTTCTCTAAAACAGCCTGGGTCGATGATGGCACATTCTCCACTTTCATCCCAGATTACATAAGTATTTTCCTGAAAATCATTGAAAACAAAACGCTGAACTTGTAACATTCTCGTATTTTTTTATGACACGAAAGTAAAAGAATTAAGCTAAGGCTAATAATCTGAAATTTAATTTCTAAAAGTCCTGTTTTTACTGCAATTTTGAGGTTAGCACATGAAGTGGAGAAACTTTACATACATAAGCTTATTATTTGCTATTTATTTTGGCACTATCGGTAGTTCAATTGGACAAGGAATAAATACGCTTTTTGGACAAAATAGAATTCAATATAGCAGGTTTGAGTGGAGTTTTCTAAGAACAGAAAACTATGATGCTTTCTTTTACTCAGGCGGCAGAGAATTAGCCAACTATAGCATTCGATTTGCGGAAGAAACTATGCCTGAGTTGGAGCGAATTCTAGATCACCGACTCAATGGAAGAATTGAAATTATTTGTTATAACACCTTAGGGGATTATAAGCAGGGCAACTTTGGTTTAGAGGAAATAACCTTAAATACAGGTGGATTTACAAACGTAGTTAACAACAGGGTTCTGGTTTATTTTAACGGTGACCATGCGGATTTATCAAGACAAATAAAGGAAGGATTAGCCTTGGTATTATTAAATGAAATGCTTTATGGTGGCAATATTCAAGAGCGTTTGCAAACCGCCGCCTTTTTAAATTTACCAGAATGGTATATAAGAGGTTTAGTGGCTTATTTGTCAAAACCTTGGGATGCGTCCCTTAACAATAAAATGAAAGACATCCAAGAACAAGGTACCAAATCAAAATTTAATAGGTTGAACCAAAAAGAACCTGAATTTGCTGGACATGCCTTTTGGAAATTCTTAACAGAAAAATATGATAAAGAATCTGTTGCCAACCTAGTTTATATTACTAAACTCACCCGAAATTATGAAACTGCGATTGAATATGTAACTAATAAACTTTACAAAGAAATTTTAGTAGAATACCTTCAATTTTATCAAGAGTTATATAAAAAAGAATCAGACCTACTTAAAGATTTCCCTCCTTCAGAATTTAAAATCAAGAAAAGAATTGCGCCATATATCCAAGCCCAAATGAAGGTGAGTCCGAAGGGAAATGGAGTTGCCTTTACTACCAATAAAAATGGAAAATTTAAGGTTTACTTACTCAATACACAAACCGGCAAAACCAAGAAAATATTTAAGGGTGGATTAAAATACCATCAACTCAATATAGATTACTCATTTCCATTGGTAGCATGGCAAGCTGGTGGAGATAAAATTGCCTATGTTTTTGAGAAAAAAGGAGTGGTGTATTTACGTATGATTGATTTGGTAAATAAGAAAAAAGAAACCATTAAGTTTTTAAAATTTGATAAAATAACAGGAATTGATTTTAGCGAAAACGGACGCACCCTTGTTTTATCTGCCATCAGAAAAGGGCAAAGCGATATTTACACTTATGATATTCAAACACGCAAGGAAACTCAAATTACTTCCGACTTTTACGACGACCAATACCCGCGTTTTGTAGATTTTTCTACCAAAATATTATTTAGTTCAAACAGAATCAGAGATTCTTTAGGCGTTGTACTTGGCAACAGTTTAACGCCAGAAAACAACTTTGATATCTTTATGTACGATTTGGAAACAAATAGTAGAAAATTAAAAAGGCTAAGTAAAACGCCTTACTTAAACGAAATTCAGCCAATCGATTATAACAAAGATTATTTTGCCTACCTAACAGAATATAATGGCATTTATAATAGATATGCTTGCAGAATTGAAGAAGTTTATGACTATACAGAGATTCAAATTTTTTATAAAGATTCGGTTCAAAAAGAACCAGACACACTCATTTATGAAAACAACCCAACTTGGAGTGGCAGTGCATTTGAATACAATGGAAAACAAATTAACCTAAATGCGAGCATTGAGAGGTTGGATACAATTGTGCACACAAAAGACATTGTTTATACCTATCCCCTAACCAATTACAAGAAAAGTATTTTGGCCCACGATGTTGCAGTACAAACCAAACAAGTATTTGATTTGGTATTAGATAAAGGTAGATATTATATTAGGTACTCGGCTGTAGAGAAAGACGTTACAAAGTTAGCAGAGGAAGTTGAAACCTATCCTACCATGTTTAGATTGAAAACTGGCTTTGCCACAGAACCATTTACAGCTGGCCCAGTAACTTTCAAAGAAAAAAGGCTGCAAAGTGTAAATCAAAATCCTGATGAAATTGTAAAAATTGCGAACGACACCAATGCCTATTTTTTTGTCAACGAGTACACAGAATCAACCTATAAAAGACCTGCCTTTACTATTCTTAAAAAATCGGATATAGATAAAGAAACCCACAAGCCAATTAAAGTAAATGCACCAAAATTTTATGATGTTACTTTTTTTACGGATAAACTGATTGCCCAATTTATTGACAATAGCATCATCAACACCTACTATCAACCTATTACGCCAGCTGCTGGGCAAATGTTTAACCCAGGTTTAAATGGGTTGTTTAAACTAGGTATGATTGATTTATTTGAGGACTATAAAATAAATGGGGGCGTTCGCTTAGCTTACGACTTAAGCGGTTTTGATTATTTTGCCAGCGTAGAAACAAGAAAAAAACGACTGGATCATAAACTTAGTTTTTATAGACAAAGTAGAAGTGGTGGTGTGCCAGAAATTAGAAGCTATAAAAATCTATCTCACGAGCTAAGATATTCATTGCGCATGCCATTTAATCCTGTGAGTTGCATTAGAATTGAAACCTTTTTTAGACAAGACAGAGACATCACCAGGGCAACTGATGTTCCTACTCTCGACTCCAATGATAAAATAACTAATTGGTCTGGCGGTAAAATTGAATATGTATTTGACAATACCATACCAAAAGGATTGAACTTATGGAATGGCACACGATTTAAAGTTTTCTATGAGCGATTTATCAACTTAAACAATACTGACCTTCAAATAAATGTGCTGGGAATAGACTTTAGACATTATCAAAAATTACATAGGCAAATAATATTTGCAGGTAGGTTAAGTGCAAACACTTCTTTTGGCCCCGGCCGAGTGGTGTATTATTTAGGCGGGGTAGAAAATTGGCTTACTCCTAGCTTTAATAATCAAATTGCCACAGCAAGTGATAGGAATTATATTTTTCAAGCCTTGGCATGTAATTTAAGAGGGTTTACTCAAAATATTCGAAATGGAAATAATTATGCCTTGGCCAGCGCAGAAGTAAGAATACCAATATTTCAATACGTTTTGAACCGACCTTTGCGCAGTGAGTTTTTTAATAATTTTCAAATCGTTCCTTTTTTTGATATTGGGACCGCTTGGGTAGGTTCAAACCCCTATAGTGATGAAAATACCTTTAATCAAAAGATTTATGAGCAAGGACCCGTAAAAGCCAAAGTAATTAATGTAAGAGACCCAATTGTTGCTGGCACTGGTGGGGGTTTGCGTTCAAAACTCTTTGGCTATTTTGTGAGGTTTGATATGGCATGGGGTATTCAAGATTTTGAAGTTACAGAAGCGCCTTTATATTATTTATCTTTAGGTTTGGATTTCTAATGCAATCAGATTTTTTTAAGGATGTTTTTGAAGTAGTAAGGCTTGTGCCCTATGGCAAGGTAACTAGCTATGGAGCGATTGCAAAATATTTGGGTGCAGCAAAAAGTGCCAGATTAGTTGGTTATGCCATGAATGCAGCCCATGGTGTTTTGCCACTTGTGCCAGCACATAGAGTTGTAAATAGAATGGGAATGTTAACAGGCAAACATCATTTTGGTCATCCACTAGAAATGCAGGAGCAGCTAGAAAAAGAAGGCATCCGAGTAAAAGATGATTGCATTGAACAATTCGAATTACATTTTTGGGATCCTAACTTAGCTTTAAATTTATAATCAATGGAAAATACAAATCAGGTTGAATCCTTCAATACCTACAGAGAAAAAATGAATGAAAAAATACTAGGTGCGGATAACCTAGTTTTAAAACGTTTATTTAATTTAGATACGAATACTTATGAAGACGGCGCTTTGCCGGCTGTTACCAAAGAAATGTTAGGTTTAGTGGCTAGTATGGTTTTACGTTGCGATGATTGCATCAAATATCATTTGGGAAAATGCCATGAACTTGGCGTTAGCACCGCCCAAATGTTTGAAATATTTGCCGTGGCAAATATTGTTGGTGGAACCATCGTCATCCCACACACCAGAAGGGCTGTAGAATACTGGGAATCCCTACAAAACGACCATTAACATATTTATTGTATTCTTTTTCAATACAATTCATAATTTAGTGCCTGCGTTGAAAGAGAAAAGATGAGGAATTTATTTTATTTTATACTTTTTTTTACTACCCTTTTTTGGGTTGAACCTAGCTTGGCTCAACCCGAAAACGAAAAAGATAGTTTAGAAAGCTTGCTTCCCTTTGCAAATGATTTGCAAAGGGCTGATATTTTAAATGCACTAGCCATTTATTTAAAATCTACCGATACCTTAAAGGCTAGAAATTATGTTACCCAAGCATACGGAATTTCTAACCAATTAAATTATTGCAAAGGAAAGGCCAATTCGCTTATCATCCTTGGGATTCTAGATAAAAATCATGGCAAATTAGAAGACGCCAAAAATCACTATTTATCTGGTTTATCAGCAGCCATAAAATGCAAAGAACCCTTTGCCGTCTCATTCGCCTATCACAGTTTAGGAAATTTAGCATACCTTAATGGGGAGCTTACAAAAGCTATGCGCTATTACCTAGGTTCTGTTAAACTATCCGAACAATTAAAAGACTATCCAAGAGCGGCAAGAACCTATAATAATATTGGTACTTTATACCTCGATTTGAAAGACATCGGCAAATCTGAATTATATTACTTGCGATCTTTAGCGCTCTATCAAGGTGGGCCCAATGAACTTATCATTGCAGAAATATCAAATAACTTAGCAAATATCTATTTAGCAAAACAACAACATTTAAAGGCATTAAATTATTATAAAACAGCGCTTGAAGTGTTCAGGGTACAAAGTAATGTTTCGGATATCTCCTCCGCATTAAACAATATTGGCAGCGTTTACTTAGCCAAGAAACAGGCTAAACAAGCATTGCCTTATTTGCTAGAATCTTATCAATTAGACCAGCAGCGTGCCGGCCCCAAAGAAATAATGTTAGTGCTAGATAATTTAGGCTCTGCCTATATGCTTTTAGAAGAACTAGATTCGGCAGCTTATTATATCAACTTAGCGCTAACCTATGCTAATAAATATCCAAACTATGATGAAGCTAATGGGATTTTCTTACTTACCTCTCAATATTATAAGCTTACTGGCGATGTTGAGAAGTCGGCATATTATTTAAAATTAAAAGAGAAAAATGACCTTGCTACAAACAAAAGTAGCGACAAAAAAGAGGTGGGTAAACTGATTGCTGATTATGAAAATGACAGACGCAAACAAGAAGTAAAATTGTTACAAAAAGAAAATCAAATTAAAGATTTACAACTTAGAGAACAAGAACTTAGCATAGAGAAAAGAAACATCATGCTTATTGCGGCTTTTAGTGCCCTGTTCTTTTTAATCCTTCTAAGTGGCCTCCTTATTTATACGGTAACAATTAATAAAAAGAGCAAGCTTTTTGAAATGAGTTATAAAGCAAAAAGCAATATGCTCCAGCAGATTAATCATGAGATTAGAACGCCACTTAATGGAATTGTTGGCATGAGCCAACTAGCAATAGAAAGTAAGACTTTTAATGAACTCAAGGACTACCTTATTAATATTAAGTTCTCGAGTGATGAATTAATGTTTGTATTAAATAACCTCATTACCTATTTACAATTGGAACGGAAAGAGGTTGCAGCAAGTCTTGCCCCTGTTGACTTAATATCGTCCTTAGAGGAGATTTTTAAAACATACCAATCTAAGTGTAAACATAAGGGACTAATGTTTAACCAAATGGTTTATCCAGCAGTACCTAGGGTAATTGTAACTGACGAGCAAAAGCTAAATAACATTATTCAAAACTTATTAAATAACGCCGTAAAGCATACCGAAAAAGGGGTTGTGAAAATTGAAGTGAAACAAAGTGCTGGCAAAATGGTGGCCAATCAACAATTTGCAACGCTTCAATTTACAGTTACAGATGAAGGCCCAGGATTAAGTGAAAAAGAAATAAAGGAAATCTTTAAAAAGCAACCCGAAATAAGCAATAATACAGGGTTTGGTATTGGATTAAAAAATGTAAAGCAACTTGTTGAATTGTTAAAAGGTAATTTAGAAGTTATTAGCGAAAAAGGCAAAGGCAGCAGTTTTATTCTTGAGGTAGAAGTTGAGGTAGATGCCATTGCTGCTTCAAAATTAAAACATACAGCGCCACCACAAAACTTCGACCCATCCAAATATTTAATACTTATTGTTGAAGACAACCTATTAAATCAACACCTATTAATTAAGATTTTGGAAAAGTCTGGATACAATAGTCAAGTAGCAGAAAATGGAGTTGTAGCTTTAAGAAAAATACAGGAAAAAGCATTTGATCTAATTCTCATGGACATAAGAATGCCAGAGATGGACGGTATCGAAACAACTTACCATTTAAGATCAGATGACACCTTTTCTACAGACCAAGACATTCCGATTATAGCAGTTACTGCGCACGACGATGCAGAGGAAAAAAAGAAATGCTTTGAAGTGGGAATGAATGATTACCTCACCAAACCTATAAACAAAGACTTGTTGCTTGAAAAGATAAAGGAACAAATTTTAAAAAGAACACATTGAAATTAAAGTTGATTTTTGAATAAATTGAGAAAAATACCTCATATTTGCCCCGCCCTAAATAATTAAGAAACATGGCAGTTTTAGTAGATAAAAATTCGAAAGTAATTGTGCAAGGCTTCACAGGAAGTGAAGGTTCATTTCATGCACAACAAATGATTGAGTACGGCACTGATGTAGTGGGTGGAGTTACCCCAGGCAAAGGTGGTCAGTCTCACTTAGACAAACCTGTATTTAATACAGTTAAGGATGCAGTTGACCAAACTGGCGCCAACGTTTCTATTATTTTTGTGCCGCCTGCATTTGCAGCCGATGCAATTATGGAAGCAGCGGATGGAGGGATTAAAGTTATTGTTTGTATCACGGAAGGCATTCCAGTTGCAGACATGATACCTGTTAAGGAATACATTAAATCTAGAAATTGCACGCTAATTGGACCCAATTGCCCAGGTGTTATAACTCCAGGTCAAGCCAAGGTTGGTATAATGCCCGGTTTCGTATTCAAAACAGGCAGAATTGGTATCGTGTCTAAATCTGGAACTTTAACCTACGAGGCTGCAGACCAAGTAGTAAAAGCAGGTTTAGGAATTTCTACCGCTATCGGTATTGGTGGAGATCCTATCATTGGAACCCCAACCAAAGATGCAGTAGAATTGTTAATGAACGACCCAGAAACTGATGCTATCATTATGATAGGTGAAATTGGTGGAAGCTACGAAGCAGATGCTGCTCGTTGGATCAAAGCCAATGGGAATAAAAAACCTGTTGTTGGATTTATTGCAGGCCAAACTGCCCCTCCAGGACGCAGAATGGGTCATGCAGGTGCTATTATTGGTGGAAAAGATGATACCGCTGAAGCAAAAATGGCCATTATGCGCGAATGTGGTTTGTTTGTAGTTGAATCACCAGCAGAAATCGGTTCAGCCATGTTAACGGCCCTTGCAGCCAAAGCATAATTTTTTACGTGTTTCATATTTAGAAATATTCTAAATTGCGTTCTTTAATAATGCAAATATGAATCACCTTCTAAATTTAAATTTGTTTGATGAAGCCTCGCTCATTCGCATGGGCAATGAATTTAATGAGGCCAAACCTTATAAACATCTTATAATAGACAATATCCTCCTCCCTGAAATAGCGGAGGAGGTTTTTGTTTCATTCCCGAAGGAAGAAGAATTTAATAAACGCTATAAAGGCGTAAATGAGTTTAAGGCCGAAGGTTCAAACTTCGAGGACTTCCCTGAACTCTTTTCCAAAATTAGAGAGGCTTTTCATACCCCCGAATGGTGCCAAATAATGAGCAAAATTACGGGTATTCCCGAATTGTTTAGCGTTCCAGATGCGCTAGGCGGCGGCCTGCATCAAGGTGGAAATGGTAGCTTCTTGGATATTCATATCGACTTTAACATCCATGCAGATAGAGGAATCCATCGCAGGGTAAATTTGCTCGTATTCTTTAACAAAGATTGGCAGGAAGCCTTTGGCGGTCACACAGAACTTTGGAATGCAGACATGACCAACTTAGATAAAAAAGTATTTCCAGCTTTTAATCGCTGTCTCATTTTCGAAACTAACGAAATCAGTTACCATGGATATGCTGCCATCAAAGTGCCAGAAGGTGTAACAAGAAAAAGTTTTTACGCCTATTATTATACCGCGCTGAGAGAAGATGCTGCAAAGTACCATGATACTGTTTTTAAAGCTAGACCCACTGATAGCCCTATTAAAAAGGCAATGACACCAATTAAAGAAGGTGCAAAGAACTTTATCAAAAGACAATTGAGAAATCTAGGTATTACTTTTAAATAATTTTCTTGCTTAGCCTCAATTTATGCTATTAGTTGCTCTGCTTTTCATGCTGGCTTGGTTTACCACGCATTACCTTGGCGCCCTCGTTTGGTATAGACTTTATCAGTTAAATTTTCACCAAGAGGAGGAATATATACCTTTAGGTCTTAGCAATATCCTAGGCATGGCAGCACTAGGACTTATGCTAGGTATCATACATTTCTTTTCGAGTATTTCGTGGATAATGATGTTTGCAATTTTGGTAATTGCATTAAATGACAGGCAACAAACAACAAAGTATTTAAGCCAAAGCTGGCAACAAATAAAACCTCATCTGATTTGGCTAATTCCTGCCATCCTTTTCAGTTGGATTGCCATTTTATTAAGACCTGGCGTTGGAGATATTGCCGATTATCATTTACAAGATATTTTATGGGCTGAACATTATCCAATGGTAAAAGGCTTAGGGAACTTTAACCGCCCCTTGGCCAATAACAATTGGTGGTTTAACTTACAAGCAGCATTCGGTTTGAACCAAATTACAAAAGCTTCAATTTATGTTGGCAATGCCCTAATTTTTATTTCAACCCTTTGCTGGTTTGTTATATCACCTTGCCAAAATAAACAGCATCAATGGTTTAGAATAGTATTTATTGCTTTTATCATATTATCCCTTAAAACAGCATTTGTTGGCGCGGTAACCTCCGATTTTATTGTTACGTTAAGTTTATATGTCCTGATTGACCTTTTTTTAATTGGTAGTATAAATCCTAATCAGAAACATTGGACCCAACTCTATATGTTTATTTTAGTTTGTTTTATGGTAACAGTTAAAGCCACAGCCCTCACCTTTTTCATGCTCCCTTTGCCATGGCTTTTAAATTTGTTAAAAGAAAGAAAGTTTCAATTTCTTTTTAAACTCATTGGAATTGCTTTGCTATTTTTTGTGCCATACTTAATAGGAAATGTATTGCTTAGTGGGTACTTACTATATCCATTTAATCAACTCGATTTTTTCTCTTTCGATTGGGAAGTGCCAGGTTACTATTTTGAACTAGACAAAATTATTTTAAGCAATTGGGCTAAAATTCCCGGACAAGATGTTTATGAAACTGCCAAATTAGGTTTTGTGCAATGGTTTCCAATTTGGCTAAACAACCTTGATTTTATCAATAAAGCACTTTTTACTAGTTTCATAGCAGCTGCGCCACTTGTGCTCATAAATAGCATTAGCACAAAAGAAATCAGATGGATATTTGCTTTTCTATTACTTGGCTATTTTACAATATTTTTAAATGGCCCACATCCTCGATTTCTATTTTCATATATGGTGGGGATAATCGCTTTAGCTATTTATACTTTTCCGATTCGGTTCAACCCAAAAAAAGTAAAACAAATACTTTGGCTTTTACTTCTTGGAATTGGCACCCTTCAAAGTTTTAAACTTTTTCAAACACAATCCCCTTCAAGTTTTTTACTAGAGGCTAAACCTTATCCAAAAAACAATTTAGAGGAAAGAGAAATAAATGGTTTTAAATTCTTGTATTCTCCCTTAAATAATACCCTTTGGGATCAATTTCCGGCTTCTTATTACATGATAGATTCTGTAACACTTAGAACAAACAATGTGAAGGATGGCTTTAAAATAAAGTCTTCAAATCCTTAGTTACTTTTTCTTAAAATCGCCTTGAGAAAACGACTTCTCAATTAAACAATACAGTAAAATAAAGAAGTACCTGCTGCCCATTTCTTTAATTTTTAAATTGGAAACCCCATGCTTCCTATTAACCCAAATGTTTGGCAAAACAGAATAAGTATAGCCTCGAATTATTGCCTTCAAAGGTATCTCTACTGTTAAGTTAAAGTGCGGTGATAAAAAGGGTTTAATGCCCTCGATGGTTTCTCGTTTATATAGTTTAAATGCATTAGTAACATCATTGTATTTGATACCAAACAGCATTCGGACTAAATTATTAAACAATCGATTCAACCATAATTTATGTGGCGGATAATCTACTACTTTGCCTCCTTTGCTCCACCGTGTGCCAAATACGCAATCACTTCCATCTTGCAACATTTGTTTGTAAAAGCGAAGTAAATCATCTGGGGCGTCGCTTAAATCGGCCATCATTATAGCTACACATTCCCCCGAAAAACGCTCTAATCCATAGCGTACTGCATAACCAAATCCATTAGGCCCAGAATTGGTATATACCACTAAACTTGGAATTTGAATTTGAAGTTGCGATAAAACTTCTAAAGTAGTGTCCTTTGAATTATCATTTACTACAAGTATCTCATGAGGGATATTTGCGGTATGCAGTTTTTCAAATAATTGTAAAAGCGTTTCGCTAATACTTTCAGCTTCATTGTAGGCAGGTATAACAACACTTAATTTCACGAGGTTTACAGTGGCTTTTGTGCAATAAGTAAAAACTGTTTACCCATAATTTTCCAAGCAAATGGCATTTTAAAATAGGTTTTAACAAGAAAATCTGTTACTGGAATTTTGCCTCTAAAAGACAATGGCAAAAACCTGCCATGTATTTCTTCAATATGAAAACCTGCTCCATATAAATGCTCTGCAACGCCTAATTCTGTAAGAATAACAGTGTGATCTGCAAAATCGAAATAATTCTGGGCGCAATATTTAAAATTAGGTCCCATGATGGCAATTTTGCCTCCAGGTTTTAAAATGGCAAACATGCGAGAAAGAAAAGTTGCTACTTCATCTTGGCTGTACAAATGCTCTAAGAAATTAGAAACATAAACCCCTTCAAAATAATTAAGTGGAAGCTCTGCATTTAGGTTATTACCAATTACCACCTTAACGCCCTCTGCGGCCATTTTACGGGTATGCTCGCCCATATCAACAGCCCAACGTTCTGTTACGGGTACTTGATTAATAAATTCGCAATCGCCAGCGGCTGGGTCTATAACCGATTTAGGATTACCAAGTTTATTGGCAATAAATTCGGCAATGATTTTCCAAGTAGACAGTTTTTTGTTTCTATCCACCCCTTGAAATCTGTATTCGTAAATTCTCTCGTAATTCATCATTTTAATTGCAATCGCTTACCTTCATTCTTTCATCCATGCGGTCGTGCATTTCTACTAATGTATCTTCCAAATTAAATTTCCAATCCCAAGTTGGATAATGGTTTTTAAATTTAGAAACATCACTTATATACCAAATATGGTCGCCAATGCGGTTGGTTTCAGTGTAACTGTAGCTCATTTTATTGCCTGCAATTTTTTCGCACCAGTCAATAGCTTCTAACATAGAACAGTTTGCATGCCTGCCACCACCTGCATTGTAGACCTCTCCCGCTTTAGGATTTTGATAAAAATGCCAAAACATATTTACCAAATCATAGCTATGAATATTATCTCTTACTTGCTTGCCTTGGTAACCAAAAATAGTATAGTGGTTTCCACTAATCGCACATTTCATGAGATAGGCTAAAAATCCGTGCAGTTGCGCACCACTATGGTTTGGCCCTGTTAAGCAGCCACCTCTAAAAATACCTGTTTTAATTCCAAAATACCTGCCATACTCCTGTACCATAATATCGGCAGCTACCTTGCTGGCACCAAATACACTGTGTTTGGTTTGATCCACACTCATGCTTTCGTCAATTCCGTATTTATAGAATGCATGATCCTCGGAAATTTCCCAACGCTTTTCTAGTTCTACCAAAGGCAAATAGTTAGGGGTATCTCCATAAACTTTATTGGTGGAGGTAAAAATAAAAACAGCCTCAGGACAATATAACCTTGTTAATTCAAGCATGTTTAAAGTACCAGTTGCGTTAACACCAAAATCTGTTAATGGCTCTTTGGCAGCCCAATCATGGCTAGGTTGTGCTGCGGTATGTACAATAAGTGCAATGTCTTTTCCATACTGATTGAATATTTTCTCCAAGGCAGCATAATCGCGTATATCGGCATCTTCCGACTTAAAATTGCTAAACTTTTCCTCTAACCTGTTTTTATTCCAAATGGTTGAACCATCTGCGCCAAAAAAATAAGAACGCATGTTGTTGTCTATGCCAACCACAAGGTCAAATTTACCGCTAAAGAACTCTACCGATTCCCCCCCTATTAATCCGCTACTTCCAGTTACTAATGCAATTTTCATGTACTAATTCAAAATATTTTTTAACTGATTTTCATTGGCTTTTAACCACTCAAAAGTATCTACTACCAATTGTTTAACATTGCGTTTAGGTGTCCAAGCACCATGGCAAACGTTCTGCAATTTAGCGCAATCGCTAAGATAAAGCCGCACATCCGCACTGCGATTCTCTTCTACTTTTCCAATATCAATTGTATTGCCTGTTACCTCTTGACATAAAGAAGTTAGTTCTTGCAAACTAAAACTAATTTCTCTTCCTCCTCCAACGTTTAAGGTTTGGTTATTATAAGTATCAATATTCTCTATTTGGTGTATTATTAAATCTAGCAAATCATCCACATGCAATACATCTCTGGTCTGTTTTCCTGTCCCACCATAACCAATATAAGACAAGTTTCCTTTAAAATAATGCCTAGCCAGCCAAAGCACTAATACACCTTGGTCAACTTTTCCCATTTGCCATGGCCCGCTCAGCACACCACAGCGATTAATGATTGTTTTTAGCCCCTTTAATTCATTGTACTCTGTAATGAGTAATTCAGAGGCGAGTTTGGTAGTGCCATAAAAACTTCTACTACCCTCAAGTGGAAAATCTTCTGCAACTCCTTTGGCAGAAATGCCACGCATGGGTTGATTATCTTGCCATTCAAAACGGGTTTCAGCTTCGGTAAAAAGGGCATTTTCTAAATTACGGATAGGATAAATTCTGCTGGTAGATAGAAAAATAAAAGCCGCTTTTTGTTGTGCGGCAAATTCTAAACAATTGGCGGTTCCCAATAAGTTGGTTTGAACCAAAGGCGTCACAGGAGAATCAATCCCAGACAATACACTTGGATCGGCTGAGGCATCAATCATTATATTAATGCCTGTTAAACCATCGAAATCTTCTGGATTGCGGATATCGCCATGTACAAAACTAATTTCATAGGCTTTTAGGCGTGGCAAATTTAGCTCCGACCCTCGCCTGCGCAAATTGTCGAAGGCAATAATCTCCCAAGAAGGATTAAATTGCTTTAAGCCAATTGCAAGTGTTGAACCCACAAAACCTGCACCACCCGTAATAAGGACCTTAATTGCCATTCAAAAAAATAGAAGCGCAAGTTTAACAATAAATTGCGAATTCCGAATCCCTAAACCAATTTAAAGCGTAGCAATTTTTCATCCCTAAATCCAATCAAAAAAGTAAAATATGGTTTATTTTTCTAATTTCGACCCACTAATAAAAGTATAAATGGCAGCAGATAAAGTTCTCATCATTGGTTCAAACGGCCAAATAGGGCTAGAGTTGGCGGAAAACCTTAGAAAAGTTTACGGCGAAAACAATGTGGTTTGCAGTGATGTTAGAATGCTCGAAAATCAAATTGCCCCCTTTGAACTTTTAGATATTTTGGATGTTCAAAGATTACATGAGATTGTAAAAAAACATCAAATTACCCAAGTTTATCTTTTGGCTGCGCTACTGAGTGCTACTGCAGAAAAGAATCCAAAATTTGCGTGGGAACTTAACATGAACGGACTTTTCCATGTGTTAGACATGGCAAAAGAAGGAATTATTAAAAAAATCTATTGGCCAAGTTCGATTGCCGTATTTGGCCCTACCACGCCGCGTGTTCATACGCCGCAATACACAATAATGGAACCTAATACCATTTATGGCATTAGCAAACAAGCAGGTGAAAGATACAGTGAATATTACCATCAAAAATATGGTGTAGATGTGCGTAGCATCAGATATCCAGGACTCATTGGTTGGAAAAGTGCACCTGGTGGCGGCACCACAGATTATGCCGTTCATATCTATCATGAAGCATTAAAACACCAAAAATATGAGTGCTTTTTAAGTGCTGAAACCACTTTGCCAATGATGTACATGGAGGATGCCATTCGCGCTACCATTGATTTAATGGAAGCTCCAGCAGAAAAGGTAAAAATTAGGAGTGCGTACAATGTAGCAGGAATAAGTTTTAACCCTGAAGAGATTGCTGCAAGCATTCGCAAACATATTCCAAACTTCAGCATTTCTTACCAACCCGACTTCAGACAAGCCATTGCTGATAGCTGGCCGCAATCCATTGACGATACCCGCGCTCGGGAAGACTGGGGATGGCAGCCAAAATATGATTTGGATAAAATGACAGCAGTAATGCTTGAGAATATAAAGTAAATAAACCCTACTACTTTAAAAAAGCAGGTTTGGCTTTCACTAACTTTTTATAAATGGGGCAATCTTTTTGATGGGCACCTGGAAGATATCCAGTACTCATTAAAAACTCATTTACAATTTCGCCTCCTGTAAACTTAAACGTTTTCTTAAACAACTTCATCCATTCTAACTTGCTTTTTGGATGATGTAGGTTCAACCAATTTTCAAAAGAACCATGTTCCTTTTGTAGAACAAGAATTATATTGGCATTGTGAACGGCAGCCTCAATTTTTAGTCGGTTTCTAATAATACCTGCATCTGCCATTAACCTTGCAAGGTCTTTTTCTTTGTAAGCCGCCACCTTTTTAATATTAAACTGATGGTAAGCAGATCTAAAATTCTCTTGTTTGTTGAGAATGGTGGTCCAACTAAGGCCCGCCTGGTTAATTTCTAAAACTAATCTACAAAAAAGTTCATCATCATTATGAATAGGAAACCCATAGGCCGTATCGTGATAAACACGGTGCACATGGGTTTTTTCTAAAGTAGCAGAAAACTCGCAATAATTGTTTGGGGCTAAAGTAGGTTTATTCTCCGGCGCTGCTTTTTTAGCTACTTTCTTTGCGTTAGTTTTCTTTGTAGGAGCAGTATCAGCCAAAGCCCTTTTAAACTGCACCATTTGGGTAATTAATTCATAAGGTATGGGTTGATCCAAAGGAAATTGAACAGAACCTTTGCCTTGCTTGTATTTTGCAAGCTCTTTTGCAAAAGCTTCATGGCCTTGTGGCGTTGCATAAAAGCCAATATGATTTTTATATCCTGCAAAATAAACCAAGGGTTTAACTTTGTATTTATATGCGGGCATGCCATAATTAAGGCTCTCATCTGCCTCAGGCACTTCTGCTAAAATTAAGCTTCTTATTTTTTTTAATTCGGTTTGAACCGAAGCTGGGAAAGTTTTGATGTATTCTTCAACGGTTTTCATAGATACAAGTAAATGCTTCAAATTTAAGATTGATAATAGTAAAATCAATTCAAATCCAACTTATTTTGAATCATCGATTTAAATATATTTGCCCAATGATTATTCCACCTTACTTGCAAAAAGGCGATACAGTTGCCATTGCAGCTACAGCCAGAAAAGTTTTGATGGAAGAAATGAAGGATGCCATTGCTTTGCTGCAAAATTGGGACTTAAACGTTTTGGTTCAACCCGAATTATTTGAAGCCGAAAACCAATTTGCAGGAACAGACACTCACCGGGCCATGGTCTTTTCTAAGCTTTTGGCAAATCCCAAGGTAAAGGCAATTTTTTGTGCAAGAGGCGGATATGGAACCGTAAGAATGGTAGATTTAATAGACTTTAGCCCTCTGCAAAAACAACCCAAATGGATTATTGGCTATAGTGATATCACCGTTTTAATTGGCCACCTTTTTCAAACACAGAAACTTTGTTCGCTGCATGGCCCAATGCCTTTAAATATGCAAGAAAGCAAGCAACATGCGCAGAGTTTACAACACTTAAAACAAACTCTTTTTGAAGGCCCGCAAAGCATTTGGTTTGACCAAAACCCATACAATTCGTTTAATTTAAAATCAAATAGTGCCTATCCAATTATTGGTGGAAATCTCTCTGTACTTTATTCCATGCTTGGTTCAAACAGTTTCCCTATTCTTAAAAACAGTTATTTATTTTTAGAAGACCTTGACGAATATTTATACCATATAGATAGAATGATGCAAGGTTTAAAACGTGCAGGCGTTTTAAAGGACCTCAAAGGCATTTTAGTTGGAGACATGAGTGACATGAAAGATAATTCTATTCCATTTGGGAAAAATGCTTTCGAAATAATTTTAGAAACCGCACTTAGCCTTCAAATTCCAGTGCTTTTTGGCATACCTGCTGGACACGAACCGCATAATGAAAGCATTATAATGGGTTATCCTTACCAAATATTACCAGAAAATGGAAAGCTTGGTTTGCTTCCTTTTAAAAATACAATTTAACCACTGCAATTCCTGCTAATACACACACTAAGTCGACCAATAACATAATGCTCAAAGTATACCTTGCATTCTTCACATTTACAGAACCAAAATACAAGGCAACCACGTAAAAAGTAGTTTCGGCAGCACCTTGAAATAAGCAAGCTAATTGCCCAGTTAGGCTATCTGCCCCATAAGTTTTCATAGCATCTAGCATAAATCCACGGGAGCCGCCAGCACTAAATGGCCGCATAATGGCAACCGGTATGGCATTGATAATTTGTGCGTCTACCCCAAAAATCTCCATCACTGCTGTGATGCCACCAAGTGCCAACTGCATGAGTCCGCTATTTCTAAAAATACTTAGAGCAACTAGCATGGCAATCATGTAAGGCATAACGCGCAAGCCTGTTGTAAATCCATCTTTGGCACCATGCACAAACGACTCAAAAATATTGGTTTGATTGGCTTTAAATATTTTCTCCTTGTAAATGCTGTAGGCCACAATAGCGAGGATGATGAACAACAAAACGGCGTTGCTTAAATTTCCGGTAAAATGTAATTTGGCAATGCCTGAAAGAGTTTGGATATAGACCAACAACAGCGCAATAATGGCAGTAATGCCTCCTACAAATCCGACTATTACTAGGTTTAGTAAATTAATTTTTTGCTTGAAACTCACAAAAATCAAAGCTGCAATGGTTCCTACAAAAGAAGTTATGATGGTTGGCAGCATAATGTCTGCTGGATTTGCTGCATTTTGGGCAGCCCTATAACCTATGATAGAAGTAGGAATAAGGGTTAAACCAGCTGCATGCAAGCACAAAAACATAATTTGGCTATTGCTAGCCTTTTCCTTTTCTTTATTTAGCTCCTGCATGCTTTCCATGGCTTTGAGTCCAAATGGGGTAGCGGCATTATCTAAGCCTAAGAAATTTGCCGCAAAATTCATGGTCATAAATCCGTAGGCTGGATGTTCTTTGGGTAGTTCGGGGAAAATTTTTGCAAAAAATGGCGCCATTAATTTAGCCAATTTATCAGTGGCATTAGAATCACTTAATAAATTGAGCAGGCCACAGAAAAAAGTTAAATAACCAATGAGAGGCAACCAAATGTCCATGATGGTATTTTTACAAGTTGGAAAAATACCATCAGCTGCTTGTTTACCAACTGCTACTTCTATCATACCAGAGGCTTGAAGTTTAAACAAATTGCCTTTGTCATCAGCAATGAACTCGCCTTGCTTTGCTTTTAAGCTTGCCAAAAAAGTGGTATCAAAATTAGCTTCTTTAATACTTAATTCTTTGGCCAAAACTGGATCGTTTTGTTTGCCATTTACCAAACCATTTAAAGAGTATAGTTTGCCACTTGCCAGCATATAAAATACAAACAAACTGCTAAGCACAATCATCCAGCTCCAAAATCTACTTAATGCCATTATTTATTTTTGTAAATTCAATTGTATGAAATTTGAGGGAGTTAAAAAAATAGTTGGATTAACTTGGCTACTTGAATCAAAAAAAATGGTTCAGAGAAAACCCTGAACCATTTAAATGCTATCGACTATAGTCTATCGACCATGAAAATCTATCCTAAATAGGCTTTTAAAATTTTGCTCTTACTAGATTTACGCAATCTGCGAAGTGCCTTCTCTTTAATTTGGCGCACACGCTCGCGGGTCAACCCAATTTTTTCTGAAATGTCTTCTAAGGTATGCGCAGGACCACCATCTAAGCCATAATAATATTTTAAAACATCACGCTCTTTCTCACTTAATGTAGAGATTACGCGGTTAATTTCCTTTTGTAACGACTCATTAATTAATTGCACATCCGGACGAGGCTCATCATTGGTATCTAAAATACCCAATAAAGTATTGTCTTCTCCATCTGTTAAAGGTGCGTCAATACTCAAATGACGACCTGTAGAACGCAAAGCATTTTCAACCTCTTGTAATGGAATATCCATGGCTTCTGCAATTTCTTCTACGGTTGGTTCGCGCTCTAATTCTTGCTCTAACCTTGCAGAAGTATTTCCAATTCTACCAATTGAACCTACTTTATTAAGAGGTAAACGCACAATACGACTTTGGTCGGCCAAAGCTTGAAGAATAGATTGACGAATCCACCACACTGCGTAGGAGATAAATTTGAAACCCCTGGTTTCATCAAATCGTTTTGCTGCCTTGATTAAACCTAAATTTCCCTCATTGATAAGGTCACCTAATGTTAATCCTTGGTTTTGGTATTGTTTAGAAACGGAAACCACAAATCTTAGGTTGGCATTTACCAATCGCTCTAGTGCCACCTGATCGCCCTCCCTGATTCTTCTTGCCAACTCCACCTCTTCTTGCGCGTCAATCATTGGTACCTTACTTATTTCGTTCAGGTATTTATCCAGCGATTTACTCTCGCGGTTTGTAAACTGTTTGCTTATTTTAAGCTGCCTCATATCAAATTGGTCCTACTAGTAAAATTAAGAATCTGCAAATTTCGTGAAAAGATATGTTTATCTGTAAAAAAATCAAGTTAAAAATCGTAAACAACTAACAAACAAATGTTTAGTTATTTATAGCCTTTTTTGTCACTGTCAGCCAAAAATTTGATAAACCAGCAAACTACTGCCATATGCCAAAACTGTCATGTATATAAATTGAATGACAGCCCATTTAGTTTTGCCAGTTTCCTTCTTTACAATTGCCACCGTGCTCATACATTGCAGGGCAAAAGCATAAAATAACAACAATGAAAATACGGTTGCCAATGAGTAGCTAGGTTTTCCGGTACTGATATTGGTTTCTTTTAGCATGGCTTCTCTTATAGAATCTAGGTTATCATCGGTTCCACTTACACTATAAATAGTGCTCATGGTGCCTACAAAAACTTCTCTGGCAGCCAAAGAAGTGAGTAAACAAATGCCAATTTTCCAATCAAAACCTAATGGCCTAATGGCAGGCTCTATGAACTTTCCAAATTGCCCAGCATAGCTTGCTTCTAATAATGCAGCGTCTTTCTGTAGGTTCAAACCATTAATAATAGCTTCATTCTTTTCTGCCTCTGTCATGTTTACGGTGATAGCAGTATATTTTTCTGCCACGGCATTCATTTGTTTGGTTGGACCAGTTGAGGCCAACACCCACAGGACTATTGATACAGCGATAATAATTTTACCTGCCCCAAAAACAAATGCACCTGCCTTTTCGTAAAGTGTTATTAAAATATTGGAAGCAATTGGCATTTTATAGCCAGGCAATTCCATTAAAAAATAATTTATTTGGGTACTTTTAATGAAAAACTTAAAAATCCATGCGCTCACTAGTGCTGCTGCAAAGCCAATAAAATACATAAGCATAAGCACTAGTCCATGAATGTTAAATGGCCCCCAAACTGCATTATCAGGTATAAATAAGGATATTAGTAAGGTATAAACAGGCAGCCTAGCGGAGCAACTCATAAGCGGAATCACTAGCATAGTTATAAGCCGTTCTTTTTTATTTTCGATGCTTCTGCTAGCCATAATACTTGGCACAGCGCAAGCCATGCCGCTAATAAGTGGTACTATGGATTTCCCATTCATCCCAAATGGTCGCATAATTCTATCCATGATAAAGCCTACACGTGCCATGTAGCCAATGTCTTCCAAGATAGCAATGAACAAAAAGAGCACAATAATTTGAGGCAAAAACACAATCACACCACTGAGTCCAGCTAGAATACCTTGAACCAATAAATCATTCAGCACCCCTGCAGGCAAGCTACTCTGAACATAATTGCTAAGTTGGGCAAATCCAGCTTCTACCCAGTCCATGGGGTATGTGGTCCAACTAAAAACAGCTTGAAAAATTAAAAACATTAGGGAGAGAAAAATCAAGATTCCAAAAACCCGATGTGTGAGGATTGCATCTACTTTTCTGGTTAATGACTTTTTTAAACTAAGGTCGGAATACACCCTAGCTTTCTTTACGGCTGCATCTATGATGTGATAGCGGGCAAAAACTTCATCTTCTTGAAACTGTCTTGCGTCAAACTTATAGTTTTCAAAAATCTCCTTAATCCTGGCTGATTTCTCGCTTATCAATTCAGCTGCATTGATAGCATATTGCAATGCTGCATAAGGATTTCTTTTATCTGTAACCTTACTTACCATGTTTAGAAAATCTGGGTCTACCTTATCTAAACTAAAATACGTATTATACTCTTTAGGTAAGTTGTTAATTAAAACCTCTTTCAAAGGTTCAATTCCGGTTTTTTTTCTAGCATTTATGGGAACTACAGGTACGCCTAATTCTTTGGCCAATACTTCAACATCATAATAAATCCCCCTACGCTCAGCCACATCTACCATATTCAAGGCCAATATTGCCGGGCAACCTAAATCGCAAACTTGTGTAAATAAAAGTAAGTTTCTTTTGAGGTTTGAGGCATCAGCAATGAATATAACCACATCCGGAAAATTAGTTTCTGCTTTATTTCGCAGCAACTCATAGGTAACTAATTCATCTGCCGACTTAGGATATAAACTATAAGTGCCGGGTAAATCAATGATTTGAAGCCCAATTTCATTGCTTAGCTTTACATCCCCTGTTTTTTTCTCGACGGTGGTTCCTGGGAAATTACTCACCTTTTGGTTCAACCCAGTTAAGGCATTAAATAATGATGTTTTACCGCAATTGGGATTCCCCACCAATGCAATCGTTACTTTACGCCTCATTCGTTAATTTTAATTTCAATATGCGCAGCATCTTGTAAGCGCAAACACAATTTGTACTCCCCAACCCTCACTGCAATGGGGTCGCCAAATGGCGCCACATTTTCTAAAGCCACTTCTTCTCCGGGCAAAACACCCATTTCAAAAAGCTTTAAGGCAAGCAGGTCGCCACGCACTTTTGTTATGGTAGCTACTTCACCAAATTTGATTTGCGATAAATTCATTGGCGGGCAATTTAGACCTTTTCTAAATAGCTGCCAAATGATTGTTGTCAGGATTTGCTAAGATTCGGCAAGTTTCTGCAAATGGTGTAAATCTCTGTACATACCCTCCTCGTTAATCAACTCAAGATGGGTACCCGTTTGCACAATTCTACCACGGTCTAATACTACAATTAAATCAGCATTTTGAATGGTACTTAAGCGATGAGCAATAACAATAGTGGTTCTCCCCTTCATAGCATCAAATAAAGCGGCTTGAACCAAGCGTTCGCTTGTGGTATCGAGGGCAGAGGTAGCCTCATCTAAAATCATAATTGATGGGTTGGCCAAAACTGCTCTTGCGATACTAATACGTTGACGTTGCCCGCCACTTAACTTATTCCCTCTATCACCAATATTGGTTTGATAGGCGTTTTCTGTATTGAGAATAAAATCGTGCGCATGTGCAACTTGCGCAGCTTGTTCAATCAAATCTTTAGATACACCACTCTTTCCAAAGGCAATATTATTGGCAATAGAATCATTAAATAAGATACTTTCTTGGGTAACAATGCCCATTAATCGTCGTAATTCAAGAATTTTATACTCCTTAATATTAATGCCATCAATAAGCACTTCTCCTTCTACGGGATCGTAGAATCGGGGAATTAAATCTGCCAAAGTGGATTTTCCTCCACCACTAGGGCCAACTAAGGCAATCGTTTTTCCTTTTTGGATGGTAAGATTCACATCCTTTAAAACATATTCACCATTGTAATGGAAGCTAACATTCCTTAATTCAATCGTTCCTTTTAGGGTATCAATGGCTTGAGCATTGGATGCTTCTGTAATCACCTCTTCGCTAGACACCACTTCGTTTATTCGGTTTAAGGAGGCTAGGCCTTTCTGCATGCGATTAAAAGCAGTTGAAAATTGCTTAGCGGGCGAAATTATCTGTGAGAAAATAGCAATAAAACCGATAAATTCACCTGCCGAAAGACTTCCATTATTGGCCAATGCCATTCTGCCGCCAACCCATAAAATCAAAGAGAGAATAGCTACACTTAATGTTTCAGAAATTGGAGAATTGGCATCATTTAAGTGATTTATTTTGATGCTTAATTGGGTGTAATTTTCATTTTCCTTATGAAACTTTTTATCAAAAAATGCCTGTGCACTAAAAGCCTTAATAATCCTTACACCCCCTAAAGTTTCTTCAAACAATGCAATTAACCTTCCCATTTGAGATTGTCCTTTGGCCGCTTGCTTCTTAAGTGTTTTGCCAATTAATGCGATTATGACTACTGCCACAGGTAGTGTCAAAAAAACCAATAAGGTTAGGTATGGGTTGATCCAAATTAGGACAGCGATAGAAAAAAGAATTGACATGGGTTCTCTGAACAAGGCTTCCAAAGAACTCATGATGGAAACTTCAACATCGGCAATATCGTTGCTCATTCTGCTAATAAGGTCCCCTTTCTTTTCGGAAGAAAAATAAGACAAGGGGAGAACAAGAATACGACTATACATGCTGGCACGTATATCACGAATGATAAAATTTCGCAAGGAGACCATTACATATAAACCCAAATATCTAAATAAATTTTTAAGCAAAATACTAGTTAAAACAGCGCCGATAATAAATAAAAGTGCCGCTTCTGAACCTTCAGTTCTAATGAGATCAGAAACCAAATATTTAAAATAATTCGTAACCGATTCTGTGCTCAATGTTAAGGTTGGTTCAACCGTTACTTGCTCATTTCTATCAAACAGAACGTTTAAGAAAGGGATAATTAAAGCAACTGAAAAAAGACCAGTAACAATTGAAATAGCATTGAAAATCACATTAAGTGCTGCCAATGACTTATAGGGAATAACATATTTTAGAATTCTTGCAATGTCTTTCATTCAGTTGGGTTGTCAATTATCTTACTTATCAGATTTTTCTGCAGCATTGGGCTTGTCTTGGTTTTAAATTAAAAGGCTAAGCTGTTTCTTGCAACAAAATAAGAAGGTATATTAATGGCAAATATACTATCTGAAAAGAAAAGAAATAATTTATTACACATGTTAATTAGAACCTACGGAAGTGCAGTTTATGGTGTTAATGCAGTTACCATAACAATGGAGGTAAATGCTAGTGATGAGGCAGGTATCGGTTATTTCTTGGTAGGCTTACCAGATAATGCAGTAAAGGAGAGTCACCAAAGAATGGAGAGTGCTTTGCTATTTAATAACTATTTAATGCCTCGCAAGAAAATAGTCATAAACATGGCACCCGCAGATATTAGAAAGGAGGGCAGCGCCTATGATTTACCTTTGGCCATAGGCTTTATGGCGGCAACCGGACAAATTGAAAATCCACTAGTAGAGCGTTATATTATGATGGGAGAATTGGCTCTGGATGGCACATTAAAACCTATCAAAGGTGCTTTACCCATAGCTATTCAAGCTAGAAAGGAAAATTTTGACGGCTTTATTCTTCCCATGGAAAACGCAAGGGAAGCAGCGATAGTTAACAATTTAAAAGTATATGGCGCGAATAATCTCACCGAGGTTGTGTCTTTTTTTAAGGGAATTGAAGGCAGTTTACAACAGCACGTGGTGGACACCAGAAGGGAGTTTGAAGAAAATCAGGCTCAGCTAATAGATGATTTTGCAGATGTGAAAGGCCAAGAGAATATTAAAAGAGCCATGGAAATTGCGGCGGCAGGGGGCCATAATGTTATACTGATTGGCCCGCCAGGGGCAGGTAAAACAATGTTAGCCAAAAGATTGCCTGGGATTTTGCCACCCTTAAACTTACAAGAGGCCCTTGAAACTACTAAAATTCATTCGGTAGCTGGCAAACTTCCCAAAAACAGTTCACTACTTTATGGCAGGCCTTTTAGAGCACCACACCATACCATTAGTGATGTAGCCTTAGTGGGTGGCGGTAATCACCCACAGCCGGGTGAAATTTCTTTAGCACACAATGGGGTTTTATTTTTGGATGAACTCCCAGAATTTAAGCGGCAAGTGCTAGAAGTAATGCGTCAGCCATTGGAAGAAAGAAAAATTACCATTTCAAGGGCTAGGTTTAGCATGGAATATCCCGCAAGCTTTATGCTTATTGCTAGCATGAATCCGTGCCCATGTGGCTATTTTAACCACCCCGAAAAAGAGTGTATTTGTGGCAGTGCGGTTGTGCAAAAATATTTAAGCAAAGTAAGTGGTCCACTGCTCGACAGAATTGACATTCATATTGAAGTAACACCTGTTGATTTTGACCAACTCACTGAAAGACGCAAAGCAGAAAAAAGTGAAGTTGTACGTGAGAGGGTTGTTACTGCTCGTGCCATCCAAAGTGAGCGCTTTAAAGACATTGATGGCGTTTATAGCAATGCCCAAATGAGCGCTACCATGGCAAGAGAGTTTTGCGAGTTAAGTCAGGCCTCTAATACCTTACTCAAAAGTGCAATGAATAAATTAAAATTATCTGCCAGGGCTTATGATAGAATATTAAAAGTTGCTCGCACCATTAGTGATTTAGCCGGCAGCGAAGAAATCAAAACAGAACACCTTGCAGAAGCCATTCAATACAGGAGCTTGGATAGAGAGAGTTGGGGTGGGATTTGAAAAATTGCTTTAGACTATCTCTCTTTTTATTAGTTTTGACACAAGAAACGCATTAAATTAATACTTAACAAATGTACGTTATAAGCCCAGATCCATTTTTAATGCCCACTTATCGCATTGGTGCTTTTGTTACTGCATCAATTGCCCGCAATGCCAAAATTGATGAGGTTTGGGCAGAATATGCTCAACAATATTTTAATGAACGATTTGGAGAAAACAATTGGATAATCACCAAAAACGGCAGAGAAGCCATTGACTTTGCAATGGAAGAACTTAATCTAGAATATGCCCAAAATATCAGTATTCTAACCCCTTCTCATAACCTTTACATCAGCGGCTGCGTTACCTCTTCCCTATCCAAATACTGCAACTGGGATCGTAAAGTAAGCGAGCAAACTGCAGCCTATTTTGTCAATCATGAGTTCGGATATTTGTATAAAGATATGGTAGGATTGGTGAACACAGGCTTACCAGTAATTGAAGATTGCTGCACCACATTTTTTAGCCAAAATGAAACTAAAAAAATTGGCTTATATGGCAATTACAGTTTATTTAGCTTTCCTAAGTTTTTTAGCATTCAAATTGGCGGATTGCTAGTTGGCAAAGGTGTAGGTTCAAACCGAAACCTACTAAACAAAGTATCGCTAAATAAGGATGAAATAAACTACATTTTAAAGGTAGTTGGTTTTGAACTAAGAGAAGTAAACAATATCCTTCGGAAAAGAAGTGAGTTGCACCAATATGCAAGTGCGAAGTTTGAATCATTGGGCTTTAGCCTAAGGTTTCCAAGTGAAGCTGGAATTGTTCCTTCTCTTCTATTATTAAACAACAACCAAATCATTAAAGATTTACCAAGTTTTAAAAACTACTTGTACGCTCAAGGTATTCAAAACAGTGTTTTCTATGGTGAAGATGCATTTTTTATCCCCTGCCATCACTATTTAAGCGAAGTAGATATTGATTATTTTAAATTTGTAACTGAGCAATATATTCAAGTCCAAAATTAATTCCATCTTATTACAACCCACCTTTGCCACTATACAACTGTAAGGGTTTATCTAAACTTAGTTTCACTACTGTAATGTATTCATCTTGGGCAGTTTGAGGAATATCTAAATACACTAATCCAGGTACTGAACTCCAATAAATCTTACCTACTATTTTAGGTTTAATTTCTTCTGTTGTTCCTACAATTTCTGCCTTTACAATTTTATTTTTCAAGCCCTTTACATAAACGCTTTTTGCATGGCTATTATTCACAAATAAGTACAAACTCATAGAGTCTTTAGATAAGGTACTGGCACCATAATAGTGCCCTTGTGGCAAACCAGCAGTGGTTGCATAAACAGCTTCTGCATGTTTATGAGTCCATTTACCCAATTCCTTAATTAAAAACTTTTGCGTGTCTGGAAAAGTTCCATCTGCCTTGGGCGCAATATCCAATAATAAGTTTCCGCCAAAGCCAATACAATCAGAAAAAATACTAATCAACTCATAGGCAGTTTTATAATTGGTATCAATTGAACGGTAGCCCCAATTGTCGTTAATGGTCATGCATAATTCCCAAGCCTCTTCAGTAGGTTTGCTCACTGGGAAATTTTGCTCTGGTGTGGCGTAATCTCCATAGCCCTGCAAACGTCCATTGATAATGGCACTAGGTTTGGCTTTTAAAATCCCCTCCCTAATTTCTTTGGCCTGCCACTCTTGGGCACTATGCTCCCAATCCCCATCAAACCACCATAAATCTGGCTGATAAGCCACACTTAATTCTTGAATCTGACCGTGAAGAAACTTTGTAAATTTTTGCCACCGCAAGGGTTCATTTGAAATAATATACCTACTAGAATCTTTTGTAAAACCAGGATAATCTGGATGCGACCAATCTATCAAAGAATAGTAAATACCCACTTTTAATTGTTCATTTTTTAAAGCTTGCACAAACGGACTTAAAACATCTCTTTTTGAAGGCGATTTTTTAGGAATACTCAACCCATTCATTTTAGTGTCGTACAAGGCCACTCCATCATGGTGTTTGGCAGTTATAACACAATATTTTGCACCGCTTTCCTTAATCAATTTCGCCCACTCGGCAGCTTGATAATTTTCAGCTTTAAACCCTTTTATTTGGCGCATATAGTTATCATATGGAACTTGCTTATTATAAAATGCCCACGACTCTGTAGTGCCTTCTACAGCATAAATTCCCCAATGAATAAATATCCCTAATTTGGCATCCTTAAACCATTGCATCTTGGTGCTATCTGTTTGGGCAAGGTTCGGTTTGAACCAAATGAATAAAAATAGTAAACAAAGTATGCGCATGGTTGAATTTTTTTATTTACAATTGAAATAATAAGTTTATCAGGAAGCAAAGTATGACAGATAACTCAAATAAAAAAGTAATGGTGAGTGGTTGTTTCGACCTATTGCACAGCGGGCATGTAGCCTTCTTAAAAAGTGCTGCAGGCTATGGAAAACTGCACGTTTGCCTTGGCTCGGACCAAACCGTTCTGAATTTAAAAAAACGAAAAACCATTAACCCCGAGGCAGAAAGAAAATATTTGCTTGAAGCCCTTTCTTGTGTTTACAAAGTATATGTGAGCAGCGGCAGTGGCTATTTAGATTTTTTGCCAGAAATGGATATCATACAACCAGATATTTTTATTGTAAACCATGATGGACATTCAGCAGATAAAGAAACTTTATGCCAACAAAAAGGCATCCAATACATCGTACTTCCTAGAATTCCTTTTGCTTCATTGGCAGTGCGGTCTACCACAGCCTTAAGAGAGGTCAATCAAATTCCTTACCGCATAGATTTAGCAGGCGGATGGTTGGATCAACCCTTTGTATCCAATTTGGCAGCTGGGCCTGTAATTACGCTCTGTATTGAACCTAATCAAGCATTTGACACACGCAGTGGAATGGCAACCAGCACAAGAAAATGTGCCACTCAATTGTGGCATACCCAAATACCAAGGCCCAATGATGAATTGACAGCCAAGCAACTTTTTGCATTTGAAAACCCACCCGGAACAAAAGAAATAGCAGGCTCGCAAGATAGCATTGGCATAGTTTATAGTGGCTTAACCAAAAGTATGTATCAAGGAGAATATTGGCCAATGCAAATAGATAATTCACAAGACGAATCTACTCTTCAATTGCTTGAGCAACATTTGTATTTTTTACCGCTAGGGTCGAGAAAACACAACTATCATGTTTTGGGTCAAACCAACCTAAACCAAGACGATGCCCAACTACTTGCTAAGGCTGCCGAGGATTGCTGGAATGCTTTATTGGCAAAAGACCTTAAGGCAATTGGTAAATTCATGCGTGACTCGTTTGAAGCTCAAATAAAAATGTTTCCACTCATGGTTGACGATTCTATTTTGCAATTAATTCAATTATATCAAAACCAAGTATTGGGCTATAAAATTAGCGGCGCTGGAGGGGGTGGTTACCTCATTCTATTGAGCGAAACACCCATTGAAAATGCAATAAAAATTACAGTAAGGAGATTGCCATTATGGTAAAACAATCACAAATAAATACACATTTGCCTTTAATGGCCATCATGAGTTTGTTCTTTCTTTGGGCTCTGGCACACAATCTCAACCCTATCTTAATTCCACATCTAAAAAATGCTTGTAAGCTTAGCGACATGCAATCTGCACTGGTAGATTCAAGCTTTTACCTTGCGTACTTTTTTATGGCTTTGCCAGCAGGTTTTTTAATTAAAAAGATAGGATATCAAAAAACCATTGTTATGGGATTATTCCTTTTCTCCTTAGGGGCATTTCTATTCTACCCTGCTGCAAGCTTTGTTTCTTATCCGCTTTTTCTATTTGCACTTTTTATCATTGCCACTGGCATAACCTTTTTAGAAACAGCTGCCAATCCTTATGTTAGCATTTTGGGTGCACCGGAATCTGCATCGCAGCGACTAAACTTTGCGCAGGCTTTTAATGGATTAGGCGCCACCCTTGCCGCTTTGTTTGGCAGCACGTTTATACTATCAGATAACAGTGGTACAGCTTTAAGCGTAAGAATTCCTTACCTAATTATTGGCCTCGTGGTTTTTTTAGTGATGCTAGTTTTTATTAAACTTCCATTGCCAGAAGCACCAGATAACCAGAATTCTAATAAAGAAGGATTTTCTTTGAAACGATTGCTCGCCTATCCTCAACTTAAACGTGCGATAATTGCACAATTCTTTTATGTAGGTGCACAGGTGGGAATTGGTAGTTTCTTTATTCGCTATTGTGTGGCGCAATTACAAATGGAAAATGCAGAAGCAGCGCTCTATTTATCTGTTGCCCTTTTTCTCTTTATGATTGGAAGGTTTTTGGGCGCTGCTTTACTTAAATTTATTAGCACAGCAAAGCTATTGCTTATTTATAGCCTAGTAAATATATTACTACTGGTGTTTGTAATTCTTAGCCATGGCGCATTAACTGTTTATGCCTTGATGGCTACTCAATTTTTTATGTCGATAATGTTCCCAAGTATTTTTTCTGCTGGCATAAATGGCTTGGGCGCTGATACAAGGTTTGGTTCACCGTTGCTCATTATGACAATAGTGGGTGGTGCAATTTTGCCATTAATGATGGGAAGTATTTCAGATATTTCGAATATCCAAAACGCGTTTGTGGTTCCACTTGTTTGCTTTGGAGTAATTGCATGGTTTTCCACTAATTTGTTAAAAGAAAAGCTATCATGAAAAAATTTGTATTGGCACTCGACCTAAAACCAAATCAAGAATTGATTGAAGCATATGAAGCCCACCATAAAGCGGTTTGGCCAGAAGTCTTAGCGCAAATTAAAGCTAGTGGTATAACTCAATGTGATATTTACCGAGTGCAAAATCGTTTGGTAATGTTACTTGAAACAAACGATGATTTTAGTTTTGAGCGAAAGAACTTACAAGACCAAAACAACCCTAAAGTACAAGCTTGGGAAGAATTAATGTGGACCTATCAGCAGGCGCTACCGGGGGCAAAAGATGGCGAAAAATGGATGCTCATGTCGAGCATATTTAGCTTATAATACTTTTCATTCAATTCCTTCAACCTTAAAAACCCATGCATACTTTGAAGGCATTTGAGCACGAAGTTCTTTAGGTAAATAAATCACACAACCCTTGCCTTCCTTCTTCCATTTAAGGTTTTGGTTCGAACCTAATAACGTGAGTGTAGCATTTGCTTTAGGGCAATGCGAGCTTATGTTGATTTGAGCTGGAATTTGTGTTTCATTTTTATCTTGTAAATAAATAAAATACGTATTGCCAAGAGAATCTTGTGTAAAGCAAACTTGATTTTCCTTATAAGGTGCTAACGTATGTGTATTATAAATAGCACTTTCATTTATTTTCATCCATTCTCCATAGGCTTCGAGCAATTGATAAGCACCTTCTTGCCATTCGCCTTGAGGAGTTGGGGCAATATTTAATAATAAATTGCCTCCTTTAGAAACGATATCAACCAATAAATGAATTCCTTCTCTACCGCTCATATATTTTGCATCAGGGGTATGCGCCCATCCGCCACCAGAGATAATGCAGCTTTCCCATGGATAGGGTAACTCTTTAGCAGGAACCCTATTTTCTGGCGTAAGGTAATTTTGATTTTTACCATATACCGCCCTATCCACTACAATTAGTCCGGGTTGCAGCAACCTTGCCTTGGCAACAAGTTCATCCATCCTAATATCCTGGTTGATGCTTCTATGAAAAACATAGCCATTTTTACTTTCTTTAAATTGTTCATCGTACCAAGTTTCAATTTCTGATTTGGATTTTTTTGAAACCCAACCTCCATCCAGCCAAAGGATATTTACTTTGCCGTAATCACTTAACAATTCAAAAATTTGCCCCTGGGTAAAATCAACATATTTATTCCATTTATCTGGGTTTGATTCTGGTTCATAGTTCACATTTCTATCTCGGGGTGGATACATGGTATCCCAATAGTTTGGATGATGCCAATCCGGTTTACTAAAATAGGCGCCAGTCCATAATCCTTGGTTTCTAAAAGCATTAAATATTTCTAAGGTAATATTCTTTTTAGGATGGTTAGAAAAAGCACAATTTGAATCTGTAATTTTATAGTTGGTGAGTTTAGAATCAAACATAGAGAAACCATCATGATGTTTGGTGGTAAAAACCACATATCGCATTCCTGCATTTTTAGCAGCCAAAGCCCATTTTTCTGGGTTGAACCGAACAGGATTAAAAGTAGTTCCTAAGTTTTCATATTCCTTTTTATAGGCGAAATAATTACCGGGGTTTGAACCCATTTTACGCTCGCACCAGCCATATTCTTCTGGACAAATAGACCAAGATTCCACTATGCCCCATTGACTATAAGGCCCCCAATGCATGAGTAAACCAAATTTTAAACCTTGCCAAGCTTTAATTTGAAGCTGGGCCAAAGAATCTGTTTCATGAACATATTTTTCTTCTTCGCTGTGTTGGGCAAAAGATGAAATTGTAAGAAGAGTAAATAAGATAATCGAATTGAGCCTTTTCATAATAAAAATTGAAAAGGCAATATATAATTTAGTAAAAGAAAGTCAATTTAGTTTTCGTCCTTCTTTAGGCAGGTAATAATACTAAAACACTTTCGGCACCAGAAGGTCTTTAGGTTCAAAAAGAAAAAAAAGAAATGTGCCCAAAAAGGCCTTTTAATTCTCTCCAAATCCCACGAACCACAATGAGGGCAATGTGCATGAAGTTTATATTTTATTATCTGACCTCCCATATATTTGTACAATGATAAACATAGAATTAATAATTATTTAATGAGAAAAGTCAATTAAGTGTAATTTAAGGTTTATTTTGTTAGTTTTAAGGAAGATAATTTTATGCGTTTTAAAGAAATAATAGGACAGAAAGAACTCATTCATAAGTTAATTGCCATGGCCAATGGTGGGCGAATTAGCCATACACAATTATTTGTAGGGCCAGAGGGTTCTGGTAATTTAGCACTTGCCATTGCCTTTGCGCAGTATGTTAATTGTTTAACCCCAAGTGTAGATGATAGTTGTGGAGAATGCTTAAGTTGTATAAAATTTGACAAACTCATTCATCCAGATTTACATTTTACTATACCAACAATCTCTCCTATCAAAAAAAGCAACGAACTGGCAGAAGATTGGCGGGAAGAGTTTTTAAAAAATCCCTATTTAAATGAATTTGAATGGTTAAATTCTTTGGATAATAAAGCCAATAAACAGGGTAATATAACAGCCGAGGAATGCAGGGACATCATTCATCGTTTAGCCCTAACTAGTTATGAGGCAAAATTTAAAACTCAAATTATTTGGCAGCCAGAGTTATTGGTTAAAGAAGGTAATATTTTATTGAAATTATTAGAAGAGCCACCTGTAGGAACATTAATCATTATGGTTGGGTCAAACACAGAAAAAATATTGCCTACTATTTTGAGCCGAGCGCAAACTATAAAAGTTCCCAAACTAAAAGATGAAGAAATCAGTGAAGCCCTAATTGTCTTACACCAATGCGATTATCAAAAGGCAAGTGACATAGCAAGGCTTAGTGATGGCAATTATAATTTTGCTTTGTCATTACTTCAAACCGACCATGATGGTTATTTTGAGCGTTATAGCACTTGGATGCGTTGTTGCTTTAGTGGTAAAATGGATGAGCTCCAAAAATGGGTAGACGAAATGGTTGATACTGGAAGAGAATATGTAAAAAATTTTATGGGCTATACCTCACAAATGATGCGTGCAGCATTTATTTATAAGTATGGCGACCAAAAACTTTTGAGGGTAAATACCACTGAATTAGCCTTTATTTCAAAGTTTTCTGCCTTCATTAATGGAGATAATTTAAGCGAAATCCTTAAAACGCTGGATGATTCTGTTATTCAAGCAGAGCGAAACGCAAATGTTAAAATCCTATTTTTAAATCTTTCTTTGTATATTGGCACTCAGTTAAAGCGTGTTCCAAAGCAGGCTTAAGTGTTTTAAAAACTGTGTAAACAGTATAATTGTTGAACCTTACTTAGAAAAAAAATATAAATAGTATGGGATGTGGATCAGGCGGTTGCAGCACCGGCGGTGGCTGCAGTGGAGGATGTAGCAGCGGTGGCTGTAATAAATTAAATACCTATGATTGGTTGGCGGAAATGGAATTACCTCCGCATATGAAACCCTTTGATATTGTTGAAGTTCAATTTAAAGGAACTAGAAAAGAGTTTTTTAAAGCAACGAACCTAAACGAATTTTTCATTAATGAGTATGTAGTTATAGAAGTTGAAAACGGCTACGATATAGGCAAAGTAAACCTTAAAGGAGAGCTAGTGCGTTTGCAACTTAAAAAGTATAATAGAAGCGAACACGACACCGACTATAAAAAGATTTTGCGAAAAGCCAATGAGGCAGACATTGCAAGACATAAAGAAAATAAAGAGCTTGAGGTGCCCACCATGTATAAGGCAAGAAGTATTGCCATGGAACTTGGCTTAAGCATGAAGCTAAGCGATGTTGAATATCAAGGTGATCGCAGAAAGGCAACTTTTTTTTATACGGCTGATGAACGGGTAGACTTTAGAGAACTCATAAAAAAACTAGCCGATTCTTTTAAAGTACGCATTGAAATGCGTCAAATTGGGTATAGACAAGAAGCCGGCAGATTAGGCGGCATTGGCTCTTGTGGCAGAGAACTTTGCTGCAGCACATGGCTAACAGATTTTAAACTCGTAAATACAAGCGCTGCACGCTATCAAAATTTATCACTTAATCCGCTAAAGTTAAGTGGCCAATGTGGTAAATTAAAATGCTGCTTAAACTTTGAACTTGATTCATACCTAGAGGCATTGAAGGAATTCCCAGATGAAAATAACATTAGCCTTACCTTCGAAGATAACCGCGTTTACAAGCAAGTAAAAACTGATATTCTAAAACGTGTAATGTGGTTTGCACCTTACACAGAGATTGGAGGAGAATGGATTAATCTTCCAGTTGCAGAAGTAAGAAATATTCAAAGTCTGAACAAAAAAGGAGAATTCCCTCCTATCTTGGTGCAAGAAAAGAAACAACTCAAATCAGACAAAGGCGAACTTGAGTTTAAAAATGACATGGGTACTGGCAGCTTAACGCGTTTAGATGATCGCGACCGCAGGAGAAAAGGAAAAGGCAATAACCGACCTCAAGGACAAGGGCAGCCTGGACCAAGAAGTCCACAAGCGATAAAGATGACACAAGATAGGCCGCAAACAGACCGACCTACTAATACCGAAAGGCCAACTGCAGAAAGGCCACAAGAAAATAGAAATAGGCCACCTCAAAACCAAAAAAATAACAGGCCTAACAGACCTTATAATAATCCAAATAGAAATAACCCCAACAAACCAAAACCTGAAAATCCAGCATGAGGATAGTATTATTTTCTTTAATATGCTTTATAAGTTTGCTATGCTTTAGTGGTTGTGATAAAGCACGAATTATTGATGAAAACAAAGAAATACCGGCTTCAGGCTGGTATTATAAAAATAATTTAGGCTTCGATTTTGAAATTAAAGATACCAATAGAGTCTACTCTGTTTATGTAAATGTTAGGGCCAATAATGAATATCCATTTAGTAATTTGTTTATTATGCTTCACCAAAGAACTCCTTCTAATAAAGATACTTCTTTTAGAAGGGAGTTAACCTTGATTGACCCTAATGGAAAATGGTTAGGGAAAGGCTTAGGCGATTTGTTTGATTTTCAAATTCCCGTAATGGAAAGAGTTAGGTTCAAGGAAAAAGGCCTATATCATTTTGATGTAGCACAAAACATGCGTTTAGATACTTTGCCACATATAATGGCTGCAGGCATGCGTGTAGAAGATGTTGCCTTAACCCACTAATTATTTAAACCAACGTTGTGCCATCCTAAGGGTATAAGCACAATAATCTTCCAAGCCTTTATCAAATAAAGGATTTCCCAAGCTATTACCTTGCTCATCTAATACCTCTTTAGTAAAATGTGCTTCAAATATTCTAGAGGAAACAATGGAATCATGATCGCCAAAACTTATTAGTTTATTTACAATTTGCATTAAGTGTATGGCAGGTGCTTTACCACCTTTTCCTGTGGATACCCCTACAAACGAAAACACTTTGTTATTAAATAAATGTGCCAAAGGTTTGTTGGGCAATAAATGCAACATGTTTAAAATTTCTGGTGTAGTACTCCAATTGTATTCAGGAGAAATCATAACAACGATATGCGCCTCATCCATTGAGCGTACTAAGGATTGTTGGAAGGTAGTTAACTGGCTTGTATTTAATCCTCCTTGTGCAATCAGCGGGATATCATAATTAACAAAGTCTATCACCTCAACTGAATGGGCCTGACCTAAAACCCTTGCTATTGCCTTTGCTACCCTAATGGTATTGTTATTGGTGCGAGCACTCCCCGAAATGACACAGATGCGCATAATTATCTTTTAACTATAAACTACCCAAGCTTCACATAGTTTTTATAGTCGCCAAAACGGTATTGCAATAAATCCTCAATAGCATAAATTACCTTGTCTTTTAGCGGCATTATTTTGGTAATCTTAGCTGGGTCAAACTCCCAATCCTCTGCATCTACCTCACTTTTAAGCAAGGCTGGGTGGGTGCCAGTAAATAATTTTACCCTATCAATACTATTATAATAATCAAAGGATTTTTTCTCCAAGTACTTTTTTTCAAGGTATTGGTCGTTGTGCCAAAACTTTTCAAAAAACTCGGCCTTCTTACTCATATTTTCTGGCCTTCTTACATAGTTATAATGAAACACTGGTAAATCGGTATCTAACACTTTTAGTTTAAAGCCCTTATGCTCCTGCTCATAATCTGCAAACGAAGGATATCTTCTAAAACCTTGCGAATCTTTATAGGAGTAAATATTACGATTGTTTCTAATCACCCTAACCTCTCTAGTATGTTGGTATCTTGAACCATTTAGGTATTTATAACTTCCATAAAAATTCAAGAAATTAAACAACAACCCTTCTATGCGTTCGTCTTTGTCGGCACGTTTAATAAATTCATAAATTTTATTCAAATCGTTTTCATGGATGCACTCATCTGCCTGAATATGAAAAGCCCAATCTCCTGTGGTTTCTCTTAAGGCAATATTGGCTTGTTGACCAAAGATTTTGCCGCTTTTGCGGTTATTTTCATCCCAAATAGTATCAATGATACGAATCTTATTATCTCCAATCGCCTCAATGGCCTCGCGGGTGCCATCATTTGAATCTCCAACTGCAATCACAAATTCATCGCAAACAGGGAGTATAGATTTTATGGCTTGAATAAATGGGTAATTGTAAGTTAACCCGTTTCTAACGTAGGAGAATCCGCTTACTTTCATGATGCTAAGTATTATTTATTTTTTAGGCATACGCTGCCACAAGTTTATATAGGTTAAAGTTAGGTTGGTTCAAACCAACCAATATTTCTTTGCTTAAATCAATTGGGTTTATGTCTTTAGTGCGCAAACCTGCAATCATCATAAGTGCTCTGGCTGCTAATAGTTGAGATTTTTGCTCTAGCTTAATCGGTGCTTTTCTATGGTTTTCTATGGCTTGAACCAAACTTTCGATGCCAATATTTTTTTGTGCTACCGTTTTGATTACAGGGGTTTCCCATTCGGGACTAGCATGTGTATGAGCAAGCAATACCAAGTTTTTGTAAAATACATCGGCGCCTTCGCGGTCTGATTTATTAACCACATACACTTCACCAATTTCCATGATACCACTCTTGATGGCCTGTATATCATCTCCTGCTTCTGGTACTAAAACCAGCACCGTGGTGTCGGCCAAGCCTGCAATTTCCACCTCACTTTGTCCTACGCCTACAGTTTCAATGATAATTTTATCAAAACCCGCCGCACGAAACAAATCACATACTTCAAAAATTTTAGGAGACAACCCACCTAAGTTGCCCCTACTTGCCATGCTTCTGATGAACAAGTTGGGGTGCAGAAAATGTTCGCTCATACGCAATCTATCGCCCATAAGTGCGCCTTGGTTAAAAGGCGAACTTGGGTCTACCGCCACAATGCCAACCTTTAAACCTTGCGCTAGCCAAAAACTACACAAAGCATTAATAAGGGTGCTTTTTCCGGCACCAGGAGGACCTGTAATTCCAATAAGTGGCGCTTGGTTAAAAGCAAGATCTTGCAATAACGAAAGCGCTTGAGGATGTTGGTTTTCTACCAAGCTAATTACGCGGGCCAAGGCTCTTTTATCGCCGCTAATTAAAGCCGACTTTAAATCGCTCATCGTTTATTAGCAGGCAATTTTATTAACGCGGTTGGCATGACGTCCGCCTTCAAAGGGAGTCGACAAGAAAATGGCTACTATTTCTTTGGCTGTTTCTAAAGAAATAAAACGTGCAGGCAGGCAAACCATGTTTGCATCGTTGTGGGTGCGCGCCAATTTACTGAGTTCTGGTTCCCAGCAAATAGCGGCACGAATTCCTTGGTGTTTGTTGGCAGTCATTGCAACACCATTAGCGCTGCCACAAATGAGGATTCCCAGTTCACAAGATTTAGATTCTACTGCATTGGCAGTTGGGTGTGTGGTATCGGGATAATCCATAGACTCGGTATTATGCGTGCCAAAATCTACTGCCTCATGGCCCAACTCAGCCAATTGAGATTTAATGGCTTCTTTGTATTCAAAACCTGCGTGATCGCAGCCAATTGCTATTTTCATGGGACGAAGATAAGGAAGTTTGGCTAATCCTATCCCTTCCGCTCCTCTACTTTTGCCACTACCAAAATGCTTATTTCAAATAAAGCATATAGAGGCAAAGCCATCATTACCATGCTGGCAATGTCTGGTGAGGGGGTTAAAATGCCAGCTAAAATTAGGATTATTACCACTGCATACCTTCTAGAACTGCGTAGAAACTTGCTTCCCAAAATGCCAATTTTTGCTAGAAAATAGGCCAAAACTGGCATCTCAAATATCAAACCCGTTGCAAAGGTTAAGGTTGAAATAAAGGATACATAAGACTCTAAATTAATCTCATTGCTTACCAATTCGCTAACTTTATATGAGCCTAAGAAATTAACTGAGAGTGGGGTCAAAAAGAAATAGCCAAACAGAATTCCTACAAAAAATAAACCTGAACTAAAGAATACAAAACCCTTTGCATACCCAATTTCCTTTTTGCTCAGAGCTGGTTTTATAAATAGCCAAAATTGCCACAATACAAAGGGAAAAGCAATGACAATACCTGCAATAAAGGAGATAAACAAGTGCTGGGTAAATTGCCCCGTGATATCAATATTGGATAATACAAAGCCAATTTCTTTAACGCAATACTCATCATTTCCCGTAAGCTGATGGCTTAACTCACACATCTTACGATAGGTCCAGAAATCTTTGTGAACCGGACCAAAAAGTACGGTATCAAATAGAAATGCCTTGTTAAAAAACATGGTAACAGCGGCAGCTATTACTGCAATTGCAGAACGAAATAGATGCTTTCTTAAATCATCAATATGATCAAAAAAACCCATTTCTTTCTCCTCTTTGTCTAAGTCTATTTGGTCTAAAGGCATTATTTATTTTGGTGCAATATTAAGGATAAAATCTATGGGTACCCATAATTTTAGTTCAACTGGCTAGCCAAACTGTTGTTATAAATCTGGCTGTAATTTGCTGTACTGCCAAAATCTACTCCATTTACTTTAATACCATTTGCGCTTACCGTTCCTAATTTTTCAAAGGATAGATTAAGCCTATTCAATAGGCTTTCTACGTCGGCTAATTTTGCTGGGTTTATACTTACAACTACCCTGCCTTGGGCTTCGCCAAACAAAAAGGCATCCAATCTACTTCCTGCAGTTTGCTGGATATCAAATCCAAAATTATCAACAAAGGCAGATTCCAATAAACAAGTTAATAATCCTCCTTCACTTACATCATGGGCGCTTTGGATCAAACCGGCCCCTATTAATTTTAATACAGCCTGTTGCATGTTGTATTCTTGGTCTAAATCAAACCAAGGTGCTGGAGATTGTGCTACTTTAAGGTAATGTGCCAAGTAATGCGAGCAGCCTAAATCGTTTTGGGTTTGACCCAACATGACAATCACATCCCCTGCTTGTTTAAAGTTTAAAGTCATGTGTTTTGAACCTTTTGGCAATAAGCCTACCATGCCAATGGTTGGGGTTGGAAACACGGCATTGTCGTCTGAGCTTTGGTTGTAAAAACTTACATTTCCACCTGTTACGGGCGTATCAAATTTCTTGCAGGCCTCGCCCATGCCTTTAATGGCATATACAAATTGGTAATAAACTTCTGGATTGTATGGATTACCAAAGTTTAAGCAATTGGTAACACCTGCAGGTTCGGCGCCGCTGCAAACCAAGTTTCTTGCTGCTTCTGCCACTGCTATCATAGCGCCTTTAAATGGATCGGCATATACAAAGCGGCTATTGCAATCTACTGTCATGGCAATGCTACGGTTACTACCTTTTACTTTAACCACGGCGGCATCACTAGGTGCATTGGTGGTTTGGTTTACCGTTCCCACCATGCTATCGTATTGGTTATACACCCAACGTTTGCTTGCAATATTTGGATGCGCCATTAATGCTTTAGCCACCGCAGGAGCTGCAGCCAAATCAATATCGGCAATTTGGTTCAAATCAAATTTATTAATTTCTTCAAAGTAACGGGGTTCTTTGTATTCTCTGTGGTAAACTGGCGCACCACCGCCTAATACCAAGCTTTCTCCTGGGATATCGGCACGTAGTTCTCCATCCATGAAATATTGTACACGACCTGTATCCGTAACCTCGCCAATTACTGCGTAGGTTAAATCCCACTTCTTAAATATTTTCTCTACTTCTGCTTCTTTGCCTTTGTGCACTACTACCAACATGCGTTCCTGACTTTCTGAAAGCAATACTTCCCAATCTTTCATGCCTGCTTGGCGCATGGGAACTTTATCTAACCATACTTTCATGCCTGTGCCACTTTTTGCACTCATTTCGCTGGTAGAGCAGGTGATACCCGCTGCACCCATGTCTTGCATCCCAACTACCGCATCAGTAGTTTCTAGCAATTCCATGGTAGCTTCTAAGATAAGCTTCTCCCAAAAAGGATCGCCCACTTGCACAGAAGGAAGGTCTTTGGCTGAATCTTCTGTGATGTCTTTAGAAGCAAAGGCCGCACCGTGAATACCATCTTTACCAGTAGCAGAGCCATAAATATATACTGGATTTCCTACGCCTTCTGCAATGGCCGAAACAGTTTTACCCACTTTCGCAATTCCTACGCTCATGGCATTTACTAAGGGATTGATTTGATAGCAATCGTCAAAATATACTTCGCCGCCAACGGTTGGAATTCCAAAGGCATTGCCATAGTTTCCAATTCCTTTTACTACACCTTTTACCAGCCATTTGGTGCGTTCGTTTTCTATATTTCCAAAACGCAATGAATTCATTTGGGCAATGGGACGTGCGCCCATAGAGAAGATATCGCGGTTAATGCCACCCACACCCGTTGCGGCACCTTGGTAAGGCTCAATGGCACTTGGGTGATTATGACTTTCAATCTTAAAGCAGCAGGCCAATCCGTCACCAATATCAATAAGGCCGGCATTTTCTTCGCCTGCCTTTGCCAGCATTTTTTCGCCTTCTTTAGGCAGCGTTTTGAGCCAAACAATAGAGTTTTTATAAGAACAATGCTCGCTCCACATTACCGAGTAAATGCTCATTTCTGTGAAAGTTGGGGTGCGACCCAAGATTTCTTTAATTTTTTCGAATTCTTCGGGGCGTAAACCTAATTGGGTGGCTTGTTCTAAAGTGGCAAGATTTCCTACGGGTTGCATCTGACTCATGTTTGCGTTAAATGAAAGGGCAAATTTGCACTTTTCTTAAAGCATCGCCAAAGATGTGAGGAAAATAATGGTCACCTTTATTTGCTAAAAACGGCTTTGGTTCAACCCGAAACCCAACTGAATAACAATTACTGCTACTTCTATTCCAAGTTTAATTGAATAGGTTAGAACCATTTTACTCATTAAGCTCAGTGTAAATTAGGTTATTCCACCTATTCATTTCCTGTTCATTATTACCACCATTGGTATCGAATTTATATTTCCATTGTCGTTTTCTTAACACCTCTTCGTGCTGTTTCACAATTTCTTTAAATGACGCATAACTGCTTACCCTGCTATTAATTAATTCTTTATACAAAAGATCACATTGTATTTTAGTTAGATAAAAGTAATTAGAAATAAAAGAAGCTGCTTTGGCATCTCTTTCATAATTATAGGTTGTTCTTGCATAATCAAAAATGGGTTCAATTATAAAAATTACTGAATCTTCATAAATAATTTTATCAGCATATATAATCGTTTTGATTTTTGAATCCATTGGCTTTTCAGGGTTGCCATTCATTATTTTGCCCCAATCTAAAGTCCACTCTTCATTGAAAAAACTGATTTCTGTAAACTCCGACTTTACTTCATTGCTTAGTTGTGGTGAACTTAATAAGGTTGTCTCTTCAATTCCAATATTAAAAATAGAATCCAATCTCCCTATGTTCTTCTTATCATTTTCAAAAAGGTTTAAAGAGGCGCTAATTGCGGGTCGAGATAAAATGTTAAAATAGTCATTATTGTACTCAATGGAATTTATCGGCAAATCGTAAGGAATTGAATCCACAAAGCTGCCGATACTCCGCGTTTTCATGCTTTCCTTATTATAAACAAAGTCAAATCTTAATAACTGATTTGTAAATTTTGCATTCTTAAAGTAGGTATTTGAGCTTATTACCATGGTATCTGAAATAGAGGCATTTTCATTAATAGATACTATGGGGTAATTTTCAAGAAACCGCCAAGTCATGCTTACTTCCTCTAATTTTAAGGAATCTAAACGAATAACAGCGTACCCATTGTTTAGCTTATTTTTTGATATAAAGTTTATGCTAATTCTGTCTTCTTCTAATCTTTCATAACCAAGCTTATAGCCGTCTAAAGTTTTACTTTTGGGCATTCGGTAAGGCGACTCAAACTGTTTACTAGTATTCAACCCAAAAGGATTTAATAAAATATACAATTTTGTAATGCCAATAGAAAGAAAGTTTTTATTCAATTCTTCCTTAGGAAAAACCACATCACCATGTTTTAGTTCGATGGTATTTAGTTTAGGTCCAGAAAAAATGAAATTATAAGCACCAGATATATGTTCCACCGGTTCATTGTTTTCCTTTATGGTGTAGGTATTTAAAAAAGCAGCAAATGATTTATTGCTTTGCATTGTATTTTTGTAAGCAGTTAACAACCGATCAATAAGCTCTGCATCTGTAAAACCAATTATTGAAACCTCTTTAAGTTTTACATCTGCTTGAACAAGTTTAATGGTATAACTTGTAATTTGATTTGTTACAAATACTTTATTTGATTTATAGCCAACCCTTGAAATGTATAGCGTGTCAGAGATTTTAATGGACTCTAATTTTATGTAAGCTTGACCATAATCATCTGTTAGGCCGCCGCTTTTTCCAATGGTGATAGAGGCATAAGCAATTGGTTCATTGGTTAAAGAATCCAAAACATT
>JAIYCU010000021.1 GCA_027487835.1 Bacteroidota bacterium | reverse complement strand
TTTCTTTTCCTGCAAATTTGGGTAAAATCTGCGTTTGGTCTTACGATTAGAGTGAGACACATTATTACCCACCATCGGGCGCTTACCAGTTAAATCACAAACTCTCATGACATTATTTTTCTCAAAAGGAGTGCAAATATCTAGCTTTTTTATTCAAATGCAACTCTTTTTATAAAGATTATTAAAATAGTTCCCTATTTCTCTAAATCTTTCCCCAAAAATAAGGGGTTAATAGGTAATTAAATAATTTTAAATTTTTTTTGTTGACCCAAATATACCAAGATTATGAATTTTGAATTTATCCTTGTTACACCAAACTTCGCCCCTCACATTGCTTTGGTGCAATTAAATAGACCTAAAGAGCTTAATGCCTTAAACTTACAATTAATGCTTGAATTAAAGAGCGCACTAAAATCCTTAGATGAGGACGAAATGGTACGTTGTATTGTGATAACTGGAAACCAGCAAGCTTTTGCGGCAGGTGCTGATATCAAGCAAATGGAAAGTAAAACCGCCATCGACTTATTGAAAATAGACCAATTTGAAACTTGGGATCAAATCAGGAAAACCAAAAAACCAGTAATTGCAGCTGTTTCTGGGTTTGCGCTAGGTGGGGGCTGTGAATTAGCTATGACCTGTGATATGATTGTAGCCTCTGAATCTGCAAAATTTGGACAACCAGAAATAAAAATTGGCATAATGCCAGGTGCTGGAGGAACACAAAGGCTTACACGTGCGGTTGGTAAAGCTTTGGCAATGGAAATGGTGTTAACCGGAAAATTTATTTCGGCAGCAGAAGCCCTAAAAGCAGGATTAATTAACCGAGTAGTGCCAGAGGAAATTTATTTAGATGAAGCCATTAAACTCGCCAATGAAGTTTGCGCTATGAGTCCAATTGCTACCCAACTTGCTAAAGAAAGCGTTAATAAAGCTTTTGAAACTGGCCTTCAAGAAGGATTATTTTTTGAACGCAAGAACTTCTACATGACCTTTGCCTCTGAAGACCAAAAAGAAGGCATGTCTGCTTTTGTAGAAAAAAGAAAACCTGCATTCAAAGGACACTAATTAAAATCTATGAATCCTAGAAACATTTCCATCGATGAGTTTACCTATTCGTTGCCGGATGATAAAATTGCTAAACACCCTTTGGCTGAAAGAGATAAAAGTAAACTTTTAGCCTATCAAAATGGGGGTATTCGAGATTATGAATTTAGCCAAATTGCCAATTTAATTCCAACAAACGGATTACTTCTTCTTAATAATACCAAAGTTATTCATGCAAGAATAATTTTCAAAAAAGACTCAGGGACTCAAATAGAAATATTTTGTTTAAATCCATCGGAAGGCGGATTCGAAAATATTTTTAATACAACAAGCACCTGTGAATGGATATGCATGGTAGGTAATGCCAAAAGGTGGAAAGGCGAAACCCTTGTAAAAGATATTACCATTGCGGGCAGCACCATAAGATTAGAAGCCAAAATGTTAGCTTCTGTAACTGATGGGTTTAGGATTCAATTTAGTTGGAATGCTGAAAGTCTAACCTTTGGCAAACTACTCATGTTTGCAGGCGTTTTGCCTATTCCACCCTATCTTAACAGGGCGGCAGAAGATGATGATGAAACCCAATATCAAACCACCTATTCAAAGGTGGAAGGTTCGGTGGCGGCTCCTACTGCTGGACTCCATTTTACACCTGCTGTTTTTGAGGCTTTGAAAAGTAAGGGTGTACAAATTGGAGAATTAACTTTACATGTTGGTGCGGGTACTTTTAGACCCGTTAAAGCGGCTAAGTTGGATCAACATGAAATGCATAAAGAATCCATTTATGTAAACTTACAAACGTTAAGATTGTTACTTGATTTCTTAGAGAAAAAGAAACCCATCATAGCTGTTGGCACCACCTCGTTAAGAACCATTGAGAGTTTGTATTGGTATGGCGTTAAATTATTATTTAACAAAGCAATTGGGCGAGAAATAGAGATTTCTCAATGGGATCCGTATGACTTACCAAAAGATGTAAGCCCAGCTAATGCCATTGAAGCCGTTGTATTACATATTGTTGAAAACAACCAACAAGAGATTAGCGGCACTACCCAATTGCTGATAGCACCCGGTTACCAAATCAAACTTGCGAATGCATTAATAACAAATTTTCACCAACCTGATAGCACTTTACTTTTACTAGTAGCCGCATTTATTGGCGCAGATTGGATTAAAGTTTATAACCATGCGCTTACCCATGATTATAGATTTTTAAGCTTTGGTGATGCCAGTATCTTGTTTAGAGATTAATGTTTAAAGAAGCATTTTTTTCAGCGATTCCATTTGTGCAGTATTGCCAAGAATAATTAGCTTCATCCCCGATTCAAGCGGTAAATTAATGTTTGGATTTACCATATAACTTCCGTCTGCCTGTTTAAGACCAATTACATTGGCTCCCGTAATTTTTCTAATGTTTAGGTCGACGATATTCAATCCATTCAACCTTTGTGTTAAGGTTTCAACCGGAAATTCTTCTAGCTGAACATCTGCGCCACCTTGCCCCGATAAAATATCTACAAACTCTTTTACATCAGGCCTTAGCACAAGGGACGCCATATGAGCACCGCCAATTTTATCAGGCATAATTACATTGGCAGCACCTGCACGTTTTAGTTTGCTAAAAGACGAACTATTAGATGCCCTGCTAATGATTAATAAATTGGGGTTTAATCCTTTAGCAGTTAAGGTCACAAAAACATTATCTGCATCGTTGGGCAAGGTGGTAATCAATGCCCTTGCTTTGTCGATGCCTGCCGCAAGCAACGACTCATCTTTTGTGGCATCTTCATTTAAAAAATAAGTATGCTCAAAATTTAGATATTGCTCTAAAAGTTCTTTCTTACTTTCTAAAATAACATATGGTAAACCATGAAACTTTAACATTTCGCAGGCAGCTTGTCCGTTTCTGCCAAAGCCACATATGATTACATGATTGTTTAAAGCAGCAATTTTTGATTTCATCCTTTTGATTTTAATTTGGTAAAAAAAATTCCCTTCTATTAAAAATCTACTCACAAGGGAAATGGCATAGGCAAAAATTCCTAGGTTGCCAATGATTAGAAAAATTGTAAAAACCCTTCCAGCATCCGATAAGGGAAAAATCTCTCCATATCCAATGGTGGATACAGTAATGATGGTCATATACAAAGCATCCAAAAACCGAACTTGCTCAATAACAATATAACCCACAACGCCGGTTGTAATAGGAATCATGATTAACCCAAAGGCTAACCAAATTTTTGAACGAAGACTGAGCGAATCCATCGAAGGCAAGTTAGCGCTTTTTACAAGTTAAAAAATCAGATTTATGTCAGGGTTTCGGGTTGAACCAAAAAAAAATTGAACAAAAAGAAATTTGAATTTACATTTGTAGAATAATTATTTAACTAAGAATAATTATTTAATGGTATAACAAATATCTCAGATAAAATCTACCTTTACCTTGGTATTACTTTGGCCACTACACCGACCAATACATTCATTTGTATTGCGAAAAATCAAAACAAAATATGGATTTCGAGGATTCTACATTAGAGGTAATGGTTTTGCAACATTTTCAAAAGAAAGACATACCTGCAATTAATAAACATCAGATACAAATAAATATTAAAGGCGAATTTAAATTATCAAAACTTAAAAAATAAAAGAATGACAATGTTAGTAGGAAAAAAGGCACCTCATTTTAGTGCCGATGCGGTTGTAAACGGCGGAGATTTTGAAGAAAATTTCTCATTAGGTCAATATGTTGGAAAGAAGTATGTATTATTCTTCTTTTACCCTTTAGATTTCACGTTTGTTTGTCCAACAGAAATTATTGCCTTTCAAGATAAAATTGCAGAATTTGAAAAGCGTGGTGTTCAAGTAGTAGGTTGTTCAATTGATAGTAAATTCTCTCATTGGGCATGGTTAAACACACCAAAAAACAATGGCGGGATTCAGGGCGTTGCCTACCCATTAGTTGCAGATGTTAACAAAACCATTGCAACAAATTATGGCGTTTTGGCAGGTAAATATACCTACAATGACAACGAAGAATTAGAATGGGTTGGTGATAATGGCGAGAGCGCTGTTGCCTACCGTGGATTATTCTTAATCGACAAAAATGGTATGGTACGTCATCAAGTTGTAAATGACATGCCTTTGGGTAGAAATATTGACGAGGCATTACGCATGATTGATGCACTTCAATATTTTGAAGAAAAAGGCGAAGTATGTCCTGCCAACTGGGAACAAGGTAAAGAAGCCATGAATGCCACTGCTGAAGGCGTTGCTAAATACCTAGGTTCACACTAATTATTGATTATCCTTAAAAAGACCTGTTGTGCCTTGTGCCAGCAGGTCTTTTAAGTTTAGGTTCGAACCAAAATATACTTATTTTTGACCCAATGAAACAACTGATTTTCTTGCTTTGTACGGCCTTGTGCGCGAGCAATGTTTTGGGTCAAACCGACACAACAACCCATCATATTCCGCTAACTCAATATGCCAAAGACGAACGCTTTGATAAGTTTCAAATTACTTTGGCACTTTTTAGTTGCAAAGGTGATTCTATCGAGAGTTTAGATTATGAAGGCACACGCAAATCGCAGGTTATTATCATTAAAAGACCGCCAGGTTTTAAAGATTATGCATATGGTTATTTGTTTTTCAATGGCACTCCTAATGCACTCAACCCAGGGTATGTTACAGCCTTGGTTTGTAACCCGTATCATAAAAATCCTAAATTATATGTAGACGTAAATCTAAATAATGATTTTACTGATGATAGCAGTTACAACCTTCCTTATTTTGATGAGAAACCTTTAAGCTTTGAAATTGCCAATTCTGCTTATCCTGAAGGTAAAATTAAGGTTGAGCTTACCCGAAATAAACTTTTTGGACAGAAGTATGAATTTAAAAAACAGTTAGATGAATATTATGCCACAGCCTATGCAGGTAAAAAGTTTATTGGCATGGAGTTTACTTACCGCGAGCAAAAATACATTGCACGCGTAGGACAAGTAAAACTTGAAAGAGAATCATTTAAAATTGCATTATTGGATGCCAATACAAACGGCATTTACAATGAGCCAGCAATAGATAAAATTGTTTTTGTGAATAGCAATGATACTATTCTAGATGCCACCAATCCACTAAACTTTGTAGTTTTTTCTAAATTGGGTCAACCCAATTATTTTGAAAAAAATGGCCGACTTTACAAAGTACTCGAAGCAGACAAAGCTGGGAAATTTATTCGGTTCAAACCGAGTAATGATACCGTGCAGTTTAACAGAATAGCGGTAGGTGAAAAAGCACCAAAGGCGAAATTTACCCTAGCGAAAGGTGAAAAACTCAACTTGAGAAAACTAAGAAGAAAGTCTGTTTACCTTTATTTTGGAAGTAGAAGCAGCAAGAATTTTAAATCTGACACTATGATGTTACGCACCATTGCGGCCTTAGACACTAACAACCTAAAGGTAATTATGGTATTATATGTCAATAAAAGCTATGAGTTACGCATTTACAATACCGATGCAAAGCCAAACTATTATCTAGCTTATGGTAATAAGGAATTGAGCAGAAAATTAGGTATTGGCAGCGTGCCGCAAACCTTGTATTTAGGAAAGAGAAGAAGGGTGAAACAATATGGCTTAAAACCTGAAGAATTTATTAGAAATTATATTAAGCAAAACTAAGCAGCAATAAGATTACCAAGAGCCGCCAGCACCGCCACCCCCAAAACTACCACCTCCAAAACCACCAAAGCCTCCTCCACCGCTTCCGCCACCGCCGCTAAAGCCTCCTCCACTGAAGGTTCCGCCAAAAGGCAAACCCAATAAGGAACCACCAAAACCACGGTTACGTCTGCCACCCCCACCTTTACCAAAAAAGGAAATTATTATAATAATTACAATAATGATGAGGACAAAAGGGATATTGCTCTTTCTTTTTGAATTCTTTTTGGCGTCTGCTTTGTATTCTCCTGCAGCCGCCTTCATTAAATCATCGGTTGCTGTATCAAAACCTTCAAAGAATGCATTAGCTTTAAAAGCAGGTTTAATTCGTGTTTCGATGATGCGTCGGGCAATGGCATCTGGAATGGCACCTTCAAGGCCGTATCCAACTTGAATTCTAATTTTGCGTTCTTGTAGGGCAATAAAAATCAATACCCCATTTCTTTTTTCTTTGCTTCCAATGCCCCATTCATCTGCTATTCGTCTGCTGTATTCAAAGTCATCCTCTCCCTCTAAAGAATTTTCAATAACAATGGCAAATTGGTTGGAAGTACTGTCTTCGTAAAGTAAAAGTTTTTTTTCGAGCTGATTAATCTCTTCGCTGTTTAATACCCCAGCAAAATCGTTTACCAATCTAGGTGGGCTGCTTTGTTTAGGAATTTCCTTTGCCGCAATCAACAAAGGAAAAAATAACAAGAAAATTAATATCTTATGCATCAGGTTTCCCTCCAAACGAAATATCGTTGCTAAGTTCATTGGTATCATCCTTTTGATAAGGGAAATTAATTTTAAGCTTCTCTCCAACTTTTTGTATGGCTTGAACCAAACCTTCGGTATAGTCTGATTTAACAAAGTAAGATTTCATTAAGTCTTTTTCTGCCTGCCAAAAACTGTCATGCACAATTTCATGAATTCCTTTATCGCCAAGGATGGCAAACTTTTTATCAAGCAGGGCCAAATAAATAATTACCCCATTTTGTTGTGCAGTTTCATTCATTTTCAAAGAGAAGAACATCTCCTTGGCGCGGTCTATTGGGTCGCCCGGACAATGTTCTTCTATATGAACCCGAATCTCCCCAGAGGTTGCTAATTCGGCTAGGTGAATAGCCGCTACAATCTGGTTTTGTTCTGTTACACTAAAAAATTTCTTAGACATTTTTATTATTCAAATTTTACCTCTGGGGCTTTCTCTGCGCCTTTATCGGCTTCGAAATAACCTTTCTTGTCAAAACCTAACATGCCAGCAAATAAAACTTGAGGAAACTTACGGATATAAGTATTATAGTCTTTAGCTACTTCATTAAATTTCTGGCGTTCTGTAGCAATTCTATTTTCTGTACCTTCTAATTGCGATTGCAATTCTTTGAAACTCTCCGTAGCGCGCAATTGAGGGTAGTTTTCAGTAATCATCATCAATCTGCCCAAAGCTTGAGATAATTCTCCTTGAGAGGCTTGAAACTTGCCAATTTGTTCTGGTGACAAATTAGATGCATCCACTTTAATAGATGTTGCTTTAGATCTTGCTTCAATAACATCTGTCAGGGTTTTTTGTTCAAAATTGGCAACTCCCTTAACGGTACTTACCAAATTTGGAATAAGATCGGCTCTTCTTTGGTACACATTTTCTACATTTGACCAAGCGCCAGAAACGGATTCTTGCTTAGTTACCATGCTGTTGTAACTGCCACATCCGCTCATTAATAATAAGACAATTGCCGCAATGACGGCGAAAAGAATAATGGTTCCTCTGTTCATTTTAGTAATATTTACTCTTGGCAAGTTACAAATTATACTCCAAACCACCACAAACCTGACAAATTGTACGCATGCTTGTTTAAGCGGTAAAAATTCACAGATATTGCAGCCGAAAGTTTTACGAAGATGAGTTACAAGGCAGATTGTTTACATTTTAAGGGTCATATTCCATGCAAACCCCACAAGCAGCATGGGTATCACTGCGATAATTGCCCTGCTTATACGCAGGTTTCAAAAAGAATCCTAATCATAAAGTTGGGAGCAATTGGTGATGTTATTCGCACCACTCCTTTGGTGTTGAAGTTTAAAGCACTCTACCCCAACTGCAAAATTACCTGGTTAACCTGGACACCAGACATATTGCCTTCTTCTCAAATTGATGAAATCCTGAAATGGGATTATAACAGCATTCTATATACCCAACATAGTACTTGGGATATAGCCATTAACCTAGACAAAGAAAAGGAAGCTGGTGCTTTACTTCAGGTATTAGATGCCAAAGAAAAATATGGCTTTGTGCTCAAAGACAATGAAATTCAACCCATCAATGCCTTGGCGCAACATAAGTTTGATACAGGCATGTTTGATGATGTAAGCAAGGCCAATACAAAAAGCTATTTACAAGAAATTTTTGAAATATGTGGGTTTGAACACAAAGGCGAACCTTATTTGATGGATACCCATGACGAAAAAGGGTATCAATGGAATTTGCCAAAGGATAAAAAAATCATTGGTTTAAACACGGGTTGTGGCGGCCGTTGGACCACACGCTTATGGACCATTGACAAATGGGTTGAATTAGTTGCCTTGCTTAAAACGCAACACCCCAATGCACATATTTTATTGCTGGGAGGTGAAGCAGAAGATGCCCGTAACAAAGAAATTCAAGCCCGTTCTGGTGCGCATTACCTAGGCTACTTTAGCTTGTTCGAATTTATCAATTTGGTGAACCAATGTCATATGGTAATTACACAAGTTACCATGGGTATGCACATTACCTTGGCCCTTGGAAAGAAGATTATTTTGATGAATAATATTTTCAATCCAAACGAATTTGACTTGTTTGGCAAAGGTGAAATAGTGATGCCAGATAAAGCCTGCAAATGTTTTTATAGAGGCAGCTGTTTAGATGGCACTTCTTGCATGGAAGAACTTCCTGCAGCCAAGATAGCAGCAGCAGTAGTAAGACATTTTTAAAATTTATAGCAGTTGAGTAGTGTGCTTTTTGGTATCTACTTTCTCAATTACCATTTCTATTTTTCCTTTTTCATCTATTACAAAGGTGGTGCGTAAAATGCCCATGTATTTTTTGCCATACATGCTTTTCTCAGCCCAAGTGCCATAAGCCGTTGCTACAGCATTATCGGTATCTGCAAGCAATGAAAACGGAAGCTCGTGCTTGGTAATAAACTTCTGGTGTTTGGCCTCATTATCCGGACTCACACCCAATATCTCATACCCTTGTGCCTGAAAAGATTGGTAATTGTCTCTTAAATCGCAAGCCTCTGCGGTACATCCTGGGGTATCATCTTTTGGATAAAAGTACAATACCAACTTTTTCCCCTTGTAATCTGCCAATGAAACCGTTTCGCCTTTTTCGTTTTTGGCTTTAAAGGCTGGTGCTTTATCTCCAACTTGTAGTGTAATTGCCATCTTATATTTAATTTATCTAGTTAACTCCTTTAGCCCTATTTTGGTTTTGGTTCGAACCTAAAAAAATGGCATTGAAAATATTTTCTCTATTGAATTTGCTTTGTAATCTGTTACGATAACACGCAAATCATAACAAAGTTCCTCGCTTGTTTGCAAACGCAATTGCTGATAGTAAGCTTTGCGCTTTTCATATACTTGGTCGAACCGGTAGGTGAGCAAGTTGTTCTTAGCATCAAAATCCAATAAAATCCATTCGCCATTTAGATATGCCTTAAAGGTATTAATCCCGCTTAAATTGTCGCGGGTTATAAAGTTCCAAGAAAGGGTGTCGGTTTGATCCGAAGGAGTGTTGATGAGCAATTGTTGCAAGCTAGGTGGAATTGTATCTGCTAAAATGGTATAATACCCAAAATTAGCAGCTTTGCCTCTCACCCAGCCATCTTCAAACTTACCTCCCATTGCCCTAAAATTCTCAGGTTTTTCAGCAGCATATCCCAATAATAATTTATTATGCAAGGAATTTGAAACCACATCTGCTTTTATACCAATGTCTATGCTCTTGTGCAATGGTGTTGTGGGTTGATGCAATTTGTAGATGCTTGCCAAGGTATAGGGCTTAGCATTCAACATATCAGCCTCATAATAAATGGTATCATAAATATCGTTTGGTTCAACCCGAGCCTGAAAACCTAGCATAGTAATCTTATTGCTTTGCAATGGAAACATTTGTCTTTTATTGGCAATATTGACTTTATATTTTAGCAACTCGGGCTGATTTGGATTGGCTTCAATTGCCCTTAATGGAAACACATAGGTTCTACTATTGCCATTTACATCCCAAACCTGAATGGTCCAGTTGCTGGTATCGCCAAACTGTAAATCGCATTTGCCTTTAGCGGTATTGTAGATATAGGTTGAAAAGAAATTGCCATCGTCAACAAAGCATTTTTGTATGCGCTTATCCTCCAATTTATAGTAGGGATAATCTATGTGCGCGTTAATGTATTTTCCTTCATCAAAAGCAAAGGTATTTAGCGTATGTTTAAACACTTCTTTTTGTTGAAAGCTTAACGCATACTCATATACATGTTTGGCATCTTTTGAATTGTGTATATAATCTACCGCTTCAATGCCTAAGCCATAGGTATTGGCGGGTAAAATCAAGGTATCTTTAAACACCCACACAGAATCGTATTGAGAAAACAGCTTTGGAGCAAGTACTAATTTCTTGTGCAATAACAATCCATCAGCCACAAAATTATAAACATGTAACTGGTTAATTTGCGGCTTCAAAGTATCAAAAGGCAACACACCAAAGAAAGCAGGATTGATGATTTTCTCTGTTTTTGCATCTCTAATTTCATAATGCACATGTGGGCCAGTACTGCTGCCGCTGTTGCCAGAAAAACCAAGCGTATCGCCCTTTTTTAGCCAAATTGTTTTCTTATCAAAAATTAAATCAAACTCAAAAGTTTGATTTTGGTATTGATAGTTTAGAATGTACTCAGACAGCGCCCCATGAAACTTTTGCAAATGCCCGTAAACCGTGGTATAACCATTGGGATGGGTGAGGTAAACGGCTTTGCCATATCCATTTCTTTGTATTTTTATTCGGCTTACATAAGCATCAGCAGCTGCATACACCACTAAGCCTTCTCTTCCATTGGTGCGCAAATCTGAACCACTATGAAAATGATTATCTCTTAAGGATCCAAAGGGAGAAACCAAGTTTACTGCAGAGTCCAAGGGGTAGCGAAAATAGCTCTTAGGGTACTTCGTATTTGCTTCATTTAACTGTTGAGCAAATAGGTTCAAACAGAAACTTAAAAAAGTAAAAACAATTAAAAAAATGTGCTTACTAAAGTACATTATTTTACCTCGCAAGTTAAGGCAAGCTCGTTTTCTAAATAGGCCTCTAAGGTATCTCCAATGGCAACAGGACCAACCCCGGCGGGCGTCCCTGTATAAATTAAATCACCAACTTTTAGTGTGAAATAGGATGACACAAAAGCGATAATTTTCTCAAAAGAAAATATCATGTCATTGCTATTTCCTTGTTGCACCCAAACTTTGTTTTTTTGAAGTCCAAAAGTAATTTCCTGCAAGCTTTCTCTCTGCGAAACATCTATAAAATTACCCAGTGGTGCGGCGCCGTCAAAGCCCTTTGCTAAATCCCAAGGAAGGCCTTTGGCTTTGAGTTTTGCTTGCACATCACGGGCAGTGAAATCTATGCCCATGCCTATTTCTGAGAAATAATTGCGGGCAAACTTCTCTTGAATATTCTTACCCACCTTGTTAATCTTAATCACTAATTCAACTTCATGGTGCACGTCTGCGCTAAAATCGGGCAAATAAAACGGCTCCCCATTTTTTAGCAAGGCAGTATCAGGTTTAGTGAAAACAACTGGATCTTCTGGTACTGCGTTTCCTAATTCTTTGGCGTGTTCGCTATAGTTTCTTCCAATGCAAAAGATCTTCATGTTAATCCGCTAATTGTTGTTTAATAAAGGTCATTAATTCCTTGATATAAGCAGCAGAGAAATCAAATTTCACTCCTGCAGTTTCATAGATTTCTCCAATGGTTTTTGTATACCCTAACGCAAGGGCATCTTTATATTGCTGCACCGCCTTACTTGGATTTTCAAGGTAGTTTTTCCAAACAGAGATGGCTCCTAATTGGGCCATACCATATTCAATATAATAGAAAGGTACCTCGAACAAATGCAATTGTTTTTGCCAAGCCATGGCCCTAAATACCTCATTTCCTTCCCAATTTACAATGCCTGTTCCAAACTCATCGCTCAGTTGCATCCAATAGGCTTTGCGCTCTGCAGCCGTATGGCTTGGGTGCGTGTATATCCAATGTTGAAACTTATCAATGGTTGCAATCCATGGCAATATTTTAATGATGCCTTCAAGGTGTTCTTCTTTGGCGCGTTTAAAATCTTGTGGGTTTGGATAAAATTCATCTTGACCGCTATAGCTTATCAACTCCATGCTCATAGAGGCCAATTCGGCTACCTCACTAGGGCAACTTTTAAAGGCTGCCAATTCAAGGTCTTTGCTTAAAAAAGAATGCACGGCATGCCCGCCTTCGTGCACCATGGTTTCAACATCGCGGGTGCTGCTGGCGGCATTCATAAAAATAAAAGGCACTCCTGTTTCTGCCATTGGGTAATTGTATCCACCTGGGGCTTTTCCTTTTCTGCTTTCAAGGTCTAGACGCTCCATATTGTCCATGGTTTCTATGCACCATGCAAAATATTCATCTACTTTTCTAAAGCACTTCACGGTTTTTTCTAGTAAATCTGCCCCACTGGTAAAGGGTTCTAAAGCTGCTCTATTTTTAGTATCTACTTCTAAATCCCAAGGCTTAAGCTCGTGCCCAAGTTCTACTTTTCTTTTTTCGTTAAATGCTTTCACCAAAGGCATTACCTCAGTCTGAATGGCTTCATGAAAATTAAAACAATCTTGTGGGGTATAATCAAACCTGCCCATGGCAGCAAACATAAAATCGCGGTAATTGTCAAAACCAGCATTTAGCGCAACCTGATGGCGCAGGGCAATGAGTTTATCAAAGAGTTCATCTAATTCATCAGCTTTACTTAAACGCTTTTCTCCAATTAGTTTAAAGGCATTTTCGCGCATGGCCCTTTCTGGATTTTTAAGGTAATTGGCTGCTTGTTGCAAGGTTAATTCCTTGCCTTCAATTTCAACACTTAAGCTCCCAATAACAGTTCCATATTTTTGAGATTCTGCTGCAATTTGAGCAAACAAAGGCACATTGGCTTCGCGGTAAATTTCAATTTCCTTTTCAATGCCGCGTATGTATATAAAATATTTGTCTTTGTTTAAGTCTTTTAAGAATTCGCAGGCCATTAACTTCTTGTTAAGTGCATCTGAATAGGGTGCAATTTTGGGTTCTATTTCTTCTACAAAAAATAAGTAGGCTTGTTCTAAATCTTTATTGGTGGTATCGCAAGTCATACGCACATAACGCCATGCAAGGTCTTCACTTAAAAAAGCCTCTAACTCACTTCTATCTTTAAGCCAATCTTCAAGGGCTTCTTTTGATTGCAGATTTCTAGTAGATAAATCTTCAAAGTAAGGAGCCATTACATTCCAGTCTGTAACCTTAATTTTGTTAGGTAAGAACCTACGTTTTACTATTGTAATCATACTATTTTTGATTTTTGGCAAACGATTGCTTGCGTTGTGGAGCGAAGTAAGAATATGTTTTTAGAAAATCATAGAACAAATCGCAGTTTCCATTAAGTTGTTCATAAGTATCTGTGTTTATTTTACGCGACTTTAACATTTTTAGGATTTGCTTATTTGTGTAAAGCGATTTTTCTGACATATTAATTCCTTTAAGCGCCTGACCTATTAAGGCCGATAACTTAACATCTTGGGTGCAATTAAGGGCTTCTTTATAGTAATACATGGCTCTGTAGGGCGTAAAATAATCTGCGCCAAAGGATGGTCTTTGGGTATCATATTCTGTTTCACACGACCAATAATTGCTTTGGGCAATCCAATATTTCCCATCGTATGACATGCTAAAATAAGCATTCCCAATTAGATAAAGCACCTTGGCTTTTTCCTCTCCTTTTAATCTTGACAATTGATTTTGCAAATGATACAATTGCTGCAAGAAACTCAACTTGGTATATTTTATTCCAACTTCATTCATGGCGGCATGGCCATTCCACGGACTCACCACAAAAGGATCATCCTTGGCAAACAATTTATAGGTTTCGTTGCTCCAATAGTTTGGTTCAACCCGAGATAAAACCTGGATGGCTGCTTTGATTTTATTTTGTTGCACCAACTTCATGCTCAGGATATCTCTCACGCGGTTGGGGTTCCATTTACAAATGCTCAATTCATAATTCTCGCTAAGCATGTCTTCTTGGTAATAGCAATAAATATCGCCACACAAGTATTTCTCAAAATCAGTTTTTTGATTCTTTTCAAGTATTTCTATCACCTTGTAAAGTGCTTCAGGAGTGCCCTTTTCAAACAATTGTGTATAAACATTTCCTTTGCCTATGTATGGATGATAGGCATAACCTTTCTCTGTTTTTCCAAACAGCATTAAGCCCTCAGCAGGGGCGTTTCGTTTAAGAAATTCTTGGGCGGCAAATGAAATAAGTTGGTACCTAATGCTTTTTAATTCGTAGTTATTGGCTTCTTCTTTTTGTATGGTTTGAACCAATTGTAGAAAGGTGTTTTTAATTTCATCATTCACGGAATCAGTTTGGCTAAGGGCCAACATAAAACGGGTGAGCTGGTATTGTAATTTAGCTTCGTTGCTTAAGATTTCGGTTTGAACCAAACTCAATTGCTGCTGCACTTGCGCAAGGTCTTTGAGCATAAAATGAACATAGGCCAAACACAAATGATAAAAAGAAGCATTGGCAGCATTCAGGCCTACTTGTTTTTCTAATACTTGAAGGCATTCCTTTGCATAGGCTCTATCTTTTAGTAATTGCTTTGAAAAACTAATTTGGTTTTGCGCATCTTGGTACCATAAATCATTACTTCTGGTGCTACCAAATTCTGAGTATTGCGGACCAAGTATCCAATCTTCCAATTTATTAATTTCTCTAATCCACAAAAAAGGCAGAAAGGCATTATGTGGATCCATTATTTGCAAGTGTCGTAAATAGCTTAAGCATGAGGAAGGATTATGAATGGCCTCCATCACCTCTACCATGCCTTGCTCTTGGTTATTTTCTGCAAAAGAAATGGCCTCTTGGTAATGTTGTTTTTGAACATACAATTGAACACACCTATATCTTTTTGAAGGCGCATACTTAAATACTTGAGCTAGTTTAAAATTCTTTAGCGCACTAGAATAGCTCATGGCTTCATACATCAAGGCATCATAATACATCCAGTCTTTGGAACCATTGGCAAATGCCGAATTAAACACATTGGCCATGGTAGCAGAATCTAAAGCATAATAGGCCAAGCGAACCAATTGATATCCATACCTACGTTTAAGAAATGGATCTGAACATTGCTCATAAAGTTTTAAACCTTGATTCACTATTGTCGTATTGGCCTTAGGAAAATCTTCTTGGTGCATCTCCCAGTAAGAAGGAATTCTATTTAATGGCACTACCTTTCCATTAACAATGTTGGGGCAATCTGGGCAATCATCCCAAACTGGTTTAGTATTAATATTTGCTTCAGATAATTTGGCAAATGCCAAATAGGTTAATAACTCATGATGGTTGGTTGCATAATTTAGAAATTCGTTGTTTGTTAGCCAAATCGCTTCAGATTCAAAATAGGTAGCCGGATCTAGCTCATATAAAAACGTGCTGATAGCATCTTTGGAAACTTTACCCTTGGTATACGCAAACCATTGGTTAATGTTTTGTTCATAGATATTTGCAACGGCCTGCACATCTGGGTTTGGGTCAGCTGTTCTGGTATATTTATCAAGACCTTCATAGTACAATTCGGAGGTATAAAAAAACGGAAACGATCCTGGCAATTGGCTAAGATTGGGATTAAACATCCAAAAACGATACTCCTCATCTGAGATAAAAAACCCACAACTGTTGGTAGTTTGGGGCGGCCATAAAACCAACGCACTAAGGAGTAATAGTATATATTTTTTCGATGTCATGGCTTGGGATTTTACGAAGTTCATTCATGTCTAAATCAAAAATGGCGAGGGTACTTTGTGCATTCATTCCTGCCCTTTTGGCAAGGCTCACCGCTTGTTGCATTTCTAGGGCACCAGCGCTTTCTACTTTTAAAACATCACCTACTCTAAGATAAACTTCTTTGTTTAAATAGGCCTCAAAAGATTCTTTAACCTTATAGATACCCTTGCCTAGATATTGCAGTTTGGGGTTTTGAGCTAATCCACTCTTTTCTAAATCGCCCGTAAAAATGCTGTTAAACTGATTGTAGCGATAGAGGATTGTCCAACTAAAGGCAGGCACTGCATAATCTAATGGTAAGGGATATTTGTTCCATCTACTGATATATTTTGAGGCTTCGATATAATCAAAAATTGCATTGTGTTGATGCGGGTTTGCCGCATTGGTGATGTTATACAACATAAGCATGCCTTTATCTACGGGGGGAATGCCCAACTTTTCATGATACTTGTAAGGATACAATCTGATGGTAGCTGAAAAAACATGCCCTGGCAATAGTTTTTTCATTGCAACTAAAAGCGCAAAATATTTGTCTCTTGTTGTTTCCGTCCAATCACAATCAATCTGGATTTCTTTTACCTCCTTTTGGGTATAAGATTGAATCCTAAGTGCCTTTCTTAAGAACAATTGAGCATAATAGGTAATTTGGTCTTGACCTAAATTTTTAAGTACCGCATTGGTAATATATACAACTGGGATGTAAGTAATAGAATCTGGATTATCTCCATTGTAATATTCTATTTGCGTTTCGCTTGCAGGGTAGATTCCATAGGCAAGGTTATAATCTACATCTAACATTTTCACATAGAGCTTTTTAATTTGGTGTTGGTCTAAAAAGCTATCACGCTCCTCATTGCCATAAGAATTTCTTTCAAATCTGGTTTTCCAATGGTAGGCCGCGCGTTGCACACTCGTTGGTTTGTGGGTACCCAATTGAAATAGGGCAAACATTATGAGTAGAAAGGCCAGCAATGCAGCAATCTGAAAGGATTTTGAAGGCATTAGTTTTAAATTAGGATTACAAGGTAAAAGTAAGGATTTTGAATGAATAGAGGCAAATTACATAATTAGGATTATTATGAACCAAAAGCACTTTTCAAATGCAGCCTTTATTACAAAAAGATTGTCTAAAGTTAACATGAGGATTTTGCTTATATTAATCATTCTTAGTCCAAACTGTGCTTTGGCGCAAAACCAAAATAATACTTGGTTTTTTGGAACTCATCTAGGCATGAGCTTTACAAGTAGCAGCATGAGTCCTATTCCTGACAAAGCCAGTCCAATGTATTCTGTGCTGGGAGCTTCGGTTATGTCTGATAAAACCACTGGAGACTTGATTTTATTTACAGATGGAAGACAAATTTGGGATAGAAATAAAGCATTGATGCCAAATGGTGAACTCTATCCAGGCACAGGAAGTGATCAAAGTGCCACCATTATGATTTTTGAAACCACCCCTAAAAAGTATTTTGTTTTTTATTGCGATCAAACCGACAATATATACTATGCCTTAGTGGATTTAACCTTAAACAATGGCAATGGGGATGTTGTTTATAAAAAGCGACTTTTGGCCTCCCAAATGGACCTACAATTTACTGCTGTAAAAATGCTTAATGGTGGAGGTTATTGGTTGATAACACATAAAAAAGGCACCAATGAATTCAATTCTTTTGCAATTATGAATGAACAGGTAAGCGCGACACCTGTTGTTTCTTATGCAGGCACGGCTACTTTTCCCAATACACAATACAGTTATGGTAAGATGATCACAGAATCCACAGGCATAAGAATGGCTTATTTGTTCTTTGATTCTGATATAAATGCCAATACGGGCTGCGTATTACAGGAGTTTTTAATTGATAAACGTTGCGGAACAATTTCACTTAGTAAAAATGTAAATTTAGGGTCAACCAACACCTATGATAAAATGGGGGCTATTAGCTACGACCCTACCGGAAAGTATTTGTATTTTTCTTCTTACAGAAGCGATGATAGATTCTCGCTGGTACAATTTGATATGAAAAGTAATGCTAGCGACAATGGTAGATTACTCATTTCGAACTCATATGAAAGCATAGGTGATATCCAATTAGGACCCAATGGGAAAATTTACGCAGCTAGTTCTGAAAATAGGACCTTTACTTCAAAAATATCTGTTATTAACTCCCCTTCTATAGCTGGCACAAACTGTAATTTCTCATTTAATACTATTGAATTAAGCAGCAATCCCTTTTTAGGGAGTATTGGCACTGAAAGATTCCCTACTTTTATTTCAGATATTTCTGAAACTACTCCCAATTCAAAAAAACCTGAACTTAAGCTAACGGCCAATTGTGCGCTATCTGAATCTAGTTTTGAAATAAAAAGCCCTTCAGATTTAATTTACGACTCATTGGAATGGAATTTTGGGGATGGAAGCAAAGCAAAAACAATTGCAGCAAAACATTTTTATAATGCTGAGGGTAAATACATCGTTCGTTTCAGTTGGTTTGTTTGTAACAACAAATTCCAAATTACCGACACGATAAAAATTATTGAAAAACTAAATTTAAACCTTGGTATTGATACCACTTTATGCAGTGGAGATACTATTACTTTAAAAGGCCCACTAAACGCAGGGCAGTACTTATGGAATACTGGAGATTCTACCCAATTTATTTTGGTAACTAAACCTGGCAATTACAGTTTAAAAATACAGAGTGGCATTTGCAGCGCCCAAGACCAAATTGAGATAAACTATCATCCTCCACTATTTACTGCGCTGGGGGATGAGTATTTTATATGCGATAAAGAAAAAGAGTTGGTAAAATTAGATGCGGGGAAATTATTTAGTACCTATAAATGGACACCTACGGGCGACACCACCCAATGGATAATAGTAGGAGAAGTTGGGGATTATTTTGTGGTTGTAAAAGATTTTAGAGGCTGCGGCGCAAAAGACAATACCAAAGTAAAAAGAGCTTGCAA
>JAIYCU010000018.1 GCA_027487835.1 Bacteroidota bacterium | reverse complement strand
TTTTTTAATGCACTCAAATATGACTCTGCCGAATTATATTTTTTAACAGGATTAAAAAGAGCAAAATTACTTACAAGTGAAGTTTGGCAAGGAATTATTTCTGGAAATTTAGCAGTAGTGCTTTTAAAAAAAGGAAGGCATAAAGAGGCTAAGGAGCTCCTGCTTAAAGATTATTATCACTCAACAGTAAATGGAGAAATGGGAAGTGCTATTCATGCTTTGTTTTTTTTAGCCGACATTGAAATTGCCAATAACAGGCCTGTGCAAGCCAAAGCTTTTTTGGACACCGCAAATCTTGAATTGAAAAGGGTTGAAGAGGATGATGTTGAGTTTAGAACCGATTTTGATTTTGAAATGCGTTTTAGATTAGGAAAATTGGCACAAACCATAGGCAAACATAAGGAAGCACTAGATTATTATGATGAATTTTATAGAGTCGTTTCAGCAGACCATGATAAATTGCATGCGCAGTTAAAAGCTAAAAATGCCGACCGTTATTTTATAGAAGACAATGCCTATAAAGTAGTCTATCTTGAAGAACAGCAAACCCGGAATTTATTCCTAATTGGTGTCTTTATCTCCCTCTTTATTTTGGCTATTGTATTGCTTGTTTTGCTGCGTAGGTTCAATACACAGCTTAGCCAAAAAAACCTCAAAATTGAAGCTCAAGCACATCGTTTAGAATTGTTGAACCAACAGAAGAATAAGCTATTTTCTGTAGTTGCTCATGACCTGCGCGGTCCTTTAGGGATATTGACCCGCTTATTAGAAATGTATAAAGAGAAGGACATCACAGAAGAAGAGTTAATTAGCTATAATGCTAAAGTTAGTAGCTCTTTAGAAAGCCTTAATATCATGTTAGATAATCTGCTACATTGGGCTAGGGCTGGCATGGAAAATGGCCTTCAAACCGAGTTTAAGCAGACGGATATTGTGCTCCTCTCTAAGGATGTTATTAATCAAGTTCAACCACAAACAACCAATAAAAATATCCAAGTGAGTTTGCTTGGCGATGCCCAATTGGGGCTTATTACAGACCCTGCCCTGCTAACAGTGGTCCTTAGAAATTTATTAAACAACGCCATAAAATTTTCTAATGATAATGGTAAAATTGAGTTGAGTATTCAAAAGAATAAGGCCAACAACAGAGTTGAAATTGATGTAAAAGATTTTGGTGTAGGAATGACAGAAGATGACCTTGCAAAAATATTAAGCACTACATCTGGGGTATTTAGTTTGGCAGGTACCAATGGGGAAAAGGGTAGTGGCCTTGGCTTAATGATTTGTAGAGACTTTACCGAGGCACTAAAGGGACAACTGTCTGCCACTAGTGAGCTTGGTTTGGGAACTACTTTTACAGTTTCACTCCCTGGAGATTCTATAGAAAATTGAATTTCGAAGCCTATTTCCTTTTTCAACAGCAATTTAGGAGCATTAATTATAGCGAACAAGTCTATGGCTATGGTATCGGTTTGAACCTAAAGCTTTAATTGTTTTTCTTTCTCTTTTATTTTGGAATTTATTTCTATAATCTTGGGCCTATATAATACAGGGCTTTAAAGAAGGTATGGAATTAATTTGTGAGTATGATTTAATGCGACTTAAGCGCTATGCCCCTGTGCAAAAAGGCATTCATTTTTTGACGCAATCTGCACTCCATGCCTATTGTTTTCAAGCCTTGAATTACTTTAACTATGCATTTAAAACAGATGCTACTAACCTTTCGCAAGATGAGTTAAATAGGTTAAGTGCCTTCTATCAAAACCATGGAATTAAAAACTTTATGGTTTTATCATCTTTGCATGAACCTGGTTTATTGGAGGCTGGATTTAAAGCTAAAACCAGTTTTGTAAAGCAAGTTTTACCTTCCCTTTCTGTAATGGATAAACTTGGAAATACCTTATTTGAAAAAGTAGATACCTCAAACATCGCTTTGTTTACAAAAACCTATTTAGATAGTTTTGAAGCTGGCCCAAAGGATTTGGTGGAGGTTACCACAAATTTTTCACAACTGCTTGAACAGCCTAATCTTGAATTATTTTTAATGAAAGACCAAGAAAAGTATGTGGGTGTAGTGGTATTATTTGTAAAAGATACTAAAGCACTATTAGCAGGAGGTGCTGTATTGCCAGAATATAGAGGCAACAATTACCACAAAGAGGGGATAAAGTTTCGCATAAATTATTTATTAAGCAGGAATGCGCCAAGTAGCATAGAAACTTGGACCTACGCCAATTCTCAAAGCAATAAAAACATGACTGCTTGTGGGTTTATAGCAAAAGAAACATTTCACCTATATGCATCTAGTTGATAAGGTAAAATTCTATTGTGAAAGTCAACCAGATGCCATAGCCTTGGTTTATAAACAGCAAAGCTTGAGTTATGGTAACTTAAAATTAGCGGTTGAAAATAGAGCGGCATTTTTGCAGCAAAAAGCAATTCAACATCAATTTATTGGTGTGTGTATCGAAGATCCCATCGACCACCTAGTTGCATTACTCGCCATTGTATTTTCTGGTAATTATTATTTATCAATTACAAAAGAAAATGAGTTTTTATTAAGTACAGAAGGAATTCAATTGCCTTCTATTTGGATGGCGGATAAGCCTACGAATGCGCTTAAAGGTGAAGTATTTTTACTTTCAGAAGTGGATGCTAATCAAGCAAACTATTCCACTTATCCGCTTGCCATATCTAATTCACTTTGTAGCTTTTACACAAGTGGTTCAACAGGCAAGCCAAAATTGGTTGTGCATACTTTAGAGACAATTAGTGAAGATACCCAGCGCCAAGTGTTAACTGGAGATTTAACCTCCACCGATTGTTTTGATTTTATTTTCTCATTTTCTTTTAGTGCTTCTTTGGCCTGTATTTTCACTGCCTTTTCTTGTGGTGCAAAATTGGCAATCTATCCTTTAAAAGAATTGGGTTTGCTTGGTTTGCCAGAATTTTGGTTGAACCAAAATGTGACTCATTCCTCGCTATCTGTAAGTACCTTTAGGGCACTTGCTACACTCGAGTTTCCTTTTAAATCACTTACTCCTTTAAAGGTTTTATGTGTTTCTGGTGAAGCCCATTTAGAAAAAGATGTTGATTTGTTTTTTCGTCTGTTCCCTGCAACATGTCAATTAGAAATTGCGTATGCCACCACTGAAACTAGAACCATTACAAGGCAGTTAATCAATTCTACAAATCGGGATGTTGTGGTAAGTACAGCTTTGGGAAAAGCAGTGAAGGATAAATTGGTAAGTATTAAGGATGCACAAGGGAAAGAACTAGCTCCTTTGCAAAGTGGCGAAATTTGTGTGCATTCTTTGTTTATGGCTAAAGAATACAAAGGTGACGCACTGCAAACTGCTCATGCATTTGGATTTGAAGCAGGATTGCCTTTATATAGAACTGGAGATATTGGATATTTAGATGAACAAGGCAATTTATTTTATCAAGGTAGATTAGTCCAAGAAGAGAAGTTGAATGGCATTAAGATTAATTTATTTTTATTAGAGAAATGTATAGAGGCCTTGCCCTCCATAACGCGCGCTTTTGCCTTTATTGTTTCTATTAATGAACAGTCTAAACTCATGCTTGCTTATACCGGAAGTACAGGTGCAAATACAGCTGATATTAATTCCCAATTAGCAGCAAATTTCCCTTCTAATCATCTTCCTGCTTTTAGTGCTTATTTAGCTACCATTCCTAGCACGCATACGGGTAAGCCAGATAAAGTTAAAGTAAAGGAAATTGTAACAAGTTTGTACGCCCTTTCAATCGCTAATCCTGCCATCCAAGTAGAGGTGGATACCGAATTGTTGATGGTGCTCAAGCAAATTTGGGCCGAGGTTTTAAAAGTAGATGTAAGTACTATTCAAAGTACGCAGCAGTTTAACCGCGACTTAGGCGGGGATTCTATGGCAGCACTTATTTGTATAGGTAAAATTGAAGCACATTTAAAAATAAGCTTAGCCTATAAAGAATTTATAGAAGCGGGTAATTTAAGAGAGTTGGTTGTTTGCATTGAAGAAAAATTGGCCTCAACTCAAAAGAACTTTTTTAGCATTAAAAAGATTGATGGGCAGCCTTACCAAAAAGAGGTAATTCTATTTGTAAATGTATTTGAAGGCGATGTGTATCAAAATTATTTCCATTCTTTTTTAAAAGATAACTATCAAATTTATGAGCTTAATGTTCATTTTTTTCATGAGCAGTTCAATTTTGAAACCTTATTAGAGAGTTTAGCTGAGCCTTTGAAAGAGCTAAAAGTAAAGCATGTTTTTGGATATAGTTTTTCTGGCTTTTTAGCGTATGCTATTTCTTGTACTTATCAAGAAATAGCTACTGTAATTATGTTGGATACCCCTAACTACTTTGAGCCAGATTTACCCTCGAATAGAACCAATAGATTAAAGACCATTTTAAATAAATCAATTGCGCATAACGACTTTGTTTTTCCAGTTAAATACGCATTTAATTGGTTAAAGAATGTGCTCCATCATCAATTAGGCATTCAAGTAGTTAAAAGCACGCAACCTTCGGCAGCCACGCTAATGTATTATGAACGGATTCAACAGCTTGTTGCTAAATTTAATCCTCGTATTTCACCTGCTACTTGTTTTTATTTTGGTGCGGCAAGAGACATTACAGTTTGGCAAACTAAAAGTAAAGGTTGGCAAAAATATTTTGGAGGAGATACCAAAGCCTTATTACTTGATGCTTTTCATGGTGAGCTTGGTTCGAACCGAAACCAAAAAAAGATATTGTACTATTTAGAAAAACATTTGAATTAATTTACGGGTGTTGAACCAAAGACGGCGCTTTTGAAGAATTAATGCATTAATTAATTTCAATTCTTTAATTTGCTTCTCAAAATATATTAGCAAATTGAAAATCATTGGAATTACGGGTACCCTTGGCGCTGGCAAAGGCACCATTGTAGATTATCTAGTAGATAAATATGGGTTCAAACATTTTTCTGTAAGGGGTTACCTTATAGAAGTTATGCAAGCCAAAGGGCTAGAAATTAACCGCGATAACATGGTTATCACAGCCAATGGACTTCGTGCAACTTATGGCCCAAGTTATATTGCAGAGGCCCTGCACAAGCAAGCCATTGCAACAAACCAAAACTGCATTATTGAAAGCATTAGAACACTAGGAGAAATTGAAGCCTTGCGCGCCAAAGGTAATTTTACTTTGTTTTCTGTGGATACAGATAGGCAAATTAGATACGATAGAATTCTAATAAGAGGTTCTGAAACGGATAAGGTTTCTTTTGAAACTTTTGTAGAAAACGAAGAAAGAGAGCTTACCGCATCCGACCCAAACAAGCAGAATTTATCGGCATGCATGGCGCTGGCCGATGTGCATTTTACCAACAACGGCACTTTTGAAGAGTTATATTTACAAGTTGATAAGGCTTTAAACACTAAGTAAGATGAGTACAATAGAGCATTATGTGCGCCCCACTTGGGACCAATACTTTATGGAAGTTATGGAGGCGATTAGCAAACGCGCCACTTGCGGCAGGGGAAGAAGCGGTTGCGTAATCGCAAGAGATAATCAATTATTGGTTACTGGTTATGTTGGTTCTCCCATTGGGCTTCCGCATTGCGATGAAGTGGGTCATCAAATGAAAAAGGTGCTCCATGAAGATGGCAGCATTACAGAACATTGTGTGCGTACCGTGCATGCCGAGCAAAATGCCATTTGCCAGGCGGCTAAAAATGGGGTTGCCTTAGAAGGTGCCACTTTGTATTGCAGAATGACGCCTTGCCGTGTTTGTGCCATGCTAATTATTAATTGCGGTATAAAAAGGGTGGTATGCGAACGCAAATACCACGCTGGCACCGAGAGCGAAGAAATGCTCAAAAATGCTGGTGTGCGTTTAGAATTCTTTCACGATGAGGTGCAATCCTATGAAAAACAAAAATAATAAGTAATGGCCAGCTTTGATTTGATGTATGAATTTAGGTCGATTAGGCCTACTGATAATTTTATTCTGGCTAGAATCATCAGAGAAAATATTGAAGCATTGGGATTGCCTACCGAAGGTACTGCCCATTCTGACCCTACCACCGATAATTTATTTAACTTGTTTCAAACGCCAGGCTCTGCCTATTTGGTCTTAGAAGTAAATGACCAAGTAGTAGGTGGTTGTGGCATTTATCCTAGCAATGGTTTGCCTGCCCATTATGCAGAATTGGTAAGGTTTTTTTTAACTCCAGAAATTCAGGGTAATGGTTTTGGCAATGTGTTAATGGAAAAATGCGAAGCGCTTGCCAAGGAAAAGGGATATACACATATTTACTTAGAGTCTTTTCCAGAAATGGAAGCTGCAGTGCATTTATACGAGAAATTTGGCTATCAAAGGTTGGATAAGGCTTTGGGCAATACAGGGCATTTTTCTTGCAATGTTTGGATGCTCAAAGAATTGCTTTAGCCATTAACTCCAAATACTATTTAGGGATTTGCGAAACAGGGGGCGGATCGCCAGGTTTTCTGCCCGTTTTCTGAATTTGTAAACCCATTAAAAAATTCCTTAGAATTTGGTCCTTGCAAACCCTGAATTTTTCATGTTCTGGGTTTCTAAAAAGAGCAGCCAATTCGCTTTTGCTGAACCGAAAATCCGCCAACAATAAAATCTCAAGAATATCTTCATCTTTTAGGTTCAAAGCAATTCTTAGTTTTCTAAAGATTAAATTGTTATTCAAACTTTTTTCAGGTTTTGGAACTTCACTTCCTTTTTCACCTCTATTTTTAATGATAAACCCGTTTAAAAATGCCGCAAGTTGAACATCATATAGGGGGATAAATCCTGCTTCTTCGTCTTTCTTTAACCAATTTGTGATTTGATCTATGCTAACTTCGTTCCCGCCTTTTAAAAAATGCTCAGTCATTGCCGTATCAGAAATTCTGAATGTGTAGCGAAGTCTTCTAAGTATATCGTTGTTATTCATAATAAAGGGGGCAATTTAACAATATTTTAAGCTTAAACAGACTTTCTTTGTAACACATAAAATAGCCAATATATGTACCCTAAACTATTTAAAGTAAGGCTTTTATTTACTTTTTGCTTTATATTATCTTATACAATTACCCTTGCACAACCCATTTCAGGAACTAAAACTGTTTGTACTTCTGGTTGCGATTATCCAACCTTAAATGCTGCAGTTGCAGCCTTAAATCTTAATGGTGTGGCAACTGGTGGTGCCATTATAGAAATTGCAAACGGACATACAGAAACGCTTCCAAATGCTGGCTTGAGTTTAGGTTCGGCCACCTTAAATGCAAGCTTAAGTGCTTCAAATCCTTTAGTCATTCGTAAGAGTTTGACTGCTGGTGCAAAACCAGTATTTACCTCTGGCGCTGGAACTGGCGGAAT
>JAIYCU010000041.1 GCA_027487835.1 Bacteroidota bacterium | reverse complement strand
GTAAACCAACGCCAGTTGCTAGCAGAAATGGGACAAGTGTTTAAAGCCTGGGCAGATGTTTATTTCTCTGCAACCAGTGAGCGATTGAATAAAGAAGTGATACGCTCTGAAGCTTTTGAAGACTGCAGGAAGAAAAACAACCTGAGCTGGAGCACCCAAAAATTCACTAAAGCTTTACAGGCTTGGGTTAAATATTATGGCTACAAGTTAAATCCAAAAGATAAATGCAATAGCACCGGAAATAGAATTGTTCGACGCATTGGCGAAAGCACACATGAAATGATTTACATAGCCGCTGACAGTACCGAAATTATAAAACAACTTTCTGATGGAGCACAAAGAGACCTGCCATTCTAATCCTCCCTGGGGAGATATAGAAGATGGAATTTACATTGATAAAAAAAAGCGCCTTTGGAATTGCACTTTGGAAATTGGCAGATGGGTAAAACCATATACAAAGGAATTTGATGCTCAGGTATCGATGAAATTTGAAGAAGAAGAAAGGATAGTTACTACTGGAGAGTTTAGAAGTTTCACAAAAAATAAAATGCTAGTAAAATACAAATGAAAAATTTAGAGCACACAATATTCGAAAAGATAGTCTTTACCTATCAAGACCATAATGCTTTTGAGGAAAAAGAAGAATTCAAAAATACCTGGTACAATGCTGAGTATTTAAAAATGAGCTCAAAAAAGCAAGCAACTATTAAAGAAGTTCATTTTATCAATCCTAAAATCAATGCGGGTAATCCCTAACGGGCGGGCTATCCGTGCTACATGGTAGCTTACTCCTACCCTATTACTAAAAACACATATGAAAGGAAAACCATTTACAGTTGAGGAAATAGAGCATGTTAAAGCCAATTATGCAAATAACAGCTCAGCTAAAATAGCCAAAGAAATTGGCAGAACTACTCGCTCAATTTATAGCTTAGCCAATAAATTCAAACTAAAAAAGAGTGAAGCTTTTCTAAACTCTGAAGCAAGTGGCCGCTTAAAATCTGGTTCAACAATTGGACTGGCCACAGCCTTTAAAAAAGGTTCTGTGCCACCCAATAAAGGCAAGAAAATGGAAGACTTTATGACTCCAGAACAAGCTGCTAAGTTTAGAGCCAATATGTTTAAAAAAGGGCAAGCACCCCATAATTCATACCCGGACTGGGAGGAAACAATTCATACAGACAGCGCAACTGGTAGACAATACATAAAGGTTAAAGTACCAGGAATAAAAAAACTAGTGTTTAAACACTATTTCCTTTACAACCAGAAATTTGGAAATCTACCTGAAGGGTTTATTGTGACCTTTAAGGATGGCAATTCCCTAAACTGTGTAATAGAAAATTTGGAACCCATTAGTATGCATTCAAACATGATCAGGAATTCCATCAATAGATTTCCTGAAGAACTTAAATCAGTAATTAGACTATTATCAAAACTCAATAAAAAAACACAACAACATGAAAAACAAGATTGAAGACTTACGTAACCATGTATTTGCTCAACTAGAGCGCCTTGGCGATGAAGAAAAAATGAAAAACCCAATTGCCTTGGAGCGGGAAGTTAAAAAAGCCAAAGCCATCCAAGAGCTGGCTCAGGTGCTCGTAAATTCTGCCAAAGTGGAAGTGGATTTCATTAAGGCTACAGAGAATAAAGGAACTGGCTTTTTGCCTGAGGATGGGACTAAAAAACTGAACTCATGAAAGGTATAATTATGAAATCCTTCCTTGCACAAGCTGCTCACGAAGGTAAAAAAACGAAAACAAGACGGATTGTTGAATTAAAACATCACTTTGACTATAACTGGAAGCTTGTGCCTGTAAAGGAACAGCATCTTGATATTCCAAGATTTGAAATGAGATGTGGAACACAATATGCTTTACCAACTTACAAACCAAATTATACATCTGGGGAGTATTTGTATATAAAAGAAACCTATTATGCTTTTGGGCACTGGGTTGAGGATGATGGAAAATGGAGCTTTGTTGATGAAACTAAACTGCATGGGCATAACTACAGATATGAAGCATTAGAGTTATTACCTAAAGAAAAAAGGGTTACAGGCATTTGTAAATGGTATAAACGGCCAAGTCTATACATGCCTAAGCAGGCAGCTCGGACAATTATTTATGTTAAATCAGTACAAGCTGAAAGGTTGCAGGATATTACTGAAGATGATGCCAGGGCAGAAGGAGTTTATGAATTTGAGAATGATGAGGCATATAAAGATTACATGTACGATGTGGGTTCTTTTGTTACCGCAAGAGGTTCCTTTTCCTCATTGTGGCAATCCATCAACGGACTTGAAAGCTGGGACCAGAACCATTGGGTGTGGGTGGTAGAATTTGAAAGGATAAATTATGAATAAGGCAGAAGCAATTGCAGCTCTTGATAATGGAGCTTCAATAACCCATGTAAACTTTGATTTTTTAGAATGGGTTAAAAAGGAAAACGAAATATATGTGTTTGAAGATGGACACAGCTGCGCTCCTGAAGAATTTTGGAGGTATAGAATTAATCCTTTCTGGGCTGAAGGTTATGAGGTGGTAAAATAATTAAGTTATAATTATATAGGTATTGGCGTACTTTCCTCAATTAATAACACCAAGTCATTAAAATCTTCAACCAAAAAATCAATTGCCCATGCAGACCTGCGTCCCATATAATTTAAATCTGAATATATTTTTGCGTATTGAGTAAACATTCTATTATCTGAATTTTTCAATTCAGATCTGAAATTTTTTAAACAAAGCTGTTGCAATCCTGCAATTCTTTCAGGCTTTAAATCATTGCCCATTTCAATTTCTGAAATAAACAATTCTAACTCTGATTTAAAATCCAACGCTCTTTGTTTTTCCAAAATAAATAAATTAACTTATTCAAATATAGGAACATACAATCTATGTGGCCGCAAAAATTATAAATTTAACAATTTGTTATTAAAGAATTTGCAAAAAATTTTAAAATAATTTTTAAAAGTGTTTACCTATTTATTAATGCCAAAACGTAATGTCATTATCATGCTTTTTAATTTTTTATTAATTAGTGGGCTATAAACTACCTTTTTAGAACAAATTGTCTTACTTTTTTGTTAGTTAAATACATTGAATCATGTAATAAATTGTGTTTCAAAAGCTTTTAAATTGACCATTCGTTTTGACTAAGTAATGAAGTTTCTTTTTGAAAATAACATAAACAAGCATTTTGAACTGAAAGCATTTAAAACTTAACAATTCAAATCTAAACCTAACTTAGGTTTGTGTCGCTTTTTTTTGTAAGTCATTCTACCTTTCTTTAGCTTAAAATAAAGTGGATTCCAATTTTCTATTTCAGGTTGCCTAATTTTTGAGCTAAAAAATAACACTTCTTGTCCAATTCTAGAACTATAAGCTGTATGACTAAATGAATATTCTTTTTTTTCGCATTCTGAATATAATTCCTGAATTTGTGGAACATTGTCATAAGAAACAATCCATTTAAATTTTTGAATTGCTTTTATTTTTTCACTTACTACTCTATGATGTTCATCTGCATAATGATTCATATATAGAGTACTTGCCTTTAAATAATAAGGTGGATCAAAATAAAAAACTATGTTTTCATCAATGGCCTCATTTTCTATTTGGTCAACTAAATCTACTGCATCCTCATTAAAAAGTCTGATATCTTTCTTTCTTTTTGAAATAGCTCTAATTCTTTCTATTAACTCCAATTTGTTGAAACGACAATCCATTAAATAATTCCCATCCTGAGAGACACCGCCCATTATACCTCCATTGATAATCCCTGAACGATTTGTTCGATTTAAATAAAAAGTTGAAAAACCTAGGTCTAATAGTTTTGCCTTTTCTTTATTTGCCTGCACAGCCCGTTGTTTTCTCCATTCTTCTACTGATAAATCAACATTTTCAATCAAATTGCAAAGCTTGTCTGTATTGTTTAGGACTGAATGCCAAAAGGCATAAATTGATTTATCTTTATCATTAATAGTTATTTTATTTACTATATTTTCTAATAACAAAAACATTGCAACAGATGCTCCGCCTGAATAGGGTTCAACATAATGTCCATTTATGCCATTGTCTAGGCAAATTTTTGCAATAAATGAAGATAACTTATTTTTACCTCCTGGGTATCTTAAAGGAGAATAGTACATTATGATTTGTTAATTTTTTCTGACAATCCATAGAATAAAGGTTCCAAGCCGCTCCATGCTCTACGGTTTACATTAACATCAATTCTATAGTTGATATTATGAACTGCTAAATCTAATCCATTTTTTACATTTTCAATATAATCCTTCGTATTTTTTAATTTATTTTGGTCATTTATAATTTCTTTCAATTCTGAATTTATTATGAAATCAAGCATGACTCCCAGAGTTGAATTTGAATAATCTTTAACGCCGTCAAAACGTAAAATCTTCAATAAATCTGCTTCAGGTATTTCTTTTTCTACATTATAATTAACTTTAATATAATTAATTAGGGACTTTACCTTATTATAATTCTCCTGCTTTTTCTTCTCACTAAACTTACCATTCATTTTTTCACTAAGCCCATTCTTTTCTATATAGAAATATAGGACTTGTTCTAAATATGTTCTAATTAAAATTGCAAATGAATAATATCGTTCAATTGGCAAGTGCTTTAACTCTTCAAACAATAAATCTAATTTATCACTATTAAAAGTAATATAATAATCTCTAGGAATTATCACATTACTTATTTGTAAATGCTTTCTAGGTTTTTTTCTTTGAGTTACTTTGTTTTTTGCATCCTCTAAATTTTGCCTTTCAGATGTAAAGGAGGACTCAATTACTTCAGAATTTATTTCCGCATTAAAATTAAATAGAGGCACCTCTTCAAGCTTTTTAACATACGCTTGTTTATCTTCTTCATTATTAAATTCTCTTGAAAACGCTTTAGAATTTAATATTTCATTAAACATGTAATCAAGACGTTTCTCAAATTCAGGCTTTTCGATTAAAATTTGCAAACCACCATTTAAATTATTAAAGTCTATCCCCAAAAATTTCCTAGCATCTTCAAATTTGTAAAACCTTTCAAGGTTTGTAATGTCAAATTTAGAAATATCAATAAACTCACCTGTCTGCTGTAGGTGATATTGTTGGGCTTCTCGAAATAAATTATAAGCTTTTAAATAATCCCTTATTTTACTAGAGGTTTCATATAAGATTTCACAAATATCTTCAATAGATAGCCCATCTTTATAGTACATGTTGGCTACGAATGCGTATTGGTTTCCAGTTCTCCATTTTTCTAATGCATCACCCCTATGCCGACTATATATTATTGGATTTGCTAAAATTCTATTAGGAGCAATATGGCATTTCAATTTTCTATCTACTTGAAAATTATTTGCAACAATATTCTTCAATAAAACATTAGCCTTTGCGGTTGACAAATATTTTTTAGGGTCTTGAAGTAATTTTAAAGCAGCAGTTCTCCTATTTCCTTCTAAAACAACTTTCTTGTTATTTTCAATGCAAATAATTGGGTCTTCTCCTATAAAATAACCTTCTTCAGAAATCTTTTTGGCCAATTCATATACTTTTTCGTTTGCAATTAAATATTCCATTATTTGAGTTTGATTTAAACTCTTTCCATCATAATTAATTCTTGGATTGTTCGTATCTAGCTGCAAAGAGCCTAATGTATAATCAAAAGTTTCCCAGGTTGAATAATCGATGTACATAGATTGATGTTTTATTTATAGGTGAATGGTTTATATTTTTAGTATTCTAATGCAAAATACGAGTTAATTAAATATAAAAAAGAGAGCTGCTTTTATCCAAAACATTCACAAAGCTTTTATCCTTAAGAGAATTTAAAGAGCTTTTTAGTCAACCTGTCCAAAGCCTTATTTCATCGTTCTAAAAATTAAGCTGTGCCCCTAAGGGCACGCCATTTATCCACAATTCTTAGGCGCGCTTTTTCGTCGTAAAAATGCCGTTCCCTCGGTTCAATATTACTCAAAATATTTGTAACTTTGTAACATTGAGGCAAAAACGACTTAAAAAGGCTTTGACTGTAGGTTACAAAGTATATATACTTTTTTGTAACAAAAAACAGATTGTTACAAAAAGATTGTAACATTAATTGTTGTTACAAAATGTTACAAAAATTGTATACGCTTTTGCATTCGTGTTTTAAAATTCAATTATCTAATTTTCAGAAGCTTTACACGTTGTTACAATGTTTAAATTTTCTTGGGAGTTTCAGCAGCCTCACGTTTGTTTCCATTTTTTTAAAAGAGTCATATTGTTGACAAGTGTTACTAAGTTTTCTTCCAATTGTTACATCAATTTGTAAAGTAAATGTAAGTTGTTTGTAAGTTTGAAGTATGATCGTCAAAATACCAATCAGAGCGCATTTGCTTAAGTACTTAAAAACCAAAATTGGTTCAGAAAAACTAAACCTAAAGCATTACTTTCAGGTGGAGCTTTTCGAGGATCAATCAGAAATGATTTTTATTCAAAAACAGATTAGCCGGGCCCTCTACCCTTTCCTTACTACTCAGCACCAATGGAAACCTGAACAGCTGGGCAAAAATGTTAAGTACAATTTAATTGCACTTAACCTCAAAGAATACTTAACAGATTCTAGGCGAATATATATTAGCTACAAAGGAGTACTAGTATTAAATGAAGTAATTGATGAGCTTATGGTAGGTGAGCTGCTTAATTCCTTAGATATGGCAATCTATGAAAGAAAGCGCCAAGACCAGGTTATTTTAGATTTCATGGCAAGGCATGCTTTCGATGAAGATGATATCAGATTTGATTCTTTGAAAAAAAGATGTTACAGAGAAAGAACCAGATTAAAGGAAAAACTTTTTTTGGAGAAAAATTTGAAAGTGTCATCAGGCGTGCTCGATTTGTCCTTTGGCGAGCGTTTTATCAAACCGTAATTTGAACCATAAACTTTTCAAATGAAATTACAATCCATTTCTAAAACAATAATCACACAAATTGGCTCAATTGTCAAAATTGAATTTGTGGATGTATCAGAAATTAATAGCATAGGATTGCCAAATGCATTGAAACAAATGGCTGCAAGTGCAGTTGTACTTAATGCTGGAAAAACTTGGAAAAACCTAGAACACCTTAGTAATTGCTCATTAGTTGATGAATCAGAAAATACCATCCATGGTGATTTATATGAAATTAATATTAGTGGCTCTACCATGGTTGAACCAACTGAACGCGCTAAGCTTAATAGACTATTAAGTGGAAGACTTGTTTTAAAAGTTACCGATGGAAATGGATTTATTTTTCTGGTTGGCAATAAAACTGAGTACTGTAAATTTAGCCTTAAAAATGATACTGGAGAAAACAGGTCAGTTGCTCAATTAAATAAATTCACAGCTCTTGCACAATTAACTGAAGGGATTATTCAGTTAATATAAGTCCTTTCTACGCGGCACCTATCTTTAAACCT
>JAIYCU010000016.1 GCA_027487835.1 Bacteroidota bacterium | reverse complement strand
GCAAACTTCTTATTGAAATTTGTGAACGATCAAGGTAAAATTCTGCCTCGCAGACTTACTGGAACTTCATTAAAATATCAACGTAAGGTAGCTCAAGCTGTTAAACGTGCTCGTCACATCGCAGTTTTACCTTTTACCGGTGATTCACTTAAATAAGACAGGAGGGAAGCACAATGAAAGTTATTCTTAAAGAAAACATGAAAAACCTAGGTCACCAAGGTGACGTGGTTGAGGTAAAAAATGGTTATGCCAACAATTACCTATTCCCTCGTGGTTATGCTATTATGGCTACTGCTTCTAATTTGAAAATGCATGAAGAGAACAACCGTCAAGGTGCTCTTAAGCGTGAAAAAATGAAAACAGATGCTCTAGGTTTAGCAGAACAATTGAAGGAAATGTCTATCACTATTGCCACTAAGGCAGGTGCAAATGGAAAAATCTTCGGTTCTATTACGCCACTTCAAATCTCTCAATCTTTAAAAGCTAAAGGTTTTGATATTGACAGGCGTAAAATTGAAATCAATGATGTTAAAATGCTAGGTTCTTATGAAGCTACATTAAACTTACACCGCGATGTTACAGTTAACATTACAGTAGAAGTTGTAACAGAATAATATTTTTTGATGAATGTTAAAAGGAGATTACGTAGTAATCTCCTTTTTTTATGTCTTAAATTATGGATAAAACTTTGTATTTAATTGTAGGACCTACCGCCAGTGGCAAAACAAATTTAGCCATTAAGGTAGCCCAAGCTTTTTCTACAGAGATTATTTCTGCAGACGCAAGGCAATTCTACAAAGGGATGGATATTGGTACCGCAAAGCCAACTGTGGAAGAGCTAAGTTTGGTTAAGCATCATTTTATAGATAATAGGGAGGCCCAAGCGTATTATTCTGCTGGTGACTTTGAAAGAGATGCACTAAAGGTAATTTACCAAATTTTTGAACATCATAATTTTGTAGTTGCTGTGGGTGGCTCTGGTTTATATATAAAAGCCCTTTGCGAAGGGATGGACGAGATGCCTCCAGTAGATTTAGATTATCGAAATGAGTTAATCACTCAATTTGAAAAACAAGGCATTGAATGGTTACAGCAAGCCTTGTTGCAGCTTGACCCAATTAAATTCCAACAAGTTGATACCAATAATCCGCAACGCATTATGCGTGCACTGGAAATCTGTAAGCAAGGGGTAGTATTGGCAAAACCCAAAATGCCCCGTAGTTTTAACATCATTAAATTTGCCATTGCTTGGGATAGAGATTTGCTTTACCATAGAATAAACCAAAGGGTTGAGCTAATGATGGAATTAGGTCTGCTAAAGGAAGTAGAATCTTTATTGCTGCTTAAAAATTGCAATGCCTTAAAAACTGTTGGCTATTCAGAATTGTTTGATTATTTCGAGGGCTCAATAAGCCTAACCCGCGCTGTTGAACTTATTAAGCAACATTCAAGAAACTATGCCAAACGACAACTTACTTGGTTTAAAGCAGATCCTTCTATCGTTTGGATTAGCCCCCAAGAAGCAGAAACCTTGGCTCAGAATTTGGTTCAAACCGAAAAAAAATAAAGCTTTTATTTGTACATTTGCACCCAATAAAATACTATGTCAATAATAGAACTTTTTAATGACCCTGCTGCCTGGTTGTCACTCATTACTTTAACCGTGATGGAAATTGTATTAGGCATTGATAATGTAATTTTTATTTCATTGGTAACTTCTAAACTACCCCCAGAAAGCCAAAATAAAGCGCGCAAACTCGGTATTTTCTTTGCTCTTTTTATTCGAATTGTTTTACTTGGGTTCATAAGTTACATTATTAGAGAATTGAAAGACCCAATCTTCTTTTTATTAGATCATCCAATAAGTTGGAGGGATATAATTTTAATATTGGGTGGTTTGTTTCTTTTATATAAAAGCACACTTGAAATTTTTGATCTTTTAGAACATGATAATGAAGAAACAAGCAGTAAGGTAGTTCCAACCTTTTGGCGTGTGGTTTTTCAAGTAATTTTAATTGATATCGTGTTTTCATTTGATTCTATTATTACCGCTGTGGGCTTAGCACAACATTTGCCAATAATGATTATGGCAGTTATTATTTCAATGATAATAATGTTGTTTTTTGCTAATTATATCGCTCATTTTATCAATATTCATCCAAGTATTAAACTATTAGCTTTGGCATTTTTATTGGTAATAGGAATTATGCTTTTGGTTGAAGGCTGGAGCCATGATTTAGCAGAACACTATAACTTGAAAGGATATGTTTATTTTGCTATGGCCTTCGCAGTGGTTGTTGAATTGCTCAACATGAAAATGCGCAAAAAGAAATCGGACCCTGTAGAGTTGAAAGACATTTATAAGTAATCATTGGAAATCCACTTTGAAAATTGGGGACTTATCGACTATCAAAAGGCTTGGGATAAGCAAGAACTTTGTTTTCAAGAAAAAGTACATCAAAAATTTATACAAAGGCAAAACCCAATAGCAGCCTTTTTGCCCATTTCGCATCACCTGATTTTTTGTCAACATCCGCATGTTTACACCTTGGGCAAGAGCGGTGATAAGGCTAATTTATTGCTAAATGAAGATGAACTTCGGGCTGTTAATGCAAGCTTTTTTCCTATCAATCGTGGGGGTGATATTACCTATCACGGGCCAGGTCAGTTAGTTGGATATCCAATTTTTGATTTAGAACAAGTGTTCACTGATATTCATAAATACCTTCGTTTTTTAGAAGAAGCGGTCATTCAAATGCTTCAAAAATATGGAATCACAGCAGGTAGGTACGAAGGTTATACTGGTGTTTGGATTGATCCAGATTTACCTTCAGCGCGTAAAATATGCGCCATGGGTGTGCGCTGCAGCCGTTGGATAACTATGCATGGATTTGCATTGAATATCCATCCTGATTTAAGTTACTTTAAACATATTATTCCTTGCGGTATAGATGATAAGGATGTTACCTCAATGGAACTTGAATTAGGTTATAAGCCTAATTTTGATGAGGCTTCTACAATACTAAAAGCTGAAATTGCTAAACAATTTGAAGCTATTTACTTGCTATAAGAAGTTTCTTACTTAACTTTCTATTGCCATTAACAAGTTGGTAAAAGTAAATACCTTCGGCCAAATGCGATACATTTATTTTCACTTCGTGTGTACCATAAGTAAATGGCTCGTTAACAATCATCATCATTTCTTTTCCACTTCCGTCAAATAATGCGATTTGTACCAATCCTCCTATTGAACTAAATTGGATAGTTGTTTCAGTGCGCGCTGGGTTTGGATAATTACTTAATAGTGCAATTTCATTGGCTTGCATTTCTCTTAAACTACTTGCACTTGTATTTATTACAGGAATAATTGGGTAATTAGCCATCATAATGCTGCTCAAATCTGCATCGCTTACTTCAAACCAATCTTTCAAAATACTTGCATAAATAGCTCTAAAGTCAATTTGCATGGGTAGATTATCACCCGGACTTGGTTCATCTGGAATAACTACATTTTTGCCATAAATGCCTCCATTTACTTTTGCTCCAAATAAAAATAAGGGAGCTGCTGCACCATGGTCGGTTCCCAAACTTGCATTTGATTTTATTCTTCTTCCAAATTCTGAAAACGTCATTCCCAATACCCGATTGTCTACACTAAGTAGTTTTAAATCATCCTGAAATGCATTAACAGCTTCAGAAACTCTATTGAGTAAGGTTGCATGTGCACCTGAATCTGTACCACTTACTGCAACTTGGGTGGCATGCGTATCAAAACCGCCTAAGCTAACCATATATACCCTTGTTTTCAATCCTCCAGCTATCAACCTTGCTACAATTTTTAATTGATCAGCCAATGTATTAACGCCTGCGGTAGGATATAATACCGATTTGTTAGTGGCTTTATCTACTGCCGCCTTTATACTGCCTGAGTATTGTTGTGTTTGTTGTGCAACTAGTCTTACAAACGTAAGCTCATGGCCCATGGGAGTATTGGGTGCAGGATCTACTGTTCCTGTTACAAATTGATAGAAATAATTAGGGTCGGTTATACTCATTCCCATACTCATATTAGCCCCTTGCAAGGCTGGCGAAATCATAGCGCCAATTTGAATAGCAGGTGGGTCTGGATGGGTGGCATTAGGATAATTGCTTGGAAATCCTGGAAATTTAGTATCTAAATAACGGCCCATCCAACCTGTATCCAATTCCTCATCAGAATTACTCCCGGTAAGCCAAATATCTGTCGACCTAAAATGTGAAAAATCTTGATTGGGATACCCAACACTTTGTACTAGGCTAATTTTACCTTCTTCATACATGTTTTTCATTTTGCTCATGCCCGGGTGAAGGCCAACGCTTGGGGCGGTGCCTAAACCTAAAACTTTAGACTCTGCAATTGCAATATTGGTTCGAGCCGAATAATATTTACTGTATTGATCTAAAGGTATAACGGTATTTAAGCCATCATTTCCTCCATTTAACTGGATTAAAACTAATACGCGATCTTCATTTCCTGCTTTGTTTAAAAAAGCAACCAATGGCGAATCTGCAAATGCTTGAAGGGAAAAGCCGTTGAGCATAACAGGCAATAATCCAGCGGTGATGGATTTGCCAAGAAATTCTTTTCTATTCATGATTACTTATGTTAACAAAGTTGATATTCTGCCTGACCAAATAAATATTTTAACAAAGCCTGTAACCTAATTTTTATGGTATCTTTATTTGCGGTTGTAGGATTACTTTTATAAGCATTCCAAGCATCTGTCCAAATATAATCTCCGGTTTGACCCGATAACAAAAATGAGGTTTTGATGAACGTTTTGACTGTAGGGCTTAGACTGCCTGGATATAGCAATTGTGTAATGTCAGTCACAAGCGAATCTGGATTACTTGGATTACTAAACTGCTCTGCAAAGGCTAAAGCGTCTATCATCAACTTATAGTTAAACCTTGAATAGCCAACATACAAAAGATAATCTGCCGTAGAATTTCGTTTGGGTAAAGTATCTGAATTTATCCAAATCTCATAATATTGGGGATCCTCATAATAAGCTGGCCAGCCTGCCACATTTGGAGGGTCGCCAATATCTTGGTTAAAAGTTATAGCTAAATATTGTATTGCTTGCCAATGTCCATATTGTTTTTGGATATCTGAATTATCTGGAAATACTAAATTGGTTTGGCGACACAAGCCAATTAAATGATCCAAAGGCGATTTAATCACACAACCCATATTTAAGGGGTCAAAGAAATGCTCGCTTTTTAGTAAGGTTTCGATAACTGGTTGTAGGTTATAATTATTACTTCTAAAAATATTAGCCAAAGGAACAATTACATTTTTTTCTACGCTTTCATCAATCACATAATAAATGAAAAAACGGTAAAGTTTACGTACAATATATTTTGCTGTTTCTTCTTGGGCTAGCAACATGTTTAGTAAATCTTCTAGCTCTAAGAGTCCTGCTGTAGCGCCAGTTCTACCTGTTATAACCGTATTGTTATAGAAAGAAGAAAAAACCTTGTTGGTAGTTTCATGACGGGTACTATCAAAAAAGGAGCTGATTCCATTTCTATTGTTTCGCCAGCCAGTTAAAACCCTTGCAGCCTGTTTTACATCTTCTTCGGTATAATGTTGCTGTAAATCTTTTCCAATAGTAAATAGTTCTTGCAACTCTCTACCATAATTTTCATCGGGTGCTGTTTTGGTATTTTGCTCACCATTTAAATAGGTAAGCATGGCTGGGTCTATGGTAACTTGCTTTAGTAATTCTTTGAAGTTCCCAAGGCAATTTGCTCTTAACATAGCATGGTGCTTGTAAGAATACCTCCCATCTTGCACGGTAATAGTTTCAGTTGAAAAATGATTATGCCAAAAAAGCGTCATTTTTTCCCTGATGCTTCTATCTTGGTTCACCAATAAACCTATCCACCAAGTTTTTAATGAATTAATCCTGGCGCCTTCCAAGTTTGGATTTACCGCCGCATTAACCCATGTGCTTCCAAATGGAACCTCAGTATCGTTTTGGTTAGGGTTATTTCCATAATTATTTAAAGGTGGTAGGGGAGGGTTTGGCGGCAAAGTTAAAAGTTGGGCAATGCATGCATTCAAATTTTTCCCTTTGAAAAAATCCAGGTCGGATTTTTTAACCCCAAAAAGAGTTCTTCGTAAAAGATGTAAAATTTGCTCATCTCCCCAAGCACCTTGATAAGGGGCAATGCCTGTGCTAGTTTTTTGCAAATGTCTAGGTAAATCCTTATTGGCCGGATCCTTATATGGGTAAGGTTTTGGAGGCAGATTATCGGAAATAATTTCTGCCCCAGCTTGTTTTAAAAAGGCTTTTCTGGATAATTGTTTCATACCTCTTGTTTTCTTTAAGATAAAGGTAAGGGAAAAAGGTTTAATTATAAAAAAAACATCTTTACTTTCCTTTGGGCTTGTTTTGTGAATTGCACTTGTTTAAGTAGGTTTGAAGCATGCAAAAAATTCTGAACTATATTAACGGAGCTTTAGTTTCCCCAGTTTCTGAGAGCTTTTTAGAGAATATTGACCCCTCAACAGGCAAAGCCTATAGCCTTTGTCCAGATAGTGATGAACAAGATGTTGAAATAGCTACCCAAGCGGCACTTGCTGCTTTTCCTGCTTGGAGCAATACTTCTGCTTCCGATAGAAGTAAAATAATGCTAAAAATGGCAGCCCTCATTGAAGAAAATCTCGAGGCACTTTCCTTGGCAGAATGCATAGACCAAGGAAAACCACTTTGGTTGGCTAAAAATGGCGAAATCCCTAGAGCCCAAGCAAATATTCATTTTTTTGGAACTGCCATAGAACATTTTGCCTCAGAAGCCCATCCAATGGGAAATCATGCCCTTAATTATACCCTCAGATCCCCTATTGGAGTTGTCGCTTGCATTAGCCCTTGGAACTTACCTTTGTATTTATTTACTTGGAAAATCGCACCTGCTTTAGCAGCTGGAAATTGTGTGGTGGCTAAACCTTCTGAGGTAACACCTATGACGGCCTTTTTATTTAGTAAAATTTGTATTGAAGCAGGTCTACCCAATGGTGTTTTAAATATTGTGCATGGCCTAGGGCCTAAAGTGGGTGCAGCGTTAAGTAAACATCCTCAAATCCCTGTAATATCATTTACAGGTGGTACTAAAACAGGTGCAGAAATTGCAAGAGTGGCCGCCCCAATGTTTAAAAAACTTTCTTTAGAATTAGGAGGCAAAAATCCCAATATCATTTTTGCTGATTGCGATTTTGAAAAAACGGTAAAAGAAAGTGTTCGTGCTTCCTTTACCAATCAAGGTGAAATTTGCCTATGCGGTTCAAGAATTTATGTTGAGGCTTCCATTTATGATAAATTTAAAACAGCTTTTGTGGAAGAAATTAAAAAATTAAAGGTGGGTGACCCACTTCTGCCAGATACTAAAGTTGGGGCCATTGCCTCTCAATTGCATTATGATAAAATTTTGAGTTATATCGACTTGGCCAAAGAAGAGGGTGGAACCATCTTATGTGGGGGCAAGCCAGCTCAAGTAGAAGGCCGTTGCCAAAATGGTTTTTTTATTGAACCTACGGTTGTTGAAGGTCTAGACCATTTATGCAGAACCAATCAAGAAGAAATTTTTGGACCTGTAGTTACACTACAAAAATTTGAAAGTGAAACAGAGGTAATTGAATATGCCAATAGCAATAACTATGGCTTAGCTTGTATCATTTTTACTGAAAATTTAACACGTGCTCACCGCACCGCAGCCGCTATTAAAAGCGGTATAGTTTGGGTTAATTGTTGGTTATTGCGCGACCTTAGAACACCATTTGGTGGGATGAAACAAAGTGGGGTTGGTAGAGAAGGTGGCTGGGAAGCACTTAGATTTTTTACTGAAACTAAAAACGTTTGTATTAAACTCTAAAATTTTGAAGTACTCAAAATTATTAATCGGGTTTATCCTGTTGGTGTACGTTTTAAACCTACGCCTCGATGTGATGGAGATTGATGCGGCCCAATATGCAAGTATTTCTTTAGAAATGCTTCAAACCAATAGCTTTTTAGAGGTGTATGACCAAGGGCAGGATTACCTTGATAAACCACCTTTGCTCTTTTGGATGAGTGCCTTTTCAATGAAGGTTTTTGGCATTTCAAATTGGGCGTATAAGCTTCCGGCTTTACTTGTTTTGTTATTAGGTGTTTTCTCACTTTATAAGCTTGCACGAGTTTGGTATAATGAAGAAACTTCTCAATTAGCGGCCTTGCTTTTATGTTTTAACAATGCTTGGCTCTTAATGACAAATGACGTAAGAACAGATGGTATTTTAAGTGGTTTTATTCTATTTGCTGTTTGGCAACTCATAGCGTATTCCAATCATGGGAAGTGGGTGCAATTATTTGGCGCTGCCGCAGGCAGCGCCGCCGCAATGATGTCTAAAGGCCCAATTGGTTTGGTGATTATTGGCATGGCTGTAGGGTTTCATTGGATTGTTAAAGCTGATTGGAAAGCTATTTTTAAATGGCAATGGTTTGTAATGCTTGCCCTTGTTGGTTTTTTGTTGAGCCCAATGTTATATGGTTTATATACCCAGTTCGATTTACATCCAGAGAAAGAAGTATATGGTTTAAAAGGTCCTTCTGGACTGCTATTTTTCTTTTATACCCAAAGCTTTGGTAGGATTACAGGAGATATTTATTGGGATAATCATGCGCCTTGGCACTACTTTTTTGATACCATGGCTTGGGACATGCAACCTTGGTTTCACTTGTTTTTACTCGCTTTCATTATTCGTATAATTGCTATTATTAAATCAAAGTTTCGGTCTGAACCAAATAAAGAATTTGTTTCTTTCTTTGGATTTCTTCTCCCTTTGCTTGCCTTATCAGCCTCTCGGTTCAAACTACCACATTATGTGTTTCCAATTTTTCCATTTGCAGCATTAATGACCGCTGATTTCATCTGTAATCAATTGCCAACATTTAAAACTACTTTTAAAGGAATGAAATTGTTTCAATGGGCACTTTCATGCCTTTTGCTTGCTGCACTTGGTGTTGCCTTTTCTTTTTTCTTTACTCCAAAATATTGGATGATTGCTCTTTTGATTTTTGGTTTTATTGCTTTCTTTTTACTGCAATACAAAGCCCATGACTTACAACTTCATTGGATGGTGCCACATTTATTTGCTTTTGGAATATTTGGCCTCTTTATGTCTATATATTTTTATCCTAATTTATTGCAATATCAATTTAGTGCCCAAATGGGACACACCCTTTCGCAACCAGAATTTAAGGAGAAATCAATTTATAAATATGGAATATTCGACCGAAGCTTTGGCTTCTATACCTTAAATGAAATCCCTTTCGTTGATAAAACTATAATTGGTGGATTGCCAAAGGGCACTATCTTAGCTACCACAGCTCAGTCCTTCGAAGAAATTGACACTTTGGTTCAAACCCAATTTGATACCTTAGCCACCTTTAATGCTTATCCTGTTACCCTTTTAAATCCTGAATTTTTATTGAAAAAATCACGAGAACAAACCCTTAAGAAATCCTATTTATTAATAAAAAATAACTAAAATTATGCAAGAAGAAAACAACCCAAATCAAATACAAATTGAATTGAGCGAAGAAATGGCAGAAGGAATTTACTCTAATTTAGCTATCATTACCCATTCCAATAGTGAGTTTGTTTTAGATTTTATTAGGGTAATGCCTGGTGTTCCAAAAGCAAAGGTGAAGTCAAGAATTGTATTAACACCAGACCATGCCAAGCGACTATTAATGGCTCTAAACGATAATATCAATAAGTTTGAAGATCAAAATGGCACCATTGCCATTAATGAACAAGTACCTCCATTTCCAATGGGATTTGGCGGTCCAACTGGTCAGGCTTAATTAAAAATTATCTTTAAAAATCCGGACGGCTATGCTAAGGAGAACAATTCCAAAAAATTTCCTTACCAAGGTTAGTCCGGATTCTCCCAATTTGCTTTCTATCCAACTGCTAGAACGCAATACTAAATAAACAAAAGATAAATTGACGATGATTCCAATTAATATATTGGTTGTGCTGTAAATAGCACTCATTGATATGATGGTGGTTAGCGTGCCAGACCCCGCAATGATTGGAAATGCAATGGGAATAATACTGCCTGTTTTTGCATTTGGGTCGTCTTTCAAAAGTTCAATTCCCAAAATCATTTCCATACCTATAATAAAAATAACAATTGAACCAGCAATGGCAAATGATGGAAGATCTACGCCAAATAGACTTAAAAATTCTTCTCCAACCAATAAAAACACAACCATTAAAGCCCCTGCAGTTAAGGTTGCCTTGCCACTATCTAAATGCTTTTGACGATTTTTTATGCTGATAATCACAGGCAATGCGCCAATAATATCAATAATTGCAAATAAAGTGAGGGTAATAGTAGTTATATCTTTTAATGAAAACATGTGGCAAAGATAGCTTTGTACTCTCTTAAATTATCAATATTTTGCAACCGTGAGATTCTTAAAATCCTTATCCATCAATTTAGCACTTATTGTCCTGGTAATTTTAATCATTACTTGGATAGCTGCTCATTTTCTTAGCTCTTATACTAGGCACGGACAGTCGCTTACACTGCCGAACCTTAAAGGCCTACCTATGGCCGAGGCGGAAGAAGTATTAAATAAAAAAAAATTACGTTACCTCATCACAGATACAGTATTTGTTGATAATATGCCAAAATCAGCCGTAGTTGAACAAAATCCTGCACCCAATAGTAAAGTAAAGGAGGGGCGAATTATTTATCTAAGCATAAACTCTGATGCACGCGCAACCGTTTTAATGCCTAATTTAATTAATGCCTCACTACCTTATGCTCAAACTGTATTAGGTACATTAGGATTAATAGTGGGTCAAATTTCTTACCGTCCAGACATTGCGCAAAATGCAGTTCTCGATCAACTTTGGAGAGGCAATAGCATTCAACCCAATAGCAGAATACCTAAAGGTGCTTCCATTGATTTAGTGGTAGGTGATGGAAGTGGCGGCGCTTTGGTAGCTGTCCCAAATCTAAAAGGACTTAACTTAGTAGATGCCCAAAATGTATTAAAAGCCTCTATGCTTACGCTCGGTGCAGTGCTCTATGAAGGTAGTATTAAAGATAGCACAAAGGCGGTGGTTATTAGGCAAAATCCTTCTTTTGAAGAAGGTGGAACGATAAAAGGTGGCGATATTATTGACATTTATTTAGCAGCTCCTTAATGCAAAAATCTAATTTTATTTGTGCGTTTCTTATAACTGCATTATGGCTAAATAATGCTTTAGCCCAAGAGGTTGTAGTGCCTATTCAAGCAAAAAATCCATTGCCAACGATTCCACAAACTAGCTTTGGTTCAACCCAAAAAATGCAAAAAAACGGGGGTATTTTCCCTTTGGTAGATTTTTTTACCACCCTCAAATCTTCTCCAGATACTTTTCTTTGGTTAGCTTCTAACGCTAAAGTAGAAAATAGAAGTGTTGTATTCAATGCCTTAGATAGCACCAATTTAGTCTTTCCTTCTAATTCACCTTACGCAGATGAATTAACCAGCAAGCCGATTAATTTAGTAGGCCAAAATAATGATGTTTTTGTGTCATTTAGTTATTTGCAAGGTCCAGGTGCTAGCAATACCGATTCACTTATCCTTTTTGGTCGAGATGCATTTGGCCAATGGATTGAAATTTGGAAGTCGGCCCCAGGGCAAACCACATGGCGCGAAGTTGCCTTTAACTTGCCTAAAGATATTTTTCTTTCTGCCAGCTTTGCTGCACGTTTTGTACTTTATACTTCCAATTATACAGCTTCGAATACTGCCACCTTTGCAGTTTCAAAATTGGTAGTAGCTGCTAAAACAAGTCTTGGTAATTATGATAATTTCAAAAGTTTCGAAATACCAGACTCTGTGCCACCTCGCACAAAATACGCAGCTGAAGACGTGAAAATTGTTATAGGAGCCCTAGGTGGAATAAATTGGGGATATTTGGCCAAGTTAGATGTTTTAGATGCAAATAAGAAGGTTTATGCCAATGCCGATAACTCGTATGGTGGCAGCGATACCTTGTATTCACATCCAATTAATGTGTTAACAAACGCCGTTTCTGATTCTATCTTTTATGGGTTTTCTTGTAAGGCTTCCGCTGGGGCTTCCGCCGCAGATTCTTTGGTAGTAGAGTTTAAAAATAATCTTGGTGTTTGGGTTAGAATGCTTGCCATTAGCGCTAATCAAGCACAAACATTTATCAGTTATACCTATAATATTAATTTTGGCAGAAACAGACATGGCTTCTTCCAAGCAAGGTTTATCTTTAAATCAACTCGCAATAATTCAAATGAGGCCCATTTTTTTATTGGAGCAATTAGACTTACCCGTAGAATCGACTTGCCTTTGTTTGATGATTTTTCTTTTGCCAATAATGTGCCCAATGAAGATCGATGGCAGGATAAAAACGTGCACATTAATAATAACTTTCCTATAGCTTCCCCAAGTATAAACGTGGCCACTTTTGATGGTTTAAATGAAAGTGGAATTCCGTATTCTCCGTTTCCATTAAAGGGGATTTGTGATAAATTAACTACACACAGTTTTAACTTGAGCGGTCTTAAAGCCTCAGATTCATTAATCCTTAGTTTTTATTATCAGTATGAACCACAAGGCACAACCAACCAAATTTTTCCTGATGATTCTCTCATTTTAGAATTTAGAAGTTCAAGGTTTGGGGCAGATTCTTTTGAAGTTATAAAAATGATTTCAGCAAATGATTCCTTATTATTTAAGTTTAATTATTTTAGTGTGTCTTTGCTTGACCCTAAATTTTTTCATGATGATTTTCAATTTCGTTTAAAAAATAAAGGAAGCCTAACTGGGAACTTAAGTCACTGGCATTTGGATTATGTACGTTTTAACAAAGGTAGAACCCAAAATGATGTATTTAAAGATATTAGCTTAGGTAATGCTCCAAGAATTTATTTAGGTGAATTTGCCGCCATGCCTTGGAAACATTACCAAGTCAATAAGGTTGCTTATCGAAGTAGTAAAGATACTTTGAGGCTAATAAACCATGATAATCAACCTTATGCCATCGATTACTTTAGAAGTATTATCAAACCAGAAGGGGATACCCTTGATAAGTTTGTACAAATTATAGGCTCATTTGCCCCCCAATCTGAGGTGAAAATTGAAATTAATAAGCCTTTTGATTTTGCTACGTCCGCGCAAGCAGATAGCCTTGTTTTTTCAACTAAATATAGGGTAAAAATTAGTGGTACCGCATTAGATAATGTACCAAGCAATGATACCTTCTCTCTACAAAATATCTTTAGCAATTATTTTGCATATGATGATGGTAGTGCAGAAGGTGGATATGGAATTGAAAATAAAACCAATGTAGGTGCTTGTCTTAAATATAAAATTCCACAAGCAGATTCTATCGTTGGTATTTATGTATTTTATAATCGAAGTGAACAAGATGTAAGCTTACAACGATTTAACCTTAGAATTTGGAAGAAAATTTCACCCTTGTTTGAGCCTGCAACTTCAGACGAAATTATTTGGAGCTTAGATCAAATAAAGCCACTCTACACTAGCCAACGTGATGGCTTCACTGCTTACAAACTACCGGTTCCACTAGCAGTTTCAGATTCGTTTTATATTGGTTGGGATCAAACATCAGCTTATGTGCTTAATATAGGGTTGGATAAAAATTACCCTTTGGGCAAAAATCCCAATATGGCCTATAAAATGGATGGAAGGTGGTATCCATCAGATATTGATGGTGCGCTTATGATTCGTCCAATAATGGGTAATTTCTTAGGTAGTCCAACTACTTTATCAGAATTGCCTTCTTCAATTACTCGGTTTGAACCTAATGTATTTCCTAATCCTGCAAAGGGATATGTAAAAACTAATCTTCCCAATCCGCAAGATTTTTTATTCCATTTGTTTGATGTGAAAGGTACCCAAATTTGCGAATTGATTCCAGATAATGACTTACTAATGCTGCCGGAAGGGTTAGAAGGATTTTATATTTTTTACATAGAAAACAAAGAAACAGGACAAATATTTGCAAAGAAATTAATCATTCAAAATAACTAAAAAATATGTCAGACATTACTATTTCAGAACTACGTGAGCGCATGGAAAAAGGAGAAAAACTCAATATTATTGATGTTAGAGAAGAGTACGAATTTCAGGAGTTTAATATTGGTGCAGAACTTATTCCTTTAGGAACCTTACCTACAAAGTTGTTAGACCTAGACCATTTAAAAAATGAGGAAATAATTGTGCATTGCCGTAGTGGTGCAAGAAGCGGAAACGCCAAAATGTATTTAATGAGTGAAGGCTTTACCAACGTGCGAAATTTGTTAGGTGGCATGATGGCCTATCAGGCTGAAACAAATGCTTAAATAAAGTGAATGAAAAGAAGCAGATTTTATGTAGTGCTTTTATTGTTACTCGCCTGCCTAAGTCTGCTTAACTTATTTTGCAATCAGGTTACGCCGCAAAGCACAAATACCTACCTTAATCACCATGACTCAGTGCAGTATGTTGGCAAACAGCAATGCCGCTCTTGTCACATTGATATTTATAATTCTTTTATAAGAACAGGCATGGGCCAATCTTTTGGTCCTGCCTCTCGTTTAAAGTCGGCTGCAAAGTTTTCTCATCAACCATTATATGATGCCGACCTTGATTTTTATTATTTGCCTTTTTGGCAAGGCGACTCTATGTATATTTCTGAGTTTAGATTACAAGGAAAAGATACTATTTATAAGCGCATAGAGTGTGTAGATTATATCATTGGTTCAGGCCAACACACCAATAGTCACCTTACAGATATTAACGGGTATGTTTATCAATTGCCGCTAACTTGGTATGCACAAAAGGGACGCTGGGATTTACCTCCTGGTTTCGAAAAAGGCCGAAATGTAAGATTTAGCAGAGGCATCGAAATGGAATGCATGAGTTGTCATAATGCAATGCCCAAGGTTGAGGAGGGTTCTGTAAATAAGTTTGTTTCTATTCCAGATGGAATTGATTGCGAGCGTTGCCATGGTCCAGGTTCTTTGCATGTGCAAGAAAAACTTAAAGGCATTTTAGTAGATACAGCCACCCAAATTGATTATACCATTGTAAACCCTAAAAAACTACCTTGGGAAAGGCAAATAGATGTTTGTCAGCGTTGCCATTTGCAAGGCAATGCAGTATTAAAAGAAGGAAAAAAGTTCTCCGACTTTAGGCCAGGCATGGTGCTTTCTGATTATATGGAAGTGTACATGCCAAAATATAAAGATAGAGGAGATGAATTCATCATGGCTTCCCATGCGCAACGTTTGCAAATGAGTAAATGCTTTCTAGGTTCAAACCAAAAGAATGGAACTAGCGCTTCTACCAATAAAGCTTTTGAAACCCTTGGTTTAACTTGTATTACTTGTCATAATCCGCATATAAGTGTGAAAGAAACAGGTGTGCAAATATTTAATAATGCTTGCCTTAAATGTCATACAGATAAAGCCTGTACTGAACAACCAAAACAATTAAAGCTGGCAAAAAACGATTGTGTAAGCTGCCACATGCCCCGAAGTGGTTCAATTGATATACCGCATGTAAGTGTTCACGATCATAAAATTGCCGTACCTATTAGCAAGAAAGAATTGTCTAAAATTAAAGTTTTTGAAGGTTTGTATTGCGTGAATAAATCAATTACAGATGACTTATTTAAAGCAGCTGCTTACCTTAATTACTTTGAAAAATTTGATGGCGAACGTTCGGCATTAGATTCTGCCAAAAAATTTCTTGGAAAGCAAATAGGTTCACAAAGTATTCAATTGCGTATCCATCAATTTTACCTTCAGGAAGATTGGCAAGGCATCATCCAATTGGTTCAAACAGAAATAAAAGACCCACAATTGTTATCAGATGCTTGGACCAATTATAGGGTAGGGCAGGCGTTTCAGAATGTGGGCGACTTGGATAATGCCATGTTGTTTATTACTAAGGCATCCAACTTAGCCATTGCGAATCTTGAATTTAAAAATAAAAAGGCCGTACTTTATATACAGAAAGGTGATTTAACAACTGCTAATGCTTTGCTAGAGGAAAGCTTAAAACTCAATTCAAAACAAATTGAGCCTTGGATAAATCTTGGATTTAGCAATTTGCAAGCAGGTTCACTCGAAAAAGCTTTTGTTTGTTATGAAAAAGCCTTGGCCTTAGACCCTGATCATCCGCAGGCGTTGCTAAATTTAGCTGCCCTGTATAATTTAAGAGGAGATAAAAAAATGGCAGCTGTGCAACTTAAAAAGATTTTAAAAAGAAACCCTTCAAATGTAGAGGTGAAAAATTTGTTGAAGACTTTAAGCTAAATTATTTAGAATCTAATTTTAAAAGTAATTAATTTGATAATTACCTAAGTATAATGTCTACTCATAATAACCAATTTGCTAGCACGCCAAAAAACCTGAAGCCAATTTTTTGGGTAAGTTTAATCCTATTATCAGTGGCCGGGTATAAAATTTATTCAGATGTTTTTTCGCCAAATGTTTCACTTAAATATGAGCAAAATAAAGTTGCCTATTTAACTATTAACTCAAAGAAAGATTATAATAAGGTGCTTTCCCAAGTTCGTAGCAATTATAATTTCTTAAATCCAGAATCATTTATCAGACTGGCTTCTGTATTTAAGTTAGAAGAGAAAATGAGGCCTGGCAGGTATAAGCTTATAGATGGGATGACCAATTTTGAATTGGTTAGACTAATCATAAAAGGAAGGCAAGACCCCTTAAATTTAGTATTAAAGTATGAAGAAAGAGTTGCTGATTTAGCCGGATTTATTGCTGCTAACTTAGAAATTGATAGTGCTATTTTTTTGATAAAATTAAAAGATACTTCCTTGACTGCTAAATTTGGGTTTGATACCTTAAATATCATTTCCATGTTTATTCCAAATACCTATAACTTGTATTGGAATACAAGTGCAGACGTTTTACTTGAAAAAATGCACAAAGAATACTTAAGATTCTGGAATCAAGATAGGATTTCAAAAGCAATGGGTAAAAGATTAAGTTTAAACCAAGTAAGTGTTTTAGCTTCAATTGTGCAAAAAGAAACCAATAAAATTAGCGAAATGCCAAGGGTAGCAGGCGTGTATTTAAATAGGTTAGAAAAAGGAATTCCCTTGCAAGCCGACCCTACCATTATTTATGCGTGGGATGATAAAAATATAAAGCGGGTGACAAGTATGCATACAGCTATTAATTCTCCCTATAATACCTACATTCATGCAGGTTTGCCACCCGGTCCAATATGTTCGGCTTCCATACAGGCTATCGATGCGGTGTTAGCAGCAGAAGATCATGGCTATTATTATTTCTGTGCAAAGGAGGATTTTAGCGGCTACCACGCTTTTGCAGAATCCTTAGAACAACATATTAATAACGCAAGGCGCTACCAACGCGCACTTAATCAAAGAGGTATTTATTAAGTTTCGATTTGAACCAAAAATAAATTTGCGTTTAATCTAATTAATCGTATATTTGCGATATATATTTTATGGCATTAAATAAGAAAAGTAGTTTTGAGGCTGACGCACTTGAACTGTCAGAATTTGCAAGAGTTATGGGCCATCCCGCGCGCATTGCGATTTTAAAGGAGTTGGCTAAAAGACAATCTTGCATTTGCGGAGAAATTGTTGAAGTGCTTCCATTAGCGCAATCAACGGTATCCCAACATTTGAAGGAATTAAAAAAGGCTGGTTTGATCCAAGGAACAGTAAATGGGGTTAAATCTTGTTATTGTATCAATTGGGATAACTTTAACAAATTGACAAAAGCATTAGAGAACTATTTTAAAGAAATAAAGGAATTTGACACCAATAAAACGTGTTGTTAAACAAATAAAATTATGAAAACAGAAAACGAAATGATTAAAGAAATGGTAAGGGAAAAATACTCAGAAATCGCCTTACAAGATGTTGCTGATAATAAAAGTTCTTGCTGTGGCGCTGGTGGATGCAGCACAGAAGTTTATAATATCATGAGCGAAGATTATTCGAAATTGGAGGGCTATGTAGCCTCAGCAGATTTAGGTTTGGGCTGCGGATTGCCAACAGAATTTGCTTTAATAAAAGATGGCGATACTGTAATTGATTTAGGCAGTGGCGCTGGTAATGATTGTTTTGTGGCTCGAAAGTTTGCTGGCGAATCGGGCAAAGTTATTGGCATAGATTTTACCCCAGCAATGCTTGAAAAGGCAAGAGAGAATGCAGATAAATTGGGCTTTAATAATGTTGAATTTAGAATGGGTGATATAGAAAATATGCCTGTTACTGCAGATAAGGCCAATGTGGTTGTTTCTAATTGTGTGTTAAACTTAGTTCCAAACAAAGCAGCTGTTGCCAAAGAAATTTATAGGGTGTTAAAGCCTGGCGGACATTTTAGTATTTCAGACATTGTTTTAGTGGGTGATTTTCCTCCTGCCATCCAAGAGGCTTCAGAAATGTATGCTGGCTGTGTATCTGGTGCCATCCAAAAAGACAACTACCTTCACTTATTTGAAGAGGCAGGATTTAAATCTATCAAATTACAAAAGGAAAAGGTAATTGTTATTCCTGATGATATCCTTATCAAGTACATTAATGCTCAAGAAATTGAGGCGTATAAAAATACACCCGCAGGCATCTTTAGCATCACACTTTATGGAGAAAAACCAACAAGTAATTGTATACCTGGCAATGGATGCTGTTAAACGGTCTTATAAATTGATGCACTTTGGTATCCATAGCTTATAAAAGTATATATTTGACTATTAAAAATTAAAACCATGTTATTAATAGTTTTAGGTGCATTAGTATTTATTGCCACTTTATTTCTTTCCAATTTAGATGCTATTAGAAAGTTCCTTCCAACCTTAAGAGTGATTGGTATCGTATTGGCTATATTGGGATTTTTAACTTCCTGCTTTAAGCAAATAGACGCTGGTTTTGTTGGGGTTAAGGTGTTATTTGGAAAGGTACAAACTGATATCTTAGAAAGTGGTTTACATGTAATAAATCCTTTGTTAGAAATTAAATCCTTGGATGTTAGAACTCAAAATTATACCATGAGTGGAGTCCATGATGAGGGAGACCAGGTAGGGGATGATGCCATTAGAATTTTAACAGCCGATGGTTTGGAAGTAACCATTGATTTAACCGTTTTATTTAAGGTGGTTCCCTCTGATGCCCCTAAAATTTTAAATGAAACGGGTTTAGACTATAATACAAAAATTATCCGCCCAATTACTAGAACTGCTATTAGAGACAATGCCGTTTATTATGATGCAGTAGCCTTATATTCTAGTCGCAGAGACGAGTTTCAAAATAGAATTTATAAAACCATTGAAAAAAGTTTTAGGGATAGAGGCATTATCTTAGAGCAATTATTGGTGAGAAATATCACTTTGCCTGCTTCTGTTAAAGCGAGTATTGAGTCGAAAATTAATGCAGAGCAAGATGCTCAAAAAATGCAATTTGTACTTCAAAAAGAAAAACAAGAAGCTGAAAGAAAAAGAGTGGAGGCCCAAGGTATTGCAGATTACCAACGCATTATTAGCACTGGCTTAACTGATAAACAATTGCAATACGAAACTATTAAAGCAAATCTAGAATTAGCAAAATCATCTAATGCTAAAATAATCATCATGGGAAAAGGCAACACCCCTGTGATATTGGATGGCAAATAACTTTTTGATTAAAACTTCTTGAATCTTTGCTGTAAAAAATAACTGATTTCTATCAGTTATTTTTTGCCTGTAATGTTACTTTTGTCACATTTTTTCTATTGAGAATACTAAACCTTTGTGTTATTAAAAATACGCAAACAAATTATTCTTAACTATGAAAATTGAACAGATTTATACTGGTTGTTTGGCAGAAGCTGCCTATTACCTAGAAAGCAATGGAGAAGCAATTATCATTGATCCTTTGCGTGAGTCGGCCCCATACCTTGAACGTGCAGAAAAAAATGGCGCAAAAATTAAATACATTCTCGAAACGCATTTTCATGCCGATTTTGTAAGTGGGCATATCGACTTAGCAGAAAAGTCGGGCGCGACCATTGTGTTTGGTCCAACAGCTAAACCCGCTTATCAAGCTCATGTGGCAACAGATGGTGAAATATTAAAGTTTGGGAATGCCCAAATTGTGGTATTGCATACGCCTGGACATACCATGGAGTCTTCCACCTTTTTATTAAGAGATGATTCGGGTAAAGATATAGCTATTTTTACGGGTGATACCTTATTTATTGGAGATGTGGGTAGACCGGATTTGGTTCAAAAAGTAAAAGCCGAAATTACTCCAGATTATTTAGCGGGTTTATTGTTTGATTCATTGCAAAATAAAATCATGCCTTTGGCAAATGAGGTGATTGTTTATCCCGGACATGGTGCTGGCAGTGCTTGTGGTAAAAATATGAGCAAAGAAACCACCGATACTTTGGGTCATCAAAAGGAGGTAAACTATGCACTCCAACCAGGTTTAAGCAAAGCCCAGTTTATTAAGGAAGTTACCGATGGATTAGTTGAACCTCCACAATATTTTCCGCACAATGTTTTGATGAATATTTTAGGTGGAATGCCACCCATTGATGAAGTCATAAAACTAGGAACTGCACCTTTAGCACCAGCGGCATTTCAATTGATTCAAGAAGTAGAATCTGCGCTTATTATTGATACTAGGAAGAAAGATGATTTTACAAAGGCGTTTATTCCGGGTTCTATTTTCATTGGGATTGACGATAGTTTTGCTCCATGGGTTGGTACTTTAATTACTAACCTTAAACAGCCAATTTTAATTGTAGTAGAAGAAGGACGAGAAGAAGAAGTTGTGCTTAGGTTGTCTCGTGTTGGATACGATAATGCCAAAGGATACCTAAAAGGTGGCATTAGTGCTTGGAATAATGCAGGTTTACCTATAGATTCAATTGCAGATATGGATGCCAATGAATTTGCCTCTTTCTACCTAACTAACCAATCAGTAAATTTACTTGACGTAAGAAGAGAAAGTGAATTTAAAAGTCAACATTTATTAGGTGCCGAAAATTTCCCTTTAGATTTTATCAATGCCAACATGAGCCATATTCAGCCTAATGAAACCTATTATTTACATTGTGCCGGTGGGTATAGATCTGTAATTGCTGCTTCTATTTTAAAAGCACGTGGATTTAATAATTTGGTAAATATATTGGGAGGCTTTAAACTTCTTAGCGAAACTACCATTCCTAAAACAAGCTATACTTGCCCTACAACCATGTTATAATTTTAAATATGTAATTCTAAAAAAAGCCCAGTAAATTTAAAACTGGGCTTTTTTTTGATTATCCATGCATTGTTTCTTTTTTTCCATAGTTAACAATGATGCTAGTTTCATATTCTAACCATTCTTTCCAGCGTTTTTCTACGTCAATTCCGTCTCCGTACTTTCTTGCAAAGCTTAAAAATACAGTATAATGGTTGGCTTCACTTTCCATTAAGTTTCTATAAAATTCAGAAAGCTCAGGGTCGCTAATGTTCTTAGAAAGTATCTTAAAGCGCTCGCAACTTCTAGCTTCAATTAGGGCAGAAAACAACATCCTATCAACAAAGGATGCTTTTCGACTACCATCTTTCTTAAGAAATTTCATCAAATCATTTACATACTCATCTTTTTTCTCACGGTGAAGTGTTAAACCTCGTTTTTTTATTATTTCATGCACTTGCTCAAAGTGGTCTACTTCTTCTTTGGCAATGGTAAGCATTGCACTTACCAAATCTGAATGTTCAGAATTATTAGTGATAATTGTAATTGCATTTGTAGCCGCTTTTTGCTCGCACCAAGCATGGTCTGATAATATAGATTCAATGTTTTCTTCTACAATATTTACCCATCTGGGGTCTGTGGCAAGTTTTAATCCTAACATAACTTAATAAATTCAAAGGCAAAAATAGGTTTATTTGCAATATGGAATCACGCATTATTTTAATAATTGGTTATGTTTGGCCCGAACCTAGCTCCAGCGCAGCGGGACTTAGAATGATGCAATTGATAAAAGGGTTTTTAGCCCATGATTACCAGGTGATTTTTGCCACACCTGCTATACACAGTGAACATGCATTTCCCTTAGAAACTCTTGATATAAAATCCTATTCAATACAGCCAAACGATGATGATTTTGACAAGTTATTGGTTGAAATAAATCCAGGAATGGTTGTTTTTGATCGGTTTATGATGGAGGAACAATTTGGTTGGCGCGTTTCAGAAGCACTCCCAAATGCCATAAAGATACTGGATACAGAAGATCTTCATTTTTTAAGAAAGGCCCGCCAGCAAGCAAATAAAATGGGTATTCCTTTGGGTTTAAATGAACTTCAAAACCAATTTGCCAAAAGAGAAATTGCAAGCATTTTAAGATGCGATTTAAGTTTAATTATATCTCAGTTTGAATATCAATTGTTAGTTGATACTTTTAAAGTATTACCAAGTTTGCTTTTTTATTTTCCGATTTGGCTTGAACCAAATGATGAGGCGCGTCCAAGTTTTGAATTGCGAAAGGATTTTGTATTTATTGGCAACTTTTATCATGAACCAAATCGTCATGCTGTGAACGCCTTAAAGGAACACATTTGGCCCTTAATTCGCAAGAAATTACCTGATGCCACTATGCTAATTTATGGTGCTTATTGTGATGAACAAATACTTAAACTAAACCATGATAAAACCGGATTTTTAATCAAGGGTAGGGCAGAAGAGGTAAACCATGTGATGCAGTCGGCAAGGGTATGTTTAGCCCCTTTGTATTTTGGGGCAGGCTTAAAAGGAAAGCTATTGGATGCTTTAGTTTGTGAAACGCCATCCATCACAACCACAATTGGTGCCGAGGGGATAGCCCAAGAATTACCTTGGCCAGGTTTTATTGCTGATGACTATGCCCAATTTGCTGATCATGCAGTTACTTTATATACAAGCAAAATAGTATGGGAATCTTCGGTTCAAACCGGAAAAAAAATAGTAAACAACAATTTTAATAAGGGGCGGTTTGAACCCAAATTATTTCAACAACTAAGTGTGTTAACACAAACCCTTGGCGAACATCGGCAACAAAATTTTATAGGGCAAATATTGCAACATCATTTGCATACGAGTACTAAATATTTAAGTAAATACATTATGGCTAAAAACAAAAAGGCAGAGAATCGAAACTAATTGTTTTGTTTCTCTGCCTTTTTACGATGTTTAAATTTTACCTACCAAACATAGTGTTTTTTGTTCATTAATAAGGCTTCACCTGTAATGGTCTCTGCGCCTGTTGCAAGTTCAATTACTTTGGTTTCGTAAAGTACCCTATTTTTTTCAGGGAAAACTTCCTTAACTGTAATTACAGCCTGATAAGCAGTATCTACAAACATTGGTTTTAAGAAAGTGTTGTTTTGTTTCATGTATATATGCCCATCAGCATACAACAAAGTGCCAAATATTTTTGTGAAAACACTTGCACTGTAGTGCCCATGAATAATACAACGGCCAAACATGCTGCTTTTGCCTACTTCTTCATTAATGTGTAAAGGGTTTACATCGCCGCTAATTTGCGCATATAAATTAACGTTTTCTTGCGTGTAAGTAATGTCATGGGTAAATACATCTCCAATTTTTGGTGCGTTCATAGTTGTAAAAATTTTTACGAATGTGCCACTTTTACGCAGAATTTCGATAATTCTATGGAATAAAATTTTTTGTAGTATTTAAAATTAAATAATACTTTATTAATTTCTCTCTTAGTGCCACAAGGGTTTGAACCTAATTGATGATAAATTAACAGTAACTATATTGAAAATAAATAATTTGTATTAATTTTGCGCCCGATTTCAGGCCAACAAACAGTCTGAGTAACAAAAGACAATAATACCCAAAAAAATGGAAAATAAAAACATGTTCGAAACTTTTGCAGATATGCAAAAGCAAGCAGCAGAAACTTTCAACAATGCAGCAGAAACAATGCAAAAGGCAATGTTTAATTCTTCATCTGTTGATTTTAATTCAGACTTTTTCAAGAAATGGTACGATAATCAAATGTCTTGGTTCAACCAAACCAATGCTCAAAATGCAAATATGCCAGCTTTTGATTTTTTTAATAATTGGATGAAAGGCCAAATGGATATGGGTAAAAATTGGGTAGACATGAGCCAAAATATGTTCAAGACTATGCCTGTTGCTGGTTCCATGAATACAGATATGAATGGTATGTTAGGAATGTTCAACTCTTGGAAAGAAACCATGACAGGCGCCTATAATCAAATGATGTCTCAGATGAATGATGGTACCGCTAAAAATTCTTTTTCAGGTTTATTTAACAATGCAGAAATGTTCATGAAAATGTATCAATTTATGATGCCAATGATGACTTCTTTGCAAGATAAAACGTATACTCCAGAGATGTTTAAGCAAATGTTTAATACAGATGCATACAAAGAAATGATGGATAAAATGTTTCATATGCAACCAGATTTCATGAAGAGTTTTATGGGAAATATGGGTGGTGATATGAAAGAAAACATGGGTAAAATGATGGATATGAACAAGTCAATGTTTGATACCATGAAAGGAAACATGCAACAGCAAATGAATGAAATGATGCCTGCTGATATGTTTGGTAGCATGTTTAATAACTACCAACAATGGAATAATCAAATGAATGCTAGTTTTGCTCCATTCACTAAAATTATGCCTTCAAATGCCACTACCCAGCAAATGGATGTAATCAAAGAAATGGCAAATATGATGGCTGTATACAACATGAAGAATTCTCAGTTACAGTATATGATGTATACCACTGGCCTAAAAGCTATGGATCAGTTTTCTGAAAACTTATATACTAAAATGCGCAGTGGAGAAGAGTTTAAAAGCTTCATGACTGTTTACCAAGAGTGGTTAAATCATAATGATAAAAATTTCATAAGCTTGTTTGAAACCGAAGAATATTCTAAGTTAATGAGTGAAGTGAGTGCTATGCAATTGACACTTAAGAAGAAAATTGAAGCACAAATGGAAAAGGCAATGGCTCATTTGCCTATCATCAATCGCACCGAAATGGATGAGTTATATAAAACCATTTATGAATTAAGAAAGCGTGTTAACACGCTTGAAAAACAAATGGATACAGAAGAAGTTGCGGTTGAAGAAGCGAAAGTTGCACCTAAGAAAGCTGCAAAGAACAATTAAAAGTTTAGGGTTTGTTTAGTTATAAAGGCTGCAGATTTTGGTGATCCAAATTTCTGTAGCTTTTTTTTTAAATCTTATTATATTTAGCCTATAATTTATTAGCGTATGTTACAAAATTTCAATTTTGCAGGTATGATGGAAGAGCTTCATACCACCAGTCAGAAAATGGTGAAGGGTTATGAAGTACTTTCTAAAGTAGAAGATGTTCAAGTGGGAACTACCCCTAAAGAACTTGTTTGGGAAAATGATTTAGTGAAGTTATATCATTATAAACGTGATACCCCAGCCAAGTCTAAAATCCCTGTATTAGTTTCTTTTGCCATCATGAATAGACAGGATGTATTAGACTTGCAACCCGACAGAAGTTTAATGAAAAAATTATTGGATGAAGGCTTAGATATTTACATCATGGATTGGGGATACCCAAAACAACAACATAAGTTTTTAACCATGGAAGATTATATCCTTGGTTTTATGAATGATGCTGTAGACTTTATCCGTAAATCGACTAAAAGTCCGAAAATCCATAAAATGGGTATTTGCCAAGGCGGCACTTTTAGCACCATTTATGCCTCTATTTTCCCAGAGAAATTAAAGACCTTAACTGTTTATGTTACGCCTTATGATTTTGGAGAAAATGAATGCATGCTTTACAAATGGACCAAAGATTTGGATGTGGATGTAATGGTAGATAGCCTTGGAATTATCCCTGCTGATATGCTTAATGCAGGTTTCGGTTCCCTAAAGCCAAGTGCAGATATTAGTAAATATTTTGGAATGGTAGATATGATGCAAGATGAAGCAAAGCTTTCAAATTTCTTGCGCATGGAAAAATGGAAGAATGATTGTCCTGATTTGGCCGGTGAAATGTTTAGAAAATACATTAAAGATTTATGGAGAGACAACAAATTGATTAAGGGAGAATTTGAATTGGGTAATCACAAGGTAAATTTAAAGAATGTGACCATGCCTTTCCTTAATATTTTTGCTACAGAAGACAATATTATTCCAAACAGTTCTACGCGTCCTGTTATGAAAATAGTAGGTTCTAAAGACAAAGAAGAATATGCTTTTCCAGGTGGACATATTGGCGTATTTGTAGGCGCAAGGTCTCAAAAAGAGCTTGGACCAAAAGTAGCTGCTTGGGTGATAGAAAGAAGTTAATTAACCTCGTTTGGTTTTAAACCACGCGTCTAATTCTAAGGCGGATTTAGCATTGAAACACATTTCTTTGGTAAGTCCGCCTTTTTGTGCCGCTACAATGCCCCAATGCATATCCAAAAATCCTGCTGTTTCATGTGCATCTGGATTAATACTAATCATAACACCTTTCTCTAGCGCATAATTGATATGTCTCCAGTCTAAATCTAAACGGTAAGGGTTGGCATTTAACTCAATTATCACCTTATTGGCCGCACAAGCATCAATCACTTTTTTATGGTTAATGGGATAGCCTTCCCTCATTAATAGTAAACGCCCTGTTGGATGCCCTAAAATAGTTGTATATGGATTTTCAATGGCCTTGATCAATCGTTCCATTGCCTTTTCTTCAGGCATTTTTAAAACACTATGAATACTTGCTACGATATAGTCGAACGTTTTGAGTACTTCATTCGAATAATCTAAACTTCCATCATATAATATATCGCATTCAATGCCTGTAAAAATTTTGAAATTGCTCCATTGTGGGTTCAACCCAGCTATTTCTTTTTGTTGAGCAAACACACGTTCCTCCGATAAACCATTAGCATAAAATGCACTCTTACTATGATCGGCCATGCCTAAGTATTCAAAACCTTGTGCAATGCAAAAATTAGCCATTTCAGCTACACTATTTAAGCCATCGCTCCAAGTAGAATGATTATGTAAAGGCCCTTTTAAATCTTGGTAAGTGATTAAATTGGGAAGTTGATTGTTTGCAGCTAATGCTATTTCTCCTCTATTGTCTCTTAAAACTACTGGAATAAATGGGAGCTCGGCAGCTTCATAAATTTCTTCTTCATCTCTTACCTCTGGCAGAGGAAATCCAATGCGCGATAAGATGGATTCTGTATGCTCTGAGGCTGCGCTTAACCTAAACAATTCCCAAGCAAAAGAGTTGCTATCGCAATAATTGAGCGTAAGTGCAAAGCCATTATAGGTTAAAACTTCTTGGTTTTTTAGAATGCCTGGCAATGCTGTTATGGCTTGCATTGTTTCGGTTTGATTGTCAGTTTCTATGAGTAACTCAATCGAGGTTAGGATTTCAAACCCTCGTCTAATTTCTCCGCACAATTCCACTTGCTCTATACTTGGTAACGTATTAAGTAAATCAAGTAATCCAATGGCACTTGGATAGGCTTTAGCATAATGGAATTTATTTGCACTGGCAAACATAAATTCTATTTGCTTGATGATTGCTTCTTGTGTTTTGAGTCCAAATCCTTTGGCTTGAACCAATCTATTTTCTTTACAGGCATAAAGCAATTCGCCAATAGTTTCAATGTTTAGCTCTTTCCAAATGACAGCCACTTTTTTAGGGCCAATGCCCTTAATGCGCATAATTTCCCTAACTCCTTCAGGGGTTTGTGCAATTAACTCTTCTAGTTCTGGAAAACGACTGTGTGCGCAAATTTCAAAAACCACTTTTGCAATAGAATTGCCAATCCCTTCCAAGGAGGCAAGCATTTCTACTGATTTACCCATTAAAGGGCTTGGCATTTTATCTATTTTAAAAGAGGCACTGCTAAAGGATTTAATTTTAAAGGGGTTTCCACCATGCAATTCACTAAGGTCGGCATAGGCTTTTAAGATGTCTGCAATGTCTGAGTTATTCATACTTGTTGCAAGGTATTAAACCCTAAGCTTAACGCCAAACAAGAATCATTACCCCTGCCAAACTTATGGCTACTGCTAAATAGGAGAGTAGGTTTACTTTTTCTTTGAACCAAATTACAGCTGCAATTAAAACGGTTATAGGCAACATAGAAAAAATAGTTTGTGCCACACCTGCGGGCAAATGGGTAGCTGCATACAAAGAAAAACTTATCCCAATCATAGGCCCAAAAAGAGTACCAACCGCAACCTGTTTAATTATCGATTTATTGAAACTTATATCTTTAAACTCTTGCCATAAATTTACCTTAAATGCACCAATAATATAAACACTTACTGCCGCTATTAGCATCCTCACCCAAGTGGCATAAATAGGGTGGAAATTTGGAGCCGATACGGCAAATCCTTTTTTTGCAAAAACTAATCCAATGCCTTGTCCAACCGCACCTAAAATGCCATACATAACTCCGACGATAAAATTACCATGGCCTTCTTGTGTTACTCCTTCTTTTTCTTTTCTTGATAATACAAGCATGAGAATTCCTATTACTGACACCAACATGCCAATTAGACCTTGCAGCGTGATGCCTTCATCTAGTAATAGGCTTGCCCCTAAAAATGCTGCACCTGGGGCAAAGCAAGAAAACAAACTTGTTCTTCTATTACCTAATATTTTAAAAGCTGAAAACGCAAAATAATCTCCTAGGGTGAGTCCTAAAAATCCCGAAATTCCAAACCATAAATATTGCTGTGCATTAATATTTGTAAATAATTCAATTGGGTTCAAACCGAAAAAAATACAGCAAATTATACTTAAGGCAACGGTAGCATATAATAGCCTAACTCTATTAACAGAGGCTGGTGAAGCTTTGCGGGAAGCAAAAGCAAAAACATAGGTAGCAAGGGTCCAACAAAGTAAGGTAGCAAATGCGGCTAAGTATCCCATTTTTATAAGTAAAAGTCTTCTTGCATATCTGGTACTACAACTTTATCTCCCAAGCCTTCGGCAGTTAAATCTGCCTGCATGGCCATAAGTTGTGGGACATCGCCATGAACTAAGAATATCTTTTTTAAATTATCACCACTTTTTTCTTGGGCATTCATTACGTAATTTTTTACCTCATCATGGTCGGGATGCGAACTAAATACATCTGTTCTGGCAATTTTTGCATAGATGTTTCTATCCTTATTTTTAATTCTAATAGAAGATTGCCCTTGCAATAAACGATGTCCTAGGGTTCCTTCTGCACAAAATCCTGCGATTAAAATAGTGCTGTAAGGATTTTCTATATTATTGGTTACATGTTCTTGAATACGTCCCCCTTCTACCATGCCAGCGGCACTAATGATAATGCAGGGGTCATAATATTTCAAAAGTTCATCATGCTCATCCATTCCTTCCAAATATTCTATTCCTTCGAAATGAAACAAGTTGCCATGTGTTCTTAAAAAGTTAGCGGCTTCTTCGTTTAATAAGTAGGGATGTCTTTCATAAACAGGTGTACTTTTAATGGCTAAAGGGCTATCCACAAAAACCTTTAACCAGCCTGGGATTAATCCTTTTTGTTTTAATTGATGAATGGTAAAAACAATGGCTTGGGTTCTGCCAACACTGAAGGCTGGTATAACCAATCTGCCTCTAAATTCGATACAAGTTTTTTGGATATACGATAATAATTCATCCTCTGGATTCTTCTCAACTAAGTGTTTTCTTCCGCCATAAGTAGATTCTGTTATGAGGTAATTTATATTCTCAAAAAATTCCCCATTCTTAACTAATTTACTATTGGTTCTTCCTAAATCTCCAGTAAATCCTATTTTTTGTGTAACGCCTTTTTCAGTTATACTTAATTCTATACTAGCTGCTCCTAGCAAATGTCCGGCCTCTATTAATTTAATAGAAATTTGATCATTTACCTTAAAGGGTTTATGCAGGTGAAGTGTTAAAAATTGGTCAACACATTCTTGCACTTGTTTTTCTGTAAACAGGGGTTTAGGTATAAACTCTCTCCTTGTTTTCTTTGTATTTGCTAAGTTTTTGCGGTAATCATTCCATTGGATATTGGCCGAGTCAAATAGTAAAAATGAGGTAAGTTCGGCTGTTGCTGGTGTGGAAATAATTGACCCTTTATACCCACCTGCAGTTAGAGCTGGCAAATTGCCGCTATGGTCTATGTGCGCATGTGTTAAGATTACTAAGTCGATAGTCACAGGCTCAAATGGAAATAAATAACCTCTGCTAACAGGATTTTTTTTCATTTCATAATCCATTCCACAATCAATAAGTATTTTATATCCCGTATCCAGTGTAACTAAATACATACTTCCTGTAACTTGCCTTGCCGCACCTAAAAAACTTAACTTCATGTTAAAAACGATTCAAAATTTATATAATCAACACACAAATAAAGCCGCTTTCCTTAACTTTGTTTTACACTTTTTATAAAAATGGGCATAATACTTTCAACAAGCAATTCTTTTTTGTCGGTTATTCTAGCAGAATTGCCTGTTGTTTTGGTTCAAACCGACCGAAAAAAATAGCGAAAATGTAAGTAAAGTGGGGGAGACTTTGACTTTTGAAATTAATGATTCCTTAGCTATTTATAGTTATATTGTGCCAGATTTAGAGGATGCAAGCAATCTATGTTTGGGTATTAAATTATGAAATATATTTTTATCTTTTTGGTTCAGCTTTTTGTGTGGAATTTTACTTTTGCCCAAGAGGTAAAAACCATTAATAAGGTAGAACTAGCTGCTTTGTTAAATAGTAAAAGTGATACTCTTTATATCCTTAATTTTTGGGCAACTTGGTGCAAACCCTGTGTAGAAGAACTTCCCATTTTTGAACAGATAAATTCAGAGTACCAAGGTAAGAAAGTGAAGGTTATTTTGCTTAGCAATGATTTTAAAAAGCAAGTAGAGCCCAAACTGAAACCTTTTCTTGTGAGCAAAAAAATAAATTCTGAAGTTTGGTGGATGAGTGAAACTGACCCCAATGTTTGGGTTAATTTGGTTGAACCGTTGTGGGAAGGATCATTGCCTGCAACGCTAATTTTTAGAGGAAGTGATAACAAAAGATTTTTTAATGAAGGCGAACTTAATTTAGCAACCCTTAAAGCCATAATAGATAAAATACAACCATGAAAAAAGTAATTGTTTTTTTAACCTTTTTATTAGTCACCAGTATCCAGAATTTTGCCCAAACCTCTGGATATAAACCCGGAGATACTGCCGTAGATTTTAACCTTAAAGCCACAGACGGTAAAATGTATTCTCTGGCTAGTCTTGCAAAGGGTAAAGGTTTTATTATTATTTTCACTTGTAATCATTGTCCTTTTTCTCAGGCATATGAACAAAGAATTATTGCCTTGCATAAAAAATATGCACCTAAAGGAATGCCGGTTGTAGCTATTAATCCCAATGACCCTGTGCGCGAACCTGAGGATAGCTATGAAAATATGAAGAAGCGGGCTAAGAAATACAAATATCCTTTTTTGTATTTAATAGATGAGTCACAAGCCATTGCTAAAGCCTATGGTGCCATGCGTACGCCTCATGTATTTGTTTTAGATGCCAAAAGAAATGTAATTTACATTGGCGCCATTGATGATAATTTTGAGGACCCTAAATTGGTAAAAGAAAAGTATCTTGAAAATGCTTTAGATGCTTTTTTGGCAGGAAAACCTATCCTAAACTCTGTTACCAAAGCCATTGGCTGCGGCATTAAATGGAAGAAGTAAGCTAAATTTCAATAATGGCATAGGTTCCAGAAGCTTTTGCAATAAGTAATCGATCTTCCCCTTGCATCGAGTAAATTTCTGCTTCTGCAAAGGCCACCTTTTGCCCGATTTTTAAAACAGTCCCTATCGCCAATGCTTTTTCTCCAATACCAGGATTAAGGTAAGAAATTTTCAATTCTATGGTAACCAAGGTTTGGCCCTCCTTTATAAGCGTAAAGGCTGCAAATCCTGCTGCCAAATCTGCTAAGGTGGCGCTAACGCCACCATGCAAAAATCCTATTTGCTGTTTGTGCTCTGGTTTTATTTCTAAAATGCCTTCTACCTTGCCAGCCGCTATGCTGGTGGCTTTAAAGCCTAAATGATTCATAAAATGGTTATGTGCCATTTTCTCTTTAATCATGGCTTCAAATGCTGGATTTTGTGGTTTAAATATTTGCACTATTCTTTATTTGTTTTGGTTTTACTACTTTGCGAAGGTAACAAGGAAATATTGTGCTATCCATAAACACTAAAACATATTCAGATAATCAATATCATGCTATTGATAACCAAAGGCTGACAAATGTACTTTTTTTCTCGCCAAATCATATCAGTTCGGTAACCTATGATCCAGCTGCCAAGCAAATACTTGAAATGAAAGTGTTTTCTGGTATTCAACAAAATTTTCTTCAATTATCTTATGATGAGCTTAAATCAATCGCCCCGTTAATGGATGGTTTGAAAGTAAAGTTTAAAGATAGAAAAGTGGTAATTTCTGATGGTAATTGCACTTTGGTTCCTGATTCGCTCTTAAATATTATTGAAACAGAAAGCTACCATCAACTCAATCATCATATTTTACCAAACTCACAAGTTTTGTATTGTAAAATGCATGTGCAACAAACGGCTTCCTTGTTCAATGTAAGAAATGAATTGATAAAATTAATTCGTTTTAATATGCCAATGGTTGATGTTTTTCATTCTTCTTTATTGTTTATAAAAGCTGTAGAACATCAGCAGTTTTCAGAAGCTGCAAATAAATTACACTTACAAATACATCCAGGTTATTTTGAGTTGCTAAACATCGATAAAGAACTCAAATTCTACAATACCTATGCCTTTGAAAACGAAACAGAAATTGTTTATTTTCTTTTGGCTTGTGCAGAGCAATTGCAAATATCGCATGCCTGTGATGTTGTAATTTATGGCAACTCTCCAGTGCTACCAAGCATTCAAGGTTTGTTGGCAAAGTATGTTCGAAGTGTTCAGTTTGCCATTAAACCTAAGAACTTTGTTTATCCAGGAAGTTTTAAAGAATTTGCTGAATACCAATTTTTCACTGAATCTTCTGCGATATTGTGCGAATAATTGGGGGCGAAAAAAAGGGATTGCTCATTCAAGCACCCAAAGGACTCCCTGTTCGGCCAACTACAGATAGAGCAAAGGAAAGCCTCTTTAATATGTTGGATGCACGGATGAATCTGGAAGGGATTAAAGTGTTGGATTTATTTGCAGGTACAGGTAATATGAGTTATGAATTTGCCTCTAGAAAAGCCGCAGAGGTAATTAGTGTCGACCAAGATTTCGGATGTGTTAATTTTATTAAAAAGGCTTCATTAGGTTTCGGTTTGAACCAAATAAAGGCACGTAAACAGGATGTGTTTACATTTTTAAATCAGAATAAAACTCAGTTTGATATTGTTTTTGCTGACCCACCTTATGGATTATCGGGAATCCCAGCTTTGGCTGAAATACTAATGGGCGAATCAATACTAGCCAAAGAAGGAATTGCAATCATTGAACATGCTACCTTGCAAGATTTAAGTTTTATAAAAGGGTTTGAGAAGCGCAAAGAATACGGTCAATCCACCTTCTCCTTCTTCGTCAGCTACAGTTAGGTTGCCACAGATGCACAGATAAGTTGCCACAGATTCACAGATAAGTTGCCACAGATTCACAGATATTTTGCCACAGATGCACAGATAAGTTGCCACAGATTCACAGATAAGTTGCCTCAGATTCACAGATAAGTTGCCACAGATGCACAGATATGTTGCCACAGATTCACAGTTAGGATGCCACAGATGCTTTAAATATATTGGTATCAAACATTAAAAGCATTAGTAAAAAAATCAGACTTCTTTTCGAAGCATTATTTATAAAACAAATCGATGATAGTCAAGTGTTGGCTTTCCGAAATTTACAAGTAATGCTAAGTGATTTCTTGAAACCTTAAGGTAATTAATAACTTGAGCCTTGTGTTCTGGGTTGATATCCTTCACGCCTTTTACCTCTATAATTATATCATCAAAAACCACAAAGTCGGCATAAAAGTTATGAGGAAGTAAAATACCTTTGTAGTATACAGAATAACATTTCTCTCGTTCATATTTTATGTTTCGTTTGTTAAACTCAATTTCTAAAGCATCCTTATAAACTATTTCAAGGAAACCGGAACCAAGTTGATTATGCAACTCCATACAAGCTCCAATAATTTGATAACTTTTGTCTTTATGAATAAATTTATCTTGTGACATGGGTTTAAAAATTTGATTTTTAGTTGATTAATAAATTAGAAATGTTTATAATCTTAATTTACACATTAAGTTTAATTTTTAAAATTCAGTTGTTTAATGCGCAGGTTTCCTACAACTCTTTATTCAGGGTGAAATTTGTAATTCTATTTGTTATAACTCTTATTTGATTATTTAACCTCTCTTGTAAAACCATCTGTGAATCTGTGGCAGTTCTCTATCTGTGCATTTGTGGCAGAATATTATCTGTGGCTTGCAGGATTTGGTGGTTTAGGATTTGTTGTTTATTTTTGAGTATTCTCATGAAAAAAATAGCCCTATTTCCCGGCACTTTCGACCCAATAACAGTTGGTCACGTTAATATTATCGAAAGAGCCTTGCCAATTTTTGACGAAATTATTGTTGGGATTGGCCATAATATCAATAAAGCTACCCTCTTTCCTGTCGAAAGAAGGATTCAATGGATCAACGATATCTTTAAAAATAACCTAAAAGTTAAAGCCGATTTTTATGAAGGTTTAACCGTAAAGTATTGTGAACAAATTGGGGCCCAATTTATCTTGAGAGGGATTCGTAATATGGCCGATTTTGACTACGAGAAAAATATTGCGCAAATGAATAAAATCATTTACCCGCAAGCCGAAACCGTTTTCTTAATGTGCGATCCTGCTTATACCCCAATAAGCTCCTCTGTTGTTAGAGATTTAATACGTAATGGTGGCGAAATAACCGATTTTGTCCCTAAAGAGGTTGTTATTTAATGCTAAACAGCATAAAAATCAAACAATAATTCTCTAATAGATTCATACGTATCCATCTTCTCAGGATTGATGTTTTCCTTGTTTTCCCAAATCACTTCCGTAATGTTTTCCTCTAACTGAGGGATTAAGGCGCCCTTGAAAGTTGTATGCATTTGATACCAATGCGATACCTTCAAAAATCGATGGCCTTGCAATTTATAGGTGTGAAAAGTGTCCTTAAAGTAAGATACTATTTCCAAGTCTTTAATTCCACATTCCTCTTCAACCTCTCTTTTAGCGCCTTCTTCCACCGTTTCGCCTGGATCAATTTTACCCTTTGGTAAATCCCATTTCCCCAATCTTTTCATTAATAACAATTGCCCATCTTCATTAAATACTATTCCTCCACCCGCATGTATGGTGGTAAACTGCGACTTAAAAGTTATCAGTACCTGGGTTGGGTCAGCACAAATTAAGATACCCCCTTTTGCAGTTGGTTCCTCAATTTTTCTTACCAATTCCAAAGGCTTTTCTAGGTCTTGATTAGTAAATACCTCCAAGTCTGCAAACCTAGTTTCACTGGGAATATCTTTGCAGATGATTAATGGCTTATCGTTTATGAAAAATTTATACATTTGCGCGTATGCAACATAAGATAGATACGGAAACAAAGATAGCAGAATATTTGCTTCAAATTAAAGCAATAAAGTTAAGTCCCAGCCAACCCTTTATCTGGGCCAGTGGGTTAAAGTCGCCAATTTATAGTGATAACCGACTCTCACTTTCACATCCTGCTATTAGAACCGATATTAAAAAAGCACTTGCAAGTCTTGTTAAAGAAAAATTTCCAAATGTACAAGCAATCATAGGGGTAGCCACTGCCGGAATTGCACCCGGAGCATTGGTTGCAGATGAAATGGAATTGCCATTTGGCTACGTACGTTCAGAACCTAAAAAGCACGGAATGGGCAAGCAAGTAGAGGGTGATATTAAGCCTGGAGATAGGGTAGTGGTGATAGAAGATTTAGTTTCTACAGGTAAAAGCAGTTTACAAGCTATTGAAGCTTTAAGAGATTTTGGCGTGGAAGTTTTAGGGCTGACTTGTATATTTACGTATGGATTTAATACAGCAAAGCAAAATTTTGAAAACGCCAACTGTCCTTATTTTTCATTAAGTAATTATAGTGCCTTGGTAAATGTGGCTGCCGAAAAGGGATATATAACAATTCCAGAGCAACAAGCCCTAAGCAATTGGGCAAGCAATCCTGAAAAATGGAGCCAAGACCTTGACCAACAATTTTAATCCATAATTAAAAAATTAGTGGCATTTAAACTCTCTAAAAATCCATTCAAAGCAGCCTATGCCATTTACTTTGGCTTATGGGTTGTAATTTGGTTTATCCTATTATATCCATTGATACGCCTTGGCCTAAGTAATCCTAAATATTATCATTTTGGACATTTAGTAAGAAAGGTGTGGGGTAAAATATTATTGATGATAGGCTTTATGAGGGTAGAGCAGTTTATAGAAGAGCCGCTCGATCCGCATCAATCTTATATAATAGCCCCAAACCATACCTCGCAAATAGATATTGTAACCTTAACCGTAAAGTTGCCTTTGTTTTTTAACTTTATGGCCAAGGCCGAATTGGAGCGAATCCCCTTCTTTGGCATTTGGTTTAGAACCATAGACATTGCCGTTGAAAGAAGAGAGCCAAGAAAAGCTGCCTTGGCCTACAAAAAAGCCCTGAAATGGCTTGCAGAAGGAAACAGCATGGTTATTTTCCCTGAAGGCACTATTAGCAATAAAGTACCCCAATTAATACCCTTTAAAGATGGACCTTTTAGAATGGCCATCGAAACACAATTGCCAGTTTTACCTGTTACCATAATAGGAAATTGGGAAGTATTTCCAGACCAAGGCGTATTTGAAGGCAGGCCAGGAATTATTAAGCAATACATACACAAACCCATTCCTACCAAAGGTTTAACCTTAAATGATATTGACACCTTAAAAGAACAAGTATTTCAAGTGATAAATACTAAATTGCAATCCCATGGATATTAATAACGAAACCATTGATAAATTGGCAGATTTGGCCAAGTTAGAATTTAACGACCAAGAAAAGGAAAACCTTAAAAAAGACCTTTCTCGGATTTTAAGTTATATCGAAACCCTAAATCAAGTTGATACAGAAGGCGTAGAGCCTCTCATATTTATGAATGAAAGTGTAAATGTGTTAAGAGAAGATTTACCCGGTCAAACCATACCAAAAGCAGATGCACTTAAAAATGCACCTTCAAAGGATAGTGATTATTTTAAAGTTCCTAAATTCATTGAAAAATAGTGCCACAATCGGTAATTGAAATAAACGGTATTGGAAAAACTTACCGCATTGGGGATGTAGAAGTACACGCCTTAAGAAAAGTTGATTTACATATTAACAAAGGAGAATATGTAGCCCTAATGGGCCCTTCCGGTTCTGGTAAGTCAACCTTAATGAATATCCTTGGGTGTTTAGATACGCCTTCTCGCGGCACCTATCAACTCAATGGCACCAATGTAAGCAAGATGACAGATGATGAACTTGCCGAAATTAGAAACAAAGAAATAGGGTTTATATTTCAAACCTTCAATCTCCTGGCACGCAACACCGCCTTAGACAATGTGGCTTTGCCCCTTGTTTATGCAGGTATCAATAAAAAAGATAGAATAGCCAAAGCTGAGGCATCTTTAACTAGTGTCGGACTTGGAGATAGGATGGAGCATAAGCCCAATGAATTATCAGGCGGACAACGCCAGCGCGTGGCCATTGCAAGGGCTTTAGTTAATAATCCGTCTATTATCTTAGCCGATGAGCCAACCGGAAATTTAGATACCAAAACCTCTCATGAAATTATGGATTTGTTGGAAAAAATTCATGAGAATGGCAATACCGTAATTATCGTTACACACGAAGAAGACATAGCCAAGCGCGCCAAACGAATTGTGCGCTTAAGAGATGGCGAAATAGAAAGCGATACCAACGCCTAAGGAAGCAAGCACTCAAAGTAAAAGTGCCCCTCAAACTTTTTAGAAAGCAAAGGCGGTTTCTCAAAAATTCCATAGACTGTAGCGCCACTTCCGCTCATAGAAGCATATAAAGCACCATTGGCGTATAGACTATCCTTGATATCTGCAAGGATAGGATGCGCGTTAAAAACACTCCACTCAAAATCATTTTTTAATTCAGCCTTCCAATAATTTATTTCTTTATTAAGGGCGGTTTGAACCAATCCATCTTTCGCTGTATCATCTGAAAGCTTTAATCCGCTAAAGGCAGCAGCAGTGCTCACATGAATATCTGGCTTAACTAAAACCAAGTAATATCCCTTCAATGAAAAGTGAATGGCTTGTAAGCGCTCACCTCTACCTTCGCCTAAACACGGCACATTATAAATAAAGAAAGGGCAATCACTGCCTAGTTTTAATGCATAATCCAAAAGGGCATCCTTGCTTAGGTTCAACCCGAAAAATGAAGCAAGCAATTTAAGCGCATAAGCCCCATCAGAAGAGCCACCGCCAAGGCCTGCGCCCATTGGAATGTTCTTTAATAATGCAAAAGTAACAGGCCCCAATTCAAAATCTTTGGCCAATAAATCGTAAGCCTTTATAATTAAATTGTTATCACTATTACCGGGTACCGCTAAGCCATAATTTAAAACCTCTGCCTTTTCACCCTTGCTATTTCCCGCCACAAGCTCTAAGGCATCGTGCAAAGGAACTGGGTAAAAAATAGTTTGCAGGTCATGGTATCCATCAGCACGTTTCTGTAATACTTGTAAGCCTAAATTGATTTTACAGGGTGGAAATACAATCATATGTCTCTAAAGCTTAAGGGGCGGTTAAAGTTTTTTAATCCAATTTTTTAAGGCAACTAAATTACCTGAAGTATTTTCAATCGCATAAGCCTTAAGCAATGTTTTGTTTCCAAAGCGTTCTCTGCTTAACACAAGGTTCACCACTTCTTCTTTGTTTTGAGCAATGCCCGCATTGGCAAGGGTAAGCAAATCTGCTAAGCCACCTTTGGCATAACCAATTACCGAAGTGCCCACCAACAAGCTCTCATGCGCCACTCGGTTCCAACCCTCATTAAAATAGGGGAGGGCGAGGGTGTATAAAGCAGCAGCCATTTCACTTAAATAACTTTCATGGTCTTTAAAATACCTAATTTCAATGTCTTCAAATTGTTTGTCGTACATTTTTGCGTTGTCATTCGTACTAAAGTAACAAGAAAAACCTGCCAACTTTAATTGCTTTGCAATCCAAGCTAAATCTGGGTGGTTTTTAAAAGAAACCTGACCCAAATGAACCATTTTCTTTTTAGGGGTGTGTTCAAATTTTTGGTAGCCTTGCGGCTCGAAAAAATTTGGGAACAAACTCACCTTTTCAGGACCAATTTGGGCAGAAAAATACTTTTCCCAAAAAGGTGCCACCACCACCACCTTACATTTACTGGCTGGAAATAGTTTAAGGCAAAATATACTGAAGGCATACCAACTTTTAAGTGTCCAAGAAATATTAGTCCGCTCATCATGGTAATGCCATACTAAAATAATTTTTGAGTTATTGAAAATGTTCCGCAACAAAACAGGAATGCTAAGTCGTGCCACACTAATAATAACAGCTGCTCTTGCCGCTTTAAACCCTTTAATTAGTAATTGCAAATGTCCCCAACTACCTTCAAAATATTGCTCATAGCGCTCAACTACTAACTGACTATTAAGTTCAATTGCCAATGATTTGGCCAAATGAATTTCATGAAAATAACCGCCAGTATTGGGCTTTCCATGGGATAAATAAAGTATGCTGTTTTCCTTATTTGCCATTACGCTTACTCTTGCTAGCGTGACTCTTCACTTTGCTGCCAGTAGTATAACTAGATTTATTTTTTTTAGGTTTGAACCCTACATTATATGCACGTTTTTTGGCCGCCACTTTTTTAACTCCTGTTTTTTTAGCAGCAGTTTTCTTGGCCACACCGCTGCTAGCCTTCGCACTTGTTTTAGCGGGGTGTGTAGATTTAGAGTTTTCCAATTGGGCAAAAAGTGTATTAAGTTCTTCACTGTCTAACTCCCTCCACTCGCCTAAAGGAATACCTTTAACCGTTACGTGCATGATTCTGATGCGTTCTAGTTTGGTAACTTCATAGCCAAAATGTTCGCACATCCTACGTATTTGTCGGTTTAAGCCTTGTACTAAGATTATCCTAAAAACAAGCGGACTTTCTTGTATAATCTTACATTTTTTTGTGGTAACCCCCAGCATGGGTACCCCTTGAACCATGCCCTCCAGGGCCTCTTTGGTAAGGGGTTTGTTTACAGTAACTATATATTCCTTTTCATGCTTATTGCCTGCCCGCAATATTTTATTAACCAAATCACCATTATTGGTTAAGAAAATTAATCCTTGCGAATCTTTGTCTAACCTCCCAATCGGGAAAATACGTTTGCTATGATTTACAAATTGAACAATATTATCTTCCACTCCATCTTCTGTAGTAGAAGTAATACCAATGGGCTTGTTAAGGGCAATAAAAACTAAATCATCAGCTGCTTTTGGATCAAGGTAAATACCATTAACCCTCACCTTATCGCCGCCTCTCACCACATCACCCACCTTTGCTCTTTTGCCATTCAAAAAAACATGACCAAGTTCTATATACCTATCGGCTTCGCGCCTAGAGCATAAACCGCTATCGCTTATAAACTTATTTAATCTTACACTCCCAAACATTTGATTTGTATTTTGGGGTCAAGATAATAAAAAGAATTGGCTAGGAATTAGATTTTCCTACCACATTTTCTACTACCGACAAATAAATGTGCTCCATACTTGGAATTCCATCCATCAATTCTTCTTCTTCTTCCTCTGATTGTTCAAGCTCAGTCTTTACTTTATGGTAATGCAAGTTCCAGTTCCCTTCATTGTATTCTAGGGCGGTTAAGTTTTCTATCCAATCGCCTGAGTTTAAATATAAGGCATTGCCTAATTCATTGGTAAATGTTTTCATGGCTGGTTGATGGATATGTCCACAAACCACATAGTCGTATCCTTTAGAAATGCCTATATCCATGGCAGTCTGCTCAAAATCATCAATGAATTTAATGGCCTGTTTTACGCTATTCTTAACTTTTTTTGAAAGGGAAATTTTTCCTCGTCCCAGTTTTTCTGAAATCCAATTCACAGCCGAATTAATTATGATTAAGGTATCATAACCCACAGCGCCAAGTTTGGCCAACCATTTAGAATGCTTCATGGTAATGTCAAAAACATCTCCATGAAACAACCATGCACGCTTGCCATCTAACTCAAGTACCAATTTATCCAATAGCTCTAAATTGCCTAATTTAAAGCCGCTAAACTTGCGCAGCATCTCATCATGGTTGCCTGTTAAATAGTAAATTTTAGTGCCGCTAGACATCATCTTAAAGATGCGCTGTATTACTTTGGTATGCGATTTTGGCCAATAACTCTTGCTAAATTGCCAAATATCTATGATGTCTCCATTTAATACCAATATTTCGGGTTCAATCGATTTTAAATAGGAATTCACTTCTTTCGCTTGGCATCCGTAAGTTCCTAAATGAATATCAGATACCACTGCCAACTTCAATTTTCGCTTAGACATTCTTCAAAGGTTTTACAATAGTTACAATTTCATATTACTAAAATATTAATAAATTTAAGAAGATATAAGGAGTTTTTCAACAAGCTTTGTAATTTTGGTACACTAAATTAGCCCTATGGTGCCTGCCCAAAATAAAGTTTATGAACTGATAGCCGCAAATCAAAGAATGAGGGGCTTTCCAAGTCTTTCAAACCTTTTTTTGAAAGACCCAGATTTGTTGCCAGAATTGGTTGAACTATCCACCAGTACCCTTAAACACCCTTTTCCAGAATATGCCTCTTGGCTCTTAAGTCATGTAAGCAAGCAAGCGCCAAATTTGGTTCAACCCTATTATAAAAAAATACTACCCACGCTACTCATCACTTCAAACGAAACGGTAAAGCGAAACCTATTAGGTGTAGTAAAATACTTGCCCTTATTACCCTTCAAGGAAGGTGAATTACTTTCTATTTTATTAACATGGATTGCAGACCCTGCCTGCAAGCCTGCGGTCTTTATGTACGGAATGGAAATAATAATTCTTTTTTGTAAGAAATACCCCGAACTCTATCATGAAGTAGAGGAGATAATAAAATTACGTACTACCCACCCCATAACACCTGCAATGGCTGCAACACTTAAGCGTTTTAAAAAACTTGGCAACGTAAAAAAAAGTAAAACTAAGGGTAGCTAGCATAGCAGTTTAAAATTGATGCACTAAATATGCTGCTTTCTCCTAAGGTGTAATAGGCATCTCCCTTTATACTCCATGCAAAGGCTTCGCCTTGCTTTTCCTTCTTGCAGGGAAGTTTACGAGGTAACTGCTGCAAAACAACGCCCAAAGGTTCAGAACCTTTACGCTCCCAATACCATATTTCATCGCCTGTTTTAATAACTATTTTTTTTCCATCGCTGCTTATATCGGCTGCCACCACCCATGTTAAAGGTAATTGTGCCACCAAACTAAGGCTGGCAAGGGTTTCGGTTTGAACCAATACTTTATACACCCCAATTTTCTTTTCACGTTTTGAAACTATATAAATAGCCTCCTCAATTGGGTCAAACATAATGCCCTCAGCATCTCTTGCCCCATCCGGAAATTCAAGTTGATACTTGCGTATCATTTCGGGCGCTATGGTAAGGGTGGCGTTTCGCAAGCTAGTATCAACTGTGGGCTCTTCAAATTCATAAATATTAATGTGTGAGCGACTATTTAAATTGTCTCCAATATCAGCCACAAAAATAGAAGCCTTATTGGCCCGCTTGTATTTACCCATGCAAATGTCTTCGTAATCCTTATGTTTGGCACCTTCCATATAGCAGGTGGCATAGTCTTCACCCTTCAATCCTAAGGCAAAAATACGGGCAGGGTCGCCGCTGTCGTTGTGCGACCAAAGCATGCCTGCTATGCTTCTGCTGGCGCATAATCCAGAAGCCTCATTAAGCCATGCATTTTCTAATTTCATATAACCGGTATAATAATAGTGGGTGTCGGTTTGAGCCAATTTTGGCGAAAAATCAATCGCATACAAAGGCGTTAAGGTGCTAGTTTTGCTTGTCTTTTTTCGCTTACAAGCGGTAAACCCCAATAAAACCAATAAAATCCCAATAAATACAAATCGCTGCTGCATGTTTATTAAACTCCCCATGCAAGGTAAGGTTTTAGTAATATAGAATTAATTTCAATTGTATTTACATTCGCCAATTACCTAGTTTAAAACAAATGCAAGCTAAATTAAAATTTTTAGACCGATACCTAACTCTTTGGATTTTCTTAGCGATGATTCTAGGCGTTGCCTTGGGTTATTTTTTACCTGGCATTAAACTGGTTTTCGATAGCCTCTCTGTGGGCACCACCAATATTCCATTGGCCATTGGATTAATTTTAATGATGTACCCACCCTTGGCTAAAGTAGATTATTCTTTATTGCCAAAGGCATTTCAAGATAAAAAGGCAATGAGCCTTTCTTTATTTCTGAACTGGATAGTGGGTCCAATTTTAATGTTTGTATTAGCCATTGTCTTTTTAAAAGACCAGCCTGATTATATGGTTGGTTTAATACTCATCGGACTTGCCCGTTGCATTGCCATGGTAATTGTTTGGAATGATTTAGCAGGTGGCAACCGCGAGTATGGTGCCTTACTTATTGCCCTAAATAGCGTATTTCAAGTAATCACTTATAGTTTTTATGCATGGCTATTTATTAATGTATTTCCGCATTACTTGGGCTTAGGCGATTTTAACATACAAGTGCCCATGGGCCAAGTGGCACAAAGTGTTTTTATTTACTTGGGCATTCCATTTTTAGCTGGTTTTTTAAGCAGAAAAATATTGGTTCAAACCAAAGGCATTACTTGGTATAATACCAAATTTGTACCTAGCATATCACCCATTACTTTGTATGCATTGCTTTTTACCATTGTATTAATGTTTAGCTTAAAGGGAGATAAAATTTTAGAATTGCCATTGGACGTTTTGAAAGTTGCTATCCCATTAGTAATTTATTTTGTACTGATGTTCTTTGTTAGTTTTTTCATTAATAAATCAATGAAAGTACCTTACGATAAAAACGCCTCCATCTCATTTACTGCTACTGGAAACAACTTTGAATTGGCCATTGCAGTTGCCATTGCCGTTTTTGGCATTCACTCCGCACAAGCCTTTGTGGGTGTAATTGGTCCATTGGTAGAAGTACCTGTGTTAATTCTCTTGGTTAAAGCTAGTAGAAAGTTGATGTATTGATTTGAAGATGGGTTGATTTGAAGATGGGTTGATTTGGAGATGGGTTGATTTGAAGATTTGAAGATGGGGCGATTTGAGGATTTTTTAATAGTGATACTTTAAAATGAGAAATGATAAGGACAATGAGATTGTAAGGGAAAGTTTTGAGTTTGCTTTAATGGTTGTGAAATATTGCGAGTTATTGGAGGAAAAAAGAAAATATGTAATCTCTAGGCAATTATTAAAATCAGGAACTTCAATAGGTGCTAATATAGCTGAAGCACAGAATGCAGAAAGCAAAGCAGATTTTCTTCATAAACTTAAAATTGTTGCAAAAGAAGCTGACGAAACAGAATATTGATTGAAATCATCAAATCACATAATCATCAAATCAATGAATCCTCAAATCATCAAATCAATTCAATCGTTTTCAGTTGAAAATATTTCAGCAGAACGCAAAGAAGTGTTACAAGAATTAGTTAATTATATCCAATTAAAAAAGGAGCATCAGAATACAATACGCTTAAACTTCATTTGCACGCACAATTCTCGCAGAAGCCATTTATCTCAAATTTGGGCGCAAACAATGGCCTATGATTTTGATATCAAGAACGTTTTTTGTTATTCTGGGGGAACAGAAGCCACAGCAATGTTTCCTAAAGTTGCTGAAACACTAAGCAAGCAAGGATTTCAAATACATCAATTGAGTCAAACAGATAATCCTGTGTATGCGGTAAAGTATGCAGAAAACGAAAGTCCAATCATTTGTTTCTCTAAAACTTACCATCACGATTTTAATCCTAAAAGTGAGTTTGGAGCCATCATGACCTGCAACAGTGCAGATGAGGCTTGCCCATTGGTATTAGGTGCAGAAGCAAGATTTCCAATAATGTATAACGACCCAAAAGCATTTGACAATACTCCTTTGCAAGATGAAAAGTACCACGAGAGAAGTTTAGAAATTGCCCAAGAAATGTGGTGGGTGTTTTCTCAAATAAAATAAACTTATTGGATATCTTTCACCAAAAGGAATACATAAATGAAAACACCATTTGAAGATGCCATAGAAGCCCAAGAGCAAGAGTATTTATATTGCATGGATTCTCAAATACCCGCAACAGGTAAAGGCTTATATACGGCCATCTCTATTTACAAAGACGAAATCATTTGCTACTTCAAAGGTGAAATATTAAGCAAGGCAGAAGCTGATGCCAGAGCCTCCATAGGACATAACAAATATTTTATGGTATTGCCCAATGGTAGCATTTTAGATTGCATGCATACAGATTGTTTTGCCAAATATGCCAACGATGCAAGTGGCTTAATAGGTTCAAACTTTAAGAATAATGCCAAAATTGTTTTGGATGAAAAGCAACAAGTTTGCTTGCAAGCTACCCGCACCCTAAAACCCTACGAAGAAATTTTTTGCAGCTATGGCAAGAAGTATTGGGAAGCAATTGGTAGCTAGCGACTGGCTTCTGACAAATGACTGACTATCTCATCGGTCGCTGAGCAGAGCCGAGGCGCCTTATTGATGACCCGCTGAGCCTTATTGATGATAAATTTTGCCTTATTGATGACAAATTTGGTCTTATTGATAACTCGCCGAGCCTTATTGATGACAAATTTGGTCTTATTGATGACTCGCCGAGTCTTATTGATGATAAATTTTGCCTTATTGATGACCCGCCGAGCCTTATTGATGACAAATTTTGCCTTATTGATGACTTGTTGAGTCTTATTGATGACAAATTTTGCCTTATTGATGACTCGCCGAGTCTTATTGATGATAAATTTTGCCTTATTGATGACTTGCCGAGCCTAATTGGTGGTCTGGTTGCCGAGTCGAGTCGAGGCGTCGCCCTTTTGTTTGCAAAATCGAGGCAAAAAAAACCCGGAACTTAATAAATTCCGGGTTTCAACATAATTAAGAAGGACTAAGCCTCCTTGCTTTTTCGCGGTTTCTTTTGGTAATAGGATTTAACCATATCAAACATAGCCATCCCAACAGGATCTCCTTCTTGATTTCTACGTTTAATGGTAAAATACACCTCATTGGCAAAGTCGAGCATCTCAATGCCTGCCAAGTCGCAATTCATGTTTACAATCCCAGAAATGTGTTCAATTCTGGTGCCTAAATCGCTCATGTTAGCATAGAAGTTTTTGTCGGCCAAAGCCTCTTCCTTGCTGTAGGAACGCGGAATCAAATTCTCATCCTGTTGGATGCAATCGTAAATAGAATTCACAAACGTCTTCCCACTTTCGCCCATTCGGGCGTAGCCATCGAGCTGACTCTTGGTAATGTCTGTTAAGAGATAAGGTTTGAGTTTGCTGTACGCCAACTCTAAGGCATCCATTGCTTCTTTGACAACTGAAGCAGGAATGTCTGCATTTAATTGATTTTGTTTCATTGAAACATTTGTTAAAAGATTAAAAAAATAAATTGAAAAATCTGCTCACTTCTTCGATACTAGTAATCAAATCACCAAGCATTAAACAAACCTAAATCCCCCTAAAAAGAATATGTATAGAACAATTTCAAAATTTTGAAGAGTTTATTCGATAGGGGTTTGCATTTCAACCCATTTCAAATACTTTCGTTTTTATGAAACCAAATAGATTTCAAGCAGATAAAACACTTTTGCGTTTATTCATTTTGACGCTGATGGTCATGAATGCTTTAAACACGAGCGCGCAAGACAAAATTCTGGTGCCTTATCGCGTAGGAAATTTGTTTGGTTTATCTGATGTGGATGGCAAAATGGTATTGAGTGCTCGCTATGCTTACTTGTCGCCTATAGGCAAAAATGTGTTTGAATTTACAAGTATAGATAGTGCAAATCATAATCTTGGTTCAAACCGAGAACAAAGAGGACATAAAGGAATATTGGTTGGAACGAAAGAAATTATTACCCAAAGTGAACACAATCATTTTACTTACCTAGATGCCGGAATTATTGTAGGAACCGAAAGTGCATATTCAGGCACTAATAGCAATTTTTATACACTAAAAGGAGAGAGATTACTTGCCGAAAATGTGTACAGGTTTCAAATGGTGGTTTCGCCCGCAGCCAAAGCAAATAAAGGTAATATAGCCATTTTGGCTATGCATATGGACAGGATGGTTAGCATCCTACTTTATGATGGTCAAAAACAAATAATGCTTACACCCTTATTGTCTCGTGTGTCTAATTTTAAAATAGAAAAGACCCAGAGTTATGAAGAAAGGGTTTTGATTTGTACCTACCTAGATCAAAACGGAAATAAGGGACATGATGTAATATATTATGATGAAAAGAGTGGAGAACATAAACGTAAGCCTTATATCAATACACAAAGCGCCCAAATTCCAGAACCTGGTGAAGGCGCTTTTGAGGGGGCTGGAGAAGGTGCAGGTGGCGGAGAAGATTATGTACCTGTAGTTGATGGCGATGGTGTGTCGGAAGAACAAGGACCTTTGGGTGATGAGGTAGGCAAGAAATCTAATACCCCCGTTCACTTTAAACCTTTAAATGAAAAGGCCTTTTTGTATGGTGTTTTTAGGGTAGAATTGGCAGAAGGAGAGCAGGTGTTTTTTGCCGAACCCTACACGCATCAATTTCAAAAGGAGCCTTTGGTTTTTTATAAGGATAAGAAATATGGCTTATATCTTTCAGCGAATAAACGTTCAACCGAAGTATATGATTCTTTGATTTATTTACGCAATCAATACATCGATTTTGATAACCCAATTAGTAGTATGTACATGGCTGGGATTAAAGATATCGCTGGCAAATGGCGTTTTGGACTCTTAAATGAAAAAGGTTTGTTGATGGTTCCAATTATATATGAGTACATCGGTTTTAGCTTTGATGAATTGGGGTATAAAAGGGATGATGATGAACAACCCGGACAATTTATTTTTAAGAAACAAAATATTTATAGCGTGGATGCAAACCGTTGTTTGAAAACCTATCACCAAGGAATTTTTGTAGTGAAAAAGGAGGGAAAGTTTGGACTCATCAATACTCAAAACATGGCACTACTTCCCATTGAATTTGATCAGATTTGGAAGAATGAAATAAACTTTAGGGAAAAGTATTTCTTAAACGATAGACTCTACGGTTACCGAAAAGGGAATAGTTATGGCGCGTTTTTTCTAGATAGAAAAATGGGCATAGCAAAAAATACAGGGCTTATATTTCCAAAGCTGGCGCTTTCTGTGTATGAAGATTATATGGACCAAAAAGGCTTAGATATCTATAAACTGGCCGACCCAAATACGCTTAACTTTTGCCTTGCTTCTAATAACGGGTTAATTTATTATAAGGTGAAATAGGAGGCATTGGCTCCTAAAATCACTTTTGGAGCTAAGCGAAAAGCCAATTGCTAAGCTTATAATTTGATTAGTTTATAATTCAATACCTTCTCTGCACCATTGATGTAAACCAAGTAAATGCCAGCAGCCATTTCAGACACATTAATTTGAAATATCCCACTGTTTACTTTGAAGACAGGAACCCCAACCGCCTTGCCGTGCATGTCGAAAACTTCAATTGAGTAATCTTGGTTTGTGGATTTAAGTATCTCCAAGTTTTGTAGGTCTTTCACTGGATTAGGATAAACTTTTATGGTCATTAAATCTTGATCCAACAAACCACTTACGCCAATATTTACAGCCATCGAATCACTTACCGTGCATCCAACTCTGTTGGCTTGAACCAATAATTTGCCGCTACCTGGATTGCCCCACATTACTTGCACGGCATTGCTTCCTTGGCCAGCTATTAAATTGCCATTGGTTCCCTTCCAAAAATAATTAACGCCTCCTTCTAGTTGAACAGAATAACCATGGGTAGATAAATCAAAAACATCTTTTTTACCTATGATACTAATAGGTTCAGGAAATGCAATTTTTGAAATTTGCTTTGAACCAATGCCGCTGCAATTGCTGCTGGTATTCGAATCTAATAGGATTATATTTCCAATTCCGGCATTGTTCCATTTAACTTCAATGCTATTGGTTAATTGTCCAGCATTAATGGATCCACCTGTTACTTGCCAATTGTAAATCCTATTTAAATTGGCGCTTGTACTATAGAATTCAATTGCATTTTCACAAATAGAATCCCTTCCAGAAATTACGGGTGAAGGCTTATTATTCACCGTTAAAAGCAAGGTGTCGCTTATCGATTTACACCCACTAAATAGTATGCTATCAATTACAGTTAATTTGGTTTGACCCAAATTGCTGGATTTGATAGTTAAGGTAGAACTTCCTTGGCCATTTAATATTTCACCTGCTGTTAAATTCCATTTACTTATTCTGCCAGAATCAGAAGCGATAGAATAAATATAATTTGAATTTTCACACAACTTGGTATTCCCGTTAATAATCGGTTTTGTTGGATTTGGATATATGTTTACCGCATAACTAGTGCTAAGCGTTTTACATCCAGTTATGGTATTACTATCCAAAACCGTTAAGGTTCCAACTCCTGCATTATTCCATTTTACTTCTATGGTGCTTGCGTTTTCAGTTCCATTTAGGATTCCGCCATTAACATTCCATAGATAGTTTCTTCCATTGTTCGAAGGGGTTTGATAACTTGTTACCTCATTTGCGCAATTATTGGTTTTCCCAGTAATGGCTGGAGATGGATTTGAATTGATTACTACAATCCTTTCAAATATATTCTTACAACCGGTTGTTATCACACTATCCATGAGTTGAACCACCCCTGAATTAGTGGCTCCCCATTTTATAGTAATGGTATCATTATTAGGATTGCTTAGGATCAAGCCATCAATTACATTCCATTTTCTAAAATTTAAACCATTTGAATTGGTATAGTAAGTTTTAATATCATTTGCACATACAGTCAATGGGCCATTAATAACTATTATCGGTTGAGGATTAACAAATATAGACTTACTCGCTGTTGACTTGCATCCTGTGGCAGATACGCTGTCTTTTAAAGTTATAATTTTCCAGCCCGAATCGAGCCAACTTGCTTGCAATACGTTTGTGTTTTGTCCATTAAAAATAAACCCACCTGAAACTGTCCAGGTATACCTTCTTCCGTTATTAGAATCAACAGCATATTGCCCTATTGAGTTAGCGCATAAGCTATCCAAACCGCTAATGATAGGGGTAGGCACTAGATTTTTTGTAACTGTATAGGGTAGGGAACTTGTTTTGCAATTATTACTAATGTTTGAATCTAATAAAATCAAGTTTCCAGATCCCGCCCCGCCCCAAAGCACGCTAATACCACTGGTATTTTGCCCTGCATTAATGGTTCCTCCATTGAGGGTCCATTTGTAGGCACGGCCTGAAACAGGGGAGGTAAAATAAGTTCCACTTGTATTTTCACAAATGCTAGATGGACCCGTAATATTAGGAATTGTTGGACTTTGTTTATGTGTAATAGTTAAGTTGCTGCTGGTGGTTTTACAACCTGTTGAGGTAGCACTATCAGTTGCATTGATAAAGGAGGCGGCGGCATTTCCAAAAATAATGTTTACTACATTTGAATCATTAATACCTTGAATAGTTCCCCCATTGGATGTCCATTTGTATTTGCTACCTGCAGTATAGGGCACGGTATATGTTTGAACCACTCCAGTACATACACTGTTTAATCCTGTAATTACAGGTTGAATAGGTTTTGTATTAATGGTAGTTGGAAATGGGTTACTGGTCGACTTGCACCCTGTGGTATTAAAGCTATCTATTAAAGTTACTGTGCCGGCTCCTGCTGCTCCCCAATTTACATTAATGGAATTGGTGTTTGCACCAGAGCTAATATTTCCACCTGTGACCATCCACCTATAAAATCGCCCTGGATTTGTTGGCGCTAAATAATTAGATATTGTGCTCACACAAACCAAAGACAAACCTGTAAACGTAGGAATACTGGGAACGGGGTTGAGCGTAACATTTTTAATTGGGCTAGTGGCTTTGCATCCAAAACCAGCCGCACTATCTGTTACTACAATAGTTCCTGTGCCAGCACTATCCCATCCAATGCTGATGGCATTAGTGCCTTGACCCGAAATAATACTTCCTCTTGTCACCACCCAATTGTAAATTCTTCCAGTATTATTAATAACAGATGCAGTTCCTTGTGAAAATGCACAGGCCGAATTTGCACTTGTAATAGAAGGAGTTGGATTAAATACATTCACAAAAAAGCTGGCACTGCTCATCACACAACCAGTTGCAGGTATGCTATCTCTGCAAACTAAAAAGGCGCCCGTGGTTAAAAATGAAACGGTAATAGAATCTGTATTTTGGCCTGCTATGATAGTTCCTCCTGAGCTGCTGGTCCAACTATACACGTGTCCAGGTAACGCTTGTACACCAAATTTTGCGGTTGAATTGATACACAAATTTGCAGGTCCGCCAATCACAGGTCTTTCCATGGTACAATCAAAAAATTTGACCGTGAAAGCATCATTACTAAAAGAAATATTTGGTTGATGACTGCCTGGTGTTGAAATTGCCATTGAGCTGCTTGTGCTGCCAGCAGCATAAATTCCCCCATTTCTATCAATTGAAGTAATATATAAATTATCATAGTTATTTCCACCATAATAAGTTGAGTATAATCTTTCACCAGCTGAGTTAAACTTAATTAGCATTCCATCATAAGCACCCGCATTTACAAATTGGTGTGCCCCGGCAGTTGCAAGTCCGGTTGAGTTTGTGCTATTGCCAAAAAATATATTTCCAACAGAATCACAAACCATGCTATTAATAAAATCACTGCCAGAATTCCCAAAATAAGATCCCCAAAGTCGAACACCATCTCCATTAAATTTTGCTAAAAACCCATCTTCAAATCCGGTGAAGGTGGTATCAAAACCATTTGAAGTATGTATATTGGTTGGGCTATTTGTTCTTCCACCTACATAAATATTATTTAAAGAATCAGCGCAAATTGGGCCAATTTCTTCATAGTTAGCACCACCGTAATAAGTACCCCAAATTCTTGTTCCTGTTGGCGAAAATTTTGCAATAAATACATCGCTTGCGGTTGTAGAACCTATGGCAACTTGGTGCGCACCCGCAGTGGATATGGCATTTGTACTCATGGTATATCCTTGCATATAGGCATTGCCAGAATTATTTAAACATAAAGAACCAATAAATTCTAGACCTGAGCCTCCGTAATAAGAGCCCCACATCCTAACGCCATTTGCATTAAATTTTGCAATAAAGCCATCTTCATTTCCGCCAAAAACAGTTTGGTGTGCACCCGAGGTTGCTATTCCGGTCGTACTTGCAGTTCCGCCTCCAATTAATACGCCACCCAAGGGGTCAATTGCTACGTCTTCTCCAACATCAGATAAACTGCCACCATAATAGGTTCCCCATAATCGAAAACCACTTGAATTCAACTTTACTAAAATGGCATCTGTATTTCCACCATAAGTGCTTTGGTGAGCCCCACTTGATGCAATTACAGTATTTGATTCACTTCTTCCAGAAAAATAAAGGTTACCAGATTTTTCAACCGCCAATCCACCCAAATATTCAGTTGAAGCACCGCCATAATAAGTTCCCCATATCCTTACTCCTGCATTTGTAAATTTTACAACAAAACAATCATAGATTCCATTTGCCCCTAAAACAGTCTGGTAGGCACCTGAGGTGGCTATTGAACTTGTACTAGTGGTAACACCACCCATATAAACATTTCCTAAACTATCCAACCCACCCGCATATCCAAAATCCTCATTCGTGTTTCCATAATAGGTTCCCCAAATACGCAATGAATATGGATCAATAACCAAGGTGGCATTTTTGTTTATTTCTTTTGAGGCAAATCCATATTCATTTTCTCCAATCTTCTCGTAATACACAAGCGATTTCTTGCCAGATTCTAATTCATAACTTTCAGGAATGCTTTCTTCTAATTTGTCTGATTTTAGGGTAATGCTTATTCTACCATCAATTAAGTCTGTTGAAATAGCACCCTGATATTTGAGTTTAATTAAGCCCATGTCTGCACCAGGATGAACAATGAAATTATACTTCACTGCCTTTTCTCCGTTGGATTGAGAAACAAATTCCAAATCAATACCCGGGTATATTTCTAAGTATTTTACTTTTTGATAGGAATAAACCGCTGTCGCCTCATCACCAATTGTTCCCGTGGTATAAAAGTTCAAATAGTCGATGGATTTGCCTTCTGTAATTATTTCTGGGTTTTGATTTGAACCAATTAGCGTTACATCAATCCTATGGAATGTGATGCTAACAGGCTTTTCCTTTAGGAAGGTAGAGGTGTAGGTATCATAACTAAATCCATGCGATGTTAAATGTAGGTTCAAGCCATTTAAAGCTAAACTAAACTTAACCTTTTTATTTGCTTGATTGAATTGGTCATGAATCTGTCCTTTGTTTTCAACAAAGCCACTATTGGCTTGCATCAAATTTTTATTGTTTACTTCAATGCAATTTCCTTTCGGAATGTTAATCAAGGTAAATATTGGAAGTAGGTAATATAGGATTTTTTTCATGGCTAATATTTTGGTAAACAATACTATTTCTTTCTTCTTTGAAAACCAATTTTTAACAAGCAGATTAATAATTTAAACAAGATTTTTACAACTTCAATTAATTCATTGAATAGGTGAGGGATTGCGGTTTTTGATTTGCAATTACGGATTTTTGTCCAATTTTTTTTAGGTAGCGGTGCATTTTCTTAAATCAAATATCTAAAGCAATTACCTTTTGCCTTTTGGGTTATTGATTTATATTTGTTCTATAAAATCAATAATTCTATAACTCTTTTTGGAGACATTCGCTTATAAAATTTAGATAAGAAGAGAATAAAATAATAGTAGCAAAAAATACCTATACAACTAATAAGCAAATGAAAAAAATATTTTTATTAGCAAACCTTTGCCTTTTAATTTCAAGTGTAATCGCACAAAATACTGGTTGGGCCAAAAGGATAGGAGGCAGTAATGGTAATGACTTGGGAAATACCATCGCACTCGACTTACAAGGTTGTGTATATGCTTCAGGATATTTTAGTGGTACAGTTGATTTCGACCCAGGTATAGGAGTATATAATTTAACTTCTGCTGGTGGCAATGATATATTTATTTTAAAACTAAGCCCATCCGGAAATTTTATCTGGGCTAGAAGGTTTGGCGGAGTTTCAAATGAAGAAAGTCGAAGCATAACAACAGATATTTTCGGTAATGTTTACAACGTAGGTGATTTTATGGATACAGTAGATTTTGACCCAGGTCTAGGGGTTACTAAATTGGTCTCAGCGGGTGCAAAGGATGCTTACATATCAAAATTGGACAGTTCAGGAAATTTTATTTGGGCAAATAGAATAGGGGGTAGTTCAGATGACCTAGCAACAAATTTATGTATAAGTCCTTCAGGAAATATATATTTTACGGGTGCCTTTAAAGGCACTGTAGACTTTAATCCAGATACTGGAACATTTAACCTAATTGCGGCTGGTTCTGGGGCCTTTTATGACGTTTTTATTTGTGCACTAAACGATTCAGGGCGATTTTCATGGGCTTGCAGATGGGGTTCCTCAACAGGTGACGATTTAGGTTTTTCAATAGCCTTAGACTCCACTGGAAACGTTTATTCTACAGGTCAATTTTCAGGAACAGTTGATTTTAATCCTGGAACTGGCACATTCAACCTTTCAGTTTTTGGAGCCAATGATATTTACATTTCCAAGCTAAATTCATCTGGTGGATTTGTTTGGGTCAGAAGAATTGGAGGTTCAGGAGATGATAGAGGCAGGGCAATTTCCACCCTTACCCAAGGTTTTCTTTATTGTACTGGAATGATTTGGTCTGGAACGGCTTATGATATTTTTATAGTTAAAATGGATTTAGCTGGCAATACAATTTGGAATCGACAAATGGGTGGTCCTAATAATGATGCGGGTACTGATATAATCTCAGATGCAGCAGGAAATGTTTATACAACTGGTTATTTTTTAAACACCGTTGATTTCGATCCTAATGCGGGAGTTTATAATTTGATATCATCGGGTACTTTTGATGCTTTTATCTCTAAACTTAATGCCTCAGGCAATTTTATTTGGGCAAAGAAATTTGGAGGTTCTTCAGACGATAACGGTTTGGGAATTGACTTAGATAGTTTACAAAATGTATACACTACTGGCATTTTTTCAAATTCAGTTGATTTCGACCCTGGTCCAACCTCATTAACCCTATCCTCTTCAGGATTTTATGATGTTTTCATTTCTAAACTAAATAGTATAGGACTACTTCCAGTTAAATTGACCCGTTTTGAAGCGATTAAAAACGAACAAATTATTCAGTTAAGGTGGCAAACATCAAGTGAAATTAATTTTAAAGGTTTTGAATTAGAAAGACTAATAGAAAAAAACTCTTGGGAAGTAATCGCAAGTATACCTTCAAATGGCAATTCAAACAAAATAATCAATTATGACTTCAATGATTTAATTACAGATGAAATGTGCTGCCAGCACCCTATTAACTATCGTTTAAGAATGGTTGACAAAGATGGAACATTTGAGTATTCTAAAATCATTCAAGTGTTACCAAATGAAAACGCATATTCAGATGAATTCGAAATCTTTCCTAATCCCTTTTCAGATGAATTTCAGCTAAAATTTAAAAATGATTTCCTTCAAAATTATTCATCCGAGGATGGGTTAGAAATTGAAATCTTTAATATGCTTGGGATAAAAGTATTTGCAGCATCCTATTTCAAACTAGAATATACAAATTCCATTAAAGCAAATATACCAAGTGGCATTTATACGATAAAAATAGGCAATCACCTAAATAGAATTATTAAGAAATAATGCTTGGAAAAGCTTTATATATTCTTACTTATTAAATCTTTTAAAAAAGCCTATAGCTTCCTAACTTTAAGAAATATTAATGTCTTAGGAAAACTGTTCAAAAACAAAAATAAAATAGGTTACAACATTTTAACCTATCGCTTGAAGCGTCAATGTCATGAGTTACTAAATCTATTTCAAAATGGGGCCTATGATCTCCATCCACCAAAGCTTTGGCGGACTCAATCCTGCGCTGCGGTTTTGATGCGCTAGCACAAAAAAGCCCGATACCGAAACTTCGGGACCAGGCTTTTATTTTTTGGCGGAGAGTTAGGGATTCGAACCCCAGGTCCTGTAACAGACAACAGTTTTCAAGACTGCCGCAATCGACCACTCTGCCAACTCTCCGGTGCAAAAGTATGTTTATGATTTAGTATTCCAAAAAAAAATCAAAAAAAAATCCCGATAAGCTAGGCCTATCGGGATTTTTAAGTTTATATGGCTGTTATTCAACCACTATTTTATGAGATAATCTGTTGCCATTAATTGATAATTCGATGAAATAAAATCCCGAACGTAGGTTCATTGTGTTTCTATCTAATTCCAATTTCTGCATTCCTGCATCTTGAACACCTTCAAATAACACACCCATTTCTTTGCCGGTAATGTCATATACTTTAACAAGTACATTCTCTTTACTGCTTAGTTCATAACTCAATTGTGTGCTTTGGTTAAATGGATTTGGTTGCGCGCTAAACTTAATCTTCTCTGCTAATAAATCTTGGCTCAAACCGGTACTTAAACCTATGCGTACGTTATCAATATAAAAGTTGTTACCGCCTGAGTATTTAAACTCAATTTTAAATAACACGTTTTCTGTTTTAGGTACTGCGTTTCCATTAATTCTAACCAACTTCCATTTGCTTTGGTCTGATGGCATAAAATCAATACCACTTGCTAATACCGCTGCTGATCCAGTTCCAATGGTAGAAATGGCACCGCTGCCAATAGTAGCTCTGGTTTGCCATGATTTACCACAATCAGTTGAAGTAAATACTTTCAATTCTTCTTGGGTATTTCCGCCTCCTACATTTGCTGGAAGGGTTGCTTGGGCAAATGCATAATAAAATTCAAAGTATGGATTGGTCATGTCGGTTAAGTTGAAGCTTGGAGAAACCAACGAGAATAAACTACCTATTGATGAATTAATATTAAATGGGTCTCTGGTTAAACGCATACTTGCATTGTTTTCATAAGACACAGGGAAACGCACAAATTGGTTCTTAGGATTTTCGTATACAAACTTCCAACCTTGTTCTTGCCAATTGTTCTGGTACCACCAGTCTGCAAAATAAGTGCTTTTTGGAAGCTGACTTACCTTAGGCTGAACGGTTACATAATCATTTAATACCGTAGTAGAAGTTCCGTTTGGACCAGTTACTTTAAGGGTAACATCATATTTTCCAGCTGTTGCGTATTTAATTACGGGTGGCGTTGCACCTGTAAAAGTTGCTGGTGTACCGCCTTCAAAAGTCCACTCATAGGTAGAAATGGTTCCACCATATGAGAAATTAAGATAGCTAATGGTACCGTCTTCGCAAGTAATACCAGATTGGGTATTGAAAGCAGCCACTGGAGGACAAGTAGCTGGACCATCAATAACACCTGTAAAGCGAAGATTTTCTTCTTGCCATAAAGTTCTACGAATTTCATCTAATACCTTATGCATACGTGCCTTTTGCTCTAAAGTGAACATATTACTTGCACAATTTCCAATGAAATAATCCATATAGGCTTCTTGCAAATCTGGTCTATCTGGCTTTTCAGTAGAACAAGTATTGAAACTTTTATTATTACAACGGTTACGCAATGGCTCAGTAGAACTTGGGTTAAAATAAGTAGGAGGTGTATCCATTACTCCATCGCCATCTAAACCACAACTATCTGTAGAAATTTGAAAAGGGTGATATAAACCTAACCAATGTCCAGCCTCATGGGTAGAGGTAGTTACATTAGGTGTTTGGCCAGGCTGTGAAGTACCTACATTTCCAAATTCATTATGAATTACCATAATTCCATCCGTAGAAGCACCACCACCAAAACCAAAAGGAAACTGCGCATATCCAGCAATACCAATGGTATTACCTCTGTTAATTTGACGAACCACCCAAATATTAAAATAGCGCTTGGTATCCCAAACACTCATTCGCTTAAGGTCGTCATTGCCTTTGCTGGTAAGTGGCGTATGAATACGCACAATACCATTGGTGCAATTACCCTGAGGGTCTTTTTTAGCCAAACGAAACTCAATTTCTGAGTCGGCAGCTAAATTTTTATAATCATAATAAAAACTATCAGTACTTTCTGGGCTCGTTTTGAACCAACCCGCGCGACGGTTAATGGTGTCGCTTACCGCATTTCTGAAAGATTTATTTAAATAATTGATTTCGCTCATTACCTGAGCTTCAGAAATATTTTCACTTCCATTGTTATGGAATACATGCACCACCACTGGGATAATGTATTTTGGCGCCGCTTTTTTGCCAAGCTGTTGAGTAGTTTTGTAATCCTCCGGTTTGTAAGTTGCCTGAAACTGTCTGTAATCAGCTTCAAATTTGTCTTTGGCTTCTTTAATTGAAGGATTCTGTTTGATAAGTGTTTCTAAATGTTCGTCTGTACCGCAGCGATGTTGCTGGGCCATCACTACGTGGCCACTTATTGCCAGGGCACCAATCAGTAATAGTTTTTTCATATCTAGCCTTTTCATTTGATGGGCAAATTAATAATTTATTTAAATAAGTCAACCCGTCTTATCCTCAGGTTGCGTCAATTTATGTTCTTTTTTGTTCCCAAACCTCTAAATCCGACATTTTTCCGTCAGAAATTATGAGTCGAACTGCTGTATTCACCTTCTGGAAGCCATTATTTCCGCATGCGCCGGGGTTTATCAACAGCCAATTGTTTATTGGGTCTTTCATTACACGTAAAATATGAGAATGACCACAAATTAGTAAATCTGCTTTGTAATTTTTTATGATATTTCTAAAACTAGGGGCATAATGTTGCGGATATCCAGCAATATGAATCATAAAAACCTTGATACCTTCCACCTCAAAATGTAAATATTCGGGATAGGTATTTCTAATAGATTGTCCATCTATATTTCCATAAACACCTTTTATAGGTTTTAATTTTTCGAGCGGCTCGGCCACATCAGAGCCCCAATCGCCCGCATGCCATATTTCATCGCAATTGGCAAAGAAATTTGCTAAGGCTGGGTTTAAAAATCCATGTGTATCGCTAAGAATGCCTATTCGTTTCATATTTTTTATTCATCTTTGAACCCATGATTAGTTTAACATTAATAATCATTGCAGTAACTGCAATAATAAGCATTCAAGCTTTTAGTAATTATAATTTGATGAACCGCTTTATCCTTTATCCGTATCAAATGGAAAGAGAAAAGCAATGGTATAGATTTTTGAGCAGCGGCTTCTTACATGCCGATTGGATGCACTTAATCATCAACATGTTTGTGCTGTATAGCTTTGGCTCAATTGTAGAAACTTATTACGATTATTTTTTTGGTTCAGCCTCTAAATTTATTTTTTTAGCTCTTTACCTAAGCAGTATTGTAGCCGCCTCTGCTAGTAGTTTTTATAAGAATAAGGACAATCCAAGTTATCGTTCTTTGGGCGCTTCTGGGGCTGTTTCTGCCATTACAACAACTAGTATATTATTTGCGCCCATGGCTAAAATTTACTTATATGGCATTATTGGTTTGCCAAATATTGTAGCGGGTGTTTTGTATTTAATCTACTCGCAATATGCTTCCCGAAATTCAAATGACAATATTAACCATGAGGCTCATTTTTATGGAGCCATTTATGGAATAGCTTTTACTTTAGTAGCAAAACCAAGAATTTTCTTCTATTTCCTAGATCAGTTTTAAAACATAAACCCAAACCGAAGGGTCACTGGGCTTGCATAAAAACTGTTTTCGTCGTGCAACACATTATATAAGGCAAAAACAAAGGCGCCAGATTTTGCGCCATATCCTCCTCCAATAAATAATTGATTGCTCCAAAATCTTTCTACTGAATTAGTGGTGGCATTATACCTTTCATAATTTATTGGCTGCCATTCTCCATGGGCAAAAACCATGGGAAGCAATTGTTGTCTTGCAAAAACAATGGGTCCATACACATTATAGCTAAACTTTTGCCCTAGAATATTTCTTTCTTGTATGTATATATAAGTAGCTCCAAGTCCTGCCATGGTATTCGGAAGAAAATAATAGCCCACCATGGGTTGCAGCATAAAAAATCCACCATTACCAGCAATGGCACCGCCTAAATTGCCCCCATAACTCAGCTTATCTATATCAAAACCTTTCGATTTTTTCTCATAGGCTGAAAGGGTTTCCCTTTTCTTAGCCTCTTCCTCGTCAAGTTGTTGCATTTTTCTTTGGGCTGAACCAAGCGTTGCAAATCCTATTAATAGACCTATTAAGATGACAAATCTTTTCATAATGGGCAAAAATAAATGAATAAAATCAATAAAAATCAGTATATGTTTTATTAATTCGCACTGCATTCAACGCTCAAAAACATGAATAAAGTACACAATTTCTCCGCTGGTCCGGCTATTTTACCCCAATCAGCCATTGATGCCAGTATTCAAGCCCTTCAAAACTTTGGAGGCACGGGGCTATCTTTAATTGAAGTTTCTCACAGAGGAAAAGAGTTTGAAGCCGTTGTTGCAGAAGCATGCAACTTGGTAAAAGAAATTCTTAACCTTAGCGCAGATTACGAAGTTATTTTCTTGCAAGGTGGAGCTAGTTTGCAATTCGACATGATACCGATGAATTTCTTAACCCCGGGTAAAACGGCGGCTTATGTAAATACAGGTGTATGGGCCAGTAGGGCGATTAAAGAGGCTAAGATGTTTGGCGAGGTTAATGTATTGGCTTCAAGCGAAGATAAAAACTTTGCCTATATCCCTAAAGATTATAGCATTCCTGCTGATGCAGCCTATTATCATTGCACCAGTAATAATACGATTTACGGTACAGAAATGTTTAGTTTCCCAGAAACAAATGTGCCCATGATATGCGACATGAGTTCTGATATTTTTAGCAGACCATTTGATGCCTCAAAATTTGATATGATTTATGCAGGTGCACAAAAGAATATGGGCCCAGCCGGAACCACTTTGGTAATCATTAAAAAATCTTTGCTTGAGAAAGCAAATGCTAAAGTGCCAACCATGCTCAATTATAAAATACATGTTGAAAATGGTAGTATGTATAATACTCCAAGTGTATTTGCCATTTTTGTTTGTATGCATACTCTGCGTTGGATTAAAGAAATTGGATTAACCGCTATGGAAGCTAGAAACAAAGCCAAGGCAGATTTATTATATGCAGAGATTGATAGAAATAGCCTGTTCACAGGAACTGTAGCTGTGGAAGACAGAAGTAGAATGAATGTAAATTTTGTACTTACCAATCCTGCGCATGAAGAGCCTTTCTTAAAGTTTTGTGCATCAAGGAACCTAAGTGGTTTAAAAGGTCATCGTTCGGTGGGTGGTTTAAGAGCCTCTTTATACAATGCACTCGAATTAGAAAGTGTACAAGCATTGGTAGATGCAATGCAAACGTATGAAAGTCAAAATGCATAATTTAAAAAATTGAAACAGTATGATTAGAATATTAGCAAATGATGGCATAGACCAAAGTGGCAAATTATTATTAGAGGCTGCAGGTTACGAAGTGGTAACACAAAAAATTGCTCAAGAAGATTTAGTAAAAGAATTGAATCAGTTTGACGCTATTTTAGTAAGGTCTGCTACCAAAGTAAGAAAAGATATCATAGATGCTTGTCCAAACCTTAAACTAGTTGGTAGGGGTGGTGTTGGCATGGATAATATAGATGTTGAATATGCAAAAAATAAGGGTATAAAAGTAGTAAATACCCCAGCCTCTTCTTCAGTGAGCGTGGCCGAATTGGTATTTGCACATTTGTTTTCAGGCATTCGTTTTTTACAAATTACCAATAGGGTAATGCCCAATGAAGGCAATGCAAAGTTTGGCGATTTAAAAAAGTTGGCCAGTAATGGATTTGAATTACAAGGTAAAACCATGGGTATTTATGGTTTTGGAAGAATTGGACAAGAAGTTGCAAAGATGGCAATTGGTTTAGGTATGAAAGTATTGGCATTTGACCCATACGTAGAGCAAGTAGAACTCGCTTTAAACTTACCGATGCTTGGTTCAAACCAAAGAATTAAAGTGCAAATAAATACCGTTAGCGAGCAATCTGTAGTAGCACAAAGTGATTTTATAACCTTTCACATACCGTTTAATGAAGGCGATAAAGCACCAATCGATAAAGAGGTAATTGCTAGAACCCGCAAAGGGGTTGGTTTAATTAACTGCTCAAGAGGTGGTGTAATTTCTGAAAGCGATTTATTGGAAGCATTAAATAATGGCCAGGTTGCATTTGCAGGCTTAGATGTTTTTGAAAAAGAACCACCAGTTAATATGGCTATTTTGCAACATCCTCACGTGTCATTAAGTCCGCATATTGGCGGCAGCACCAAAGAAGCGCAAAACAGAATAAGCATTGAGTTGGCAGAAAAAGTGATTGAGTTTTTTAAAAAATAAATAACAATTTCAATGGCAAAAGTTAAACCCTTTGCAGCTTTACGTCCGCATAAAGATAAAGCCAAAGATGTTTCATCTCCTCCATTTGATGCGGGGGCTAAGGAATTAGCTTTCCATGAAATTCAAACGAATCCCTTTTCTTATTTAAATGTTGTTAAGCCTTATTTACATTTTAAAGGAGAGAAAAAGAACCCAGCCAAGCATTTTCCTTTGGGTTTAGCTTTTTTAAAGCGCCTTATAGAACAAGGCATTATGGTAAAAGAAGAGGCGCCTGCCTTTTATATTTACCGTCTTATCAAAGGGAGTCAGGCCTATGCGGGTATTATTGCGGCAGCTTCAGTAGATGATTATTTAAATAATCGCATCCTAAAGCATGAGAATACTTTAACCGAAAAGCAACTTGAAATTGCCGAGCACATTAGTTTTTTTAATAACCTTGGAAATCCAGTATTGCTTACTTATCCAGATGATCAATCTATTGATATGCTCATTGATCAATACATTATGAAACATATTCCTGAATATAATTTTATTAGTCAGGATCAAATAAAACATAACTTATGGGTAGTAAGTGAACCTTCAGACATTGCCTTATTGGAAAGTAGGTTTGCCGAAATAGAAAACTTATACATTGCAGACGGGCATCACCGGTCGGCAGGTTCTGCAGAATTTTGCCTACAAATGAGAAGAAAAACACCAGGGTATACTGGCAATGAAAGTTTTAATTTTTTTCCAGTCTGTTTGATCCCATTTAGTCGCTTAACAATTTTTGAATACCACCGATTGGTGAAGGATAAGTTAGTGGTTGAAGATAAAAACTTCATGGATAAAATAAGGGAGTATTTTGTTGCCACGCCTAGTGGACATTTACCTGTGCAGCCTTTGCATAAGAAAGAGTTTGGCATCTATTTTCAAAACAAGGCTTATTTGTTGCAACTAAAACCAGAAATTGAAGCTTCACTAGCAGGAACCTTAGATAATTTAGATGTAAGCATAGTAGAGAAATACATTCTCAATAAAATCTTTGGCATTCTTGATAGTAAAACGGATGGGCGACTTTCCTTTATGGATGGCGGCAAAGGAATTGGACATTTACAAGAGGCCGTTGATAATGGAGAATTTGACATTGCAATTACCTTATATCCAACAAGTGTAGAAGAAGTGAAAAAGGTGGCTGAAGAGAATTTAATTATGCCTCCAAAATCAACTTGGATTGAACCAAAAATTAGGACTGGATTAATTGTTTTAGACCATTCCAATTAAAATGAATAGTAAAGAACAAAAGCTGGCAGCATTTAGTAGGTTATTGGACATCATGGATGAGCTTCGCGAGAAATGTCCTTGGGATAAAAAGCAAACCAATGAAACTTTGCGGCATTTAACGATAGAAGAAACTTATGAGTTATCAGATGCCTTGCTGAAGGCAGATCAACAAGAAATAAAGAAAGAGTTAGGAGATGTGATGCTACACATCGTATTCTATGCTAGAATTGCCAGTGAACAACAACATTTTGATATTGCAGAGGTATTGAATTCATTGTGCGAAAAGTTAATTGTTAGACATCCGCATATTTATGGAGACGTGGTGGCAGAAACAGAGGCCCAAGTGAAAGAAAACTGGGAGCAGATAAAATTAAAAGAGGGCAATAAATCTGTATTAAGTGGGGTGTCTAAAGGCACACCTTCTATTGTAAAAGCTTATAGAATGCAAGAAAAGGCGGCGCAGGTAGGCTTTGATTGGCCTCAAACAGAACAAGTTTGGGATAAGATAGAAGAAGAGTTAAATGAACTGCGACAAGAGTTGGTTCAACCCGACAACCAAAAGAAAAGCGAGGAAGAGTTTGGGGATTTATTGTTTGCCATGATTAATTTGGCTAGAAAATCGGGATTAAACCCCGATGATGCCTTAGAATATACCAATACCAAATTCTTGAGAAGATTTATGTTTATTGAATCGAAAGCCAAAGAACTAGGCAAAAGTTTAACCGACATGAGTTTAGAGGAGATGGATTTGATATGGAATGAAGCTAAAAAGTTAGAAGTTTAGACTTCCTAGTTATTAGGCCAAATTGATAAACAATTGAACGTGTTTGTGTGTTTAAAAATAAAATAGAATTATGGTACTAAAAGTAAATGATATTGATTTTGCAGAAAACTTAAAGCAAAATGAAAAAGTAGTAGTGAAATTTTACGCTGATTGGTGTGGAAGTTGCCGATTATTTGCGCCTAAATTCACAAAATTAAGTAACCAAGAAGCCTATGAAGGCATTACATTTTTGGATGTAAATGCTGAGGAAAATCCAGAAGCTAGAAAATTGGCGGGTGTTAACAATTTGCCGTTTTTTGCCACATTTAAAAACGGAAATTTGCTAAAGGCTGATAATACTTCAAAAGAAGAAACTGTAGATGCAATGATTAAAGAATTATTGTAATATGAAATTACCAATTATAAAAACTTTAGCTGAGCAACAAAGCCTTGAAGATTTAAAAAAAGCAGAAGAATGCCTAATTAATGGAGAGGTTTTGCCCTTTGAAGTAGGAGGGGAAGATGAAGGCGAGCAACTCACACATATTTTGGGTGCAATAGATATTTTGGAGCGTGTAAAAAATGAAGGAATTGACCTTAGAACAGCCATAAGAGGCTTCTCTGAGCGTGTAAGAAACTCTATTTCATAGGCTTACAAATGTTGAAATGTTTTATAATATTTTATTAGTTTCACCAATTAAATAAGCCTCAAAAGGCTATTTTTGCGAGGTTTAAAGAAGAATATGTCATCACCAGTAGATTATACCGCAATATTTATACAATTTATTGTAGCCATGGGCTTTGTAGTAACCACAATGGTGGTTTCGCACAATGCGGGTCCAAAAAGAAAAACTTCTGATAAATTAGAAGTCTTTGAATGTGGAATTGATTCTGAAGGAAATGCGAGGATGCCGTTTTCTATCCGTTATTTCTTAACGGCAATTTTGTTTGTAATGTTTGATGTGGAAGTAATTTTTATGTATCCTTGGGCAGTTAACTTTAAGGCCTTGGGCGCAGCTGGTTTTTATGAAATGCTTCTTTTTGTTGGAACATTGCTTTTAGGTTTTATTTATATTTGGAAAAAGGGTGCCCTTAAGTGGGAATAACCATTAAACAACTTAACGTTATATGTCGACCATACAACTAACTGATGCACCTGCAGGCCTAGAAGGGCAAGGTTTTTTTGCCACTAGCTTTGAAAAAGCAGTTGGATTAGCCAGGGCAAATTCAATTTGGCCTCTGCCTTTTGCCACAAGCTGTTGTGGTATAGAATTCATGGCAACCATGGCATCTAATTACGACCTTGCTCGTTTTGGCTCTGAGCGTATATCTTTTTCACCACGCCAGGCAGATTTATTAATGGTAATGGGAACTATTGCTAAAAAAATGGGACCTGTACTTAAGCAAGTCTATTTACAAATGGCTGAACCTAGATGGGTTATTGCCGTTGGCGCTTGTGCATCGAGTGGGGGGATTTTTGATACCTATTCTGTACTACAAGGAATTGATAAGGTAATACCAGTTGATGTTTATGTACCAGGATGCCCACCGCGTCCAGAACAAATTATAGATGGAATTACCAAAATTCAAGAATTGGTAAAAAACGAACCTTTAAGAAGAAGAAATTCACCTGAGTATAAAGCTTTACTGGCCAGTTATGGCATCCAATAATGAGTGCAATAAGTAACGGATATATCTTAAATGAAATAACAGAGCAATTTCCGGTATCGGTAATTGACTCTTTAGAATCGTATGGCATGCTTACCGTTGAAGTAAAGGCAGCCGATATCGTAAATATATTAAACTACCTTAAACATCATCCTCAAATTCAAATGAATTTTTTGACGGATGTTTGTGGTGTTCATTACCCAGACCAAGTTGGAAAAGAATTAGGTGCAGTATATCATGTACATAGTTTTGTAAATAATGTGCGCTTAAGATTAAAGTGCTTTGCTTCTGTTGAAAACCCACAAATACCTTCCATTACAAGTGTATTTGAAGCAGCCAATTGGCAAGAACGCGAGACATTTGATTTTTATGGAATAGAATTTACCAATCATCCAAATTTAAAACGCATTTTAAATGTGGATGAAATGGATTATTTCCCTTTGAGAAAGGAATATCCTTTAGAGGATCAAACTAGAACAGATAAAGACGACACATATTTTGGAAGGTAAGCACATGGAAATAATTGAAACAAGTTATGATTACAAACCAGAATTAACGCAGTTAAATCTGGGTCCAACCCATCCTGCTACGCATGGTATCTTTCAAAATATCCTTACCATGGATGGTGAAATTATTATGCATGCTGAGCAAACAGTAGGCTATATACACCGTGCGTTTGAAAAAATTGCTGAGAAAAGACCTTACTACCAAGTAACACCGCTAACAGACCGACTCAACTATTGTTCATCACCTATTAATAATATGGGATGGCACATGACGGTAGAGAAATTATTAGGTGTTGAAACCCCAAAAAGGGTAGATTATATGCGCATTATCATTATGGAATTGGCAAGGATTGCCGACCATTTGATATGTAATTCTGTAATAGGTGTAGATGTGGGTGCTTTAACAGGTTTTACCTATGTATTCCAATGGCGCGAAAAGATTTATGACATTTATGAAGAAATATGTGGTGCGCGTTTAACTACCAATATTGGTAGAATTGGGGGATTAGAAAGAGATTTCTCACCAGCATGTTTGCAAAAGATTAAGGAATTTATTGCTGAATTTCCGGCTGCCTTAACTGAATTTACAAATTTATTAGAGCGAAATAGAATTTTTATGGACCGTACCATTGGTGCAGGTCCAATTTCTGTTGATAGAGCCCTTGCGTATGGATTTACAGGTCCAAATTTGAGAGCTGCCGGCCTTGATTATGATGTTAGGGTGATGAATCCTTATAGCAGTTATCAAGACTTTGATTTCATTATTCCGATAGGCACACAAGGAGATACATATGACCGGTTTATGGTGCGTCAACAAGAAATGTGGGAAAGCTTAAAAATTGTAAAACAAGCCTTTGAAAATCTACCTGAAGGAAAGTTTTTTGCTGATGTTCCAGATTTCTTCTTGCCTCCAAAGGAAGAAGTTTATCGCAACATGGAAGCCTTAATCTATCATTTTAAAATAATAATGGGAGAGGCTGATGTGCCAGTTGGAGAAGTTTACCATGCGGTTGAAGGTGGTAATGGCGAGCTAGGTTATTATTTGGTGAGTGATGGTGGTAGAGCAGCCTATAGATTGCATTTTAGAAGACCTTGCTTTATTTATTATCAAGCATATCCAGAAATGATTAAGGGCTCTACCTTAAGTGATGCGATTGTGACGATGAGTAGTATGAACGTAATTGCAGGAGAATTAGATGCTTAAAAAATGGATCGACCTTGGTCAATGTTCCATGAAATAAGCACTAGAGATAATAGAATAAAGAATAAAAACTAAACAATGAGTGAAGTTAAATTTAGTAACGATTCGCTTGCGGTTATCGAAAAGATAGTGGCAAGATACCCGGAAGGAAAGCATAAATCGGCCTTATTACCTGTATTACACTTGGCTCAAGCTGAGTTTGACGGGTGGTTAAGTCCGGAAGCCATGGATGAGGTAGCACGCGTTTTGAACCTAAAATCAATTGAGGTTTATGAAGTGGCTAGTTTTTATACCATGTTTAATCTAAGCCCTGTTGGCAAATGCTTAATTGAAGTTTGTAGAACCAGCAGTTGTTGGTTAAAAGGTGCCAATGAAATTGTTGAACACATAGAAAAGAAGTTAAATATAAAGGACGGTGAAACTACCCCAGATGGCATGTTTACATTAAAAACAGTAGAATGTCTTGGTAGTTGTGGAACCGCTCCAATGATGATGATTGGCGCGCAATTTCATGAAAATCTTACCTACGATAAAGTAGATTCGATTCTAGAAACTTGCAAAACTGAAGACAAGCGCAAAACCTATTTCGATCAAGTAAATATTGAACACTATTAACAGCCATGGGTAAAAAGTTATTATTAGCAAACGACCACGTACCTGGTATTAAAAATTATGAGGTATATCGTGCAAATGGAGGTTATAAGTCTGTAGAAAAGGCTATAAAAACTATGAGTCCGGATGCCGTTGTAGAAGAAGTAAAGAAATCTGGACTTAGAGGTAGAGGTGGAGCTGGATTTCCAACAGGTATGAAATGGAGTTTTTTAGCGAAACCTGAGGGAGTGGCTAGGTACATTGTTTGTAATGCAGATGAATCAGAACCAGGTACTTTTAAAGACCGTTATTTAATGTCTAGAATTCCTCACATTTTAATAGAGGGAATGATTACATCCGGCTTTGCATTAGGAGCAACAGCTGGGTACATTTACATTAGAGGTGAATATTTTTACATTGTATCCATCTTAGAAAAGGCAATTGAAGAAGCTTATCAAAATGGTTGGTTAGGAAAGAATATATTAGGATCAGGTTTTGACTATGATTTATACGTTCAGGTAGGTGCAGGTGCTTATATCTGTGGCGAAGAAACAGCCTTGCTAGAAAGTTTAGAAGGTAAACGCGGTAATCCAAGAATTAAACCTCCATTCCCTGCAATTGCAGGTTTATATGGTTGTCCAACTGTAGTAAACAATGTAGAAACCATAGCGGCAGTTGTTCCTATTATCAATGAAGGCGGTGAGGCTTATGCAGCAGTGGGTATTGGTAAATCTGCTGGGACTAAATTAATTTCTGCATCTGGACATATCAATAAACCCGGAGTGTATGAAATAGAAATGGGAATTACCGTAGAAGATTTTATCTATAGTGATGAATATTGTGGGGGCATAATCAATGGAAGAAAATTAAAAGCCGTAGTGGCTGGAGGTTCTTCTGTTCCCATTTTACCTGCAGATAAAATTCTAACTACACCGGCTGGCGAGAAGCGACTTATGAGTTATGAAAGTCTTTCTGAAGGTGGTTTTGCAAGCGGTACCATGCTTGGGTCAGGCGGATTTATTGTGATGGATGAAACTACATCCATTGTACAAAACCTGCACACTTTTGCAAGATTCTACCACCATGAAAGCTGCGGCCAATGCAGCCCATGTAGAGAAGGAACAGGTTGGATGGAAAAGATATTACATAAAATTTTAGATGGTCATGGCACCATGGCAGATATAGAATTGCTTTGGGAAATTCAAGCTAAAATTGAAGGAAATACTATTTGTCCACTTGGTGATGCAGCAGCTTGGCCTGTGGCAAGTGCCATCAGACATTTTAGAAGTGAGTTTGAAGAATTTGTGCAAAATCCAACAAACCTAAAGAAAGTACGTCACTACGAATCAGTAAACCAATTGGTAAGCGCATAAAATTGAATTGAAATGGCTAAAGTAACAATAGACGGCAAAACCATTGAAGTACCAGATGGTACAAGTATTTTGCAAGCAGCAAGAATGATTGGTCCGGATGTAGCACCGCCAACTATGTGCTACCATAGTAAGTTAAAAACCAGTGGGGGTTATTGCCGCACTTGTTTGGTAGAGGTTACCAAAGGTTCTGATAAAGATCCGCGTCCTATGCCAAAATTGGTAGCCTCTTGTAGAACCAACGTTATGGATGGCATGGAAGTTGGGAATTTAACTTCTCCAAAAGTTGTTGAAGCAAGAAAAGGGGTTGTTGAATTTTTATTGTTGAACCATCCTTTAGATTGTCCTATTTGCGACCAAGCGGGTGAATGCCATTTGCAAGATTTAGGCTACGACCATGGTTCAGCCAAAACCCGCACTGATTTTGAACGTAGAACTTTTGAAAAAATTAGTTTAGGTGATAAAATCCAACTTCACATGACGCGTTGCATTCTTTGCTATCGTTGTGTAAAGGTAGCAGATCAAATTACAGATAACCGCGTTCATGGTGTGTTAAATAGAGGCGATCATTCAGAGATTTCAACATATATCGAAAAGGTAATTGATAATGACTTTTCTGGCAACATGATAGATGTTTGCCCAGTTGGTGCCTTAACCGACAAAACCTTCAGGTTTAAGAGTCGTGTTTGGTTTACCAAACCAGTATGCGCCAATAGAAACTGTGATAAATGCAGTGGCAAAGTTCACCTTTGGTATAAGGGTGAAGAGGTATTGAGAGTAACAGGTCGCAAAGATCAATGGGGAGAAGTGGAAGAGTTTATTTGCAATACTTGCAGATATGATAAAAAGAAAACCAGCGATTGGGAAATTGAAGGTCCGGCTGAGGTAAATAGACATTCAGTTATTTCTGCCAACCATTACCAAGTGTTAAAAAAAGGTTCTGAGTTTAAATTAAATGATATCAAGCCATTGCCAATAACAGAAGGAGAAGGATCATGAGTGTGTTAATTTTTAAAGTCATATTAATTGTCATCATTTTTCTGATAAGTTTAGGGCTCGCTGCCTATGCAACTTATGGAGAAAGAAAAGTAGCAGCATTCCTTCAAGATAGGATTGGTCCTGATAGAGCAGGTCCTTTTGGGTTATTACAACCTATAGCAGATGGGGTGAAAATGTTCTTGAAAGAAGAAATTATCCCAACGGTATCCGACAAATTTCTTTTTATTTTAGGTCCAAGTTTATTTATGGTTACTGCCTTAATGACCTCTGCAGTTATTCCTTGGGGAACGCCAATGGAATTTGGAGGTGTAACTTACCATTTACAGGTTGCTGATATAAATATCGGTATTCTTTATGTATTAGGTGTTGTTTCATTAGGTGTTTATGGTATAATGCTTGGCGGTTGGTCGTCTAACAATAAATATGCTTTACTTGGAGCCATTCGCGCCAGCAGTCAAATGATTAGCTATGAACTAGCCATGGGCATGAGTGTTATTGCGGTTTTATTAATATCCGATGGTTCTCTTAGTTTAAATGCTATTGTGGAAGGCCAAAAAGGTTTGAATTGGAATGTATTCTACCAACCTTTGGCAGCGCTTATATTTATTATTACTGCCTTTGCAGAGTGTAATAGAACTCCCTTTGATTTACCAGAATCGGAGTCGGAATTAATAGGTGGATACCATACCGAATATTCATCCATGAAATTAGGTTTATATTTATTTGCAGAGTATATCAACATGTTTATTTCTTCTGCAATTATATCTTCATTATTTTTTGGAGGATATAATTTTCCAGGCTTAGAATACCTGCAAACTGTTTTGCCTACTAACTTGGTTAGTTTAATTAGTTTTGGAGCCTTTTTTACAAAGATTCTTTTCTTTATCTTTTTCTTTATGTGGGTTAGATGGACTATCCCAAGGTTCCGTTATGATCAATTGATGCGCCTTGGATGGCAAGTGTTAATGCCTTTGGCCATCATAAATGTTTTAATCACAGGTGCTGTAGTTACATTTTTTGGAAATTAAAAAGCCTTGAATAGCTAATAAAATTATGCAATTAACAAATCGTTCGAAGGTAGTAGTTAAAAAGGAGATGAGCTTTGTAGAGAAGTTATACCTACCTGCCATTTTTAGTGGCTTATCTATTACTATAAAGCACTTATTTAAAAAGAAAGCTACTTTAAGATATCCTGAAGTTACACGTGAATTTGCGCCTGTTTACAGAGGGATGCATGTTTTAAAACGCGACGAACAAGGGAGAGAGAATTGCACAGCTTGTGGATTATGCGCTGTTGCATGCCCTGCAGAAGCTATCACAATGGACGCTGCTGAAAGACAAAAAGGAGAAGAATATCTATATCGTGAAGAGAAGTATGCTGCCAAATATGAAATTAACATGCTACGCTGCATATACTGCGGTTTGTGCGAAGAAGCTTGTCCTAAAGACGCAATTTATCTTACAGATAGAATTGTGCCTTCAGAATATTCTAGAGGAAAGTTTGTATTTGGAAAAGATGTATTGGTAGAAAACATAGACGAGCGAATTGATATTTCTAAACGCAAAAAGTCGTATAAAATTGATTAATTACTTAAGCTAACCCTGACAAATGACGAGTGATATTGTATTTTTCTTATTAGCTGCCATTTCGGTTTTTACAGCTTTGATGGTAGTTTTTTCTAAAAGCCCTATTTATAGTGTGATGTGGCTTATAGCTTGTTTCTTTTCAATTGCTGGACATTATGTGATGCTCAATGCTCAGTTTCTTGCCATTGTTCATATCATTGTTTACGCAGGTGCTATTATGGTGCTAATGTTATTTACAGTAATGTTATTGAACCTAAACAAAGAATCAGAACCGCATAAATCAATCCTTAGTAAATCCATTGGAATTATTACAGGTGGAATGTTGTTCTTGGTATTATTGGCAGCCATGCGTTCAACCCAATTAGGACCTTACAGCGCCCCTGAAACAACAGATGTTGGATTTGTTCAAAAAGTAGGAATGAAATTATTTACAGATTATTTACTACCCTTCGAAATGACTTCTGTGCTGTTTATTGCAGCCATGATTGGGTCGGTAGTGTTAGCAAAAAAGGAGAGAAATATATGAGTGAATTAGTAAATACATCTACCCCGCAAAATTGGTACTTATTGCTAAGTACTTTGTTATTTTCAATTGGGGTTATGGGCGTTTTAATCAGAAGAAATGCAATTATAATTCTGATGTGTATCGAATTAATGTTAAACTCTGTAAACCTACTATTGGTTAGTTTTTCTGCTTATGCAGGCAATACAGACGGACAAGTTTTTGTTTTTTTTATCATGGTGGTAGCTGCGGCAGAAGTTGCGGTAGGACTTGCTTTATTGGTAAGTATCTACAGAAACCTTGGTAGCACAGATATTGATGTTTTGAGTAAGTTAAAAGGGTAGGAGACAAAATTAAATGGAACAATTTATTCAACCAATAAATCTAATTGCCCCTTCTTTATGGGTGCCTTTATTGCCCTTGTTGGGATTCTTTCTTTTGACCTTTTTTGGAAAGCAGCTAAAATCAGCTGGACCATGGATTGCAAGTCTGTTAGTTTTAGGCTCTTTCTTATTATCTGTTTACCTTTTTGTAAATTTAGGCAATAAACAGTCTTTGGATTATGACGTATTTACCTGGATGCATTGGGGTGAGGTAAGTTTAAATTTCGGATTTTTAATCGACCCATTAAGCTTAATCATGTTGTTAGTGATTACAGGCATTGGGTTCTTAATTCACCTTTATTCTATTGGTTATATGCACCATGATGAAGGGTTTGTAAGGTTTTTCTCATACCTTAATCTCTTTATATTTTTTATGCTTTTATTGGTAATGGGAAATAGTTACCTCATTATGTTTATTGGCTGGGAAGGGGTAGGCTTATGCTCTTATTTATTGATTGGATTTTGGTATACCAACGATGCCTATAATGATGCCGCAAAAAAGGCATTTATTATGAATAGAATTGGAGACTTAGGTTTCCTGTTAGGCATGTTCTTTATGCTGTTTTATTTAGGAGGTTTAGATTTTGCTACTGTTTTAAGCAATGCAGCAGAATTTGAAAAAGGCGCACCTTTATTAGTTGTAATAACCTTGTTATTGTTTGTAGGTGCAATGGGTAAGAGTGCTCAGTTACCTTTGTATACTTGGTTGCCAGATGCAATGGCAGGACCAACACCTGTTTCTGCGCTTATTCATGCTGCTACCATGGTAACTGCAGGTATTTATATGATTGTTAGGTCGAATATCCTATTTAGTTTAGCACCATTTACTTTAGAAGTGGTAATGTGGGTTGGCGTGGCAACCTCCTTATTTGCTGCTATAATTGGGATCAAACAAAATGATATAAAAAAGGTACTTGCTTATTCTACGGTTTCCCAGTTAGGATTAATGTTTGCGGCCTTGGGCTTAGGTGCTTATACATCTGGAATGTTCCATGTAGTAACACATGCCTTTTTTAAAGCATTGTTATTTTTGGGCGCCGGTAGCGTTATTCATGCCATGGGAGGAGAGCAAGATATGCGAAGAATGGGTGGCCTATGGAAATATATAAAAGTTACAGCCATTACCTTTTTAATTGCAACACTTGCCATTTCAGGTATTTTTCCATTTGCAGGATTCTTCTCTAAAGATGAAATTTTAGCTGCGGCTTTTCATCACAAAATAGTGTGGGTATTACTTAGTGTGAGTTCGATGATTACGGCCTTTTATATGTTTAGGTTATTCTTTTTAACTTTCTTTACAAGCTTTAGAGGGACAGAAGAAGAAAAGCATCATTTGCACGAATCGCCATGGACCATGACACTTCCATTGGCTATATTATCATTATTTGCTATTGGAGCTGGTTTCTTAGGTATGCCAGCCGTGATGCATATGCCACATTGGTTTAATGGGTTTTTAGCACCAGTTGTAGAAACTTCAAAATCTATTTTGGGCGAGGCACACCATGTTGATCATAATACAGAAATAATGCTAATGTTATTGGCAACTGCCTTAGCCGTTACAAGTATTGTAATTGCCTACGTATTTTATGTGAGTAGAAAAACAGTTCCAGAACCAGATACCGAAACCAAGGGATTGGCTAAATGGGTAGCTAAAAAGTTTTATATTGATGAATTGTATAATGCCGTATTTGTTAAGCCAATGATGGTGTTAAGTGATGTATTTCATGTGGTGATTGATAAATTGGTGATTGACTTGTTTGTAAATGCAAGTGCTTGGATGGTCGGTTTTACGGGTAGAACCCTGCGTTTGGTTCAAACCGGAAATACTGGATTTTATTTATTTATAATGGTGTTTGCCATGATGGTTTTACTTTTAATTCAATTAGTACAATAATGCTTAGCCTACTTTTACTCTTAATCCCGCTTGTATTTTCAATTGTAATTTGGTTTACAAAAGGAATAACAAGTCGCGCAGCGGCGCTTGTAGGTACACTTGTTCAGCTAGTATTTACGGGTTATGCTTACAATGTGTTTTTGGCAGAAGGTAGCAAGCCCTTCGAATATCTTTATCAAATGGCCATAAAGCCAAACTTGGTATTTCATTTCTCCATGGATGGAATTAGTATGTTAATGGTATTGCTTACTAATTTACTTTTACCTCTAATTGTGCTTGCTGGCTTTAATAGATTCACGGAGAGAGCAAATGTTTTTTACAGTTTAATGTTACTCATGCAAATGGCTTTAATTGGGGTTTTTATCTCATTTGATGCATTTGGTTACTATATTTTTTGGGAGTTGGCCTTAATACCAATTTACTTTATAGCATTTAATTGGGGCGGCCAAGACAGGGCAGCTGTTACCTTAAAGTTTTTCATATATACCTTAGCAGGTAGCTTATTAATGCTGTTTGGATTTATTTACCTTTATACGTATTCACCTCAAAATTCATTGGATTGGGCGGTTTTAAAAGCAAATCCTATTTGTAGTTGTGAGCAAGGTTGGATTTTTTGGATGCTATTTGCAGCCTTCGCAATTAAAATACCAATTGTGCCTTTCCATACTTGGCAACCTGATACCTACAAAACAGCTCCTACGCAAGGAACCATGCTACTTTCTGGGATTATGCTTAAAATGGGAACTTACAGTTTAATTAGATGGTTATTACCTATTGTTCCTGATGGATTTAAAGAATGGCAATCAGTAGCAATTACCTTATCAGTGGTTGGTATTGTTTATGCCTCGGTAATTGCCATTATGCAACGTGATTTAAAGAAATTATTGGCTTACTCCTCAATTGCACACGTAGGTTTAATTTCGGCTGGTGTTTTTACCATGAGTAGGGTTGGCTTACAAGGTAGTTTGACACAAATGTTTGCACACGGTATTAATGTGGTTGGTCTTTTCTTTTGTGCAGATATTATTATGAATAGAACTGGCAGCAATCAAGTAGAAGGAATCGGCGGCATTAGAAAAGTGGCGCCTAGATTCGCAGGTTGGTTTATGGTAATCGTATTAGGCTCTGTAGCTCTCCCTTTAACCAACGGGTTTGTGGGTGAATTTATGTTGCTCTTTAGTGTTTATAGTTACAATACTTGGTTAAGTGTTTTTGCGGGCTTAACCATTATTTTGGGTGCCGTTTACATGCTAAGGATGTACCAAAAAGTAGTTTTAGGCGATGCCATTATAGAAAATATGCAATTTGAAGATTTGAAATGGAATGAGCAATTAGTATTAGGCATCATAGGTGTTTTGATATTTGCCCTTGGAATATACCCTGAACCTATTTTTGAACTTATAGAACCTGTTTTAAAAACGTTAACTCCTTAAGAAACCAAAGTTAATTCAAGTGAATACATTAATATATACCTCTGTTTTGGGCTTCTTCTGCATGCTTGCGGAGATTCTTAATTTAAGAAAGCTGATTGTTCCGATTGTAGTTTTGGGTCTTGCAGTTATTTTCGGTTTGAACCTATTGGACTGGAACCTCAATAAATCTTTCTTTAATGATATGCTGCGTGTAGATAATTTCTCAGTAGCATTTGGTGGATTAGCAATTTTTGCCACTTTGTTGGTTTTAATTATGTCTGGTGATTATTATCAAAAAGAACAAGGGTACATCAGTGATTTTACTGCCATTTTAATTTTTATTCTAGTGGGCGGTTTAATGATGTTGTCTTTTGCCAATTTAACAATGTTATTTTTAGGTGTAGAAACCTTATCAATAGCCTTGTACATTATGGCTGGAAGCAGACGATTTGATATTCGTTCCAACGAAGCTGGTTTTAAATATTTTTTAATGGGTTCTTTTGCTTCTGCTTTCTTATTGTTTGGGATGGCGTTAATATTTGGTACTAGCGGAAGCTTTAATATTTACGCCATTGCAGAGTATACAGCAAATGCACAAGGTAATATTTCTCCTTTATTTTACACGGGTATGGTATTGGTCATATTTGCCATGTTGTTTAAAGTTTCTGCCGCTCCTTTTCATTTTTGGGCCCCAGATGTTTATGAAGGTGCCCCTGCTTTGATAACCGCTTATATGAGTACACTCGTTAAGGTGGTTGGCTTTGCTGCTTTGTATAAATTATTAACAGTAGTTTTCTTTTATACTTCAGTTAAAACAGGACTTATTTTAAACATTGTGGCAATTGCCACTTTACTAGTGGGTAATTTAATGGCTTTGGCCCAAGATAACTTTAAACGACTTTTAGCCTACTCCGGAATTTCGCATGCAGGTTATCTGATGTTATTGATGATGGCTTCCCAAGAGCAGCCAACTGGCGCCTTGTTATTTTATGGATTAGGCTATGTTTTAAGTACTTTAGCGGCATTTGCAGTTGCAATTCCCGTGTTTGAAGCAGCAGGTAGTGAAAAAATAGACGCCTTTAATGGCTTAGGAAAAAAGCAACCCCTTCTAGCAGCATCTCTTTCAATGGCCATGTTAGGCTTGGCTGGAATTCCTCCTTTTGTAGGATTCTTAGGTAAATATTACATCTTTACTGAATCTTTACATGCAGGTTTCTTTTATACCACACTTATTGCAATAATTAGCTCAATAATAGGAGTTTACTACTATTTTAAAGTAATTGTTGCCATGTATGGAAAACCAGGAAACGATCAAAAAGTGACTTTTTCTTTCACTTATGCCTTGGTTTTAGCCCTCACACTTGCCTTAAGCTTATACCTTGGAATTCGCCCAGGCGCAATTCTTAACATATTTTAAGCCTTAACCCGTTAAACCGAATATCAAGTTAAAGTGATAACATTAAATTAATGGGTCATGCAACTTGTTTATTCATAAAATATGACTTTTTTTGTAACAATCTAAACATAATAAATAGTTAATCACATGAACAAGGTAGCTTCACCTAAACAAGAAAGCGGATTTAAGAAAAACTTTGCCGCATTCACTATTCCAATCCTAGTACTTACAGGTATTTTGATTTACAAATTTGTGTTGGGTAACCCTGCAAATTTTGAAGGAAATGATTCAAATAATCATCCCGTACAAGAAGGGGTTCAACACGTATTGGGTTTAATTTACAAGGGTGGTTTTATTGTACCTATCCTATTGTCATTAGTATTAATGAGTATCACATTTTCAATTGAACGTTTTTTAACCATTGGTAAAGCCCAAGGAAAAGGCAGTGCAGAACAATTTGTACGTCGTGTAATGGGTCATCTTAATGCCAATAACGCTGATGCAGCTATTGCAGAATGCGATAAACAACAAGGTTCAGTAGCTAACATCGTTAGAAGTGCTTTAGGTAAATACAAATCAATGGAAAATGCAGAAGGCATGGATAAAGACCAAAAAATCCTTGCTATCCAAAAAGAAATTGAAGAAGCAACAACTTTAGAGTTACCTATGCTGGAGAAAAACTTGGTAATTATTGCAACCATGGCTTCAGTTTCTACTTTGATTGCTCTTTTAGGAACTGTAATTGGTATGATTAAAGCCTTCTCGGCTTTAGGTACTGGTGGTGCTCCAGATTCAGTAGGTTTAGCAAATGGTATTTCTGAGGCGCTTATCAATACAGCGCTTGGAATTGGTAACTCTGCCGTAGCCATTATCATGTACAATGTATTTACAACTAAAATTGATAAAATTACATTTACAATTGATGAAGCAGGTTACAGCATTATTCAAACATTTGCTGAAAAGCATTCAAAATAATTTAGTTTCGGTTTGAACCGAAATTTTATATCACTCAGGTTTTAAAAATAAAGCAATATGCCTAAAGTAAAAGTACCACGCAAAAGTACGTCCGTAGATATGACAGCCATGACAGACGTGGCTTTCCTTCTACTTACGTTTTTTATGTTGGCAACTCAGTTCAAACCTGATGAACCGGTATCAGTAAATGCACCTTCTTCAGTGGCAGAAGTGCCATTGCCAGAAACAGACATTATGACCATCACAATTAGTGAAGATGGTAGGGTGTTTTTTTCGATGGAAGGACAATTATATAAAGCAGAACTCATCAAAAAAATGAGCGCGATTAAAGGAGTAAATTTTTCTCCAGAAGAAATTCAATCGTTTTCATTAATGTCGAGTTTTGGTGTACCCTTCAGTGAACTGCGTTCCGTTATAAATACAAAGGTAGAAGATAGAGGTAAGCTTAACCAAAGCGGTATCCCTAGCGATTCTACAAATAATGAACTGGCCGATTGGATTTGGCAAGCACGTTTAACCAATAATATGGTTCGTGTTGCCATCAAAGGCGACCAGAATGCCAACTTCCCTGTAGTGAAGCAAGTAATTGCCACCTTACAGGATAAGAAGGTTAACAGATTTAATTTTATTACCAACCTAACAACCGAATCGGCTGAATAATTAGTAAATAGTATGGCAGAAATAGAAGGCGGCGGCGGCGGTGGTCATAAAAAAGGAGGGAAGAAACCCAAAGGTAAAAAAATGTCTACTCGTGTAGACTTTACCCCAATGGTAGACTTAGGGTTTCTATTAATTACCTTCTTTATGTTAACCACTTCCATGAATAAGCCAAAAACCATGGAAATTAATATGCCAGTTAAAACTGAGGATCAGGAAGAGAAAATTAAAGTAAAGGCTTCTCAAGCCATTACCTTATTGCTTGCCGAAAATGATAAGATAGTTTACTATTTTATTAATGACAAAACTGGCGAGCCAGAAACTCCTGTAATCACAGATTTTAGTCCTGGTGGCGTTAGATCAACCCTACTTAATAAGAATAAGGAATTATTAGATAGGGCTAATGCAAACAACTACGATTCTATTCCAATTTTGAGAGAGATGTACAGGCTCAATCAAATTCCGGAAGATGAAATGAAGAAAAGAATATCGGGTATTAAGGCAAATAAAGAGGCATTGATTGTTGTAATCAAAGCGGATGACAAGGCCAAATACAAAAACCTAGTTGATATTCTGGATGAAATGTTAATCTGTAATATTGGTAGATATGCTATTGTTGATATTACCCCAGTAGAACAAGATTTGATCAAAACCGCAATGACAACCATTAATGCAAATTAACTATGGCAGCTAAAACAGATATATTTGATAGCAAATGGGTTGACCTTGTATTTACTGGAAGAAATAAAACTTATGGCGCTTATGTGCTTCGCAAAGATGGGGATAAAAATACCATCAAAGGCATCGTGCTTTCTATCGTTTTATTTACAGCCAGTATTTCGGCTCCGGTTATTCTTAACTACCTAAAATCTCAATTACCACAAGAAAATGTGGTTAAAGTGGATGATGTTACAACCTTAGAGGAACCGCCACCAATTGATAAAAACGAACCACCTCCGCCACCAACGGAGCCACCACCTCCCCTTAAAAGTACGGTGAAATTTACTCCCCCAGAAATTAAACCTGATGAGGAAGTTCCAGAAGATGAGGAACCACCTATTCAAGAAGAAATGAAGGATAAGGATGCAGGTGTTACTACCGTTGAAGGTGATCCTAATGGGGTAGATGCCTCGCTTACCGAAGGCGGTGATGGCGATGGAGAAGCCCCAGAAATTTTAACTTTTGCAGAGCAAATGCCAGAGTTTCCAGGTGGGGTTGAAGATTTGTATAAATACCTTGGAAAAAACATCCAATACCCTCAAATGGCACGTGAGAATAGCATCGAGGGAAAAGTTGTACTTTCCTTTGTAGTAGATAAAGATGGTAAAATCTCCAACATCGAAGCAGTAGGTAAAAAGCTTGGTTGGGGTTGTGATGAAGAAGCTATTCGTGTTGTAAAAAATATGCCAGCTTGGACTCCCGGAAAACAAAACGGTAAAGCAGTTATTGTAAAATATACCTTGCCTATCCGTTTCCAATTAAATTAATAATAAGCCTGAGTCAATTGCTTTTTGAATTTATACATTCAAACCAATTGGTTCAGGCTTTCGCTTGCATTTTAAAATGAACGACCAAATAAATAATCAAGAAGAAAACAGAGAACAAAAAGTGAATGGTATTATGAAGTATTTTCATATCGCCATGGGTTCGCTTTATATGATTCTTGGAGTAGTTTTTTATTTTTTTCCTTTTATTGAAGGAGCCGACCAATGGGTAATTATTGGAATTTCAGCTCTTTTATTTGCATATGGATTTATAAGATTATGGCGCGTTATACGATAATTATATTAGTTTTTCTGTTAACCGCTTGTGCAGGTAATAATACCCAAGCGCCAGCTGATTCTCCTACTTCAGGGGAAATTACCATTAGTTGTGATGAAAGCCTAAAGCCCATTATGGAAGCCGAATTAGCGGTTTTTCATGTGCAACATCCCAAAGCCAAAGTGAATGCCATTTATACCAGTGAGTTTGATGCCATTCAATTAATGCTTAATGACAGTGTTAGAATGGCTGTTGTTACAAGGGAATTAACCAATCAAGAATTGGAGGTGCTAAAGGCTCAAAATATTAGTAGGGCGCGCGTTTTCAAAATAGGATATGATGCCATTGCATTTATTTTAAATCCTAAAAATACAGATACAAGTTTTTCATTGGCTCAAATTAAAGGATTGCTTAATGGCCAAATTAACCAGTGGCAACAAATTTCGCCCAAGAATAAACTAGGTGCTATCAAAGTTGTATTTGATCATGCTAAATCAGGTGCCATTAGAATGTTAGAAGATTCTGTCTTATTAGGGTCAAAATTGGGCAGTAATTGCTTCGCCCTAAATAGTAATCCTGAAGTTATTAAATATGTACAAGATAACCCTAATGCCATTGGTATCATTGGTGTTAGCTGGATAAGCGATTTAGATGATGCTCAATCGAAGTTTTTTCTTGATAACCTTAAGGTCGCCGAAGTACAGCCAATATTGCTAAGGGTTTCGGGTATTACAAACAAGCCAATTCAAGGGAATATTGCCTTAAAACAATATCCTTATTGGCGCCCCATCCGTGTGCTAAGCAGAGAACTTAGAACCGGACTTGGCACAGGCTTTGCCAGTTTTCTCGAAAGCGAACCTGGGCAAAAAATAATTTTAAAGGGTGGTTTGGTTCCGCACCGCTCTTCAATTAGAACGATTAATATTACGCAATAAAATGAAAAGAAGTATTTTAAGTTTGATGCTGTTTGTATTTGCAAGCATCAATGTGATGGCTCAAAATTTAGAGCAAGGGATGCGTGATTTAGACTTTGAAAAGTATGAATCTGCAAGGGCTGTATTTAAAAGTTTAGTAGCAAAAGAACCAAATAATGGAGATTATTGGTACTACTTGGGTCAAGCCTATATGAATATTTTAAACCTAGACTCAGCCGCAATATCTTATAAGGAAGGCATTAAAATAGCGCCTGCTAATCCTGCAAATTACGCAGGTTTAGGTGAGTTAGAACTAATGGCAGAAGATAAAGTAAAAGCAAAAGAGTATTTTGATAAAGCATTATCGTTTAGTAAAAACCGCGCTGGCATTTATACAGACATTAGGGCTATTACACTTGTGGCTTCTAGTATGGTTAACAATGCCAATACCAAACTAACCGATGAAGCTGAAAAATTAATTTTAATGGGTTATGAGCAAGACAAGAAAAATTATGATTTGTTAGTAGCCGGCGGAGATGTTTATTTAGAAAGAAATGATGGGGGTAGTTCTGCTACCTTCTATGAAAGAGCAATTGGAATTAATCCAGCTAATCCTAAAGCTTATACTCGTGTTTCTGAAATTTGGAAGCGTGTAAAAAACTTTGAACAAGCGCAATCAGATTTGCAACGCGCTTTTGATAAAGACAAGAATTATGCACCAGCTTGGAAGTTACAAGCAGAAGTATATTATTCTCAAAGAAATTTTGAGTTAGCTAAAACTGCCTATACCACTTACTTAAATAATTCTGAACCAAGTGTTTCTAACCAAATTCGTTTTGCGCGTATTTTGTTTTTAAGTAAGGAGTTTCAAGAAGCTCTAACGCGTATTGATGAAATTCAAAAAATAGATAAAGAAAATCTCTTATTGTATCGTTTACGTGGATTTTCAGTTTGTGAGGTAACCGATTTAAAAGCAGATTTAGAACTCGCTAAAAGTGGTTTAGCGTCACTCGAATATTATATAAGTAAGGTTGAGGAGAAAAAATTAACCGTTACCGATTATGAATACCTTGCAAAATTAGAAGCAAAGGTGGGCGGTAAAGATTCAATTGCCATTATTCATATGAATAAAGCCATTGAAATGAACCCTTTCAATACAGATTTAATTGCTGATTTGGCTAAGTTATATAATAAAATGAAACGCTTTACCGATGCCACTACCACTTTTGAATTATACCTTTCTAAAGCTAAAAAAGTAACTGCAGCTGATTATTTCTTGTATGGAAAGGCAGCCTACTTTGCCAAAGATTACATTAAGGCTGATTCTGCTTTTACAAAAGTTTCTGAGATGAAAGCAGATTATCCTGATGCTTACTTGTGGAGAGGAAATTGTAACTCGGCGCTCGACCCAGATTTTAAGACTGAATTGCCTAAACAGTTCTACGAAAAATATATAAGTTTACTTAAAACAGATCCTGAAAAGTTTGAAACAACTTTAAAAATGAAGAACAAATCTGGCCTTATTAATGCCTATGGTTATCTTGGATTTTATTATTTAAACTTAGAAAAGAACGCTGAGGCCAAGGAATTTTATAAGTTGGTTATTGAATTAGACCCAACCAATCAAAAGGCCAAAACTGTTTTAGAAGGACTTAAATAGGCTTATGGCTTTAAAGGCCTTACCCTAACCGCTTTTACAAAACGTTTTTTATAATAGGGAGAATCCAAGTAATCTATTCTTACACCGCTACTGGTGCTAGAATGGATAAACTGAATGGGTTCTCCCTTTTTTGTTATCACAATTCCAACATGCCCAACGCCTTTGCGTCGGCTGTTTCTGCCTCTAAATAAAATTAAATCCCCTTTGTCTATTTGTTTTTTGGAAAGAGAAATTCCAACTAAACCTTGCGCAGCTGATGAGTGTGGAAGTTTAATTCCAAATTTCTTATACACCATCATTGTATAGCCGCTACAATCAAAACCATTTACGGTAGTTCCTCCCCGTTTATAGCGTTTTCCTTTAAAAGTAAAGGCATAATTTATGAGTGAATCTACTGAAAAACTTTGTGGCTTTAAACCTAAGGTATCGGTAGGGTTTTCGGGTTGAACCGAAGGTGAAGGTAAAGGTTTTAAGGTGTCGGTTTGAGCCCAAGCTGCTTGCAAAGTTGCTAAGCAACATGTTATCAATGCGATATGTTTAATTGCGTCCCTCAACGAAGCGTGAAAATAGTTGAAATTGCTGAAATAAAAACCGTATGTTTGCAGTTAGCTAGCTATGAGGAATATTACTTTTTTAATAGTGTTAACGCTTCTGTTTGGAGCATGTGCCAATTCTTACCAGAAAGCACTTAAAAATCCTGATAATAGGGCCAAGCTCGAAATGGCTGATACTTATTATAAGAAAAAGGATTTTGCCAGGGCTATTAGTTTATACGAAATGGTGGAGGATGCTTTTAGTGGTACCCCAACTTCGGAGAAAATATTATACAATAGCGCGCAATGTAATTTTGCCTTAAAGCAATATGCATTGGCTGGTTTTCAATTTAAAACCTATTTCGAAAACTTTCCATCAGGCGAGCATGCCGAGGAGGCCTTATACATGAATGCCTATTGCGCATACCTCGAATCTTACGAGCCAGAGTTGGATCAAGCCGATACTTACAAAGCCATAGAAACTTTTAGAATATTTTTGAATGTTTATCCAGAAAGTAAATACGTTTCTGAGTGCAACAATTATTTGGATAAATTAAGAGGTAAATTAAGTTTGAAAGCCTATCAAACAGCAAAACTGTATTATAACATGGGTGAGTACAAAAGTGCCATTGTAGCCCTAAAAAATGCAGTTAATGATTTTCCTGAGATGATGCAAAAAGAGGAGGTTGATTTTTTAATAGTTAAATCAAACTTTTTATTGGCAAGAAATAGCATCGAAACTAAGCAAGAAGAGCGCTTTCAAAATACCTTAAAAGCATTTGAAGAGTTTACGGAGCAATACCTAGAAACTTCTAAATACATGCGCGAGGCAAAAGATATTCAGTCAAAATCATTGTTAGCATTAAAGCGAATTGAAGCAAACAAAATTAAAAGCTAAATGAAAAATGTATTTTGGATTTTATTAGGTGTTGTTGGTTTAACCGCTTTAATTCTATTAACACGGGAGGATAATCCTATTCCTCATTCTACCATGCAAATTGACACCATGGATTATAAAGTTGGCATTAAAGGAGAAGAAAGTGGAGAAGTGGTTTTTCCTGAGTATATTCCGCAAAGTTATACGCGTAAGCCAAGTGATGATTTTTTGGGAAAGCCGTTTATAAAATGCTTGGAAATGGTATATGATTGGCCAGATGGTCGCTTGTATGAAGCAAATGACGGAGATGGCAGTATTGCCAATATGGAATTTGTGGTGAATGGTCGTCATCACCAACTTTATTTTTTAGACGACAAATGTGTAGAAGACAATATAATTAAGTAATAAATATCATGGCTAGTAATTATCAAAACATCACCAACACCACCATCGCAAGGGACTTTAATGCCCTAGAGAAAGGTACCGACAATATCTATGAATCGATTGCCATTATCTCTAAGCGTGCCAATCAAATTTCTGCTCAATTAAAGGAAGAGCTTCATGCTAAATTAGATGAATTTAATAATGATAGCGATACCTTAGAAGAAGTTTTTGAAAACCGCGAGCAAATAGAAATTAGTATGGCATATGAGCGTTTGCCTAAGCCTACACTCATTGCTACAGAAGAATTTTTAGCTGGGAAAATTTACCATCGTAATCCTGAAAGAGAAAAACGTTTGGCAGAAGGAAACTAATTTGTAATTTGCCTCCAATGTTGGAAGGTAAAAGAATATTAATTGGAATAAGCGGGAGTATTGCAGCCTATAAAACGGCCGCTTTAACCCGCTTATTTGTTAAGGCGGGTGCTCAAGTTAAAATAATTATGACACATGCCGCCATGGATTTTGTAACACCAGTTACACTTGCCACTCTTAGCAAAAATCCAGTCTATCATGAGTTTATTAAGAATGAAGCGGGTGAGTGGGTAAATCATGTAGAATTAGGCCTTTGGGCAGATGCATTTATCATTGCGCCTGCCTCCGCAAATACCCTTGCAAAAATGGCCAATGGCATTTGTGATAATTTACTATTGGCTACTTATCTTAGTGCTAGATGTCCTGTTTTTGTTGCACCTGCAATGGATTTAGATATGTTAGTTCATCCAAGTACCCAACAAAATTTAACTAGGCTAAAATCATTCGGAAATTTACTTATTGAACCTACACATGGTGAATTGGCAAGTGGCTTAGAAGGCAAGGGAAGAATGGCAGAGCCTGAAACAATTCTTGCTTATATAGCTGCACATTTTTCTGAAAATAAACCATTACTGGGTAAACGTATTTTAGTAACGGCTGGCCCAACCTATGAACACCTAGACCCTGTTAGGTTTATAGGGAATCACAGCAGTGGAAAAATGGGGTACGCCCTGGCGCATGAACTAGCCAATCAAGGAGCAAGTGTTTTGCTCATTTCAGGCCCCACAGTATTAACGATTGGTTCAAACCGAATTGAAAAAGTTGCAGTTACCAGTGCTGCAGAAATGTATGAAGCTACAGTTAATGCCTTTGCGGGTGTTGACATTGCAATTTTAAGCGCGGCAGTTGCAGATTATACCCCTGTTGAAACAAGTTTGCAAAAGATTAAAAAAACTGGGGACGAGTTGAGCCTGCAATTGGTAAAAACCAAAGACATATTAAAAAAGCTTGGGTCGCTTAAAACTTCCCAACAGTTATTAATAGGGTTTGCCTTGGAAACAGAAAATGAAGTGGTAAATGCCCAAAAGAAGTTAGTTGAAAAAAACTTGGATGCAATTGTGTTGAATTCATTGCAAGACAAGGGCGCAGGTTTTGGTTATGATACCAATAAAATAACCATGCTGTATAAATCTGGAATACAAAAAGATTTTGGTTTAAAGTCGAAACAAGAAGTTGCAAAAGATATCGTTGAGGAGATAATAAAATTAGTCCATGCCTAGAATAATCGCTTTGTTTTTAATGCTCTTTGGAGCCACAATGTTACCTGCTCAAGAATTTAATTGCAAGGTAAGAATCAATGATGTTCAAGTACAGATATCTGATAAAGGTATTTTTAGAAACTTAGAGCAAAGGTTAACTGAGTTTGTAAACAATACACGTTGGACCCCTGAAACATTTGCTAATCAAGAGAAAATCGACCTTAACATAGAAATTATCTTAGGGGGCTATGATCAAAATACGTATGAGTACGATGCTTCGGCAATTATTCAAGCAAGAAGACCTGTTTTTGGTAGTAGTTATAATACCACCTTATTTTCCTTTAATGATGAAAACTTTGATTTTAAATATCAAGATCAAGACCGCATGGATTATCAAGAAGGTGTATTTACCAATGATATCGTTTCTTACCTTTCGTTTTACATGAATTATGTATTAGGGATGGATTTTGATTCTTTTGGTCCAGAGGCTGGAACCAACTATTTTAATAAGGCTTTCCAAGTTTCAAATATTGCCCAACAAACTAGCGGTAGAGCTGGTTGGAAACCCTTTGAACGCACCTTAAGAACCAGATATAATCTGATTGACAATATGCTTAACCCAAGATTTGCACCTATGCGCCAAGCCACTTATTTGTATCATAGAAAGGGCTTAGACCAAATGGTAAAGGATCCTTTTGCAGCTAGAAAACAAATAATGTTGGCCTTACAAGAAGTGAAAAAGGTCTTTAAAATTGCACCCAATACAGTTGGTTTATTGGTTTTTTTTGAAACCAAGAGTGATGAATTGGTGAGTATATACAAAGGCGCAGATGATATTGAAAAACCCAAAGCCGTTGAAATATTAAGTGAAATAAACGTAGGTAATCTCACCAAATACGAGAAAATACGAGGCGGTTAGCGGTTTACTAATAATTTAATTTCGGTTCTTCTATTTTGAGCTCTTCCTTCTGCCGTTTGGTTATCTGCCAATGGTTGCGTTGCTGCATACCCTTTAGAACTTAGCCTATCTGCTTTAATTCCATTTGCCACTAAATAGGTTAATACTGCCTTGGCTCTATTGGCTGAGAGTGCTGTATTTTTTGCTGCATCACCAGTATTATCTGTATGGCCACCAATTTCTATTTTAACCGTAGAATTGCTATTTAAAAACTGAATCAATTTAGCTAACTCTACTTTTGATTCTTCTTTTATTTCAAATTTATCTACGTCGAAAAAGATGTTCTTTAAAACAATTTTTGCCCCATCAGCTACTTGTTGCAAAGCTACATCTACTTGCAAAGGCACTATTGCTGATTCTGTTTTCACAGCAAAATTTTCAGAATAAAATAAATATCCTTTTTGGTCGATGTTTAAGGCATAATTTTTATTGGCTTGCAGGCATACCAAGAACTCTCCGGTAGTTTTATTACTAAATGCTTCTACTACAATTTTACCAGTAGCCAAATCTATTAGTTCTATTTTAGCACTAATTTTTTTACGGGTTGCGGCATCAAAAACAATACCTTTTACATAGCCAGTTTTTTGAGGCCTTACTTTTTCATACAATTCAAATTTATAAATATCTAAACCGCCTCTAGAGTCGGCACCATTTCTGGCAATGTAGGCATCCACACCATTGGAGGCAATTACCAAACAGGTTTCATCTTTAAAGCTATTAATTGGATAGCCTAAGTTTTGGGGTTTGCTCCAGCGACCATTTACTTTTCTAGCTATATATAAATCAACGCCTCCCATGCCTGGAAGACCATTGCTGTTGAAATATAATGTTTGGTCGTCTTTGGCAATATGCGGAGATTGTTCATCGCCGCTTGTATTAATGTCTGGGCCCATGTTGATGGGAGGGGTCCAACGACCTTCTCTATAGGTGGTGTACCAAATATCACTTTTGCCATATCCGCCGGGTCTATTACTGCTAAAATAAAGTGTTTTGCCATCATAACTTAAGCAAGGTTGGCTTTCCCAAGCGGCTGTATTAACGGGTGGCCCAAGGTTAATTGGTTCTGCCCAAGTGATACCATCCAATTTTGAAATGTATAAGTCGCAACTTCCATAAGCCCCTTCGCGGTTGCAGGCTGTATAAAAAATGTATTGACCATCTGCCGACAAAGAAATGGTTCCTTCATTGCCATCGGTGTTAATTGGAAAGCCCATGTTGTATGCAAATGAATATTTATCGCCTTGCTTCTTACTAAAATAGAAGTCTTCATTTCTTCCATTTATGAGTCGGGTAAAAATTAAAGTTTGATCGTCTGCAGGTATGCCAGGGAAATATTCATTATCTGTCGAGTTAATCATATTGCCAAGGTTAATAGGCTCAAATGGTACAGGAGATTTGATGGCCTCTTTGGCGAATTCTGCATTTTGTTTAATTTTATTTATGATGTCTTTTTTGCCATAAAAATCTGGATAGGTAAGAAATTTCTCTGCGGCAGTAAAGCTTGCTTCATAGTTTCCATTGGCATATAGTGCTTTTGCAATGCCATAATAGCTCATCGGGAAATCTGGATTAATGACTTTTATTTTCTCATAAATAGCAATGGCTTCTGGGAAATTTTCATCCATTGATTTCATTTCTGCTTTTAACATCCAAGCATCAATAAAATTTGGGTCGAGGTTCACTGCTTTGTCTATCCATTGCGAGGCCCGCATAAAATCTTGCATTTGGAAAGTCTTCAAGGCTTCTCCAAAATAGTAATCTGCTTTTTTATCTTTAGTTCCACTAAAGGGTAATTCTTGCGCAAAGGTTAATTGACATAAGCTTAAAAGTAGGAAAGTAAAAAATATTCTTTTCATATATAAAGTTTGAAAATAGGAATGTGTAAGCAATAACAGCGATACACAAGAATTGTACCTAAATAATTGTTTTATGTTTGGGTGCAAGGGTTAATTCTAATTTCCCTTTGTGGGGTTGCACCAATTGCCATGTGGGCACATTAAGCGATATAACGGTTAGTCCAGAGGTGGGTACGTGTTCTAAAAATTGTAAGGTTAACATTCCCACCATTCCTGTTATAGAAGGATTGTGTCCCACTAAAAGAACCGTATTACACTGGTCTGTAATCTCTCTAATTACATGCATAAAATCATTCATTTGAGCTTCATAAATGGATGATTCAAAAATCAATTTGTCTTTTTTTAAGTTTAGTTCTGCAAGGGCTATTTCGGCTGTTTTAAGGGTTCTTTTAGCTGGGCTTGCCACGATAAGTTCTGGTAAAAACTTAGTTTTTTGTAGTGCTTGAATTACTTCAGCAACATCTGCTTTGCCTCTTTCTTCTAAGCCCCTTTCATAATCAAAACTATTTGCTGTGTCTTTTATGGCCTTGCCATGACGCATTAGAATTATTGTTTTCACTCGTTTGTTATAAATAAGGGTCTACTAATATACTGCAAGAATTTTAAAATCTTGCAAGGGGTGCTGTATCTGCAGGCTCAAATTGCTGTGCTAAAAATTTGTAATGTGCTGTTATTCCCACCATGGCTGCATTATCTGTGCAGAATTCAAAAGGAGGGATAAAGGTTTGCCATTGTTTTTCAATTCCGGTTTGTAAGATGGCGTTTCGCAAGCCACTATTGGCAGAAACGCCGCCTGCTAAGGCTATATTTTTTATGCCGGTTTGATCCGAAGCTATTATTAGTTTTTTCATTAGATGCTTGATAATCGCATCTTGAATAGAAGCGCATATGTCTGGCAAATTTTCGCTTACAAAATTTTCATTTTGCTTTACTTCCTTTTGTAAAAAATAGAGAATATTAGTTTTTAATCCACTAAAGCTAAAATCTAAATCGGGTATTTGTGGCTGAGAAAATTTAAAGCTCACTTTTCCTGCTTGTGCATACTTATCAATAAGTGGTCCGCCTGGGTAGGGCAAGCCCAAGAGCTTAGCAGATTTATCAAAGGCTTCACCTGCAGCATCATCAATGGTTTTACCTATTATTTCAAATGAAAAATAATCATCCATTCTCACAATTTGGGTATGGCCACCACTCACAGTTAAACATAAAAAAGGAAAGCTCGGCTTTGGTTCAGGAATAAAATGCGCCAATACATGCGCTTCCATATGATGAACACCAATTAATGGGATGTTTAAGGCATAAGCCAATGATTTGGCAAAACTGCTTCCAACCATTAACGACCCAATTAATCCTGGTCCTTTCGTAAACGCTATGGCTTGCAATTGGTTTAGGTTCAAGCCGGATTTTTTTAATGCCAACTCTACCACAGGTACTATGCTTTGTTGATGGGCCCTGCTTGCCAATTCTGGAACTACGCCGCCATACAGCTCATGTATGAGTTGCGATGAAACTACATTACTTAACACGTTGCCATTTTGCAAAACAGCGGCTGCCGTGTCGTCGCAAGACGACTCTATGGCAAGGATATTAATATGAGAAGGTTGACTGAGCAATATTATTTATTTATCTTCCCCACAAAACTACATTGCTTAAAAGGTTTATCAAAATATCTTATGTGCTATTGGCAAGTTTTCTTGGCTTGCTAATGTTGCTGTACCTGCTATTTAACAGCTATATTTTCCAAAATTACCTAACCAGTAAAGCTTGTAATTATATAAATGATACCTATAAAACCCGCATCAGCATTGAAGAAATTAGTTATGATGGTTGGACTTATTTTACCCTAAGAGGCATTCTTGTTGGGGATCAAAAATGGGATACAACTTTTTATGTGGGTCGCTTACAGCTTAATGTTGCAGGCATCGTCTTAGATTCAAATAAGGTAATTGTAAGAGATGTTACTTTGGATGAAGCCGTTTGCAAAGTCAATACTTACCGGGATGGAACCTATTCATTGGATGTTTTTAAAGTTTTTGAGAATCCTGCCGATACCATAAAGGACACTACATCCTTGCCGTTTTGGCTTGAACTCAATAACTTGGAGATAATGAGTTCCCGCCTGGTGATGCATGATTCAACAGAACAATTTACGAAGGAAGGTTTTGACCCCTTTCGGGTTGAATTTTATGATATAAATCTTCGGGCTAAAAAGTTAAATGCTATCAATGATTCGTTTTCTTTTGATGTTAGAACTTTAAACCTAAAAGAAAAATGTGGGTTTCAAATTACTAGGATGAAAACCAATGGGATTGTTACGCCTCGTTTGGTGGAACTCAAAGACCTTGAAATGGTAACGCCTCATAGCACTTTTAAAAATTACTTTAGCATGCAGGGCAAAGGTTGGAAATCATATAATCGTTTTTATACAGATATAAAACTTACTGCCAAGTTGAGACAAAGTGAAGTGGATATGCACGACTTAACCTATTTTCTTCCACAGTTAAAAGACTATCATTATAAGGCCAAGCTAAGTGCAGATTTAAAAGGAACAGTTGAAAGATTATCGGCTAAAAATGTCATTGCCCTAATGGGAAAGGAGACCAAATTTACAGGTGATTTAACCCTAAATGGCTTGCCCAATATAAACGAAACTTTTATGGAGATTGGGGTAGATTATGCAGCTACCAATAGAGAAGAATTAGAACAAATAATTGCAATGGAATTACCCGATAAAATGGCAGATATGGGTAAAATGATTTATCGTGGAAAGTTTACTGGGTTTTATAAAGATTTTGTTAGCTATGGAAATTTTGAAACTGCTTTTGGTTCAGCCGAAACAGATTTAAATATGAAGCTAAACGATAATACAATGCAAACAGCCTATTCTGGAAAGATTAGCTTGGTGGGTTTTCAATTGGGTAAAATGTTAGACATCGATAAAATGGGAGAAGCGAGTTTAACGGCAGAAGTATTAGGAGAAGGATTTGATTTAAAAAGTATTCATACTCATGTAAAGGCAAATATTCAACAGTTAGCGTTTAATAATTACACCTATCATGAAGGCGAAATTACAGGCAATATTCAAAAAGGAGATGTTAAATTAAATGCTGTTTTAAATGATACTAATTTAACGCTTCAAAGCAAGTTGCATTTTAATTTAGACCACGCGTTTACCTATGTAGATGGAACTGGAACCATTGAACAAGCTAACCTTAAACCCTTAGGATTTTCTGATAGTCAAGTTAAAATGCAAACTGATTTTAATATTGATTTTCATTTTAAAGACTTAGATAACCATTATGGTGAGATGTCATTAGATGAGTTTCAATATGAAAAAGGTGGATATACTTTTAGGGTGCACCAAGTGAAGTTAGAAAGTGAAAATGATGAGGGGGAATTAATAAAGATAAGTACAGATTTTATGAAGGCAATTGTGCGAGGACAAATTAATTTATCTGCCTTGCCAGACCAAATATCTAGTTGGGCATGTGCTTATTTACCTGGGTTTGTTAAGCCCGAAATAGCACCAATTACGGAACAAGATTTTGAATTTAGTTTGAACTTATTAAGCACCGCAAGTTTATCTCCTTTATTTTTTCCATGCTATAATTTTAGTAATTTAGAAATAGAAGGCAGTGTAAATACAAAAAGGAAATCATTTGAAATTGCAGGGTATGCTGGTAATATTTCTCTTAATAATTATGTGTTGAACCAACTTACCTTTAGCGTGAATGAGGAAGCTTTGATGAAAGGTGAAGTGCTGCTAGGATTTAATAGCATTGGCAAACAAGATACCTTATTGATTGGTGATTTTGGATTAAAAGCAACCCTATTTCCCAACCATTGGGATATGCATTATTATGTGAGGGATAGTTTAAGTGCGATAATGGGCGAGTTTAAACATGAAGTTGATTTTGAAGCAGGTGAAGCCATTTTAAATTTTAACGATTGTTGGGTTGGGTCGAACCAAAAGAAATGGACCCTTGCACCTGGCAAGCATTTGCGATTGTTAAACGATAGATTTATAACCAATAACCTGGTATTAAATAATGAACAGCAATCCTTAACATTAGAGGGATATTATGAATATGATGGAAACCAAAAGAACCTAAGTTGTAAACTTGATGCCTTTAACCTAAACACTGTTAATGACTTTGTAAAGGGTTTAGGGGTGGAGTTTGGAGGACTTGCCAATGGCTATGTTGTGTATAAGAATTATGGAAAAAGAGATGTTGTAATTAGTGACTTGAACCTCGATAAATTTTCTTTGGATAAAGATACCCTTGGCGATTACAAATTAAGCATTGCCTATAAAGAAGATGGCGAAGATTTGTTGATTGATGCCAAAGGATTAAATGGTAAAATAGCCAATTTAAGAGCGGTTGGAACTTATGATATACCTAGAAATTACTTAAAGTTAAAATGTGATTTTGATGAATCTAAAATTGTTGCCTTTCAAGCCTTTGTGAAAGATTATGTAAAATTATATAAAGGCGAGGCAGGTCTTAATGCAATGCTAGAAGGCACTCTAGATGATTTAAAATTAAATGGTTCGCTTAACTTAAAGCAAGTGGGCTTTAGGGTAGAATACCTTATGACGCAGTATAATTTTGAAAGTGCACAACTTGTTTTAAATGATAATCAAATAAAAATATTGCCATTTAATTTAACAGATGAAAAAGGGGCAACTGCCAAAACCTTTGGAAGCATAACGCATGCTGGTTTTAGTAATTTTATTTATCAAATAAAAGTAGAACAATTTAAGAATTTTCAAGTACTCAATACTGCTTTAAAAGACAATGAATTGTTTTACGGCGCTGCATTTGCCAGCGGTAATTTTGAGTTAAAAGGAAATGATGATGAAGTTTCTATGATAATAAAGGCCAGCGCAGATAAAGGAACTAAAATCATCATTAATCCTTTTGGCGCCAGCACCGAAACAGGTGAATCTTATTTGCATTTTGTTTCTTATGATACTACACAAGAGTTTACAGGCAGGGGCAAGGCACAACGTTTTGGTGTTGGGGTTTACATGGACATTACGGCCAATCCAAATGCAGAAATTCAAGTGATTTTTGATGCCCAATCTGATGATAAAATTAAGGCAAAAGGAAATGGTAGAATCAAAATGGATTATTTGCCTGATGGGAATTTTTTAATGAATGGTAATTATACCCTAACAGAAGGTGAGTATCGTTTTAGTGCTTTAAATGTGGTAGCAAAGAAATTCGACCTTCAAACTGGAAGTAATATTAAATGGACGGGAGACCCTTTAAAAGGAAGGTTAGACATTACGGGCGTTTATAAACTTAAAACTGCTGTTAATAGTATTATTAATATGAATACGGCGCCCGACCCAAATATTCGTGTGCCTGTAGATTGCCTTATCAAGATTAAAGGTGTGGTAGAAAAACCAGATATAACCTTTGATATGAACTTCCCTGATTTGCAAAACAACATTACTGGGGCCGCAGCTTCTGAGTTGAATGCGGTATTAGGTAATTTTAGAAAAGAGCCAGAGATGATGACACAACAAATGTTGTTTTTGTTAATTTCTGGCAGCTTTGTTCCTATTAATAATACCAATAATGCCAATGCCTCAAGTCTAGGTACCCAAACTTTATCAGATTTAATTAGTAAGCAAGCAGCAGGATTATTAGGTAAAGCTATTCCTAACCTTGATGTGAGCATGGATGTATTAACTGCTACAGACCCTTCGCGCGGAAGAACCTATGTATTGTCGGCTACCAAAAGATTTTTAGATAATAGGGTAGAGTTTCAAGCCAGCAGGGCTTTAGATAATACACAATCGAATTTTAGTTTTACCTATCAAGTGAAAAAATCAAGTGCCACCCGTTTAAAATTATTTAACAAGAGTGGCTTTGATGCAATTTATAATCGAAATGTAATAACTTCGGGTTTTGGTCTTTATTACCGAAAAGAGTTTGATTCATTTCATGAACTGTTTAAACCTAAAAGTAGATTTGTGTATTAATTTAACCGAGAACAATAATGATACCTTCTGTAGATTTAAGTGATTTTTTAAGTAATGACCCTTTAAGAAAAGAGGCATTTGTGAATGCCTTGGGTGCGGCCTATTCAGATATTGGTTTTGTGGCGGTTAAAGGCCATTTATTAGAAATGGAAGTAAGCGATAAATTATATCAAGCGTGTCAAGATTTTTTTGCCTTACCCACAGAAACTAAACTTAAATACGAAATTGCTGGTCAGGCTGGACAACGTGGCTATACCAGTTTTGGTAAGGAGCATGCAAAAGGCAGAAATGAAGGCGATTTAAAAGAATTCTGGCATTTTGGACAAACCGTTGAAGGCAACGACCCAATAGGAGAGGAGTATCCCAAAAATATATTTGCCGATGAAGTTCCAGACTTTAATACCTATGGATTAAAAGCCTATCAGCAATTGGAAGAAACTGGAAAATATATGTTAAGGGCCATCGCCTTGCATTTGGACTTGGATGAGTTTTTTTTCGATGCCAACATTAAACATGGCAATAGTATTTTAAGGCCAATTCATTATCCGCCTATTACAGCAGCTCCTAAAAGTGCCGTGCGGGCAGCAGAACATGAAGACATTAACTTAATTACCCTTTTAATGGGTGCAAGTGCCGAAGGATTGCAGGTGTTAAACAAACAAAATGAATGGGTAAGTATTACTGCCTTGCCAGATCAATTGGTGGTGAATGTTGGGGATATGTTGCAAAGACTTACCAATAATGTGTTAAAAAGCACAACACACAGGGTTATCAATCCGCCGCAAGAAAAATGGCATACTTCAAGGTTTTCAATCCCTTTCTTTTTGCATCCACGCAGCGAAATGAAACTGGATGTATTGCCTATTTGCATAAGCGAAAATAATCCTGTGCAATATGAACCCATCACAGGGGGAGATTATTTACTTGAGCGATTAAAGGAAATTGGCTTGAGCAAATAAATAAGCATGCGTTTCATACATCTGCTTTTCTTCTTGTTGTATGGAATGGTTTCCATTCTTAACCATTATTTTTTACGCAGTGCCGGTTTAGATTATGGCATTGCCAATCAGGCATTGTATTTATATGCTTCGGCAAAGCCTCCTATGGTTACCCTATTATTAGGTGATCAACAAGTGTATCATTATATGGGTTTACATGTGAGCCTTTGGGTGCCAATTTTATCACCTTTTTATTGGGTTTTTGGCTCTTATACCTTGCTGATTTTTCAGAATGTCTGTTTGGTTTTTGGTGCCATTGGTTTGGGTAAATTGGCTACACATTTTAATTATTTGCCAATAGAAAAAGTACTCATTCAATTGCATTATTATGTATTCTTTGGGATATTTAATGCCCTTGCCAATGATTACCACGACAATGTTATTGCAGCCTGTTTTTTACCATGGCTGGTTTTAGGATATGTCCAAAGTAACAAAGGCATTGCTTGGCTTGCTTTTTTTGCCATGCTGCTCTCTAAAGAAAACATAAGTATTTGGCTACTTGCAATTGCCTTCGGATTATGGCTATTAAAAAACAAAGGAGATAAGGTTCAAACTTGGCAACCTTTATATATGGGACTAATTGCGGTGGCTTGGTTTTTAATTTGTTCCAATTTAATCATGCCACATTACAGTGCTGCAGGAAAGTTTGAACAATTAAACAGATATTCTCATTTAGGAAAATCATTGCCAGAAATTCTTCACTATGTAATAACCCATCCCTTACACATGCTTAGGATGTTTTATCAAAGCCATATTCAACCAGATGCGGATGAAATAATTAAACAAGAGTTTTTGTGGGCCTTATTGTTTTCTGGTGCCTGGATAGCCTTACTTAGACCCGCTTTTTTGATAATGGCTTTGCCCTTATTAATGCAGAAATTATGGAACAAAGAAACTGCCTTTTGGGGTGCAAATAATCATTATCAAGTAGAGTTTGCTGCTTTATTAACCCTTGCCTTACTCTTCGCATTTAAAAATATCAAAGGGAATAAACGAATGGCTTTACTTGCGCTTGTTAGCGGCTGCGCTTTGGTTCAAACCGTAAGCTTAATGCAAGAACGCAAGGCTTGGTTTGACCCTATCAAAGAAAATTTATTGAATGTTAACCATTATAAAGCGGCAATAAATACCAAAGAAGTAAGCGTCTATTTGAACCAAATTAGTAAAGAAGAAAGTATATGCGCACAATCAAACTTCTTACCCCATCTGGCCAATAGAACACAAGCCTATCACTTCCCGTATTACGAGCAAGCTAATCTAATTATTATAAGTAAAGCAACGGATAATTATTATCCTTTATCTGCTGAAAATGGAAAACGCTTAATTGACTCTTTGCTCACTTCACAGGCTTGGGAAGCCCTGCCAAATGATGCTGACTTATGGGTATTGAAGCGAAAATAATTACGCCTCTGCCACATGGAAATTTACCAAGTCTTCTAAGGGCGACTTGATTACTTTTCCGATATGCATATCATAGCTTAAGGCTACTTCTTCTAGGATTTCTTTGAACACAAATCCGACAGATCCTACGCAATTAAACTTATAGTTTTTATAATCAGGATACTTTACTACCAAGTTCTTGAAAAAATCTCTAAAAGAATCTCTCACCTTATTTTTGATATAAGGATGCGAAACATACTCGTCTGCAAATTTGCAAAAACTAGCCAAATATCTGTTTGGAAATTGCGTGGTATAAAGCGTGTGAAAGATTTGTTCGTTATCTACAATTTGAAAGCGTTCTGCAAAGCGTGTTTGAAGTTCTGGTTCCAATCTTCCGCGCATAAAATCTCTCACTATCTTTTTTCCAATATAAGAGCCAGAGCCTTCATCACCCAATAAGTAACCAAGTGAATCAATGTTTAATGAAACATCCATTCCATCATATAAACAGGTATTGGTTCCTGTTCCAAGGATAGCGGCAAAGCCTTCTGATTTGCCTAATAAAGCGCGTGCTGACGCTAATAAATCATGCCCAACAAAAATGACACTGGTTTTAGGAAAAGAGCGAATCAAAGCTTTTCTAACAATGTCTTTCTTTTCAGGTGTACTGCAACCTGCGCCATAAAAGTGAACTTCACTTACACTATTGGCATCTAAATCTTTTAGCAGATTTTCTGATAAGGAATAATAGATGGCTTCGGTGTCAATAAAATATGGATTGAATCCTATAGTATGAAATATTTTTTTGTTTGAGCCATCTTTTTGCACCAAACACCAATCAGTTTTCGTTGAACCGCTATCTGCAATTAGTAACATAAATGAATATTATTTATACGATTATATTAAAACTTAACTGATTGCGCAAATGAATGAGGCAATGGAGATGAAAAAAATATTAAAACACACTCTTTCAAAGCCTTATAAAAATGTCGTTGAAATTAGATTTAGCAATACTTATCATTGATTTTCGTAAGCCTACACCATATGATTTTTTCTGGAACTATTAAAAGCAAATTACCCAATACTGGAACCACAATTTTTAGTGTCATGTCGGCCATGGCCCAAGAGCACCAAGCCATAAATTTGGCGCAAGGATTTCCAGATTTTGCTTGTAGTGAAGAACTAATCAGCCTTGTTAATCAGTATATGGTTAAAGGGTTGAACCAATATGCGCCCATGCCTGGTGTGATGAAGTTGCGGGAGAGAATTGCAGAGAAAACTGAAAAACTGTATGGTGCCATTTATGATGCAGAAAAAGAAATTACCATAGTACCTGGCGGCACCCATGGTATTTATGCAGCTATAAGTGCCGTAGTAGGAGAGGGAGATGAGGTAGTGGTTTTAGAGCCTTGTTATGATAGTTATGTGCCTGCCATTTCCTTAAATGGTGCAAAGGCTGTGTTTTATGAGCTAAAATATCCTGATTATAAAGTAGACTGGGAAGAGGTTAAGAAGTTGATAAACTTCAAAACACGGATGATTATGATTAATACCCCTCATAATCCTACAGGGTCTATTTTGTCTGATCAGGATATGCTAAAGCTTCAAAAAATTCTGGACAATACTGATGTTATTGTTTTGAGCGATGAAGTATATGAGCATATTATTTTTGATAAGCAATTGCATCAAAGTGTTGCACGCTTCCCAAAATTAGCAGAACGCAGTATAATCGTTAGTAGTTTTGGTAAAACTTATCATACAACTGGCTGGAAAATGGGCTATGTATTGGCCCCAGAAAATATCACAAAGGAATTTAGAAAGGTGCATCAATTTATGGCCTTTAGTGCCAATACACCTATACAGTATGCGTTAGCAGACTATTTAGAAAATGAACAAGCCTACCTAGGCCTTGGGCAGTTTTATGAAGAGAAAAGAAATTACTTTCAGAAATTAGTAAGGGGTTCTAATTTTAAGATTATGCCTTGTAATGGAAGTTATTTTCAATTGCTTAATTATGGTAAAATAACCCAAGAAAGAGACATTGATTTTGCAGCACGACTCACCAAAGAGTATAAAATTGCGAGCATACCTACCTCTGTTTTCTATCATAAGAAAAATGATAATAATGTATTGAGGTTTTGTTTTGCCAAAGAAAATGAGACCTTAGAAAAGGCCGCCGAGAAATTAATGAAGGTATAAGTTACTGACAATTTTCATGTTATTAATTGATTGAACTCATAGAAGCGTTTTCCTAGCTAAACTAAATTTGAGTATAAATTAAATAACATGAAACAAGCACTTGTAAATTCAATTATGACTGATGAGAACATTATTGTTGCATCTGCAAGCAATACCATTAGTGAGGCCATTCATTTTTTTGCAAATAAGCATTTGCAACATCTTCCTGTTTTAGACGGAGAAAGTTTAATAGGAATCATCAGCGTAAACGATGTGGTACATTTAACAGCCCAAATGCTTGCAAATGGAGAGTCTGTTAGCAAAGAGGTACTCAATCAAAAATATTCTTTAAAAGATATCATGACACCAAATCCTGTTTGGGGCGCTCCTGATACAAGTATTGCAGAGGCATTACAAATTATGGTTAAAGGAAATATCCAATGTTTGCCAATTTGTGAAGGTGGTAAATTAGTTGGAATTATAAGCAGTAAAGACATAATGAAGCATTTCAATAGTATTGAAAATCCGCCTCATAACAACTTCGAAATTAGTACACCTGGCTTTGGAATATAAGCCAGATGTACTTTTTTAATACGGTTTAGCTTATTTCTCAATAAATTCTCCCATTTCGGAGAATTTGTGAATACGTTCTTCTATCAATTGCTCTATAGGCTTTTGATTGAGCAAGGCAAGTTCTTTTTCAAGGGTATCTTTAATGGTTTGGTAGGTTAAGGCTGTATCATTGTGTGCACCTCCAAGTGGTTCTGGAATTACCCCATCAATTAGTTTATTGGCCAACATATCCGTAGCAGTAAGTTTAAGCGCTTCTGCCGCTTTTTCTTTATGTTCCCAGCTTCTCCAAAGGATAGAGGAACAAGATTCAGGAGAGATAACCGAATACCACGTATTCTCCATCATCAGCACCCTATCACCAACTCCAATTCCTAAAGCGCCACCACTGGCACCTTCGCCGATAATGATACAAATAATAGGCACTTTAAGTACGCTCATTTCGTATAAGTTTCTGGCAATGGCTTCTCCTTGACCTCTTTCTTCAGCTTCTAAGCCAGGCGAAGCGCCAGGGGTATCAATCATGCAGATAACAGGAATATTAAAGCGTTCGGCCATTTTCATAAGGCGTAAAGCTTTTCTATACCCTTCAGGGTTTGGCATGCCAAAATTTCTAAACTGACGTTGTTTGGTATTTCTACCTTTTTGTTGACCCACAACCAACACACTTTGGCCATTAAAAGTAGCAAAACCACCCACCATGGCTTTATCATCTTTTACAGTTCTATCCCCATGTAGTTCAATGAAATTTTCGAAGCAATTTTCGATATAATCTAGCGTATAAGGTCTTTCTGGGTGGCGACTTATTTGCACTTTTTGCCAGCCATTGAGGTTGCCATAAACTTCTTTTTTAGCTACTAGAATTTTTTGTTCAAGTTCAGAAATTTTAGAACTCATATCTACCTTACCTTTTTCGTGCACTTTAGTTAGTTCATCTAATTGCTCAATGAGGTCTTGAATAGGTTTTTCAAAGTCGAAATGTGACATAAATTTATATAAGTAAATGCTGCGTTAATGCAGCAACAAGTTTAGTGAAATGAATGCTTTTTCAAAAATTTTTAAAAAAGGCTTGACATGTTGAAATAGATTTCTATATTTGCACTCCCCAAAAGGAACATCTGGTGTGGTAGTTCAGCTGGTTAGAATACCTGCCTGTCACGCAGGGGGTCGCGGGTTCGAGTCCCGTCCGCACCGCAAAAGCCTCTGAGTAATCAGGGGCTTTTTTGTTTGTTGGTCGTTAGCAATTAGCTTTTGGCTGTTAGCTATTAGCTTTTGGCAATTAGCAGCTGGCAACTAGCTTCCGGCAACTGGCGAATTGCCATAAAATTTGATTGACACAAACTGACTTCGCTAAGATTTGAAACTTTATAGTTGCTAGGTTGAGATAGCAACACTTAATGGTTGAAATAGCAATGCTTAATAATGCGGTGCTACTCCATAAAAGGTGCGGTGCAAATTACAAATGGTGCGAAGCTACTCAATAACAGGTGCACAGCTACTCCACAAATGGTGCGGTGCAACTCCATAAATGATGCGAAGGTACTTCATAAATGGTGCGGTGCAAATTACAAATGATGCGAAGGTACTTCATAAATGGTGCACAG
>JAIYCU010000027.1 GCA_027487835.1 Bacteroidota bacterium | reverse complement strand
GTGCCAATGGCAAAAGTTAGAGAATCTGTTTGTATAAAAAGCTCGATTATTACTAATGGTATTGTAGTTAAATCTCACGAAGAATGGGGCTTTAGAAAAACATTAGGTGAGTTTTATGAATTTCCTGAGGCCTATTGGGAATGTGATTTGAATGCATACAATCTGAGATTATATTGTATCAAAAGGAGTTTAATTGAACTCCTAAAACCCAATTAAATCTACTTCTTCTCCTTTATCATCACAAAAACATCCTCATCATCCGCCTTCATCAGGTATTTCTCGCGGGCAAATTTTTCTAGGTTTTTGTTTGAACCAAATAGTTCATTTTGTTCGCGTTTTACGCGTTCAATTTCTTTGGTATAATAGGTATGTTTCTCTTTAACCTCTTTTAGGTCCTTACCATAATTATATTGATCTATGAGTCCATACCTATCATTAAACACCAGTAATAGCGACAAAGCTGCTCCAGCAACAAGGTATTTGTTACGGAGCAGCTTCTTATATTTCTTTAACTTACTAAGCATGATGCTTACTTGGCATATTTAAAATCTTTTCCAGGATAGTAGGCGTTTTTACCTAACTCCTCTTCTATTCTAATCAATTGATTGTACTTAGCAATTCTATCGGTTCTGCTGGCAGAACCAGTTTTAATTTGGCCACTGTTTAAAGCCACAGCTAAATCTGCAATCGTAGTATCTTCAGTTTCGCCACTTCTATGACTCATGATATTGGTATAGCCATTTCTGGTTGCCATATTAACAGCATCAATGGTTTCTGTTAAGGTACCAATTTGATTCACCTTTACTAAAATAGAGTTGGCGATATTTTCTTTAATCCCTTTAGATAAACGCTTCACATTGGTTACAAATAAATCATCACCCACCAATTGACATTTGCTGCCAATAGCTTGTGTTAATTCTGCCCAACCTTTCCAATCATCTTCGGCACAACCATCTTCAATAGAAATAATTGGATATTTATTTACCCATTCGGTCCAATACGCAACCATATCGCTAGGCGACAATTCGCGCTTATCAGATTTTTTGAATATGTATAAACCTTTCTTTTCATCCCATAATTCGCTGGTTGCAGCATCCATGGCAACATAAATGTCTTTACCTGGCTTAAATCCTGCTGCTTCAATTGCAGTTAAAACGGTTTCAATTGCCTCTTCATTGCTTTGAATATTAGGTGCAAAACCACCTTCATCTCCAACATTGGTGCTATAACCTTTTTTCTTCAATACTGCTTTCAAATGATGAAAAACAGCTGTACCCATTTGCAAGGCTTCACTAAAAGTATTTGCCTTGGTAGGCATAATCATAAACTCTTGGAAGTCGATAGAATTGTCTGCATGGGCGCCGCCATTTAAGATATTCATCAATGGAATTGGCAGCGTATTGGCATTAACACCACCGATATAACGGTATAAAGGCATATTGCATTCGATAGCGGCAGCTTTTGCACTGGCCATAGAAACAGCTAATATAGCATTAGCACCCAAATTAGATTTATTATCAGTTCCATCTAACTTAATCATTTTGCGGTCGATTTCGTTTTGCTCAAACACATCTACCCCAATCAACTTATCACAAATTTCTTCGTTTACGTTTTTAACCGCTTTTAAAACACCTTTACCCATGTAAACATGTTTATCTCCATCTCTTAGTTCTGCTGCTTCGTGAATACCTGTAGAAGCGCCCGATGGAACTGCCGCTCTTCCTAAAGCTCCATCTTCTGTAATAACTTCAACTTCTACCGTAGGATTGCCACGGGAGTCTAAAATTTGTCTTGCGTGAATATCAATAATTGCACTCATAGTTTTAATTCATTAATTGTATAAAATCGTCGAATAAATATCTGCTATCTTCTGGACCTGGAGCTGCTTCTGGATGGTATTGCACAGAAAATGCTTTCCTATCCTTTAGCCTGATTCCTTCCACGGTATTGTCATTTAAATTTACATGGCTTAACAAAATACCCGGATGATTTAAGGTATCTTCCATCCTCACACCAAAGCCGTGGTTTTGTGAGGTAATCTCGCATTGGCCCGTAATAATATTTTTAACAGGATGGTTCAAACCTCTATGTCCGTTAAACATCTTAAAAGTTTTTAAGCCTTGTGATTCTGCCAACATTTGATGGCCTAGGCAAATGCCAAACAATGGCACACCAGCTTCAACAATTTTTCTAACTGTTTCAACGGCATAAGGCATTACGGCTGGGTCGCCAGGGCCGTTGCTAATCATAAAGCCGTCTGGTTTAAATTGCATCATTTCTTCAAACGTAGATTTACAATTAAACACAGCTAGATAAGTATCTCTTTCTACCAAACACCTTAGGATATTTTTCTTAACACCTAAGTCTAAAACAGCTACACGCTTTGGAGCTGCATCATTGCCTAGAAAGTAAGTTTGTTTGGTAGAAACGGTTGAGCTCAACTCTAAGCCTTCCATAGAAGGAACTGCGGCAAGCTCTGCTTTTAATTCCTCAATGGTTTTGGCTTCAGAAGAAATAATGGCATTCATAGCGCCCTTATTACGCACATGCCTCACAATTTCTCTCGAATCCACATCTGCAATGCCCACCACATTGTTCAAGGCAAAATACTCTTGAACAGTTTGCAAGGCTTGTTTACGTGAGAAAGGCACATTAAAGTTTTTACACACCAAACCAGCAATTTTAATATCGTCTGATTCTTCTTCGGTGGCGTGCACACCATAATTGCCTATGTGCACATTGGTTTGAAGTAAAATTTGACCAGAATAACTTGGGTCGGTAAAAATTTCTTGATAACCGGTCATGCCGGTGTTAAAGCATATTTCTCCAGTGGTGGTTCCTATTTTTCCAATAGAAGTGCCGGTATATACTGTGCCATCGGCAAGTAATAAGGTGGCGGGGAATTTGTTTACTGAACGGTTCAAAGTTCCTTAGATTTTGGCAAAGGTAAAAAAATATGCTTGCCGTCCAAATTGAACATATTCACAAATTGCCATTTCAATGGTTAATAATCAATTGTTGATGACTCATTCCCGCTTCAGTTTCAATACTTATAATATACATCCCATTAGGCCATTCAGCCGTATTAATACTTGTTTCTTTGGTTTTTTCGGTTTGAACCAAGATGGTTTTGCCCTGAATGTCTTTTATAGAAATAAGCATTTCTTCTTCGGCTTTTATTGTTACTAAATCCCTCGCTGGATTTGGATACATCACAAAGCCTTTTACTTGTATCTTCTCTTCCATGCCAACAGGTGGCGCGGTTTCAAACCATCTTCCCCCACTCCATGGCCCAACGGCTGTTCCATTTAATCCTCTGACACGCCAATAATATCTTGTATTGGGCTGAACACCTGAGAAAATTGAACCGGTCCCTGTAGTTTTTCCACTAGCGATTATGTTTGTAAAGGTAGATTCATCCGAAACTACTGCTTCGTATTCTAAGGCATTGCTCGCAAACGACCAAGCTAGCGTAACAGGCCCCACCGGAACATTCTTGGCATTGCTGGCTGGCGATAACAAACTTGGCACGCCAATCACTGGAGGATTAATGGTAGTAAACCTTCTAATCTCCGACCATCTGCTGGTATCGATGCCATTATAAGCCCTTACCCTCCAAAAATAAGTGGTGGCATAATTTCCAGTTACAGTGGTATTAAATGCACTTAATGCTGGCAAAGTTACAATCGGCTTTAGGGCAAAATTTGAGTCGATACCAATTTGATACTGAAACCTTAAATGCATGTTACTACCTTGAATACTCCATTCTAATTTAGTGGCCAATGGCTGGTTAAGCGCTGCATTTGCAGGATTGCTTAAAAACATGTCTTGCGTGGTGGTAAAATTAAAGGGTACCGACCAATTGCTGGTATCTATAGTATTAATGCACCTTGTTCTCCAAAAATATTTGGCATGAAAGCGTAAATCTTCTGGAAACAAAACCTCTATGTATTGTGGGGTAAAGTCGTCTGGTTTATGTGCATTTGCCCCTGAAAACTTGTGGGGTGAAGAAAAATTAGGAGTTGTATCTAATTCCCATGACACCCAAGTTGAACCTGTTATGCCAGTTATCAAAGCATTGGTTTGGGTGCCAATGCCAATATAATTATTTTGAGGAAAGTAGTTAATAGGTGCAGAAGTAGTAGTAAAGTTTCTTTGCGTTGGCTCTGCCGCAACACTATCTTTAATTGCATATACACGCCATACATATTTTTGATTGTACTTAAGCACTGTATCTATATAGTGAAAGAAACTACCATCAAAATTAAAGCTATCAATTACTTTTATATAATAAGAAGATGGGCTTGAACCAAAACTTGTGCCTGTATCAATTTCCATGACATGTGAGGTTCCCCATGTTTGTTTTCTAAAGCTAATCCTCGGACGCACATTTATATTGGTGGCATTGCTTGCAGGCGAGCCTAAATTTAACATCCCCGTAAAGGTTCTAAAATTTGCAATTTGCCAAGGAAGTGTATCTTTAGCATGATAGGCTCTTATCCGCCAACGATACCATTTATTTAGTTGTAAAGGATGATTGGCCGCAAAATTATTTGCAGAAGTTATTGTATCTCTCAATAACTGGGTTTGGGCTGAGTCATTATATAATTCTGCTTGAAACCTAACACCCGACATAGCTGTCCAGTTAAAGGATACCGTTAAACCATTTAGGATGCTGCCATTTCCTGGACTTGCGCTGCCTATATTAGACTTTACCCTAATTTGTCGGGTTACTGACCATGGTGTTTGGTTCAACCCATAGACCAATTTAATTCTATAAAAATAATCCTTACCAAAACTTAAATCTCTTAAGGTATCTGAAATTCTACCAGCTGAAATCAATCTTTCTTCAAATCGACTGGTATTAAAGTTAGCATTTGTATCTATCTGCAAAACAATTTTTGAAAGTCCTGCATTTGACCATGAAGGCAAAAACAAAGGATCTACAATAGCAACTCCTAAACTTCCATTTAAAGTTGGCGCCGCATGCATGGTATAACTCCAAATAGGACTCCAAGCAAAAGTATCCCCTAAACTATTAAATACCCTTGCGCGCCAAAATACCTTTCTACCGTAAGTAAAAATGTTGGTATCTATAAATTGATTATTGCTTACTGTTCTTACTACCTTAAACCCAGAGTTTAATGCAGCTACAGTATCTACCTCATAAAGGTACCCAACATTTGGGGTTGATCCTAAGTTATTTGCTCTTAAATCTACAATAGGACCGCTGCCATTGTTGCTTGGGCTAAAAATCTGGGTAGTTCCTAATGTTGTATTAAAACTAAATACAGTGCTCCAAATAGAAGTATCAATTCCTGCATAACATCTTACTCGCCAGAAATATGTTTTGCCTGTTTTTAAAACCGGAGAACCAATGGCTCTAAAAGTAGCGGTGTCTGTCCAGCGCCCTGCACTGTTAAAGGTGTTCACCGTATCGATTTGAAATTGATAGCCAGCAGCACCTGTAACTTGGTTGGCGATTAAGGTAATGGTAAATACAGTGGCACTGCTTGCATTGGCAGGCGAACTAAGGGTTGGCGCGTTAATGGCCTTTGTGTTCAAACCGAAAAATAAAAGAGCAATTAATACAACTAGGTTTTTCATGATAGGGTCGAATTTAAAGGAATTAAATGAATTACTTTTGGCGAATTCCTTAAAAAAAATTTAATTGTACCCTTAATTAAAAAAACCATGTTAGTAACCACAACAAACACCATCGAAGGAAAAGTAATTTCTGAGTACAAAGGCATTGTAACCGGCGAGGTAATTATAGGCGCCAATTTTGTAAAAGATATTTTTGCAAGCTTTAGAGATTTCTTTGGCGGTAGAGCAGAATCGTATGAAAGAGTGCTAAGAGAAGCAAAAGATAAAGCCTTAGAAGAATTAATTATTGAAGCAAGGGTGCTTGGTGCTGATGCAATTATTGGCGTTGATTTAGATTATGAAACCCTTGGTCAAAGAGGCAGCATGCTCATGGTATCGGCTTCTGGAACGGCGGTTAAGTTTGCTAATTAAGCGGCTGGCGGCTGGCTGTTAGCTGTTGGCTGTTGGCAATTAGTCGGTCACCGAGCTTGTCGAGGTGCCGAGGTGCCAATCTTAAAAAATAAATATATTCTCATTAATCATCATGAACTACAACTTTACAGTTGCAGAGCGCCTCATGCGCTATGTGCAAATAGATACGACTGCCGACCCAAATTCAGATACCCAGCCTTCATCGATGAAGCAAAAGGATTTGAGTAGATTGCTTGTTACTGAGCTTTTGGCCATGGGCATTGCAGATGCAGAATTGGATGAACATGGGTATGTATATGCCACCATTCCTTCTACAATCGAGAAAGAGGTTCCAGTTATTTGCTTCTGCGCACATGTGGATACCGCGCCTGATTGCAGCGGCACAAATGTGAAACCTATTTTACACAAAGCTTGGAATGGCCAAGATATCCAATTGCCTGATGACACCTCTGTGATCCTAAGCAAGGATAATCATGAATACCTTAAAGAAAGAATTGGAGATGATATCATAACTGCTTCTGGTCTTACTTTATTAGGAGCTGATGACAAAGCAGGGGTTGCCATTATCATGGATTTGGCAAATTACTTAATGCAACATCTTGAAACGCCCCATGGAAAAATTAGAATCCTATTTACTCCAGATGAAGAAATTGGCAGGGGTGTAAATAAGGTTGACATGCAAAAGTTAGCGGCTGATTTTGGGTATACCTTAGATGGTGGCGAGCGTGGACACTTAGAAGGTGAATCGTTTTCTGCTGATGGTTGCACAATTACCTTTGCAGGCATTAGCGCACATCCAGGATATGCAAAAGGTAAAATGGTAAATGCACAAAAAGTGGCAGCTTATTTTTTAAGCCTACTCCCTAGCGACAATTGGTGCCCAGAAGCAACCGAAGGCTATGAAGGCTTTGTGCATCCTGTGCATATGGAAGGCCAACTAGAAGAAGCAAAAGTGCAATTTATTGTGCGCGATTTTGATACACAAAAATTAGCGGCATATGAAAAGCAATTAGAAGCTTTAGCCCAAGTTGCAGTTGCTAAGTTCCCAGGAGCTTCTTATAAAATTGCCGTGCAAGAGCAATACAGAAACATGCGCGAAATATTAGACCAACACCCAATGGTGATGGAACTGGCCAAAAATGCTTACCTGAAAGCTGGCCTCACGCCTGAAATTAGAAACATTAGAGGAGGCACAGATGGGTCTCGACTATCGTTTATGGGTTTGCCTTGCCCCAATATTTTTACGGGCGAAATGGGCATTCACTCAAAACAAGAATACGTAAGTGTTCAAGACATGCAGAAAGCCGTAGAGGTTTGCGTAAATATTGTTACGCTATTGCCTCAATAATATCCTGACGGGTGATGATGTGTACATCACCCATTAGGTCTTTTACCAATACCGCAGCATTTTCTTTCGTAATCATTTTACTTACTTCTTCCAAACTTGCATTTGGCATTACAAATGGGAATGGCGCATTCATTACTTCTTTCACCAATTTCCCCTTTATCTCACTATTCTCAAGCAACAGACTAAATAAGGTATTGTCGTTTAATGAGCCGATGAATTCTCCAGCTTCATTGGTAACAGGCAATTGAGAAATATAGAATTTACGCATGATTTTTAAGGCATCTTCTACACTTTGTTCGCCTTTTGCTGTTACTAATTTTAAATGTTTATGGCTCTCGATAAGGTTGATCGCTTTGGTTTGTTCATTTAGTATAAAACCTCTATCGCGCATCCAATCTTCATTAAACATTTTACCCAAATAACGCGTGCCATGGTCGTGAAAAATTACCACAACTACATCCCCTTCTTTAAACATGTGGCCCATTTGAAGTAAACCTGCCATGGCAGAACCTGCTGAGTTACCAGCAAAAATACCTTCCTCCCTCGGAATTCTGCGGGTCATCATGGCCGCATCTTTATCAGTTACTTTTTCAAAATGGTCGATGATTGAAAAATCAACATTTGCCGGTAAAAAATCTTCTCCAATGCCTTCGGTGATGTATGGGTAAATCTCGTTTTTATCAAAGATGCCTGTCTCTTTGTATTTCTTAAAAACAGAACCATAGGTATCTATCCCCAGAATTTTAATGTTTGGATTCTTCTCTTTTAAATACTTTCCAGTGCCACAAATGGTACCACCTGTGCCTACCCCAACCACCAAATGGGTAATTTTCCCTTCGGTTTGTTCCCAAATTTCTGGGCCTGTGCCTTCGTAATGGGCCGCAGAATTGGATAGATTATCATATTGATTAGGTTTCCAAGAATTTGGAACCTCATTAATTAACCTGCTCGAAACTGAATAATATGAACGCGGATCTTCTGGTTCTACGTCGGTTGGACAAACAATTACTTCTGCACCAAAAGCCTTTAGGGCATCCACCTTTTCTTTGCTCTGTTTGTCGGTTGTGGTAAAAATACATTTATACCCTTTTATGACAGAAGCAATGGCTAAACCCATCCCGGTATTCCCACTGGTTCCTTCAATTATGGTATATCCGGGCTTTAGTAAACCAGCCTTCTCTGCATCTTCTATCATTTTAACCGCCATGCGGTCTTTGATAGAATTTCCAGGATTAACCGTTTCAATCTTTGCCAATACAGTGCAAGGCAAGTCTTTGGTTAGTTTATTAATTTTTACCAAGGGCGTATTACCAATGGTTTCTAAAATGTTTTGATGCCACATGGGGCAAAGCTATGAATTAATGTTTAGAATTGTCATATTTGCCCATAAGAAACCAAATTAGTATTGAACCTAATTCTCAGAAAAATAACACTGAATAAATATAATAGTCTTCAAATTTTTCAGTTTCTGAGGTTTGGAAGCATATTCACTATTTCTATTCTATTGGCCAAAATTATCTATGGCAGGTTTACGTATGGCTATGGAAATTACTTATTAAGTAGGCATGAAATGCTCATGCTCTTAAGTTCATTTCTTACTTTTTTCTGGGTTTCGAGCATTTGCAATACATTGGTGCCTTTTTACCATGCCAGCGACGAGGATAAAAAAAAGCGCATCTTATTTAATGCCTTTGCTGTACTCACTATTTTTAGCCTCTTTGCCGGAATTGCCATTACAGTTTATGGGCAAATTAAATATCCCAAAGATGCCGATTTATTTCAAATGTTTGGACTGGTGGTTTTTCTAAATACTCCAACCTATATTACAGATTACATCTTTTACCTAAAAGGCAAATATAAATCTCTCATAGTTTGGGGAATTGTAAGTTTCTCGCTACACATTATTTTATTATGTGTGCCCATTTACATGAAACAAACCCTCAACCTTGCTATTAATTTACTGGTTATTTTAGCCCTGCTAAAATTTAACTATACCATTATCATCCTCATGAAATATGCGAGTATTAGCTTTCATACAAGGCTTATTCAAGAGTTCATGGGCAAAGTGCTACCTTTTATGTTTTCCATTTTATTGGCAGGTAGCATGGATTATATTAATAGCTTTATTGTTGAACATTATTATTCAGACATAGACTTTACCATCTTTAGGTATGGAGCCAAAGAATTACCCGTCTTTCTTATTTTAGCCAACTCCTTGAGCAATGTTTATAGCGGTGAAATTGCCAATGCCTTTAAATCAAATCAATTGCAAGATGGACTCAGACGTCTTAAAGATAGCTCGCGTAAATTAATGAGATGGCTTTTTCCAGCTACTATCCTTATGCTTTTTATTAGTGAATACTTTTTTGAATTTGCTTATAACAAAGACCTTGTAGCTGGCTATCGTATTTTTAATATTTACCTATTGCTTATTATCAGCAGAATGCTCTTTCCACAAACGGTTATCATGGGCTTAATGAAAAATAGAATTTTCTATTTGGTAAGCACCAATTACCTCATTCTAAACGTAATTTTATCTTTCTGGTTCATCAGTTTATTTGGCATTGAAGGCATTGCTTATGCCACTGTGATTGCCTATACCGTAGAAAAAATCCTATTGATTGTTTATTGCAAAATGGAAGGTATCGATATTCGAAAATACACTGCCATTGGCGAATATTTAGTTTATGCTGCCCTAACTTTAGGCGCTTTCTATTTGAGCCTAAACTACTCGTTTGCAGAAATTCTTAATTCCTTACAAAGCTCCCTTACTTTAGCTTTCTCCAACCCAATCTAAGCGAATTTCCAATTACAATTACATCCGAAAAGGCCATGGATAAGGCGCCCAACATGGGATGTAAAAAGCCAGCTGCTGCTAAGGGAATACAAAGTATATTATAGAAAAAGGCCCAAAACAAATTTTGCTTAATGGTTAAATAAGTCATTTTACTTATTTGATGCGCTTCCATAATGGCCAATAAATCTGGTCTGGTGATTACCATACTTGATGCCTGCACTGCTATATCGCTTCCATTAGAAAAGGATATCCCAACATTCACTTTGCTTAAAGCAGGTGCATCATTAACGCCATCACCTACCATTGCCGTGATTTGTTCTTTGGATGATTCGCTAATCCAAGCTAATTTTTCGGATGGCAATTGTGCCGATTTCCACTTTCCTATGCCAAGTTTATGGGCGGTTTGCGAAACCTTACGCTCATTGTCGCCACTTAAGATAATAATAGGTAATTGAACGGCCTCAAAATAACTTGCCATTTCTCTTGCCCCCACCTTAACTTCATCTTCAATGTTTAGCGCCGCAATGGGTAAACCCTCTAAACTCAATACTAAATCAAAATTATAGTTGGAAACTTCACTCGGTTCAGACCGAAACATGGCCCAACTTGGCTTACCAAACCTAAGTTCCTTGCCTTCAAATTGTGCACGCATGCCATTTGCTTTTTCTTCGGTAATATCATTGAGTAACAAATTAGAATCTTGCCATGCAGTATTTTGTTGCACAAATGAGTTTGCAATGGGGTGTGCCGACTTTTGCTCTAAGGCAAACATCATGGCCTTTGCTAATTCTAGCGGTATCTTGCAACCATGCAATTCACTAAAGGTAAATTTTCCAGTGGTGAGGGTGCCCGTTTTGTCAAAAACCAATAACTCTGATTTGGCAAAGTTCTCTAACACATTGCCTCCTTTAATGAGGATACCGCGCTTGGCTGCCTTTCCAATGCCAACCATAATGGCAGTTGGCGTTGCAAGTCCCATGGCGCAAGGGCAAGATATTACCAATACTGCCACCGCGCGCAACATACTATTTGCAGAACCAATGTCTAACCAAAAGTAAGAAACCAGAAAAGTTAAAAGAGAAATGCCTACTACTACAGGTACAAATACGGCACTAATTTTATCTCCTAATTGCTGAATGCTTGGCTTATTGGCTTGTGCCCTTTTTACCATTTCAATGATTTGGCTCAATACACTATTTTTAACCAAGGCACTTACTGAAATGCTTAAGTTACCAGATTCTAAAATGGTTCCAGCACTAACTTTATCACCCACTTGCTTATAAACAGGCAAGGATTCGCCGCTTAACATTTGCTCATTTACCATGGCATTTCCTTCTGTCACTATTCCATCCAAAGGAATTAATTGGCCGGTTTGAACCAATACCTTCTCTCCTATTTTAATGTGTTGAACCAAGGTTTCTAGCACACTGCCATCAGCTTGATATAATAATGCGCTTGCAGGCTGCAAATCGCTAAGGGTTTGCAAGGCATGCGTGGTTCTTTTAACAGCTCGCTTTTCCAATACATTTCCAGCCAATACAAAAGTGATGATGGAAGCACCTGTTTCAAAAAACAAATAGGCATGCACTTCATGGGTGCCACCAAAGGCAAGTGTTCCGTAAATACTGTAAAACAAGGCAGAAAATGCACCCATAAAAATGAGCACATCCATATTGGGAACACCGCTTTTTAAACTTTGAAATGCCGACTTACCAAAATACCATAGTCCAATGCCGTAAACAGGAATACTTAATAACAACTGAACATACGGCGCATGCAATAAAGGCCAATCTAATACCATATGCGCCATTAATGGTGAGGTAAAAATGGCACAGAAGATTAGCTTAGCTTCTAGACTCCCTAAGAATTTTTTTTTTCGTCTTTGGGAGCATCCTTCATCGATACGGTATAGCCTAAATCTTCTATACTTTCTGCTATCTCTGTTAAAGGCTTATTTGGAATATTCTCAAACCGCACCTCGCCAGTGGCAAAGTTTACATCAATTTGCCCTAGACCTTGCTTCTCTAAACGCTTACGAACACCCATGGCGCAATTGCTGCAACTCATCCCTTCTACCATTAGTTCTGAAAGCTCTGTTTGTGAATTCATGCCTCAAAAATAATTAAAACTTAAAAATAAACCTCTTGTTATTTCTAAGAATTGTCATATTTGAATTATGAAAGAAAGTAAACGCACCATTTTGTTTCTGCTCCTTGGGTCCTTTTTTATCGCCAATGCCTTAGTGGCTGAATTTATTGGTGTTAAGATTTTTTCAGTAGAAAGAACCTTAGGCCTCACCCCTATTTCTTGGTCTGTTTTAGGCAATACCTTATCTTTTAATATGACAGTTGGCGTATTGTTATGGCCAATTGTTTTTATCATGACCGATATCATCAATGAGTATTTTGGTCGCTCAGGTGTTAAACTCTTTTCATACATCGCAGCGGTAATGATTAGTTATTCTTTTCTGGCAGTTTTCGCAGGTATCAAGGTTACCCCTGCAGATTTTTGGACAATTAGAGAAACTACTAATGGCACCCTCAACATGCAAGAAGCCTATTCACAAATTTTTGGACAAGGCCTTTGGATTATCATTGGTTCTTTGGTTGCCTTCTTAGTAGGCCAAATAATTGATGTAAGTGTATTTCATTATATTAAAACCAAAACAGGGAATAAATACCTTTGGCTAAGGGCCACTGGTTCTACTGTAGTTTCTCAGCTAATCGATAGTTTTGTTGTGTTATTTATTGCCTTTTATATTGGGGCTGGTTGGGACATGAAACTAGTGCTAGGCATAAGCTTGGTAAACTTTATTTATAAGTTAACTTTAGCCTTGCTACTTACCCCAGTATTATATGGTGTGCACGCTGTAATTGATAGTTTTCTAGGAAAAGAATTGGCGGCCTCTATGATGCGTGAAGCACAAGAACAATAAGGTTCAAATTCTTATAAACCGGATTTATCTAAGCATAGATTCTGTTTTTACTTTTTTATTTAATAGGCATAATTTTCATTTGTAGTGTTCAATTACACTACCTCATAACCTATCTATTTCGGGTTGAACCAAGATGGCGAATGCGTGCAATCAAGTAATGGCTTTGATTGTACAATTTGATGTTACTAATCGCCTAAAACCATGTCTATAAAAACCATTTTATGCCTATTGGCATTCTTTTTTTGCAAAGCCTCATATGCACAATTATTATTTTTAGATTTCAACGAAACAGAAACGCTGGGAGATTATGTTTCTTTAAGTAACCCCAGCAACCGCTTTCTAAATGCCATTGGAACTTCAGGAGCAGGTGTGCAAGTAAGCATATCCCAACAAATGCTTAAGTACAATCGCACGGGCAGTAATACAGGGGCTTTTGCTAGAAGCACCAATTTTTCTAACACCCCACAAACCCTTGCCATCAAAATCCAACTGCGCATTACCGATAATTCAAGTGCACAAACTACTGCTGCTGTTTTTCAAATTGGAACTGGTTTTGGTACCACTAACGCCGCAGAAAGTAATGCCAGTGTGCATAGTCGATTCGGACTCAATTTCACAGTAAATGGTGGTGAATTTTCTCTGCGCGATTTAAGCACCAGTACCAATTCCAGTGTCTTAAATGGTTTGCAAATGTTAACATGGGTCATTAATAATTCGGGCAATGCAAATACATATCGTGCGCCAAATGGAAGCCTAGAAAGCATTGCCAACGATACTTGGGATTTGTGGGCGGGGAACACCAAACTTTTTGATGACCGAGCAGCCTTGAGTGCCGCACTCAATTTAGAAGATTTAAAATTTGCTTTTACCAATGGGGTTGGGGCAATTCATATCGACCAATTACAGGTGGATGTATTGCCTTCCCTTAATCATTTTAGGAGTGCCGTAACAAATGGAAATTGGCATACACCATCAGATTGGGAAATGTCTACAGATAGCCTTACCTGGCTTAGCAGCAGCGCGGTGCCAAGTGCTAATGCGGCTTCTATTTTTATACAAGCCAATCAACAAATCAATGTGAGCGGAAGTTCAGCTGCTCTTTTTTGTGCTGCCTCAAACCTTTTAATTGCCGCCAATGCCAAACTTCATATAGGACTAGAAGGTGATGGTTTGAACCAAAATATCAATCATATCTTTTCTTTGGCTAAACAAAACAACAATGTTCAATTGAGCAACCTTGGCCTGCTTCAAATTAATGAAAATGCCACCTTTCAATGCAAAGGTATCTTACAAAACAATGGTGTACTCTTGGTAAAATCGAGCAGTGTGGGCACTGGAAACATAGGAAACTCAAATGGTGGAACCCTTACTGGAAACGTATCAGTAGAACGATTTATACCTGCTGGCATGCGAAGAAATAGAAGCTTAGCCACACCTATTGCAAACCAAACTTTGGCCGATTGGAAAGAAGAAATTTACATTACTGGAAATGGAACAGGAAATACCTTAGGCAGCACAAACTCAAATGGCTTTGATGCCACAGCCACCAATAACCCAAGTGTATTTTGGTATGATGAAACCGTAGGCGGATCTGTAAATCTTGGCTGGGTGGCGGCCAACCATATCAACAATGCACTTATACCCGGCAGAGGGTACAAAGTGCTAATTCGTGGCGACCGTTCCGACTTAGGCAGATTAAATGGAAGCAATACCACCCAAAATGCAGTTAAACTAATTAGCACTGGAACCTTAACACAAGGCGATTTTAACTTTCCAGCTTCAAATATTACCTATTCGGGCACTGCCGCTGATGATGCTTGGTGTTTTATTGGCAATCCATATGCATGTGCTATAAATTGGCAGGCAAGTGTAGGTTGGCAAAGAACCAATGTAGATGCAGGTGCCATTGCAACTTGGAATCCACTAACCAATTCTTATGCGTATTCTATCAATACAGCAAGTGGCGCAAATCCTAGTGGTTTATCAATTAATGGGGGTTCATCAATTATTGCTGCGCACCAAGCCTTCTTTGTCAAAACAACAGGCGCTAACCCAAGCCTAAGTTGTACTGAAAATGTAAAGGTGAATAATCCATCTGCCAACCTATTTAAAAACAATGAATACAACTTGATTAAATTGAGCTTGGAAAAAGATAAGTTTAACTCGGATGAAGCCATCATTCAGTTTCACCCAAGTTTTTCGGAGGAGGAAATAGATTTTGAAGATTTACCCAAATTTAATAACCCAATTGTAAATATCGGGTCAGGACGTAACCCAAAGAAATGGCTCGCATTTAATGCCTTGCCAATCCTTAATAATCAAAAATTCACTGTTCCAATTTATGCAAGCCTTGCAGAGGGTGAACAAGGCCTGCTTCGTATTGAGGCTAAAAACATGCATTCATTTGAAGATTTATTTCTCATCGACCTTGCCGATGAAAAGTACTATGAAATTGGAGAGAAGTTTACCCAAGCCTTTAGCTTTACCAACAATGCCCAAAACACGGCTAGGTTTCATCTAGTTGGGCAAGCACGCTTTAGTTTGAGCCAACCAGAAAGTAAAAATGAGTCCTTTACCGTATTTCCAAATCCCTGTAAAGAAATCCTATATATTAAAGCACCCACCGATTGGGTAGGTGAAAAAATTGATATTCAATTAATAGACATGCAAGGAAAGGAAATCCAATGCCTCTCCTACTTATGCGCCATTTCAGACCTAATTCCAATAAGCTTAGACACCTGTAGTCCGGGTATATATACCCTTCAAGTTAAAACCACCAAAGGCATTTTTCTCAAGAAAATAAGTAAGTCTTAAGCTTTAATTGAAACTACGGTGAAAGCACATTGGCGCAATTGGAAACCAGATATCTTATTTATTATGATTGGTTTGGTTCAAACCGTATTACTTGTAATTTTGATCCATTTATTTGTAAATTTTGCAAGTATTCAGGTTGGACTTTTAGATGAAATTGAAGGTAAGCACCTTCGACCTAATTGTAAATTTCTAGAAGAAAACTGGAGGGCAAGTAAAGTTAAAACCCTAAAAAGTAATATTTGGCCATTATTATTTATAGGTTGCAGCCTACCAAGTTGTGTGCTAATCCACCAAATTGTATTTCAACATTTATCTGGCATGGCTACCCGAAGGAATACCTGCTTGGTGAGCATTGCAATTATTTTTAGCAGCCTAGTTATTTTTGATATTTGGAGTGAAATTAAGCTGCGACAAGGAATGAATGTAGAAACCTTGTATCGCTTTTTTGAATTGATAATGGTTGTTATCCTACTATTTTTCAGTTATTTACAATCAAGTACACGCGTAAAATTGAAATAGTAATAGGGAGTAAAAAATAAAATTCAATTACTTGAAATTCAAGGGAAAAAAGTGTTGCATATCAAACATATAGGCTTATATTTGCCCGCTTTTATAAGCGAAAGGAGATCTAAATAATTGTCACAAAACACTAATTACACCGCATCCACTCCCGAAATGGATTTCGACTGGAGCATGGACAAAGCCGGCTTCGGCGGCTACAGCCAAGAAGAGCACAGCAAGCTTGCTTCTCTTTACGAAAACACCCTCAATGCCTTCAATGAGAAGGAAATTGTTAAAGGTACAGTTGTTGGATTTACCGACAAAGAAGTTGTATTAAACATTGGATTTAAATCTGATGGCTTAATCGCACGTACCGAGTTCCGCGACATGCCGGACCTCAAAGTTGGTGATACCGTTGAGGTATTACTAGAAACTAAAGAAGACCCGAACGGTCAACTTATTCTAAGCCGCAAAAAAGCGATGAGCGAGCGTGCTTGGGAAAACATTCTTGCTGCTCATGACAATGATGTAGTAGTGAATGGTTACGTAAAAACCCGCACCAAAGGTGGTTTAGTGGTAGATGTTTATGGCATCGACACTTTCTTACCAGGTTCACAAATCGACACGAAGCCTATCAAGGATTATGACGTGTATGTGGGTCAGACCATGCCATTTAAAGTGGTAAAAGTTAACCACGCTTTCAAAAATGTGGTAATTTCTCATAAAGTATTAATTGAGGAAGACATCGAAAAACAAAAAGTTGACATCTTATCTAGATTAGAAAAAGGTCAGGTTTTGGAAGGAACTGTGAAAAACATGAC
>JAIYCU010000038.1 GCA_027487835.1 Bacteroidota bacterium | reverse complement strand
CCATAAATGATGCGAAGGTACTTCATAAATGGTGCGGTGCAAATTACAAATGATGCGAAGGTACTTCATAAATGGTGCACAGCTACTCCACAAATGGTGCGGTGCAACTCCATAAATGGTGCGAAGGTACTTCATAAAAGGTGCGGTGCAAATTACAAATGGTGCGAAGGTACTCTATAAAAGGTGCGAAGCAACTCAATAACAGGTGCACAGCTACTCTATAAACAATATAGAGCAAGAGTGAAGAGAAAGAGTTACAAACTAGATGATGCAGGCCATTCCTGCTATTATGCGACTAAAGTAGGTATTGTAAAATATGCCTATGAAAACAATGGTACTTGGTTATTCTTAAGAAAGCGATAGAAACCGATAGAAAGCCAACCCCAAAAGCCAGCCGCCAACCGCCAAAAGCCAACCGCTAAAAGCCAGCCGCCAACCACCAACTTCCACCTTGTTTTTCAATATTTTTTATTAAACTTTGATATCCCTAATTAATTTAGGTTTTCATGAAACATCATTGCCATAATCCTCATCAAATTGCTTTACTTTTTTTATTGTTTGGTCTGTTTTTTATTGAATCTTGTGTAAAGGATAAGGATACCCTTCCTACAACGGAAAACCTATACTATTATCTCACCCCTGAGCAAATTGCCCAAAGCCCATATTTTACCAATAGCAAGTATGATACTTTAAGTTTCTTTAATTCCAAAGGTGATACATTTACTTTTGCAAAAATCAAAACAGATACGAGTTTTCAAATTGAAAGTTTCACTAATTTTGGAAGCGAAATAACAACAATTTATAATTATCAATACCTTCATAACACTTACCAAACTTTGAAAGGGGATGGGAAGTTTGAGGTTTGGCATAAAACAAATTCTGGATCAAATTCAATTTATATTAATATTAATTGGATTGAATTTAGTTATAGTAGTGATAGAGTTGGGAAAGACTTATCTATATGGCCTTTTTATGAGGAATACATAATAGGCAATCAAAAATTTAATGATGTAACTTTACTAACTCCAATTCTTGGTAATTTGATTAATGTTTATGTAAATGTAAATGACGGGTTGATTACCTTTATCAACACCCAAACCAATGATACACTTCAATTAATTAAAAAATAGACTAAAATGAAGCAATTTATTGCTACCTCTATTTTAATACTAATTAATTTATTTTAAATGCTCATCGGCTCGGTATCAATAAGGTGGCTCACAGATAGCACAGATAAACACAGAAGCCGCTAATTGCCAAGCGCCAAGCGCCAAAAGCCAACCGCTAACCGCTAATTGCCAACCGCTAAAAGCCAACCGCCAAAAGCCAACCGCTAAAAGCCAACCACCAACTTCCACCTTGTTTTTCAATATTTTTTATTAAACTTTGATATCCCTAATTAATTTAGGTTTTCATGAAACATCATTGCCATAATCCTCATCAAATTGCTTTAATTTTTTTGTTGTTTGGTCTGTTTTTTATTGAATCTTGTGTAAAGGATAAGGATACCCTTCCTACAACGGAAAACCTATACTATTATCTCACCCCTGAGCAAATAGCTCAAAGCCCATATTTTACCAATAGCAAGTATGATACTTTAAGTTTCTTTAATACCAAAGGTGATACATTTACTTTTGCAAAAATCAAAACAGATAGTACTTTTAATAGAGTATCTTTTAGAAATTCAGGCACAGGTAATGCAACAATTTATAATTATCAATACCTTCATAACACTTACCAAACTTTGAAAGGGGATGGAAAGTTTGAGGTTTGGCATTATCATACAAATGAAAGAGGAGCGACTAAATGGATTCAAATTAAATTGTTAAATAGAAATATTGAATACGGTGATGATTATTTAAGAAATAAATATGATGAATTTACCTATTATGATTCATTAGAATTTCGAGGGATAAATTTTAGAAAAGCAGTTAGATTTTATTTGTACAATAAAACACTAAAAGACTTTAGTCAATGGAATTATGCAAATGCTGAAGATGGTATTTTCACCACATATGAAACAAATACAAATGATACCCTATTCCTACTTAAAAAATAAATATATTAACCAATTTATAGCTACTTCAATTTTAATACTTATTAATTTATTTTAAATGCTCATCGGCTCGGTATCAATAAGGTGGCTCACAGATAGCACAGATAAACACAGAAGCCGCTAATTGCCAACCGCCAAAAGCCAACCGCCAACCGCCAAAAGCCAACCGCCAAAAGCCAACCGCTAAAAGCTAGCCGCTAAAAGCTAGCCGCTAAAAGCCAACCACCAACTTCCACCTTGTTTTTCAATATTTTTTATTAAACTTTGATGAATCTACTTAACATTTAACTTTTGAAAAATACAACTGTACTCAGTTCCATCTTCGTTTTATTAATGATTACCTTCTTCAGTAATTGCAAAGAAGATTGTGTAAGTCCAGTAAAACTTTATCAAGGTTATAAATTATATCAAAGTTGGTATCCATACAATGAAAATGATACTTTAAACTTTTTAAGGCTTCCAGAAAATGATACAGTAATATTTTATGGAAGTACTTATAGCTTTCCAAGTTTTGATAGAGTTGTTGCTTGTGATTGTTGTGGAATAATTAAGAATGAATATTTACAACAAACCTTTTACAGTGAAGACAAAAAGAACAATATAAGGGTACAAATGGATGGAAGCATCATCAAGTTTAGGGTAAATGGGAGTTGGGATTATGTGTATGATATAGGAGGCCATGCTTTGCTACGAAGTGAAGTTACCACTCCCGATTCTTTATATACATGGGCCTATAAACTTGATGATACAGGTCATTCTTGTTACTATGCCAGTAAAATGGGTATTGTAAAATATTCTTACGAAAATAATGGTACTTGGTTATTCTTAAGAAAGCGATAGGAAGTTCGAAGCCAAGCGCCAAAAGCCAACCGCCAAAAGCCAAAATCCAAAAGCCAACCACCAACTCACTAAAGATTAATTATTCTTAAACTTTTTCTAATTCCTTTTTTATTTCCAAATTTAGAAGGAACTTCTTCCTCTAATTTTAAAGGGTGAAATATCATTTCTACTTAATATTTTTCATGATACTTACACTGCCACTTGCGGCTCAAAAACTTGATTGGGCGCAGCAGTTTGGGGGTAGTGTAAATGATATAGCCTGGAAAGTATCCTACGATAATGATGAAAATTATTATGTATTGGGAGAGTTCTCTACCACCTTACCTTTAGACAGTCTTGGTTCAACCAGAAACCTTACTAGCGAGGGTGGGAGAGATATTTACTTGGCCAAGTATAATTGCAGCCGTGTCTTACAATGGCGCTTACGAGTTGGAGGTATTATGGATGATGGCGGGGAATTTCCCTTTATGGGTTTAAAGGTTTTGCCCAATGGAGATATTTATTTTTCTGGGTCCTTCAATGGGGCTGCTAACTTTTATGATGCCGCTTTAGTAAAATTCATTACTAAAAACGCTGTTGGCGCTTCTGATTACTTTTTAGCTAAAGTTAATTCCAACGGATTTTATGCTTGGGTTGCATCGGGTGGTGGACCACAAAATGACGAAAATACATCACTTGAAGTAGATGCGATAGGGAATGTTTATTGTGCTGGTTTTTTTACGGGTACTTCCATTTTTGGATCCGTAAGCTTACCTTCCATCTCTAGAACAAGTGCTGGTTCTTCGGATATTTTTATAGCTAAGTATAACAGTTCAGGAATCATTCAGGCGGTAGCTACCGCTGGTGGTGCAAGTCTGGATGTGGCCAATCATATCGCTATCGATGAAATAGGTAACTTGTATGTTGCCGGAAATTATTCATGTTGTTCTGGTGGTACGGCATTATTTGGTACTCATTCCGTAAATAATATTAGCGGTTGGGGCGCATTTATAGCCAAATTAGTAATTACAGGTTCTACTGTTAATTGGGCTTGGGTTAACCATATTGGTGGCTCGGGACACGATGGATTTTCTAAAGTAACTATTGATAAAACCAACCAAGCCGTTTATGCACTTGGGCATTCTAATTTAGCAGCCAATGCTGTGCTCAGTTCTCAAGCGCCTGGCGCAAGTTATCCCATAAGCATTACTGGTGGATTTGATATTGTAACCGCAAGATTTGATTATAACGGGTCCTTGGTTTGGGCAAAAACTTTTGGTGGAAATGGTGATGATTATGGATACAGTATGGCAATTGACAAAGGCTCAAATTTGCTTATTGCGGGTTCCTTTAGCAATACCGTAACTTTTGGTTCTCAAAATTTAGTAACTACCTCTGCTGGCAGTGGATATATAGCTACCCTTAATCCCGCCAATGGAACACCAATCCAAACTATAAAGTTGTCTGGTACTTCAGGCATTGTTACCATTATGGACTTAGAAGTGTCAAATAGGAATTATTTATATGCCTCTGGGTATTTCACAGATAACTTGCAGGTAAATGCCAATACAATTTCTGTTAATGGACCTTATGATGGTTTTGTTGCTGGCCTAGGGCTTCCAGACTCTTTAACACTAGTGGCAAACAAATTCACTTTTAATTGCAAAGATAGCATAAGGTTAACCGCAAATAGCCTTGGAGGTACCCTGTTTAATTGGTTTAGAAACGACACTTTTTTTAAACAAACAGATACCAAAATTATCTACACAAGTATTCCTGGAACCTACAAGGTTATTGCCCTAAAAAAATGTGCAAGTGCAGATACATCGGCTGTAGTGGTGCTAACCCAGCAAGACATTTTTTCAAGCATAAGTGCCCCTGTTTTGGCTTGTTATGGAGATTCTGTAACGGTTTCGCTTACCACAAATGCAAGTGCATTTTCATGGGGGCCAGCCCATCTTTTTAATCATCTCAACTATAATCAAGTAAAAGTATTTTCAGATACAACAAGATACCTATACGTGCTTTCGCAATTAGGATCTTGCTTTAAGAAAGATTCTGTTTTAATCACCGTTAAAAAACCAATTATCTCAATTTTACCCAGTCCTCCCATTTGCAAAGGCGATACCATTCAATTGTCTGCAACGGGGGCATTTTATTATGTTTGGAGGTCTAATCAACCCCTTTCAGATTCATTAATTGCTAAGCCTAAAGTTTGGCCTCAGCAAAATGCAACGTATTATGTGAGCTCAATACTTGATGGTTGTTTGGTAAAAGACAGTATAAATATCATGGTAATAGACATCCAAAGTAAGCTGCAAAATGATACTTTGATTTGTTTAGGCGATACCATTACCATAAATACGGATGCCAATTATTCAAATGTACTTTGGTGGCCAAATTATAATATTTCTAGTACGGCATTTAATAGTCCGAATGTTTGGCCCGTAACGGATACCAATTACATCCTACATATATTTCAGGATGGATGTGTGTTAAAAGATACCATTTCTATAAAAGTTGTAGGTGCACCAAATCTAAGTGCAGGCAATGATGTATCGTTATGCCACGGAAGTTCTGTTACCTTAAATGCCCAAGGAGCCAATAAATATGCATGGTATCCAAATCTCGCCATCAGTGATACCACCATTTCAAATCCAACTATTTCGCCCAATCAAAATATAACCTATTATGTTTTAGGGAGTGTTGGCAATTGTTATGTGTTAGATTCTTTGCAGGTGAGAATATTTCCAAAGGTAGTCTCTGCCTTTAACCTAACGCCTGCGGGTGGGTTCAAACCGCTGAATGTTGTATTTACCAATAAAAGTAGCAGAAATGCGCGTATTTTTTTATGGGAGTTTGGGGATGGAAATACCGATACGGCTCAAAATCCAAGCAATCTTTATTTGCTCAAAGGAATTTATAGCATTTATTTACTCGCAAAGGATACAAACGGGTGCAGCGATACAAGCCATCAAGAATTGACCGTAACAGAAGAGGAGTTTTTGTATGTTCCTAATGTGTTTACCCCTCAATCAGATAAGTTAAATGACTTTTTTGAGCCCGTTTATGCCATAGACCAATTTCCAAATTTAACCCTATCTATTTATTCTCGTTGGGGTGAGTTAATCTGGCAAACGAATATGCCTGGCGGCTCTTGGTGGGATGGAACCTTTAAAGGTAAGGATTGCCCAAGCGATGTTTATTTTTATGTTTTAAAAGCAGTTTCTGTTTCTGGAAAAGCCTATAATTTAAAGGGCAATGTTAATCTGCTTCGTTAACATAAACGTGCTCAAAATCACTTTTGCCCACTAAAGCATAGAAAATAAAAAAGCCCTTTTCGGGCTTTTTTATAGAATCTTATCAATTATATGATTCCTTAATTTCTTAGCGTAATGGTATAAGTTCTTCCTCTAACTGTTACCGTTGCCAACCTATCACAGGCGCCATTGCCATAATCAATGGTGCGGGTTGGTTTACCCTCAGGGGTTAACTCAATGGTTCCTGCTACAATGCGCCATTGGCAACCTAAATCAATATTTAAAGGGCTGGTAATTTTTGTCGAAAATGTGAACCCGTTTCTATTAATACCATTTGCTTCACCGCTAATGGTATATTTATCGTCTAGCCAGGTTTTGGTTAATTCGCCATTGGTCCAAGTTCTTGTTCTGTTGCTCTTCCAAGTGATTACTTCATTGGCTGTATTGGTAATTTTGCCATCAACAACAATATTAAAAGTAAGCTGATTGCTTGCATTTCTTCCTGTATTTGTTAAGGTTTTGCTGCCTTCTATCTTATTGTCATTTTGATAAAAATTATCAAATGTTGTTGAAATCACTGTGTTTACCTCTCGGTATCTGCCTGTCCAACTTACTACAATCTTCCCTCTTCTGTAATTCCCATCATTGCATAAAAAGTTAGTACTGCCATAATCAATGGTCATGGTTTTTGGCGAAATGCTAGAGTCGATGCTAATAATAGGATAAGCCTTTTTAAGTCCAACCTCTGTGGCATTTCCATCAATCTCCTTAAAAATTTGGTCGAAGGTGCTTTCAGACAAGGCCATGTCTTCTGAGCTAGCCATTTCATTTTCTTCTTGACTTTCTTTTTTACAAGAAAGTAAACTTGTTCCCATCAATAATAGGAGCAAAGCAAAAAATCTTCCTTTCGTTTTCATTTTTTTAAAATTTATAACTGTAGGATACAAATAAGTTGCAAAGGTTTAATTCAGCTTTACCTTTATTGGACTAATAGTCGTTTAATTGCGCTCAGCCCATTATTATCTACCACCTTAATAAAGTACACCCCTGCCTGTTTAGGAAGCGTAATTTCATGTGTTTTTAAATACGTTTGAGTGGTTTCTATGCTTTTCCCATCCATGCCAATTAATTCAATGGTAACTTCCTTGGCAAATCCTTCATAGGCTAAATATACTTTATCGCTAGCAGGGTTTGGATAAATATTTAGGTTTCGGGTTGAACCCAAAAGCGTTTGCGTTCCGGTAGGATTTTCAAAAATGAGTAGGCGTGTTTGGTAGGGCTGCATGCTTAGGTTCAAACCGAAAAAAGAATTGCCAGATTGAATTCTAATTAGGCTATCAGCCATTACATCTTTTAGCCAATAAATGCCTTCCATATTGTCTTCTCTGGTAATATTAAACTGCACATTTTGAAACGCCTTTGCACTTGTATTCACCAGCACATACACATCTTGCCCTGTTACAAACCTATGAGAAATTAACACCTCATTTTGGGTGCTGATAATATTTTTAAAGGCTCCACTATTTACAGCTTCATATGAATTTCTAAAGTGAATTAATTTCCTGTAATGATTCCAAATCGAATTAGAATCAACTTTTAAGGTGGCCACATTAAACTGCGGATAATTGTTATTTAAGGTTCTCCAAGGAAAACCAGTAGTAAAGCCAGAATAGGAATTTGTGTTCCATTGCATCGGCCTTCTTATATTTTCATCTGGTTTGGCGCCAAGCATCGAAACTTCTTCCCCATAATAAAGGTAGGGCGTACCGGGTTGGGTCAACAATAAACTAGCTGCTGCTTTAAGTTGATTCTGGTTGTTTCCAAAAACACTCGCAATTCTGTCTTGGTCGTGGTTGGTTAAAAACGTGGCAAAATCATAATTTGGAAGGGCATAGGCTAAGGCGTTTCTAAGGTTATTAGGATTTGCTTCTCCAATGGCAGTTAGGTTGCCACCAGCCACGCCAAATTCAAAACAATGGTCAAAATTGGGTGCGTATTGTTTTATTACATCTTGTGGGTCCCAAACCTCTGCTACCAAGTAGGCATTTGGGTTCCAGGTTTTGCAGCTGTCTTTAAATTCTTTCCAAAAGGCAAGTGTTTTAGGATGATGTTTAAGTGTACTTCCTTCTTCATAAAGATAGGTTACGGCATCTAACCTAAAGCCATCTACCCCTACTTCTTTAAGCCAAAATTTAGCAATATCAAAAATGCTGTCTCTAACGGGCTGGTAATTGTAGTTAAGGTCGGGCATGCCGCTCCAAAAAACACCATAGTAATATTGCCCATTGCGGTTATGCCAAACTTGTTGTCCCCAAGGGCCTGTATTATTAAGTACGGTATTTTCCCAACGATAGAAATTTCTATAGAAGCTGTCATTGGCGGCCGACTTTACAAACCAAGGATGGTTGGTAGAGGTGTGATTTAATACCAAATCAATAATTACTTTTATACCACGTTGGTGGGCACCGGCAAGCATTTCTTTGAATTGTTGCATGGTGCCATAATCTGGGTTAACCGCTTTATAATTGGTTACATCATAGCCATGGTAGCTAGGAGAGGGGTTTACCGGCATTAACCAAATGAGCCCAATGCCCAAATCTGTGTAGGTATTCGGATTTCCATCATTCAGGTAATCCAATCGGCTGTGCAGGCCTTCAAAGTCGCCTTTGCCATCGCCATTAATATCCTGAAAACTGCGCACAAAAATCTCATAGGCTGTTTTGCCTTTCATGGGATTTTGGGCAATAGAGAAAGGAGAAAGAGAAAGAGAAAGAGTTAAAGTAAGGAGGGTTTTAACCCAAAGTTTTTTTAGCATAAGATTAATTATAAAAACCTAGGATCAGATTGCATTACATGGCCGCAGTTTTTACAAGTTCTAAGGTCTTCGGAGCTATAATAATGTTTAAAGTGAGGTTGAAAATCAGTTTCAATGTTTTTCAATTCAAAATAGGTTTCATGCAATTTGTGGTTACATTTTTCACAAAACCAAAGCAAGCCATCTTTATAGCCTTTTCCTTCTCTTACTCTTTCAATTACCAAGCCAATAGAGCCTTCGGTTCTGCCGGGAGAGTGGGGCGTGCCTGCAGGGCAAAGAAACATATCGCCAGGGCCTAAATGAATGGGAACTGCCTGGCCATCCTCTTGAATGTTCACCGTAATATTGCCTTCTAATTGGTAAAATAATTCTTCGGTTTCATTGTAATGATAATCTTTTCTAGCATTGGGTCCGCCCACAATCATCACAATATAATCTGTGCCTTCTGGGTATAAGTTTTTATTGGCAACAGGTGGTTTTAATAAGTGCTTATTATCATCAATCCATTGCTTTAAGTTGAAGGGTTTTCTAATAGACATAGTTGTAGATTTTGAAGGGTAAAAATAAGCAATGCAGCTAGAAAAATACTAAAAAAAATAGGCCATCCTTTTGGGACGGCCTATTTTTATGTTAGAAAGTGAAAGAATTAATCTTTGCTACCTTCCATTTTAGCTTTCAATTCAGCTAATCCACCAATATCACCAAATGTTGACTTTTCATTTGAATCATTGATTTTCTTGGCAGCTTTGCTTGCTTTTTCTCTTTCGTCTTCTTTCTTTTTAACCTCTCCTTCTTTTTTCACTTCAACTTCTTCTTTCCAAAGCGCTGTGTGAGAAAGAACGATTCTGCGGTTTTCCTTGTTGAACTCAGTTACTTTGAAGTTAAGGGTTTCGTCTTCTTTAGCCGTTTTCTTATCTTCTCTTAATAATTGTTTCAATGGAGCATATCCTTCTACACCGTAAGGAAGCGCAACGATTGCACTCTTATCTTCGATTTTAAGGATAGTACCTTCATGTTCTGAACCTACAGAGAATAAGGTTTCGAAAGCTTCCCAAGGATTTTCATCCAATTGTTTGTGTCCTAAGCTTAAGCGACGGTTTTCTAAATCCATCTCTAAAACAAGTACATCCAATTCTTGGTTCACTTTTACAAACTCATTCGGGTGTTTAATTTTCTTGGTCCAGCTTAAATCACTAACGTGAACTAAACCATCAACACCTTCTTCAAGTTCAACAAATAAACCATAGTTGGTCATGTTGCGTACAATACCTTTATGGCGTGAACCAACAGGGTATCTTTCTTGGATATTTACCCATGGATCTGCTTTTAACTGTTTGATGCCAAGCGACATTTTACGTTCGTCTTTATCAAGGGTTAAAATTACAGCTTCCATATCGTCACCCATTTTCAAGAAATCTTGAGGGCTACGTAGGTGTTGACTCCAGCTCATTTCACTTACGTGGATCAAGCCTTCAACGCCAGGAGCAATTTCTAAGAATGCGCCGTAATCAGCGATGTTAACAATTTTACCAGTTACTTTAGCACCAACTGCTAAGTTTTCTGCTAAAGAATCCCATGGATGAGCGCCCAATTGTTTCAAGCCAAGAGAAATACGTTTCTTTTCATCATCAAAATCAAGTACTACTACATTGATTTTTTGATCCATTTGAAGTACTTCTTCTGGGTGATTGATACGACCCCATGAAATATCAGTAATGTGAAGTAAACCATCCACACCACCTAAATCGATGAACACACCAAATGAAGTCATGTTTTTCACAGTTCCTTCCAAAACCTGACCTTTTTCTAATCTAGATAAGATGTCAACTTTTTGTTTTTCGATGTCTTCCTCAATTAATACTTTATGAGAAAT
>JAIYCU010000035.1 GCA_027487835.1 Bacteroidota bacterium | reverse complement strand
TTTAAACCAGCTCTATCTACTTCAGAACCTGTGCTAGTTTTAGTACCTATATACATATATACTTGTCCTGGAGTAGCATCATCAGTTCCAGCAACAATGGTTTTGTTTTGAGCCAATGGGCTAGCCATCGCATTTTCCCAAGAGAATTTACCTAAATAAGGAAGTTCCCAAGTAGTACCTGCATTAGCACCCGTTGAAACGTGACCGAAAGCTCTACCTTCAGCACCAGTTTCTTCACCATTCATAAAAATACGCTCTTGAGTTCCTAAACCAGTAGCAGCGTTATAGAATGCACTTACAGGCGGTAAATCTGCTGAGCAAAAGCGACCGAATGCTTTTTTGCTGCTTGTATCTGCAGGGTTAAATAAAGTATAACCTGCAAAAGGCGTATATATATTTACTTTAGTAATTAAGTCAGAACCGTTTTCAACGGCCATTGTATTTTTGTTGATTACCCATTTGCTCACAAAAGCACCTTTAGCACCATGTGCACGTGTAACACCAACAGTACTACCTAGCTCATGATTGATCAATAGGGTAAATGTACCATTGCCATTATCCCAAGCGCCAGTTCCATCAGGAATACCAACCATTTTGTAACCGTTGTTTGCAGTATCACCAACAGTTAAAATTGCTGTTACTTTTACACCTGGGGCAGAGGCATTAACGTAAGGAGTTTGCGAAGAATTAATACCTGTTTGTCCTTGAGTTAAAGTTGTTGCAGTAAATTTATAATTAGCTAATTTGTTAGCTCCAGAAAGTTTGTAGGTAATTACATGACTAGTGTTAGTAGTTGGAATAGGGATACCATTAGCCAAAGGGCATGTTTGACCAAAATCATTATCATTTCCAATAGCAATTGTGCTATCATTAATAATTGCTAATCCTTCGGCTTTGTCTAAAGCAGCAGGCCAACCATTTGCTAATAAATCCATGGTTAAAGTTTTTCTAACCGCTTTAATTCCATAAGTGGCTAAACCTGTTGAATCAGCTAAACCTTCAATTGTTGTTGTTCCTCCATATAAACCAGAATTAACTGTTGTAGCCTGATTAATATTAATAGTGTATAAACGTTTAATATCTGTTGTTCCTCTCGCAGCTGCATCTAAAACTAAAAATGTACTATCGTTGATTGCAGCCATATCACCAATTTTCCAATCTTGTGGACGAATTTGATTTGCACCTGAAGTTCCAATAGTTCCATCATTTAAGTATACCAACATTCTTTGCGTATTGGTAGTTGGGTCAATTTCAATAATTCTATGAACACGTGACGTAGCGCCAACTGCTGAAGAAGGATAATGCATAGGACTTTGGATGGCTGCATAAATTTTACCATTTGGTGTAATTGCAATTCCTTCGAATCCTCTGTTGTTTCTACGGTATTTAAAAGCAGTATCAATTTGCATATCTACTAATTGAACACCAGCCAAATTTGCATAAGGCGTATATCTTCTAATTAAAATTCCGCTTGGGTTAACTACCCAAATGGTAGCACCACCCTCGTCACACAACCAAAAATTGCCATTTTTATCTACCACAATTCCTTCTGGGTCTATTCCAAAAGTATCTTTAGGCGTAGTTTTTAAACTGAAATTTGCACAATCCAATACTGTATCTGTAGAAGCAATCTCCAAGGCAGTACTACCTAAACCTGTTGGATTAATGATACCTGTTGCGCCAGTTCCATTTGGTCTTTTAATAGTTATGGTTTGTAAAATTTGAACATTAGTTCCTGTTATACGGATTCTATGAATCTTTGGCGCATATGCAGGAAATGCATACATTTTGTCGTAAGTAGGTCTGCAGGTTGATAGATTTGCGTTGGCACAATCTACGTTAACACCGCGGTCAGACGTGGTCCAGAATTCCGTACCATTGGTGCCGGGGATAGGATATAAACCAGAAAAGCCAGCTTCGCGGAAAGCAACACCCATAAAGGTTCCAATAGGAGCTGAGCTAGTGTTTTGGTAATCCTGAAGAAGAGAAATTTGTGCCGAACTTATTGAAGGAAGACTCAATAAAGTTAATAGCAAAAGAATTAACTTGTGAAAAGGTTTCATTGTGTGAATTTTAACGTATCAAAGTTGTATTTGAAATGTTTCCAAATTGTTTCCTTAACCTGATTAAAACATTACCAATGGCGTAAAGCACGATTCTGAAAATTACTTTTTCCCGATTTTTTTTACAGAATTAACCGTATGGTAACATTTTAGAAATATAAAAATTAGATTAAATTTTCTTTACCACAAACACATTTAACCACAAAGTTCCGCAAAGGTTATCGCAATGGTTGCAAAGCGAGATGTGTAATAATATGTCTTATCAATTTCTGCGTAAAACTTAGCGCACTCTGCGGTAAGATAAATAAGTTTTAAAGCAAAGCCTATAAACTATCAAGCACCTGCTTGCGTTACCAAGATTAATTTCTGTGTATTGTACCCGCGTTTGGTTAGTCTTTGTAAAATGTCGTTATAAGTGGTTTGATCCAACTGTGGTGTGCGAGATAAAATCCATAAGTAATCATTAGAGCTACTACCCACTGCCGCCCATTGGTAATTAGGGTCTAATTCTAGAATAAAATAATCGGCATAAAAAAACCAAAAGAAGGCCACTTTTAACTTGGCAGGTTCTGCCGGGTTGGGGACTTTAGCCTTCCCAATGGCTTCCGACCTTTTTCCTGTTAAGCTATTTTTAAAGCCGGCATTCACTACTTTAATTTTTCCATCAGGGCGTTTAGAATAAGTTGCGGTAACTCCTACTAAGCCACGTTCAAAGGAATGGTCATATCGGGCAATTTCATACCATTGACCCAAATAACTTTCTAGGTTAAAGTTGGCAACTACTGTTTTATCTATCATGCTGGTTTGGCCTTGGCAGGAAGTGAAAAGTAAAAGAATAAAAATGGAAAGAAATAGTTTCATGGTTTGAGATGGATGCAAGTTGATCTGGTATGGCAAGATATAGTTACTTATTGGCATTCATGCAACCTAACTCCTAATTTACCTCGTTACTTTTTAAACTTTCTAAAGGTGCAACCATACTATAGGCTGAAATGACTAAGTGATAAATACTTTACCATGAAAGCAGTATTTATTACCCTTAGTTTGTTACTTACCTGCTTTGCTATCCAGGCGCAAATTCAATTCTCTCCAGTGGATACTACTTTTCAGGTTTTCCAAAAAATTGGCTATACAGATATTGCTATGGATGATACGGGTAGAGTTTGGGTGTCTTTTGCTAATTATTATAGAAATAGAGGAAATAAACCCTCCACCTTGGGGCTTCAAACTATTGGTAAGGATAGTAAATGGGTTAAGGTTAATATGCCCTTAAGCGGAGGCCCTGAGACAGATAATATAAGGACATTGTTGTTTCATCAAAATGCATTGTGGGTGGGCACCGATAAAGGGTTGTATGAGAAGAAAGGCAATCAATGGAAAAAATTCAGCTCTGACACGCTAGAGACGGATTCTGTAAATCACTTTATTTTCAAAGGAAATAATTTGTTTATGGCTACTCAACATGGAATCAAATGTTATTATCGTTCTCGTTTTATTAGTTTTTGGAAACATTATCATACTGGAAATTCTGCCTTGCCTACCAACATAATTCATACAATAGAGGTAGATGCAAAAGGCAATTTTTGGTTGGCAACCGCGCAAGGTGTTTTGTATTTTGATCCGAAAAAAAATGAAGTACTAAAATATGATTCTACCAATTCTAGCTTCCCAAACAATTTTATACATCATGTGAAAGTATTAACAAATGGAGAAGTGTGGGCGGCTACAGGCAACTACCTAGATTCTTCTATTAGCGTATTGTCATTTAACAATAATACACTTGCGGGTTTGTTTTTATTTAAGCAGGGTAGGTTTATAAATGTACTAGAGGCTTTGGGGGTTTGTAAGTTGCCAGCTTATCCAAGTACTACTTTTTATAGGATTAGTGCAAAGGATGATAAAATTGTATTTGCTACTATAATTAGCCGGTTTGGACGGGGATTTTGGATTTGGTATGAATTGAACTCTCAAGAGGTAAAGCAGTTTTGTTTGCCAATTTCCTTTCAATTAAATCCATTTGAATTAGGTCAGCAGTCCTATTTATTCAAGAACAATAACTATAATTTCTATCTGTTTCGCCCTGGTACTCTCGTATCCATTGGCTTTAATAAGTTGCAGGAAGATTCTAGCTTCTACCGATATAGAGATACCATGTATCGGGTCAATGATCATAACATAAAGGATGTTGGAGCAAGTTTGGATATCAATCAACTTGCTGGTCCATTTAATGTAAAAGGAGATATGTTTTTATCTTTTGCTAATCTTACCAATTATCTCAGAGTAAAAGACCAGCAATGCAAACCACTGCTTACTGCTGCCGCTTTGTGGATGGGAGGATATCATAATGGAAACTTACACCTAGCTGCAAGTACTTATCGCCAAAGTGGAATTGAATACAGCATAGGACCTTTAAAATTAGATCCAACTGTCAAAATGGATACCCTTGAAAAGTTAAGGTTTGGCAGAATTTGGAAAGTTAATGCTTCGCAGATTGAAGCGTTTAAAAAGAATTATCAGCAAAGTCAATATAAGATTCCTGAACCTATCTTAACATGGCCAGCCCATGGGGATAGTGCCAAAGGGTATGCAGCCAATATGGCCTCTTTTGTGGATGTAAACAACAATGGAAGGTATGAACCTATTTTAGGAGATTATCCTAAGATTGAGGGACAACAAGAATTGTACTGGATTTTTAATGATAGTAATAGAATTCATGGTGATTCGGAAGGAACCCCATTAGGGGTTGAGGTTCAAACAAAAGCCTATGCTTATGTATGTGATCAAATAACTCAGCAAGATCCAAATAGGGCACTCAACAATACGATTTTTATTAGGTATAAAATCATCAACAGAAGTGCAAAAACGTATGAAAACTTTGTCGCTGGTTTTTGGGCTTCTAATCATCTTGGAATGGCTCAAAATGATAAAGCGGGTTCTAACCCTAAGCATCAATATGCTTACTTCTACCAATTGGATACTTTAGAATTGGGAGTAAATGGATTTAGGGAAGATTATCCAGCCATAGCCATCGTTTTCTTAAAGGGTTTTAAGGATGATTTCGGCAAGCCAACTGGTGCTTCAAGAATGGTAACCTATGCCAATGATTTTTCCGTAATGGGTAATCCTACTCGCCCAGAGCATAATTATCAGTATATGCAAGGAAGATGGAAAGATGGTGTTCCCATTACCTATGGCCAAAATGGTAGAATTGGACTTGATTCAAACAATATTTGGATGTATCCCGGATCGAATGACCTTTTGGGTAGACCCAATTGGGTAGATGAGCGGAATAGCAACTGGGCAGTATATCCAAGTATTATCTTGCCAACCGAGCGCATAACCCTTTCACCTGGCGAAGAACAAGAGTTTGAGTTGGCATTGGTTTACTCTTCTACCAAGGTTAAACAATTACCTGCTTTATTGCAATCCTTAGAGGCAGATGTACTCAAGGTAAAATCATGGTATGCCAATCAAACTTTTCCTTCGTGCAGTAATTTCCCTTTAGCAATTGAAGCCTCAGAACATGCGTCTTTTCAATTAAACTTAATAGTATATCCCAATCCAGCCAATGAAATGATTCATCTTACGTGTAGTAAAATCATTAAGAGAGTTAAGATATATAACCTACAAGGTGCATTGGTGTTTACTGCCAATGGAAGCGATTTACAACAATTGCAAATTGCGGGCTTAAACACAGGCGTTTATATCATCAAAGCAGAAACAGAGTTTGGTAGTGTGCATCAGAAGTTTATAAAAGACTAGAAAAGAAATAATAGGTATGTAGTACTCGTTTTGTTTTTTGTTTCACCTTTAATTATTTAACACCATGAAAAGTTGTTGTATTTTTTTTGTTGGATTGTTGTTATCCATTTCAGCAAACTGTCAGAAGCAAGAGTTTAAAGTGTATCCTAATGGATTGATTTATAGTGAAAGCGCTATGAGTAAATTGGGTTTGATTGTTGACTCGCTTAATCTAAAATATAGGGCATGCAATTTAAATCCCATTTATCATTCGATTTATCAAACCATTGGTCATATCATTAGGGTTGATAAGGCTGATATAAAAGACGCAAAGAAGGATTTAAAAAATCAGATTTCTTGGGAGGATTTTTTGAAAAAGTATCCAAATACTAAGCTTAAAAAAGAGGTACTAATCATCAGAAATAAATACACCAATTATGATAATGAGGAGGTGATAGAATTTAGTGAAATGCAGTTAAAGTCGGGAGATGGATTTACGATCACATCCACAGACCTAAAAGTGCTTGATAAAGATATGGCCCAGCAATGGTTATATCGTTACAGTGAAAAAACAGATTACTCCGAAGAGTCTTTGTCGGCATTTTATTTCCCAAAAGGATTTGTTTCTTTAGTTATTCCGCCGAAATATGCTAAAATGATAGGGTATGCCGATTGCTTGATAGATACCAATGTGACAAAGTTTAAAAAGGATGCCAAGGCAGGTTATGTAGATTTGCCAGAGAATTGGACCCAGCTGTCGGATAAAAAGAAAGCCAAACTGTTAGATGAAATGCGAAGCACCAAGGTAGTTGGTTCTTGCAGCATGGATGGTAGCCCAAGGCAACATGCTGTAAACATTGCCTTGCTGTCTGCCGAAACCTATGATTGGAGTGTTTTCTTAAAAGCACATTTAGATATCTTGAACGACCGTTTTGATAGAGTTTCTGATGGTAGTTATGCTTGGAGCGCTAGAAATACCTATATTAAAGAATTGGAAGAACTTAATTTAGATGTGGCGAGTTTATTGTTTGGAATCACCTATAGAACGGAAGATGCTGCTGCAAATCATTATTTTGGTAATATCAGAAGAATCGGAAGAGCCTTGTCCGAAACTAAAAATAGGGCAGAATTAGAGCAAGGAATGGTGGCTATAATGTCCGACCCAGAACTTGATGTTTACAATAGATTACTGTTCTATTTTCTATTTCTTAATTATAATAATTATGTGTCTGATGAGACCATCAAGAAAGAAAATGAACTAAAAATAAATGAGGCTGTTAAGACCTTTCCTTCCTATATCAGCGCGCGGTTGAAGGATTAAACAATTTATAATAGGGTTAATTCCGCATTTAATGAACCCTATGTTTATCCAAAACTTAATTTATCTTGCGCCAACTCATTTATTGCACCCGTAGTTCAATGGATAGAATTTCAGATTCCCCCGCCCGAACGACGTTCAGTCGGGCGGGGGTTCTGCAGATGGGGGTTCGAAAATTCACAACGATAGGAATTCAAATATTAAAAATACGACCTCATTAATAAGGTTGATTTTAATTTAAATATTACATTGCAGCACTAATAAACTTGCACTCGTAGTTCAATGGATAGAATTTCAGATTCCGGTTCTGAAGATGGGGGTTCGAATCCCTTCGGGTGCACAATAAAAGTTATGTATTATGCCTATGTGATTAAAAGTCTTTTCTACGATTATTATTATAAGGGACATTGCCACGACTTACAAACGCGATTGTCTCAACACAACGCTGGCAAAACGACATCTATTAAGAATAAGATTCCTTTTAAATTGGTTTATTTTGAGGTGTTCGAAACCTTGGAGGAAGCTGTAAAGCGGGAAAAGTATTTTAAAACTGCAGCAGGAAGAAAGTATTTAAAGGGGGTAATACCTAAGGAATAGAATTCAAGATTTTTGCGCTCACAAAGTTGCAAAATCTAAAATAAGTCTTAAAGCATTCTCAATAAGAAAATTACTCTAAATCCTGCAAATCCATAGCATCAACGCTGTCTTCCTTGATCACCTCATGTTTCTCTAAAGCCTTTTGGTTCTGTTCGTTTAAGGTCCAGCTATCAGAGGTAGTGGTTTGCAACCAAGCATTGCCAGATTTTCTGAATACTTGAACGGATAGGCCGTACATTTCCTCAAAAGCATTTTCCAACTCCGCAACGCGCATGTTTCCTTGGATGGCGAGGCTTCCCTCTGCGGTTTTGTGTTGAACCGATTCGATGCTCAGTGTCGTATCAAGCGTATTTCGCTTGGCCGAACCTTCTTCGCTAGCATGTTCTTTGGCATAGAATTCCAATTTTAAAAATGGGAATAGGGCACTAAATTCTTCTTGTATCTCTTGCAATTTCTTGCGTTTTTCAATCATCATTTCCATATCTTTTGTTTATTAACCTACCTGTTCTTATCTGAGTTCAGTAAAGATAGTTCAATTGACGAGTATAGCTACTGATATTAATCAGGAATGGGAGTTTGCGGCGAATATGTGGAGCTTGCAAATAGAACCAAGTTGTCAGGTGTAAGAAGCAAAATGCTTCTCATTAGAACCAAATTGAGAGGTGTAAGAAGCAAAATGCATCTAATTAGAACCAAATTGGGAGGTGTAAGAAGCAAAATACATCTAATTAGAACCAAATTGAGAGGTGTAAGAAGCAAAATGCATCTAATTAGAACCAATTTGGGAGGTGTAAGAAGCAAAATGCATCTAATTAGAACCAAATTAGGAGGTGATAGAACCATTTTGCTTCTAATTGCTAGCAAAAACATAGCATTTTGTCAGGTATTGGCTCTGTGCCAATAAATTCATGGTAAAAATGAAATATTCCTATTAGGAATTGAAAGGAATTCGAATGATACTTTACTCCACTATGGAGAGCTTTGAGGTACCATTAATAGTAACCAAAACAAAAAAACTAATTATTATGAACGAGAATTTAGTAAACGTAACCTTAACTGCTGCGGAGTTAAAAGAAGTTACAGATGCATTAGAGCTAGTAACCACTAAGCTTAATGCGGTACTGGTAAAAAGTATCACCAAAGAAACCTTAGAAACCATGCAGAAAATGGGCGATCGGTCTTTGTCTTTCACACGCAAGGCAATTGAAATAGCCTTACAAGAACCCTCCTTGGTGCCACAGTATTTAGATATAGCACAAGCAAAATTAGACCTAGATTTATTTTTGCAATTGAACGATCTGGATATGAAGGTGCAGTATGTTGGGAATTTATTAAACAACAATAAAACCCTTGCGGGTGCTGAGGCCATGGATTTTGCGAATGATTTTTATAGCACCATTCGCTTTCTTAAAAAGAACAATCATCCAGTAGCTGCCACGGTTTATGAGGAGTTATCTGAGCGGTATGAAAAACTAAGAAAAAAAAGAAACAAGACAGAATAAAAGCAAAGCTTATAACTGCTTGTTTACTTCAGAAAGCTGTTTGAACCTACACGAAAATTTCATTTCATGATGGGTTCAAGCAGCTTTTTTTTGCTTTCAGATTTAGTTCTTTATATATTTACTACAGTGACTAGCTTCGCATAGCAATATAGTAGCAATGAACATTCGATATCATTCTTTATATTTGTTCCATGACGTCATTGACAGATATTACAAAAAAGCTAAAAGATCATAAATCCAAACTTAAAGTAAAGTACGGACTAAATAACATAGCCATTTTTGGTAGTTTTAGTCGTGGTCATGAAAATAGAGATAGCGATTTAGATATACTGGTGGAGTTTGAAAGGCCTATTGGAATAGAGTTTATTGATTTAGCAGATGAACTTGAGCAAATTTTAAATGTAAAGGTTGATTTGGTATCAAAAAATGGAATCAAACCAGACTATTATCAAAATATCAAGATAGACTTAATTTATGTCTAAAAGAGAATCAAAACTTTTGCTTAAGGATATTTTGGATTCAATTGGGAAAATTAAATCCTATACATCAGGACACACATTTGATTCATTTATTATAGATTCTAAAACGCTTGATGCGGTAATAAGAAACTTTGAAATTATTGGAGAAGCAGCAAATAGGCTTCCAGAAGAATTTAAAGACCAAAACCCAAGTGTCAATTGGTTCAGAATACGTGGGTTTTGAAACAGAATTGTTCACGATTATATGGGAATAGACTACCAGATTGTTTGGACAATTATTGAAAAGGATTTAAAGAAGTTGGAGGATGAGTTAATAGTTATAAGTCAAACATTTTAGTATCCCTATTACACATTTTGCATTCAGAACAAGATGACAAAGAAAACAGATAGGCAAAAACATTAACAGCATATGATTTTGTTCACCAATCTCTAAATATTTTATATCCAATATTAATAACAAATATGAAAATCAAAATTACATTCCTGTTTTTAGTTTTATTAAGTCTTGTGTCTATGACAAATAAGGATAAAGAAGAACTTTTTAAAAATGAAGCTAAACTTTCTAGTTGCAGACTGGATATTCCGCTAACCTATAGGAAAAAAGACGATATTATTGTTGCTGAGAAAGCTAAGATTTTAAAGGATAAAGAATTAATATTATTGCATTGTGACGAGAAAACCAATAGTATAACCTTCAAAAGATATTACTTAGTTTCTGAAGTAAAGGGGAGTGACATTTTTAATTATCTAACCATAAGAAATGATTTCTTAGAAGGTAAAAAAGTAGCTATTTTTTTAAAATATACAAACAAATATGACCGCTTTTATCTTTCAGAATGTTTTGATAAAGTATTATCTGAAAATATTGAATTAAGAGAATTACTGAAGGAAGAAAAAATTAATTGATGCTTTCTATGCTTACACAGCGACACTGGTATTTAACTAATACTTGTAATATTGTGATTTCCTTTCAGATTTAGTTCTTTCTATATTTACTACAGTGAATACTTTTGCAAAGCAAATTAGTATAAAGAACTTTGATAAATAAAGTTCTAATTGTCAAGAAAAGTAAAAAACAAGAATGAAACAAATAGAAATACTTGCCTTGGCTCTTAACCAATTTGCCAACTTAACAGCTGACGAATTTAATATGTCTAGTTCTTTTTGGATCAAGAAAGAATACAAGAAAGGCGACTATTTTAACCCACAAAAAACTATTTGTAGATATTTAGGATTTATTATCGATGGTGCTTTTCGATCCTATGTTATAGACAATAAATCAGGTGAAGAAAAAAATATTTTTTTATATTCAAAAATCAATTTGTTGTACCCTTCAAAAGTTTTATCAATCAAACACCTTGCGACTATACAACCCAAGCATTAACAGATGCTACTATTCTTTATATTAGTATTGACGACTTACTTTCACTTTACAAACAATCTCATAAATGGGAAAGATTTGGTCGTTTAATGGCTCAACAGGCTTTTAATTTAACTATTGAAAGAATGGAAAGCTTTGTTTTTAAAACACCTGAAGAGCGTTACCTAGATTTAATAAAAAACCACGCAGATATTTTTAATACTGTACCCTTGTATCATATCTCATCTTATTTGGGCATCCAAGGACCTTCTTTGAGTAGAATTAGAAAAAGAATTTCAGGCAAGTAATACGATTTTAACTTGGGTTAATATTTACCTGAAAAAGAAATTAGACTTTTGATAAATGAAATCAAAAACAATTCTATTTATACATGGATTATGGATGCACACATCTTCTTGGCAACAATGGATGGACTTTTTTAACGAACATAGCTACAAAACACTAAATCCAGGATGGCCAGGAGACTCTTTAACGGTTGCTGAATGTCGTGCAAATTCAAAAGAAATTGCAAACCGAGGCGTAGAAGAAATTGTTGAAAGTTATGCAAAAATAATTGCCACACTACCAGAGCCCCCAATTGCTATTGGGCACTCATTTGGTGGACTTATTGCACAAATATTATTGGGTCGTGGTTTGGTAAGAGCTTGTATTGCCATTAACCCAGCACCTATGAAAGGTGTTTGGCAACTTCCAATTTCGGCAATTAAAGCATCATTGCATGTTATTGGAAATCCATTTAATGTGAATAAAGCAAATTCACTTACCTATAAGCAATTTCGTTACGGCTTTGCCAACGCAGTTTCTGAAAATGAAGCCAAAGAACTATACGACCGTTGGACAATCCCTGCTCCTTGTAGACCACTTTTTCAAGCCGCAACAGCATCATTTGCTGGAATTCAAACAAAAGTAAACACTCAAAATAAATCGCGTGGTCCTTTATTAATTACTGGCGGCGAAAAAGACCATCAAGCCCCAACAATACTTGGGATAGCATCAGTTAAAAAATATAACACGACCGTAATTTCCGACTTTAAATTATTTGAAGGTCGTGGGCATTCGCTTATAGTGGATAATGGTTGGAAAGAAATTGCGGAGTACTCCTTTACTTGGCTAAAAAAGAACGGACTATAAGCTACGAAGTAAAAGAAGGTGGAAGTTTCAAGCAAAAGAAAATTGTTTTGCTAGTTGAAACAGCAAAAACCTTAAAATCTATATTCACTATATCTTCATTGTGATAATTGAATACTTTTGTTTCGTTGTGATTTGCTTTTGGACTTAGTTCTTTCTATGTTTAAAACCGCGACTAACTGCTGCTGGCGATAGCTTAGCCGTAATTGTAGCAAGGCAACAGGTAACAAACAAAAGAATGACAAGACAACTATTTTTTTTCCTTTTAGTAATGTCAAGTTTGACAACATTTGGACAGGTTGATAAAACTTCAGCATTATATAAAACCATCAAAGAAAAAGACAGCCTTTTTTTTAATCTTGGGTTTAACAACTGCGATATCAAGCAATTTGACAATCTCGTAAGTGAGAAATTTGAATTCTATCATGACCAAGCAGGAATTACCAATTCAAAAGGAGAATTTATATCAGGTATAAAAAACGGACTTTGCCAATTGGCCTATAAACCCAAAAGAGAATTAGCTGAAAATAAAATGGACGTTTATCCATTAGAAAAAAATGGCATTTTATATGGTGCTATTCAAATAGGAATTCATAACTTTTATGCAATCGAAAATGATAAATCAGAATATCTCACGAGTGTTGCAAAATTTACCCACGTATGGATTATAGAAAATGGGAGTTTTAAATTATTAAAGGGTTTAAGCTACGACCATAAAGATTTTGAGAAGCCATTTAATCAGGAGATTTTGTTTACTGATAAAATCGAAACGGAAAGATGGTTAAAACAAAAACAAATTCCTGCACTGGGCATAGGTTTCATTAAAGATGGTAAAATTGAGCAAATAAGTGTGTTTGGAGAGTTGCAAACAAACAAACCTGCACCCATTAATACAATATGGAATGTTGCATCAATGACAAAGCCCATTACAGCCATTGTTGCTCTAAAATTAATAAATGCAGGGAAATGGGATTTAGACGAACCTATTTATAAATATTATACCGACCCTGATGTTGCGAACGACCCAAGAGTAAAATTATTAACTACGAGAATAATATTAAGCCATCAAACTGGTTTTTCAAATTGGCGTGGTAACAATGTAGACCAAAAGTTAACTTTTGAATTTGAGCCTGGAACAAAGTATCAATATTCGGGCGAAGGATATGAATACTTACGAAAAGCATTAGAAAAGAAGTTTAAGAAGTCATTAGAGCAATTAGCAAGTGAATTGATTTTTAAACCTCTAAATATGAAAGACACCAAATTTACTTGGGATGACAAAATGGACTCAACAAGGTTTGCAAGGTGGCACAATGAAAAAGGGGAACTTTATGAGACCCAAAAAAACATAACGGTCAATGCAGCAGACAATTTACTGACGACAGTTGAAGACTATTCTAAATTTTTGGTCCATATATTAAATGGTGCTGGCTTATCTGACAAATATTATAAAGAGATGATAGCTGACCAAGTTAGGATTAACGATTACAAACATTTCGGCTTAGGGTGGTGGGTAGATGAAAACATAAACCAAAATAAAGACTTTGCGCTTGTTCACGGAGGTGACGATATAGGTGTTCATACAATTGCATTTATTGTTCCAAAAACAAAACAAGCATTGTTGATTTTCACAAACAGCGACAACGGAACAGATGCCTTTGTAGAAGTACTTGTGAAGTTTTTAGGATCAAACGGAGAAGGAATTTTAAATATAGAAATTAAGTAACAAATGCTGCGCACAAGAAGCAAAAAACGCATGGCGCTGAACCGTTGTGATTTTGTTTTTAGATATAGTTCTTTCTTTTTATAATCCTAAAAGTGGGTATTTTTTGGTTCAATCCAAGCCTATAGAATTTCTTGGTATCATTTCTTTTTTAGCCGGCTATTTTTAGCGACATTATCCATTGATTTTAATTAAAATACCTTTAATATCAATAATTTAACAAGTATATTTCAGAAAAATTTCTGAATATTGAAACAAAATTTAAAGGTATGAAAAAAATAATTTTACTATTTATCTTCTCTTTTACCGTATTAGGCCTCATGGCACAGCCTAGGCCTGCTCCTAAGCCTGCTGCTGCACCTGTTGCAAAAAGACCTTCTGGCCCTTCGCCTTATGTGTTAAAAAAAGAATATGATTCTTTGAGTACTTCTTTGCGCGCGCAGATTAAATCGTTGCAAGGTACCCTAGGTGCTATGCGTGGCACCATTGGTGGCAAAGACAAAGAAATTGAATCCTTAAACAAACAAATGAAACAGGTGGAGGAAGTACTTAATTCTACTAACTTCAAGATTTCTTTAACTTCAGATTCACTTACCAAAACCAGAACTTCTATTGAAGAGGTGCAAACAGAATCTCGCGAGGGGATTGCAACCTTAAAAGCCCAAAATGAAGGCCTAAATACACAAGTAATGCTTCTATTGGTGCTTTCTATTGCTGGACTTCTGTTGGCAGCTTTTGCTTGGATGACAGGTAAAAAGCAATTGAAGGCCGCTGAAAGTGCGCAGAATATTAGACTTGCAGCCATGGAACGCAGTTTGCTAGAAGGCAAAAACGCCTTGGATGAGGAATTGAAGAATTTCGAAACTAAACTAAGCGCAGAAACTAGAAGTGCTCAACATTATACAGAACGTCAAAGCAATGTTTTAAAGGAAGGCCTTCAAAACATCAATGATTTTGTTAATGGCCTTAAGGATGATGTGCAATCGCTCTCTAACGAAGTACAATCGCTCAAGGATAAAAAGTAAGCAGGTATTTGCTTACTTTTTTCTGATTCCCTTTATCTTTGGCGCTTGAAGCAGCATACATTTTTACTTACAACGCTAAATGCCAAGTACATTCATATGAACTTGGCCATACGTTTACTATATGGTTTAAACAAGCACCATCAAGGCCTGCATTGGAAAGAATTTGCCATCAAAGAAAATCCCGATGAAATTGCAAAGGCTTGCCAATCTTATGAGGTGGTGGCCTTTAGTTGCTATATCTGGAACATTACCCAAACCCTTGAGGTTGCCAGAAAACTAAAAGCCCTCAATCCAAGCATAAAAATAATGTTGGGTGGGCCAGAGGTAAGCTACGATTGGCAAGCTGTAATTGCTTTGCCCGAGGTAGATTATATCATTGTTGGCGAAGGTGAATTGCCTTTCGAACAGTTCTTACAGCAATATCCTTTGGTTCAACACATCCCTAATTTAGTGCATAAAGAGGGCGAAAAAATTCACTACTTGCCAGATGGAGCTAACTTTGATATTAACCGCCTCGAAGGCCTAAATCCTTATCAATTTGAGCCACCTGAGCAGCTTAAAACCAAAGTGGCCTATATCGAAACCTCGCGCGGATGCCCTTATAAATGCGAGTTTTGTTTGGCCAGCTTAGACAATAAAGTAAGGTACCTGCCCATTGCTACCATTAAGCAAAATTTGTTATACCTCATGCAACATGGAAAGGTGATAAAGTTTTTAGACAGAACCTTTAATGTCAAAAAAGACTTTACGCTTGATATGTTCCAGTTTATACTGGATAACCACCAGCCTGGGAATATCTTTCAGTTTGAAATCACTGCCGACATTGTGCACCCTGATATCATAAAGTATATCCAAGAAAAGGTACCTAAAGGCTTATTTCGTTTCGAGATTGGGATACAAACTGTCAATCAAAAAGCCAATTTGGAGGTGAGCAGGAAACAGAATTTTGAGAAAACAAGCGGCATCATTCTCCAATTGCGCGATTATGTAGAGATGCACCTAGACCTTATCGTGGGCTTGCCTTTGGATTATTTGAGCGATATTGCCTATAGCTTTGAGCAAGTATTTGCCTTGCATCCGCCCGAGTTGCAATTGGGTTTTTTAAAGTTCTTGAAAGGTACACCCGTTAGAGAGAAATATGAGCAACATGGGTTTCAGTTTGATCCAAACCCGCCCTATCAAATCATTAAAAGTAATTACCTAAGCGAAGAAGAACTTGTGCAAATAACCTATTTGGAAGAGGCCTTGGAGTTATATTGGAATAAAGGACGCGCCAAACATACTTTGTTGTATGCCGAACAATTAGGAAGCATCTTTATTTTTCTGAGAGACTTGGGCGCTTGGTTCAGCCAGAAAAGTGATTTTCATAAACATTCACTCGAAGATTCATTTGATTTGTTATTTGAATTTTGTGAAACCCATTACCCTACTAATGCCCTTATGCAACAGTTAGTGGCCATTGATTATTATTTACATTTTAAAGTAAAACCCAAAGAAAGGTACTTGCAAGAGATAGACTTCCCTAGCAAGTCGGCATTGCTAAATAAAATGGGTGCTAACCGAAACAAGTACCGCCATATTGTTTTGCCATTGCAGTTTGATTTCATACATTATAAAAAAACAGGGGAACTTATTTGGGGAACCTATGAATTGTGTTTGCAATATGATGGAATAGAAAAAGGCATTTGCTTGTTTCAGTCGGAGGGAGAACCCACTACTGCGCTGTCATAAAGTATCTTTCAGCAATTGCAAGTTTGCGCATCATGTGTCTTTTCTTCCAGTGATGTCTTCCATTTCTGTTTAGAATTTCCTTTAAAGATTTAAGCACTTTTACGGTGTTTTCGCCTTTGTTAATCATCACACATTCTGCCAAAGATGCGTGCGCAGCATCTGTTACCTCAGCGCGGGTAGCAATGCCAGATTTATTTAAATTTTCTAATACTTGAGTGGCCCAAATTACCGGTACATGAGCAGCCTCGCAAATCCATAAAATTTCGTCTTGAATTTCGCTTAAGCGTTCAAAGCCAATTTCAACAGCAAGGTCGCCACGCGCAATCATAACACCAGGGGTGCCATATTCTAAGGCAGTAAGCAATAATTCTGGCAGCTGATTTACGGCAGATTGGGTTTCAATCTTTAGGATAACTGGGAAGTTAGGCTTGCCAAATTCAGATAACTTACTGTACAAATAATGAATATCCTCGCTACGTTGTACAAATGAATAACCAAGCATATCTGCGTGTTCTAATATAAAAGGCAAACAGGCTTCATCAAAAGCAGTCAAGCTTTTTTCATGCAATACTGTGTCTGGAAAATTAACACCCTTGTCAGATTTAATTACATCTTTCCGAGAAGAGTTTCTCGTAATCATAATCCGAAGCATTTTATCTTGTTTTTCTTTAACCACTGCTTCTATTATGCCATCATCAAAGAGTAGGGTTGAACCAAGTTTTATTTGCGATACAAAATTATCAATGGTAAGGCCAATTACCTTTTCCTTAGTTTTAAATTTTGCATCTTTCTCAGCCAGCCATAAAAGTTCGCCTTCATTAATTGTAACCTTGCCTTCTTTTTTACCTTTTCCAAGAATGACAGTTCTAATTTTTGGTCCAGGTAAATCCATGTAAATTTTACAAGGCTTGTGGTTGAGTTGCCCTGCGATTCGAGTGATTTGAATCATCCGTAACCAATCATCTTGTGTATCATGTGCGCAATTAATTCTTGCGATAGACATGCCATGATGAATAAGTTTATTTACTAAGTCGAGGTTATGAGAAAAGTCTTTGTCGTAGGTAACCATCATTTGCGGAATAAACTTATTAATAGGTTCGCCAAACAACTTAAGGCTATTTTGACTCAGTGCATTGAGTTCATGCTTTGTTTTAGTGGCCTTTGGTGGATTTCCGTTTAGCCATCCCAATACCTTTAGTAGAACTTCAATAAAATTTCCTTCGGCACTGGCCAAGGAGGATAAACCTAAATCATGCAACTCATCTTGAATGGCCCTTAAATCATGTTTTCTGGCCGCCAAGTACTGCAATAAGTTAATCGCAGATTTTTGGTTATCTTTTGGTGTGCGACTTATTTGTTGAGCATATTGTTTTTTAATGGCGTTTAGCTCAATTAATAAGTTTTCTAAGGTTTGAACCAAATTTGTTGAGGACTTTTCCATTTTCATCTATCAAATGAAGAATGGGCATGTTAGGTTAACGTTAAATAATTGATAAGCTATTCTAAGCAGTGATTTTTAAATTAACACTTAAAAAAACCGAGGCATCACTTAACTTGCACCACAAAACGGGGTAAAGCCTCTTAAAACTAATTTTAGCAATGAATCAAAATAATAAAGTTATCAAAAAGCCAAGTCATTCGCGCACCATTATGAATGAAATGGTATTGCCAAACGATACCAATACCTTGCACAATTTGATGGGTGGACGTTTGTTGCATTGGATGGATATTGCAGCGGCTATCGCGGCCCAAAAGCATGCTCAAAAAATTGTGGTTACAGCCTCTGTTGATAGCGTAAGTTTTGGCAAATCCATCAAATTAGGGGATGTAGTTACCTTACAAGCAGAAGTTTCAAGGGCTTTTAATACTTCTATGGAAGTGTATATTAAAGTTTGGGCAGAGAATATTCCCACAGGCGAAAGTTTTTTAAGCAACGAGGCCTATTATACCTTCGTAGCCTTAGATAGAAATGGCAGTTCTGTGCAGTGCCCAGGTTTAGAGCCAGAAACAGAGGAAGAAACCAAGCGTTTTGAAGGAGCTTTGCGCAGGCGCCAACTTCGATTAATACTTGCTGGCAAAATGAAACCCGATGAGGCAACCGAATTAAAGGCCCTTTTTGTTTAGAGGTCCATAGCTTATGGACCATGGACCATGGTCTATTGACTATTTTTAAATCTTTTATTTGATTTTCATTTGAAAACGATAGATTTGCAGCACTTTTTAGACGACAAATAACTTTAACTATGTCAAAATCAGGTATTATAGCCCAGGTAATCGGTCCGGTGGTAGACGTTAGCTTTGCAAGCAGCGACCAAAAACTTCCAAAAATTTATGAAGCTTTGTATGTAGACAAGGCAGATGGCTCAAGAATCATTCTTGAATGTCAAAAGCATTTGGGAGAAAACATGATTCGTACCATTGCAATGGACTCTACAGACGGGTTGGTGCGTGGCATGCCTGTTATATCAACAGAATCGCCAATTTCAATGCCTACTGGAGATGAAATTCGCGGTCGTTTGTTTAATGTGGTAGGCGATGCCATTGATGGCATGAAGCCTGTTCAAAGTGAGGGTCCGCGTTCTATTCACCGCGAAGCCCCAAGATTTGAAGATTTATCTACTACTTCAGAGCCATTATATACAGGTATTAAGGTAATCGACTTAATCGAGCCATACGCAAAAGGTGGTAAGATTGGTTTGTTTGGTGGTGCGGGTGTAGGAAAAACCGTGTTAATCATGGAATTGGTAAATAACATTGCCAAAGCTTATGAAGGGATGTCGGTTTTTGCAGGTGTAGGCGAGCGTACCCGTGAAGGAAATGACTTACTACGTGAGTTTATTGAGTCGGATGTAATTAAATATGGTGCTGAGTTTAAACACAGCATGGAAGAAGGCGGATGGGATTTATCTAAGGTAGATTATACCGAATTAGCGAAATCACAAGCCACCTTGGTGTTTGGTCAAATGAATGAGCCGCCGGGAGCACGTGCACGTGTGGCATTATCTGGTTTAACCATGGCCGAGTATTTCCGTGATGGAGATGAAAAATCAGGCGGACGTGATATCCTTTTCTTCGTAGATAATATTTTCCGTTTCACCCAAGCAGGTTCTGAAGTATCAGCACTTTTAGGTCGTATGCCTTCTGCGGTAGGTTACCAACCAACTTTGGCCACAGAAATGGGAGCCATGCAAGAGCGTATCACTTCAACCAAGCGTGGTTCTATTACCTCGGTTCAAGCAGTTTACGTACCTGCGGATGACTTAACCGATCCAGCGCCAGCAACAACCTTTGCGCATTTGGATGCTACTACGGTATTAAATCGTAAGATTTCTGAATTAGGAATTTATCCTGCGGTAGATCCATTGGATTCTACTTCAAGAATCTTAACAGCAGCCATTGTGGGTGATGCTCATTACAATTGCGCACAAAGAGTAAAATCAATCTTACAACGTTACAAAGAATTACAAGACATCATCGCCATCTTGGGTATGGATGAATTGTCTGAAGAAGATAAATTGGTAGTTTCTCGCGCTCGTCGTGTACAACGTTTCTTATCGCAGCCATTCCACGTTGCAGAGCAGTTCACCGGTTTAAAAGGTGTATTGGTGCCAATTGAAGAAACCATTAAAGGATTTAACATGATTATGGATGGAGAAGTTGATCAATATCCAGAATCTGCTTTTAACTTGGTAGGAACCATTGAAGACGCCATTGCAAAAGGTGAGAAACTATTGGCAGAAGCTAAGTAATTTTAAAACTAACTTACCATGCACATAGATATCATTACAGCAGATCAAACTTTGTTTAGTGGCGAAGTAGAAGCTGTTACCTTGCCAGGTAGCAAAGGGCAGTTTCAGGTATTAAATAATCATGCTGCGCTAATCTCTAGTTTAGATAAAGGCAAAGTAATTCTTAAAACCAAAGCAGGAAAACAAAGCTTCGATGTTAATGGTGGAATTGTAGAAATTCTCAATAACAAAGTTGTAGTGTTGGCTTAGGTTCAAAACAACTATATTAAAAAGGTGCGTTCTGCAAAAGAGCGCACCTTTTTTTTGCTCGTCACCCAAGTTTTCCCTTAATTGAACTTAGCTGCCATTAATGTAAGCTTTCAAGTAATTTTAGCTATTAAAAACTATTTTTACCTGCGATGAATAAGAATACTTTATACTGGTTGTGCCAAATTGGAGGCTGGCTGCTTTTTGTAATGCTTGAGTTTATTGGGTATGGCAGCCAATATAGTTTTACGGCTTTGTTGGTGTTAAATGTGGCCATTAATTACGCAGCTGGTATTTTGCTAACGCATTATTACCGTGTATTTATTATCAAAATGCAGTGGATTTCAAGGCCTATGCCGCAGCTAATTCCTAGGGCCATTCTTGGGGTTGTTACCATTTCAACACTGCTCACCATTATTAATATATATTTAGATAGGCTCACCGTTCCTTTGCTTAGGCAGTTGCCCATAGATTGGGTACTTATCATCAATTATCTCTTTAATTGGAGTAAGTATATTTTGCTGTGGGCCTTGGTATATCACTTGTTTCAATATTGGGAGCGGTCTTTAGAGATAGAGAAGGAGCGTTACCAATTGGAGGCCATTTTAAAAGAAAATCAGTATCAAAACCTGAAGACCCAATTGAACCCCCATTTTTTATTTAACTCGCTTAATAGCATTCGTACTTTGATTGATTTGAACCCTAGCCAATCAAAAGAAGCTGTAACACGCCTTTCAAGTTTATTACGAAGTTCTTTGCAAATGAGTAAGCTAAAGACCGTGAGTTTAAAGCAAGAAATTGAAACCGTTAAAGATTATTTAGCAATTGAGAAAATAAGATTTGATGAGCGACTCACCTGCACCATTCACATTCCAGATGAGCGTGCATTGCTTGTTCAAATACCGCCCATGATGTTGCAAACCTTAGTAGAAAATGCCGTTAAACATGGCATTTCTAAAAGTAAATTGAGCGGTACTATCTCTTTAGATGCACTTATAGATGGAAATTTCTTGTCATTGGTTATTATTAATACAGGTCGGTTTGAACCAAACGAAACACACCAAGGACTAGGATTGGAAAATACACGCAAGCGATTAGAATTTGTTTATGATAACAAAGCACTTTTCTCCATTGCCAATAGAGACGAAAATACAGTAATTACTAAAATAGAAATACCCTTATGATACAGACACTAATTGTTGACGACGAAAAATTGGCCCGCGAAGGTTTAAAAGGCTTATTAAAGGAGTTTCCAGACATTCAAATTGTGGCAGAGGCTGCCAATGTAGATGAGGCTTTGGAATTGATTGATAGGCTTAAGCCGCAATTGGTTTTCTTAGATGTGCAAATGCCAGAGAAAACAGGGTTTGATATGTTGGAAGAACTTATTGAAACGCCAGCCATCGTTTTTACAACTGCATATGATGAGTATGCACTTAAGGCTTTTGAAGTAAACGCCTTAGATTATTTGTTAAAGCCTGTAGAAAAGGATCGCTTGGGTGAGGCAATTTTAAAGGCAAAGAAACAAATTGAGGAGTCGCAACTTAACAAAGGTAAGCAGCGCCTTTCGCCCCAAGAAAAGGTATTTATTAGGGATGGTGATAAATGTTGGTATATAAAGTTAGAGGATATTCGCTTAATAGAATCAGCTGGGAATTATGCCAAAATACATTTTGATAAGTATCAGCCTTTAATCCATAGAACCTTAAACTCCTTAGACGAAAGGCTTAGTGATAAATTATTTTTTAGGGCCAATCGCCAACAAATAATCAATTTGAATTGCATAGAAAGAATTGAGCCCTTCTTTAATTCTGGATTTTTATTTTATATGAAAGATGGCAGCAAAGTAGAAGTGAGCAGAAGGCAGGCTGTAAAGTTTAAAGAATTGATGAGCTTATAGGCTCAGTTGAAAAACAGGGCTTTTTCAATTTCTGGATACACCTTTTGAAGCAGGGGAGTGATGGCTTTTTTAAATGCATCTTCTCCTGCTTTTTCTTTAGTGGTTTGAAAGCCTTGAATACCGCTAAGGTTTTCGTGCAATAATTCTTCTCCTGTTTTGGGGTTGCTAATAATGAGTTCGAGGTCTAATAGAGATTGCATCATATTACCCCAAATGATGCCTAAATCTCGGGTGCTGGCCTGAAGTTTTAAGGAATAATCTGCTTGTGCAGGGGTATTGGTAAACAAACAACCATTTTCTGCTAATTTCCTTTTGAGGGCAGGTTCTAGAATGGCGTAGCCAAGCGGGTTTCCTAAATTAAGCTCTTTGCTTTCAATGTAAATTCTAAGCGGTTCAACTTTAATATTCACTGTTGCCTGCGGTACTTCTAAATTGAGCAATAGCACCCTGGCGCTGTTGTTAAGGCTATCGCTTCTAATGAGTTTTTCTAAATCTGGCTTTATTATAATTAGTTGATTAGGTTCACGAGAAAGGGTTCGGTTCAAACCAAAAACAACAAAGCCCTCTGCATTGGCATCTGCCTTTGCGCTGCCTTGTAGCTTTTTAGCATTATCGGTACCAATCATAGGCAAACTGCTGAGGGGAATAAGGCTAGAATCTTTACTTTTAAAAAAAACATTGCCTGAAAGTGGCTTTGAGAAAGGCTTGCCAGCACTTGCTTCTAAAAGGGTAGTATTGGCTTTGATGCCAATTTGGAAAAGTTGGGTTTGCAATTGGGAAAGAATTTCATTGACTAAATACACATCCTTGCCTTTGTATTCTGCGCTCACTGCTTCATTTAAATAGGCTTGTAATTTGCCTAGTGCTTTTACCCTTAATTTAAAGATAGAAACAAAATCTTCTTGTAAGGAAAGGGCATCCGCTCTTTCTAGGAGTTCAATGGCTTGTGATGCGGCCAAGCGCATTTTGCGGCGCTTTTGGGCTTCGTATTCTTCCTTGCTTAAGGTATAATAAATCCAATATTCATTTTTATTCTCCCAACTATCTACCACGGTAAATCCTTCCAAAAATTCTTGTGCATTTAAGCGCGTATCTGAGAAAAATTGTTGGTTAAACTGTGTATTGTTTTGATATTGGGAGAGAATGCTATTGGTAGAAATGGTTACTTTAATTTCGCCTGCTAGGTCTTGCAGGGCTTCTTTTTTGGCTACTTGTAAATAATCGGCAGGGTTTATGATTTTACTTGCCCTGCCGATTCCTACGTAATTAAAGCTGTTCACTGGCCTTTGGTCAACCCAAATGGGCCGTTTATTACTTTGTAGATTTGCCATGCTGCTAGAAGCAGGTTGCTTACTTTTGCAAGCAAACAGCAGGAGAGAGGCAACTATCAAAGTGATGTATTTCATATTTAGTTTAATTTGCTAACGGCCAAAAGCCAAGAGCCAAAAGCCAACCGCCAAATTATAATCCGCGTTCTTTGGCTAATTTTTCCATTTCGGCATTAAAGATTTCTTCAAACTTTTTCTTGTCGTAATCTTGTTCAATTTTCTTGTTGTTACCAATGCCTTTGTCGATGCCATTTAGGATGTCCATTTTGTTGGCTTCAATGGCAATCCAGTAGGTGTAGGTATTATTGGTTTCTTTAAATAATTTCTCACCAATCATTTTCACATCTACCAATTGTTGGTTGGTAACTTCGCGGGCAAGTTCTTCAAACTTATTGTTAAAGTCTTGTTGTGCGCCTACAGTGCGTTGTTGGGTATATTGCTCAGTAACTTTTTTAATGGTAGTTTGGATCAAACCGGCCATTTCACTTTTTGCATTTTGAAGGGCAATTTTCTTAGCGGTTTGCAAATCTGGGCTATTGCCGCTGCTTTTTGCGCGAAAATTTTCCTTATCGCTATAGTATTCTTTGCTTGAAAAGGGAATTGAAATTTCTTTGGCGCCAGTGCTTTGCTCGATAGGTGTTGCTGTTTTTTTCGATTTGCACGAAGTCATTGCCAAAGCGATAATGGCTACAATAATGCCTGAGCGTATCAGGCCTTTAAAACTTGTTTTCATAAATGGATAATTTTAGGTAAAAATAGTAATACCCGCTATATTTCAAAACCTATGCCAAAAGGGACTGCACAAAAAAAGCCCCGAATAATTCGAGGCTTTTTTTAATATGAATGAATTATGGCTAATAGCCAATAGCTAGTCGCCAATAGCTTACTTTACGGTATCCATATGGCAAATAAGGTCCACAACTTTATTAGAGTAACCCCATTCGTTATCATACCAAGAAACTACCTTTACAAAATTATCATTTAAAGAGATACCTGCTTTTGCATCAAAAATAGACGTACGTGAATCGCCTAGGAAGTCGTTGCTTACTACTTCATCTTCTGTATAACCAAGGATGCCTTTCATTTCATTTTCAGAAGCTGCTTTCATAGCTGCTTTAATGGCATCATAGCTTGCACCTTTTACCAAGCGACAAGTTAAATCAACAACAGAAACGTCTGGCGTAGGAACACGGAAGCTCATGCCGGTTAGTTTTCCTTTTAGTTCAGGTATTACTAAACCAACGGCTTTAGCAGCACCTGTGCTAGAAGGGATAATATTTTGGTAAGCACCACGGCCACCTCTCCAATCTTTAGCAGAAGGACCGTCAACAGTTTTTTGGGTTGCAGTAACTGCATGAACGGTGGTCATTAAGCCTTCTAGAATTCCGAAGTTATCATTTAATACTTTGGCAATAGGAGCTAAACAGTTGGTAGTACAAGAAGCATTGGAAACAATGCTCATGTCGGCTGTATATTTAAGATGATTTACACCCATAACAAAAGTTGGGGTATCATCTTTAGCAGGAGCGCTCATGATAACGCGTTTTGCGCCAGCAGCAATGTGCTTAGCACCCGTTTCTTGGGTTAAGAACAAACCAGTAGATTCTACTACGTATTCTGCACCAATTTCGTCCCACTTAAGGTTCGCAGGGTCTTTTTCAGCAGAAACGCGAATCTTTTTTCCGTTTACCACAAGGTGACCGCCATCGATTGCGATATCGCCTTTGAAAATTCCGTGGGTTGAATCGTATTTTAGCATGTATGCCATGTAATCTACATCAATCAAATCATTGATACCTACAATTTCCACCTGAGGGTTATTGATGGCAGCTCTAAAAACCAAACGGCCAATGCGGCCAAATCCATTGATTCCTATTTTCATTTCAATCGGGGTTAAAAATTAATTTGGCAAAGATAAGGGATATAAAAGAAAAACAAATGTTTGCAATTTTACCTGTTTTTAAAATTGAAGATATCGAATAACTAGTTTATTATATCAAATGAAGTTGATTTTGAAAAATAACGGTGACTTTATAAGCGGCTAAAACGCCAATTTACCAAGGCCTTATAAGCTTTAGTTTTTAATAAACTTAAATTGATGCATCCTATTATTTAAAGCAAAAGTAAGTAGGTATAGCCCCGAATTTAGATGCGTTAAATGGTTGAGTTGTAAATTGCTTCCATTTACAAATACCTCATGAGTGTAAACAACTTTGCCCAACAGATTCGTAATTATTACAGTGGTATTTTCATTGAAGTTGTTTAATAAATCAATGTTAATCTGGTCGCTTACTGGATTGGGGAAAAAGTTAAATCGTGGTTTATGATTTACCGCGTCTAACCCGGTCGCTTTTTCCTGAAAAACCCTTATATAATCAATATCCATTGCGCTTTGGGTAAAGTTAGAGGCAATACTGGGTTGTATGGCAATATTTAGAATTAAATATTGCGGTTCATTAAATGGCCAGGTTGAGCTATTATATACCGATGGTTTATAGGTATAATGAGTTATTCCATCTACCGCAAATTCCATTTTCTCGGGGCTCCATTCCAAGGTATAAATGTGAAACTCTGAAGAAGCAGTTGTTACTATTCTTCCCCCTTTGTTGATGGTATTACCTGAACTTGATGGGGTGTGCATGGCACTTTGAACGAAATTCTGATTATCTCCCCAGTGTTCCATAATATCTATTTCGCCACACGCAGGCCAATTTTTAGTTCCAAATCCTTGGTTCGACCAATAGGCCCCTGGTTCATTTATGTTTTGGCCAAGCGTCCAAATGGCAGGCCATGTTCCTACGCCGGTAGGTAGTTTTGCTTTTATTTCAACTCTACCATAAGTAAAGGCAAATTTGGAGTTGAGCCTGGCTGAAGTGTAATTTTTCGTTTTTCCCTGGTCGGTAAAGGTTTCTTTTTTTGCTACAATTTTTAATATTCCATCAGAAACTGATGAGTTAGATAACCGGTTGGTATAGTGCTGAATCTCTCCGTTATACCAACTTTCCCCATTTGGAAGTTGGGTTTGCTTGAACCATTTGCCTGAATCCAAGTCCCCATTCGTATTAAATTCATCTGACCAAACCAAATGATCGTATTTGCTTTTTGGTACGCTATCGTTTGAATAAAAGTAAAAATTATCGATATAGGCAATTACCCTGTTGCTGTTATTTTCACCATTTATCTGCAGCAATACCCTGTTAAAATCTTGTCTTTTGGTGGGAGGTAATGAGTTTGGATCTAGATTGATATAACTGTCCTTTGCAAAGTTAAAACTTACCCATTGCCATTTATCCAATATGAGCGGTTTTATTATTTCGCATTGGGTAGACCAGGGTTCTGCTAGATTTTTATCCTGTAGTTTTAAAGAAATTTGATTAATACTACTGCCTGTTATCGAACTAGAGGGGACATAAATTAATAAGGTAAAAGTGCTTGAATCTATTAATTTAAAATTTTTAGCAACATCAAACCTGGCATTGGCAAATTGTCCCCCATTATCGTTGTACTGCATTACTTTATTGCTTCCGTTTACACTATCCTTAAAAGGATTATTAAAGCTTGTATCTAACCCGCAGTTGTCTCCAAACCAATTCTTAATATTGCCATTCCCGTCAAAATCGTCATAAATGCTTTGTGCGTTTCCAATTGTTGAACCAATTAAAACTAAAAGGCTTAGTATATATTTCATTTTTTATTTTTTC
>JAIYCU010000004.1 GCA_027487835.1 Bacteroidota bacterium | reverse complement strand
AATTTTGCTCTTTTTAATCCTGTTAAAAAATATAATTCGGCAGAGTCATATTTGAGTGCATTAAAAAAATATAAACCAAAGGAGTTAGCATTAATCACAGCATACAACTTTCCGCTTTTGTTTAGATTTTCAAAGCCATGTTTAGCAACAATTTGTTCTACTTCAAGGTGGGCCATTAAGCCATCCCCTATTTTACCAGTTGAAATTAAATGGTGTGCAAGTTCTAAATCAAATCGTATTAGTTCATTTGTTCTAGCACTAGCTATTAAAGTTTGCCGAGCAGCATTTAACTGGGATTGATAAGCAACAGAATCCTTCCTATTATTTGCAATTACAATTCCTAATAAATCTAGCATGTAACGATATTTCTCAAACTTGGGATGTTCATCAAAAAACAGCTGTAATGCTTCTTGACAACCCAAGGCTTCGCGCAATGGAAGCCTAGATTTGGAAACCAGAATAACAAAATTATCTAAAAAGTTAAGCAAATCTTGCTCCTTAGTATTTTGCCCTAATTCTTCAAAAAATTTTGGATTAACTTTATAATCAGGTTCAGAAAACTGACCATAAACAAAAGCAGATAATAAGATAAAAACTACTACTACAGAACTTTTCTTAAATACATTCATACTTTGAGCAGCTAAGGTATAAAACAACACTATCAATTTACATGATTTATTTCAAATAAAAGGGGAAAATTTAAAAAGCAACTGAGCTAATCACTTACCTATAAGTATTTATTGGAACTATTTTTAAATATAAAAGGGCGATTAGAATTAACTAATCGCCCTTTTATATCATTTAAAAATCTAAATTATTCTTTGATAATTTTCTTGAAAGTATCTACACCATTGATAGTAGCTTTAACAGTATAGAAACCATTTGGCAAACTAGCAATATCAATGTTTACATCATTGGTATTTGGTGATGCGGTTAATACAACCTGACCTAAAGCGTTGTAGATAACTACACTTTGAATGTCTTTTATTGTATTAATAGTTAATGATTTGCTTGCAGGATTTGGATAAACACCAATTAATTCTTGCTCAATAGCAGCAAGACCTACAGCAGGCTTTTTGCTAAATATAACATTATCGATGTATGCGATAGAGGTTCCTACAGGTGCGCTTGCGAAAATAAGTTGTGCAATATTTGATTTTGTTGTTAGGCCAGTAAAATTAGAAATAGGGGCAGAAACATGATTCCAGCCATTAAGGGTAGGCGTCATATTAAGCTCGTGTTCTTTATCGTCGCCACCGCCAAATTTTCCATCAGCACCTATATCAACCAATTTGAATTTAAAAACAGTAGAATTTGGAGTCCAAACATCAAATTCAAACGAATCCATTAAACTGATGTTAAGTTGATTCGCAACCATTTCTATACCTACAAAATCTAAGGCTGTATATTTTTTAACATCATCTGTTCCAATCTTCACATCAGTAAGTGTAGCAGCAGACCAACCTGTTCTCCAAGTATCTACAGTTACATTTGTATAGGCATTGCTAAACAATGAAATAACATCAGCAGCCTTTTTTGTAGGGGCTGGAGCAGAAACAGTTGGTTCAGGCAAAACTGTTGCTTTAGTAAACATAATATTGTCTATATAAACAATAGAGGTGCCTGCAGGTGAACTTGCAAAAATAAATTGTGCAATATTAGATTTAGTTGTTAAGCCAGTAAAGCTAGAAATTGGAACTGATACATGGTTCCATCCATTCAATGTAGGAGTGATATTAAGTTCATGTTCTTTATCATCTCCACCACCCATTTTACCATCAGCACCTGCATCAACTAATTTGAATTTAAAAGTTGTAGAATTTGGCGTCCAAACGTCAAATTCATAATTATCCATAGCACTAATATTAATTTGATTTGCAATTGTTTCGATACCAACAAAATCTAAACCAGAATACTTTTTGATATCATCTGATCCAATTTTAACATCAGTAAGTGTAGCGGCAGACCAACCTGTTCTCCAAGTATCTACAGTTACATTTGTATAAGCGTTGCTAAATAATGAGATCACGTCTGCAGCAGGCTTGGTAGGAGCAGTTGCGCCAACAGTTGGTTCAGGTAAAGCACTACCACCACTAAAGGTAATATTATCGAAATAAGAAACTGTTGTATCAGTTCTATCTGCAGTACCTGGAACAAAATCTAGGAATACTACAATTTGGGTAATATCAGTTGCTTCTGGTGTACCAATTTTAGAGGTGAAATTAAATGTTAATTCCTCCCATTCATTGATTTTGGTATTAGCTACTTTAATTTCAGGAATAGCTGAATTATCATTCTTTACGAACTTAATTCCCACATCGCTAATTTTGCTTTTGTAAACCATCATTTTTACAACAGCATTTGAAGCGGATAAAGTGAAAGTTCCAATACCGCTTGAACCTTTAATAGACTCACAGCCTGCCCAAGGTTTGCCGCCTGGCAATGCAGTGAATTTAGCAACATTGCTCGACGTGTTTGGCGCAGAAGCGCCAGGGTTGCTAACAATTTGTAATGCTGGATTAGCGGCATTTTCAAATGTAGTCCATGTCCAGCTAGCACCTTGCCCGCCTGGTTCAAAATTAATTGGAGCGTTTTGAGAAAATCCAACACTTGCAATAAGTATGAATAGACTTGTAGTAATGATTTTTTTCATATTTTAATAGTTATTATAAAATTAATACTGCAAGTTAAGTAAAAATGCTTAAAGTTAAAAATACTATAAGTACTTTTATTTTAAATAAAAACCTTCCCTTTATTTGTACTATGAAAGGCCCAAATTCCTATTACATATCTGAGTATAGATTACCCATTAATGAGTACTTTATTTTTGGCCTATCAGTTGATTGTGTGATATTTGGTTACCAAGAAGGGGAGATAAAAGTATTGCTGGTGCAAAGAAGTTTGGATCCATTTAAAGGACAATGGGCTTTAATTGGTGACCTTGTAGAGCCGGAGCAAAACTTAAGTGATGCCGCTAATAATGTGTTGGAAAAGCTTACTGGATTAAAGGAAATTTACATGAAGCAGTTTTTTACTTTCGGAAGTGTGGATAGACACCCCTTGGACCGGGTGGTTACGGTGGGTTACTATTCATTGGTAAACAGTATATGCTATAATCCTATTGCTTCTTCTTGGGCAAAATCTGCTGGCTGGTTTAATATTAAAGACTTACCAGAATTGGCATTTGACCATTACGATATTTTACTGAAAGGCATCGAGACCTTAAAAAATGAGGTTAGGCATAAGCCAACAGGTTTTAATTTATTGCCTTCTAAATTTACCCTATTGGAACTTCAATTATTATATGAAGCTTTACTAGGTTATAAGTTTGATAAGTCAAACTTTAGAAAAAAAATTTTAGAAATGAAAATTTTAAAGCCACTAAATGAGACTAAAAAAAACGTGTCTCATAGGCCTGCAAAGCTCTTTGAATTTGATGTTGAGAGGTACAAAGTATTAGAAGTAGAAGGCTTTTCATTTCAACTTTAACCAATATTATCTACGACTAATTTAGGCGTTCTATCTGCTTTAAACACACCCCAATGCTTCTCTGGTTCCATTGGGTCTGCAGAACCCTTCCACTGCTCATCAAATGCTTCAAAAAAGAAGGTTAAAATGTTATTTTTCACAGACCAGGCCATCAAATCCTCGTAATAAATTTTCTGATTTTCTTCATTTACATGTTCAGTATTAATCCCTCTTCCGTGAGAATTGGTAGCCCATCCAGCTTCTGTTATTACTACAGGAACGCCAAGAAATTGCTTAGCAACTAAGTCATAGTTTGCAATTGAATACTCAACAGATTCATGGATATGCTTGTATTCCCAAACAGGGTAGGTATGAATTGAAATAAAATCAATATGACTTACGAGTGGCTTTAGGTAATTTAACCATGGAACATAATTTTCACAAAAAGTAATGGGTTGTTTAATTTTTTGTTTTACTTTTTTGGCAAATTCAATCACGCGCTCTACAGGCACAAAATGGTCTGTCCAATCAACGCAAGCTTCATTTCCTAAAGAGACGGAAAAAATTATTTCAGGATATTGATTAGACCAATCTATGAGGCGTTGAATGCTTTTGTTGTTGGCTATTACATTTTCCTCAAGCTGTTTTTCTTCATAAACACCCCCATTCCAAGGGCAACCATGATTGTTCATTTCAGCTACAATGTAAGCACCAAGCATTAATTTAAAGTCTAATTTTTCATTTTGAATAACGTTAATTACAGTCAATGCATGCTCATCGCAATCATACAATCGTAGGTACTTCCAATGAGGTATCAGAAGTAACAAATCTTCTTTAATCTCTTCGTAGGAAGGAGTTATTCCTCCAGGTTGTTGTCCCTCTCTAAAACCCGAATAACAAATAGCTTTAGCAAAGGGTAAATTATATTGCTGAAAAAAATCTGTCATTAATATTTTATTCTCTCGTTTTTGTCCCAAAGTCCCCAATATGCACCAACATCGCCCTCTGGACCTACCTTCCAAGACTCATCAAAAGATGCAAAATAAAAATTCTCAATATCATTGGCATTGCACCAATTTTGGCAATCTATAAAATAACGCATGGCATTTTCTTTGGTAGCAACGGAGGCTTTAAATGCGCCACCTTCACTTGGCCATCCAGTTTCGGTAATAATCACACGTTTGCCCTGACCAGCATGTTTTGCAGATTCAAACATGCTTTTCATGTGTTCAAAAGAATATTCTATTGGACATCCCTCCCAATATGGATAGCAGTTGGTTAAAATAACATCACAAATTTCTGTAATTCTAGGTCTGTGTGAAAACTCATAATAAGCATCCACGTACCCTACAGGAATGTGAGGTATTGCCTCTTTAACTCTTTGGATATACGCTATTAGTTGCTCTTCGGTTAAATCCTTTCTGTACATCACCTCATTTCCAACAGCGGCAACATCAACTAATCCCTCCTTTGCCATGGATATTAAACCTTCAATTTCTCTTTCATTCAATTCCAAATCATCTCCCAGCCATGCGCCTACAAGGGTTTTCATGCCATGCTTTTTTGCCACCCTTGGTACATGTTCATTTCCTTCAATGCAAGAAAACGAACGAACCCATTTTGCATAAGGTTTTAAAATGTTAATGCGTCTTTCTACTTGCGTTTCAGTAATGATTGATCCTGGTTTTTGCCCATCTTCATAAATGCTAAAACAAATACCATGCATGCCATTTTGAAGCTTTTTGTGCCATAAACTTCTTAACTCATCTTCTCTAAGTTCCGAATAGTTTATCCAAACAGCATCTTGTTCATGTGCTTGTTGCGTGTGATGATAGTGCTTCTGATTCTCTGCGTTAAATAAATGACCTTCTCTAAATGACATATGATAAAATTATTTTTTATACTTAAACTTTTCGTTTTTATCCCATAAACCCCAAGAGCTTCCTAATTTACCTTCTTGCATAACTTTCCATGATTCATCAAATGACGAGAAATGAAATGTTTCAATTTGGTTATGAGATGCCCATTCTTGTGCAACAATAAAATATTTCATTGCATTTATTTCAGACGGCACTGCACCTTCAATTATTTCTCCAGCACTTGGCCATCCCGTTTCGGTAATAATTATTCTTTTGCCTTTACTTGACGCTTTAGTTAATTCAAACATATTGTTGAGATAGGACATTGAATAATCAATGGATACACCTTCCCAGAAAGGATAGAAATTACACAATACCAAATCACAAGCATCAATAAGTTTTGGCCTTTCAATAAATTGGTAATAAGCATCAACATAACCCAGTTCTATATGACTAGGAATTGCAGCTTTTACTCTGTTTATATAGCCAATTAATTCTTCTTCAGAAAGTTCTTCTCTCAATAATACTTCATTACCCACCGCTGCAATGTCAACCAAGCCAGCATTTGCTAACTTAATCAATGCGCTTATTTCCTTTTCGTTTCTTTCTTTATCATTGCTGATCCAAGCGCCAACAATAGATTTAATTCCTTTATGGCGGGCAATTTCTGGTATCAATTCATTTCCTTCTATACAAGAAAAAGTTCTAATCCATTTTGTATATGGCGCAATGATATCTAATCTTCTTGCTATTTGCTTTTCGGATAAAATATCACCTACTTTTTGACCTTCCATATAGGGGCTAAAGCACATTCCATTTAAACCTAAGTTAAATACCTCTGCAAACTTGGATGCTATTTCTGCCTCACTTTTATTGCTATAATCGATTCCAACAATCTTATTCAAATTACTATTGTGAAGTAATCCACTTAATTTTCCAGATTGGTAGCTTGAAGATTGTTTCATTAAAGGTGCTTTTCTTTTATCAAGAAGATTTCTTACTTCTACGGCTTTGGCTTCATCAATATCATAATCTTTCATTGCCCATAATGCAGTTAATGTTCCTAGTATAGGTATACCTACAAAGAAAACTCTTAGCCAAAACATTGTTTCATCAGTTTGTGCAGGGGCATTTGATTGAAAACTTACCAAGGAAAGGATCAAGCCACTTATTAAGCCAGCCACAGCTGTTCCAAACTTTACCATCCACCAATAAATAGCACCTAAGCTTCCTTCTCTTCGTTTACCCGTATTCAACTCATCAATATCAATCACATCAGATGTCATAGACATCATTAATGTAAACAGACTACCAATACCAAAAGAAAAGAAAGGTAGGGCAAAAAGAAAAAGATAGGGTTTACCTGGTACAAACAGCAAAAAGAGCAAAATGTAACCCACAATTGAAATACTTTGAGAAAGCAAAAATGCCTTCTTTTTTCCCATTACTTTAGACATTTTAGCTACAATAGGAATTACTAAAACTGTTGTAATTATCGCCCCTATACTCCCAAACAAAGTAGGCCACAATCCAAAACCATCTTCATTACCTTTAAATAAATAGTATTTAATAATAAAGTAAGAAAAGCCTGCTGTTGTTTGAAAAGCATTAAATATTAAAAAAGTAGCAATACAAATTTTCCTGAAAGGCTTAATTTCTATCGAGGCTTTTAGTCCTTCTTTAATTTCTCCAAAACTATTTAGAATTCCTTTAAAATCTATTGGGCTATAATTTTCGTTTACAGTGGATTTACTAGGAATAAAAAATGCTGGAATCGCTGCTAAAATAGAACAGCCAATGGCAACATATACAGATAAAGTTCTGACCGCTACTTCACTAGACGGAAACAACGACTTATCGGCCATAATTACCCAAAACCACGGTGCAATAACCCAAGCTAATTGACCTATGAGTTGAGAAGTAGCCATGATGTTAGTTCGCTCATGAAAATCATCACTCATTTCATAACCCATGGCTACGTAAGGAATACTAAAAATGGTAAGTCCAGAATAAAAAACCAATGAAATAACTAAAAAGAAAATAAAATTATAGGTAACTCCATTTTCACCATAAAGTTGCCACATTAATGCGAATGAAATTCCTAAAATTATGGCTCCTATTAATACATATTGTCTTCTTCTTCCCCATTTCGATTTTGTATTATCACTTACATAACCCATAATGAGGTCAAATAAAGCATCATAAAACTTTGGAATAAAATAAGTTAATCCAAGTAATAAACCACTAAAACCTAGCTTTTCTACAAGAACAACTGTGAAAATTCCAATCATTGCAGGAAACATTTGGTTGGCAAGCATTCCGAGTCCAAAAGCAATCTTTTGCCCAAATGGAACTTTGTTTGATAAATTTTGATTGGACATACTTAATTTATTATTTAATAATGATTGTTTGTAGTGCTTTTGAATTAATAGTAACCTGTTTTGCTTGGTTCTTTAAATTAATAGAAACGTTAAATTTCTCCTCTGTAGGGTTAAACAAAGCGATGGCAATACTTCCATCTGGATTTTGAACCGCAGTTGCCATAATCTCTTTATGATTAATTGTACAACCTATTCTTACTGACCCTGGTCGCATGAATTTACTAAAATGAGCCATTACATAATATAGCGGCGTAAAGTAAACCTCATCTTTATCTGGGTTCACTATCACAGGTGCCACACACCAATTTTTAAACCAGTTAGGACCACCCTGCGTATCTAACACCATGTTCCAATCAACCCAACCATCAACATGGTTGTTTAAACAACCAATGATATCCGTTGCATACCTATTTACGGGTGCATACTTAGGATGTAAATAACGCTCTTTTTCGCTGGCCCAATCCCATCCCCAATCTGTAGCTTCCTTTTGCCAATACCATTTATCGTCTTTCCATTTTGGCACTTCCGAATCTATACAACCTTCAGTTTCTATTAAGTACTTATTTGGCGCCTTTTTATGCGCATATTGTAAGGCATCAGGGAAATAATCATAGGTACTTTCATACCAATGAATGGCCGTTCCTGCAAAATATTTCGATGATTTCTCATCCCTGTACATTTCATCTACCCATTCTGGTAAGCCAGCTCTATTTTGATCATAGCCGAAAATTTTCACCTCACCCCATCCATCCTTTTCGAGTTTTGGGCCTAAATGATTCTGAACAAAATCGGTCATTTCTTTAGGTGTAAATAAGGTGCTTTCCCAATTATTGCCATTCCCATGTGGTTCATTAATTACTGTAACACCCCAAATATTAATGCCTTCATTTTTATAGGCTGTTAAATATTTAGAAAAATACAATGCAAAAACATCATTATAGGCTGTCAATAATTTTCCGCCAACATAACTTTTATTATCCTTCATCCAAGGTGGAGATGTCCAAGGCGATGCAATAATTTTGAATCCATCTTTAGAGATTTTCTGGGCTTCCAAAATCATCGGAATCAAATCACTTTTATCATCCTGAATACTAAAATGTTTTAAGTCTAAGTCATTTTCCACCTTCGCGTAAGTATAATTACTCAAAGAGAAATCACAGGATGCTATATGTGTCCTTGTTAATGAATACCGTGCCCCTTCCTCACTAAAATAAGCATTAAGTATCTTCTTTCTGTTTTCAGTACTAAGTTTATTTAGTAGATAGGCAGACGCTTCTGTAAAAGATCCTCCAAATCCCGTAATCTTTTGAAATTTTTGATCAGGGTTGATTTCAATGCTTATAGATTTTTCTACCGCTTGAAACTCTTTGACTAAGGTTAGTGAATTACCAGCTTCAGAAGTTTCGTATACATTCATAGTCATTTCTTTTTTACTTGAACCTTGTATAAAAAAAACACCAATCAATACCAATAAAATGAGATTGAAGAAAAAGAAATACTGTTTAAGGTTTTTCATAAATATTATTTCTATGGCAGTTTAACAGTATTAAGTAATTCTAATTTATTGCCTTTATAGGTCTTTTCAATTGGCCTTCCATCTCGGGTCAGACCATTAAATTTACCTTGATCCAACATTTCCCATAAAGCAAATTTAGCTTTGCCATCCAGGGTGAACAATCCAAAATGATTTTCAGAACCATTAGGATTATTGGCATCCTTCCATATTTCATCAAATGCTTCAAAATAAAAACAAGTAATATGCTCCTTATTTGTCCATTCTCTCATTAATTGATAATATCTGGCTGATTTATATTCATCGCAAGCCCTAGAACCATCTGGGCCATAAAAACCGTCTGATTGGGTTGCCCAACCAGTTTCGCCAATATGAATAGGCTTATCTACACCTATCGATTGCATGTAATTATGCACTTTTAAATACTGCGCTTTTGCATAGTTTAAAGATCGAATCATCAATGAATCAATTTTTTCCTCTTTACTCAAGCCCTCGTCATTCGTTTTTAAGTCCCAAAATACAGGGTTATAATGCGTATCATGCATCGGATAAGTATGCATAGAAACGTAATCAACGGCTTGGTACAATTTCTTTAAATCATCTACATGATAAGTAGTATCACCACCACCCCAAGATGCGAAATTATCAGAAGAGGTAATCCAAAGATCTTTGGGCAATTGATTTTCTACTTTTAACTTTTGGAGGTGATTAACCCATTTTAAAATAATATTTGGCGTTACATAATAACTAGCTGCCCACTTTACCATAGCTTCATTGCCTACAGATATTACTTTAATAATCTCTGGGTACTGTTTTGCCAGCTTAACGGCTCTGGATATTTCATCACTATTGGCTTTTTCATTTTCCTTTTCATGATTGGGTGAAGGATTAATCCAAGCATTTTCGCAATCTATCCATACCCCAAGCATTACATACATTTCAAAGTTTGTTTGTTCCTTTTTCAAGGCTACAATTGCCTCCAATAGGTTATTAATCTCGACATACTTTGTATTATAAGTACGCACAATTTTAACTCCCATAGCATTCAGGAGTTTCATATCCTCCTTAATTTGATTGATTGAAGGCTGAGAATCTCTTGTATTACTGCGGTAGCCGCCATAACATAGCGCCAAATAATTAGAATCACCTAGTATTTGAGCTGCTGATTTGTTAGTCTCCATAGACTTTAAATTAGATGTGTTATTCTGATTGCCACAAGAAACTAACATAATGGCGATTAACAAAATAAAGATGAGACTATACTTTGACATATAATTACTTTAGAATAGATGAATTTATAAAAACCATTATAGCAGTTATTTCACCTGTTCTGCAAAAAATATGCGTGCTTGTTTCCTTATCCAAAGAAGTAGCGTGTTGCTTTACAATTGTGCCATCCTCCTTCTTTATTTCCAAATAATTTTCATCTGACAAGCGATAAACAACTGGCACCTGACAAATGGTAAAACAAAGCGAGCCAATCTCCAAATCTAACTTCTTAGCTTCTTTGTAAATAGTAACAAAGTGAAATGCTTTTTCCTGAGTTGTGAATTCATTCTTTCTTAATAAACATGGGTTAAAGTGCAAACATCCATTTTCAACAAAAACGCCCAACTCTCCAAACCTACTTAGAATATCTTCTTTTACCTGACCTGTCATCCCAGGTTGTTGTGCTCCTTTATTTGCTGGTGTATGCGAGTATGGGTCTGTTGGGAATGCACCATAAAGCGAAGGTGATTTATGCACCCCAATGCCTGCATTAACTTCATAATAATGTTCTAAAAGCTTACCTATTACCTCAGCAGACTCATTGTTTTGTATGGCTTTTAAACTTACTTCTTGAACAGCCAATTGTAACTTAGAAACCATGTGCCAATAAATTGAGCCTAGTCCTTCGTAGCCATAAAAGGTCCCAGACCTCCCCGTAAATGACTTGTGATCAAACACCAACTCGAAAGTATCTAATAACAATTGACGCTCGTTTTGAATAAGCTGACCATATTTTGAGGTATCTAACTTTTCAATGGCATGATCTAAATCACCTGCATTTTTAAAATTACCATTAAAATGAAAATCCCCATTAATATCTTTCTCTACCAGTGATTTGTCGCCTGAAGCTAGCATTGTTTGAATAAGTTCTGATTGCTTTACTGAGCTTTCAGGAATTCTATTTTTCTCTAAAAACTTAGGAAGTTGTTTATCTGGATACAGTAAATAACTATATTGATCTGGTCTAAAAAGCGCACTATGCTTCATGCTATCTAGTAAATTCAATGCCTCCTTCGACGATAGATAACCAGAACTAAGCACAGCAACCTGGCCTTCCAACATTTCATTAAGATAAGTAATAGAGACCTCTTTATCATTCTTAAAACTCATCAAATTATAAGCATGATACATATTATCATGGCGCTTGTTTGCAACAATGGTATGTTCTGTAAATTCTATGCTTAACCTAATAAATTCTTTTAATCTGCGGTAAGAGATAGTTCTTTTTTCACCCCAAAAAGTTTGTTTGTATATAAGGTTTCTATATTCACTTCCGGCCTCTCCAAGGCTGTCAAGAATAAGCTTTCTTTGTTCATCATTGATATCATTCTTTAACAAAGCTGCATTTTCCTCCAGCGTAGAATGAATCTTTTTAAAGAATATAATCAGTTCATTAGAAAGTGCTACGCGCTCTTCAGTGGTTTGCTCAACAAGCTTTTCAAAAAATACTAGAAACCTTCTAAGGTAACAAAGGGTAACTACCGAAACACCATTTCCAACTAATGCATTATTTGCATCATTCCATTCTGGCCTTTGTGTATTCATCCAAATACCACCACCTGGGATAAAGTTGGAAAGCTTAGATAAAACACTGGCAAGTATCTTTTCAATTAAGTTTACATGGTAAATTTTATCGTTTTGAGCCAACAATAACGTAGCATCAGAGCCTAAAACCTCTCGGTCTTTCCTAATCTTGGCATCTAATTTCTCATCAAACTCAATGGTATCTTTAGCATTCTTTACAATCTCTTTGTAATTCTTTATTTTATAAGGAACATTGGCATAAACAAATAGCTCCTCAGCAAATTGAGTGCTCATTTGCCCTGGGAAAAACTTCTCATTAATTTCTAATAATTTTAGCAAGTAAATTATCTGATGATCCCCCCAATAGCCAATGTAAGACCAAGGATTATCATGCTCCACCGTTTCCCAATCAAAACCTCCTTTTGTTAAACGATAAGGATTATAGCCATCAAAGGTTGTGGCATTTAAAAACTTATGAACCATGTTTCGGGTAAACAATGGGAATGAAATTGACAAGGCCTCCCAATTTTGAAAAATATCTCGCCAGTTTCCTTCGTAATCAAGGATTTTCGAATGGTCTACTGCACTCCTCGTATTGATAGAAAACTTATTCCATGGCCTGCTTGGATCACCATGTCTTCTGCTGAACTTTAAAGGAAGGTATTCTATGCACAGCCTTTTAAAATCTTTATCTTCAGTAGCTGAGTATATTTTCTCTAAATCAAAAACGGTGAAAGTTTCACCTAAGCTATCCAATAAAGCTTTATGATTTTCATAAACAACTTTGTTGGCATGCCCAATAGATTTTACTAAATCCCACTTTTCTATTTGATAATTAAAATCAACAATTCCCCCACGCATAATATTGAAAAGTGTATTTGAGAAATGCCTTGTATCTCTGAAAACATCATTGGATAACTGAATACCATCAGAAGAAGCATTCAATTCAATGAGTCGTTTTGAACCTAGATCTATATCATCTGTTAATTGCTTCTCAAGGTTTTGGTTGCTTTTTATTTCATGAATAAGATTTACAACATTTGCTTGTGTTTGATTTACATCCGCTATGATGCGCCATTGCTTGCTACTACCTGCGGATAATGTAATTTTCTTGTTAACGAAATAGGCCCCACGCTCAGCCTTAACATCTATTTCTTGTGTTAATGGAAGGCCTTTTCTAAAGGCGTTGAGTTGCAAAGAAGAAACCAAATATAATGGATTCTCTAAACCAAGTGACCAGGCTATATTTGCCATCAGCGCTTCACTTGGTTCAGCCTTATCAACAATTATTGCACTCAAAGCAAAAATGCCCATGCCAGAACTAGGGTCAAGCTCATTGCGCTTATAAGCATCCACAAGTATACTGGTTGAGTTTTGCAAGTCACTACCAACCCCATCTGGCATAATGTTTTGAATGCCATCCAAGATATTTATGGTTAGGTCTTTATTACCAACATTAATCAATGAAGATTTACGTAAAAACCCATAAACATTGCTTGAGTTCCATTCGTACCTAAACGTTAAATCAAAGTTGTGATTAATCTCCTCAAAAATAATTTTATTGCCAATAGCATTTTTATATAAGTTTCGAGTAGTGTTAAACGAGCTATCATTGCGTTCAGTAAATGGCTCCCAAACAAATGTTTCATTATTTTGAATAATTTGGAATATCGACTTAGAGCCCGTAGTATCGTATGATTCAGTGATTTTATCTGCAGTATAATAGGGAAATAACGCATGCTCAGCATTCTTTCGACCTGCAGAAAGTCCTCCATTACTTGATATAAACATCCAATGGTGAGAGTCGCTCACAATACTCATAAAAAACGGCCTCATGGCATCATGATGAGAGATACAAAAAAAGTCTTCGCCTTCTATACTCAGTCTCTTTATTTCCACTAAAGATTCTTTCTCTATTTGTTTTTGATCCGACATGGTGATTTTCTATTCCTTTTTATTTTTATAATTCCAATACCTTTATGATTTGATTCTACTTCTCTTTGAATGCCTTCACATAGTCTATGGTCATTGAACCTGGAAATGGTGTATTTTCATTAGGAGGTCCAACAAAACTTCCTCCAACAGCAATATTCATGATGATAAAAAATGGCTGATTAAATACCCACTCGCCAGGAACTTCGGCAGGTGTAATTCTTCTATACAGGTAGTTATTAACAAAAAAGTCGATCTTACTTTCATTCCACTCCACTGCATAAATATTAAAGTCACTATCAAATCTATCATTCTGAAGTATAAATGGACTTGTAATGGCTTGCCCACCAGAATAGCCTGGTCCATGGATTGAGCCGTAAGTAGTGTTAGAGAATTTTCCTTTTTGCTCCATGATATCAATTTCTCCGCATTGGGGCCAGCCTACACTAGTAATATTATTCCCAAGCATCCAAAATGCTGGCCACATGCCAGCGCCAGTTGGTGTTTTAATGCGTGCTTCTACCTTACCAAATTGATGGGTAAATATGCCTTGCGTTTTTACACGCGCAGAAGTATAACTTCCATTGCTGTTTTTAATCGCCGTAATCACAAGATTACCTTTTCCGTCTAATGATACGTTGCGTGGGTTATTGGTATAAGATTGAAGCTCATTATTACCCCAACCGTTTTGACCAGTGCCCAAATCATAGGCCCATTTTGCTGCATCTGGGGCGGTACCAGAATCTCCCTCAAACTCGTCACTCCAAACCAATTCAAAGTTTCTTTCTGGTAGATTTTGGATGGGTTCAACCTTACAGCTCGCTACAACAATAGCTATGACAGCCATTAACATTATTTTATTTGAATGCTTCATTGTCTTAATCTTTAAAAATTTCTATGTTATTGTTTGTAGAAATAGATGTTATCCAAAATAAAATTAGGACCGCCAGTTACGATAATCGCCCCTATGTTGCCCTTTTGATTTAAAATCCCTCCATTAAGTGGAATATCAAATGATTTCCAAACTCCGGTTTGAAACCCAGATAAGTTTGTTCTTAGATCCTTATCATCCCCCATAGGATTACCGGTGTTTACGTCTGTTTCGATGGTCTTATTTGCTCCTATATCTCTAATCTGAATGCCTATAGTAGAAGCCGCATTCTCTACATAAGCATCAATATGCAAAAAGCCTAAAGTGGAAGCATCAATTGGGTTTTCGGTAAACATAATACCTGTATAATTATTGTTACTGTATTGTGCCACCTTCCCTGTGCTGGTGGTTAAAATCTCAGTAATGGTAGTAGAACCGCCAAAACCAGGCGTAAAATTACTAACAGTTGCATCGGTATAAGCATCACTAAAGATTGATTTTACATTAACTGCTGGTCTATTAGGTACAGGTGCACCTACCAAATCACCTTTGCAATCCAAAATAAGTTTTCCATTAGCAGGAACGCCATTTATATTGGCTGTAATTTCTGCTGTCCCAATGGCCAATGCTGTTACAAGACCTCTTTCTGAAACCGTTGCCACCGTTGGATTAGAGCTGATAAAGTTATAATACGCAGCAGATGAAATAACCCTCACATCTTGCCCATTTACTAAATTATAAACATGGGTCAATCCTGTTACATTTAGGGTTGAACCAATAAATGATTTTACAGTATTTGTTAGTCCATTTAATATGCTAGAATTTGGTTTACCTACTGTGCCAAGTTTCTCAAATTTAATCTCATCAAACCAAAGAGTATAACCTAAACCATTGGTGGCTTGGGTGCCTGCTGCAAACCAAAAAACACCTCTCTCATTAACAAGTTTTGAGGGGTCTGGAATAGGAATGATAACTTTAGTCCAATTGGTTCCCACATTTGTATTCTGCAGCGTAACTTGATATTTATCTCCCAAGTAATCTATACCATACCCAACATCACCTAATATGGTTCCAGTAGAGCTTTTCACATAAAAAGTAAGTGCATCATAGCCGGAGAGGTTTCTTCCTGTGCCATCAATTCTAAAGATGGCTCCAGCGTAGGTTCCAGTTGGATCTGTATTATTGGGTACATCTATTCTTATAGAGGCATCACTATTATAACCAACTTTGGTATCCACCGAAAAAACATCTGGCTTTGCGTCTGCAAATGGGAAGTAAAAATTTGATCCTAAGCCAATAAAATTATCGGTAAAAATCTCTCCTGTTGTTGGAAATGTTGGCAAAACAGCATCGTCAGACAATTTTCTTTCACATCCAAATTCAAAAATTAGCAGCGTAGCTAACAGACTAAAGAATATAGGTTTTTTAGTTAAACTATTCATCGTTTTAAGTATTAATACGTACTGAATTTTATTAATTATTGATATTAATTTGAGTGTAGATTCTTAACTCCCACTCATTTCCGTTAGGGAATCCAATTGCATTTGGGTCAGGAACTATCACACCACTACTATTTAATTTTGTGGCTGGCGAATACCTATTAGAGTATTTATCTAGCGTGCGGTAAGTACCTCTAATGCCAAATTTAGTTCCTGGCAACAGGTACCAATCTGGTTTACCAATTTCTATAGACCAGTCGCCAATTAATTGAAGTGGGAAAGTTTGGTTAAAATCTCTGTGGTAGTCAAATGGACCCCAATCATCAATTCTTACAGTGGTCATCAGCTTCATTTTTTTGTAAATGGTTCTTATATCCATTCCATAGCGGTTAATGGTTCTAGCATCACTTCCGTTTGCTTGACCATTTCCAAAATAAATATTACCGATAATACCAAAATCTGGATTAATCTTCGACACCAAGCGGGTATTAACTTCCCATAAATCTTGTGCCGGTGCAGAGCCAGGGAAAACAAAGGTAGTACGACCATTTCCAAGGATACCAATGGCTGCATCTTGCACCGTTGGAAGGTGGCGATAAACAAATCCTGCGCTCATGGCAAACTTGGCATCCTCCATTCTATCATTATCCCATTCATACATCCAGGTGCCAGGTGTTGGGTCAAAGGTGAGCAACAACTCTCCAGCCACCGTTTCTCTGTTACCTCTCACAGAAAATGGATCATCCAAAATATTTCTTGGTCTAGCAGGAGCAGCAAAATTAGGTCCGATAGGGCCTGCCAAAGGTTTTTGATATAGGAAGTTTGGTGCTATTTGAAATTTGCCAATGGTATAGGTTATCCCAGAAAGTGCATTGTACATATTCCCACTCCCTATATCTTTAAGCACCCATCCAGTAAAGGTTTTGGTTTGATCCACACCTCCATTAGCAACCAAGCCCATGTAAGAGGCAAGTCCGTACCATTTTATTGAACCAACCGAATACGTTAGTTTTATTTTACCCCCAAAGTTATCAGAGCTCTTAATCTTATCTAAGTATACTGTATTGTTTTCTATCAATTGGAAACTTCTACCATTAAGTGGTTGTCCGCCCCAAATTCCACCCAAATCAAAGGTGAGTTTTTCTAGTTTTTTGCCAACCACAAAAGTTAACCTCCTTGTTTTAGGAACAGGCACAGCAAACGAACTCTGCAAATTGGTTCTTTGTACAATATCTTCATGAAAAATACCTGTAAGGTCTAATCCTGCAACTTGTTTACTGTATTTTACCAGAACTGCTGGGTTAGCTCCCCACCATAATTCCGGTCCAAATGCTACTTTCAAACCTTTGAGAAGCTTTTTTGCCTCTAGTTCAAAACCAAAAGGGGCCGTACCATTATAGATATCGATGTTAGGACCATAATTTGCTTCTGGATAAAGCCCAAAAAAATCTCCTTCATAACCCCAATGATAATGGCCTGTTCTATAAAAACCAGTAAGCTTAAACTCTCTGGCATCCCAGGTGTAACTGGCTCTATAAAGTTGTAAGCGATTATTGTCTGTAATTTGCTGCGGACCATTGGCAGTAGAAATGGTTATTGGCCTACCTCTGTTTTCATAAAAGATCTCATCAATAGGTTTTGTGGCCACATTTCCTAAGATATTAAACTGAACGTTAGCAAGCATATTGGGGGCTGGCTTTGCAGTTACGCCAACATTAAAAGATTGCATATGGTCGAACCCTTGGCCATTTGGAAAACTTGCCGTGTTGTTTGGATTGGAGCCAACAGGCGTAGAGTTTAGACTTCCGCCAGTTTGGTAAGTAGTAAAATTAGCTTGAAGATTACTTAAATATAATTTTCCTTTGTCTTTTGATTCTAACACGGCTTTATCACCCCTTGCTCTTAGTGCAAAATCGGCGCTAGAAACACCACCAAAGAAAGTGTTCATTAAGGCTAAATTTCCGTTATAAGGATTAAACTTATGAATATACTGCAAAGCATAATAGGCTGCTCTAGGGTAAAGTTCGTAGTTGCCCTTTTCGTTGGTTTGTCCTTTGGCACAAATTCCAAACCACTCTTCATTCATATTATTCTCACCAATTTTAAAATCGTTTTTATACCCTCCATTAGACCAAGATGCTGTTGCATCGTGTATGTCTAAATTTAAGGTCTGACCTGTTTTCCACCATCCATCACTAAACTGAAAAGTAAAACCACCTAAACTGTTATCATTATTGCCCATTCCAGCAGCATTTTCATATATACCTTTCCAATTACTAACCAGAACTTTTGCTTGATATTCTTGGTCTTCTTGATTGCCAACGGTATTGTAAGCATCGGCGCCAAATTCTGTTAAAAGTACAGGCATATTTAGCTCCCTTTTTACGCGATCATATAAATCGGTAAAGGTTGCTCCACGGTATACGTTTATACCTATAATATCTACGTCTTTACACTCTTTGGCTATGATTTCTGAAAATAATAAATCGCCATTGCAAATGGCTATTGGATGATTTTTGTCTATTTGCTTTAATTCTTTCGAGGCATCGTTAAAGAGTCGATACAGATGGTAGGCATCCTTTGTAGAATTACGGTCGGCAAATGGGATATTCTCTGTTTCAGCGCCACGCCAAAAAAGACCATAATTGTTCTCATTACCTAATAAAAAAAGTAACAGTCCTGGTGTTTCTTTATACTGATACACCATTTCTTTAGTTTCATTAAGCAAAACCTCTCTTACCAAAGGGTTAGAGTAATCTGTTATGGCCTCCCAATTACCTTTTACAGTTAAGCCATACCTTCCAAACGAGTGATTAAGCATGGTGTAAATACCGTAATTTTCATAAATGTAAGTAATCCACCTAGCTGGAACACCAGTATATTGTCTAATTACATTTACACCCATGTTTTTTAACAAAGCCATTTCGTTATCCAAGGCTGCTATTATCACCTCATCAGGCTGTTTCCAAAGACTGTAGTTATAGTTGGTGCCAATTGGAAAATAATCCCAATTCATTCCGTTGATAAATGTCTCTTTACCATTGACAGTCATTTTATAACCGCTTCCAGATTTTATAACTAGCACTTTATCACTTTGGGCAAAGGATAGGGCAGGTATGAGTAATAAAAGACACTGAAGTAGTAGTTTTTTCATATGATATCTATTTGATTATTCTTAAACTTTAATGATTTGTTTGCATTGATTTTGCGATTTGGATAACCGTTTATTTTAATCTGTTTGTGGTTATTTAAATTTAACTAACATTTTGTGTAACCAAGATAGTGTAAAATTTATATTCTCTAAATTTTTTGCCCATCTTTAAGAAATTTGACACAAAAGCAGAAAAAATACGGTTACTATCAGGCTTAGGTATAGTATTTTGTTAATTGGCTGGTAAAACAATTGGGGGTTAAATTGCATATGCAATGTCGTATTCAATTTCACAATTCCATAATATTTGAGCACTACTAGCTTACTTCAATGCTTTTTTTCACCACTACATCACCCCTACAGAAATTTTCAATTTGCTGAAAATAAATAATTTATTCCTTGACATTGATTTACTATTTATTACCTTTTCGGGGCATTTATGAAAGAAAAATTTCTAAGTATAGTATTCCTATTGTGGTTAGGTTTAATCAATTTATTGAAGGCGCAATCTGATTTTGCTGCCCCACTTATAAAAAACTTCTCTAAACAAGTGTACAAAGGCGGAACACAAACTTGGGATATTGCTGAAGACTCATTAGGTATTTTATATTTTGCCAACAACGATGGTCTTTTAAGGTATGATGGCAGACGGTTTGACCGTTTTAGTTTGCCAAAAAAAACCATCCTTCGGTCGGTATTGTATGATCAAACTAGCAAACGAGTTTATGTGGGCGGCCAAGGAGAAATGGGCTATTTTGCCTATGATAGTGAGGGTCATTTGCTGTATACCCCCTTGGAGAATTTGCTTACAGATGGTCAAAAAGGTTTTGAGGATGTATGGAACATTGAGCGTTATCAAGACCTTATTATTTTTCAAACAGGAAGACAAATATTTGCTTATAATGGGAAATCCATTCTTACGCTCAAGCCTACTGAAAATCTTATTGAAAATCTATATAAAATAGACAAAAAACTATTGCTGACAGACGCAAGCGGCAGCATCTATGAGCTTAATGGGTTAAGTTTTAAACCCATTTTATCCGCTTCGGGCCTTGATATATCCGGTATTTTACCTTTTAACCAACAGAAATATTTGGTGAGTACCTATAAAAATGGACTGTTTTTTCTTGAGGGTAACAAAATCCTTAAAGCCAATATCAATGATGAAGTTTACAGGCGTGACCGCATTTATAAGCTCATAAAACATGGCAATGGGTTTGTGCTTGCAACTAATCGGTCTGGGATTTATTTGCTCGACAGCAATGGTAGACTAGTAAATCAAACCAACCTTCAAAATGGCTTACAAAACAATAACGTTTTGAGTGTTTACAGTGATAAAAGTAAAAATCTATGGTTAGGATTAGACAATGGCATCGACCTGGTTAGGTTAAATCATCCTTATAATTATTTAATTCCAGATGGTTTATTAAAAGGCACAGGCTATTGCATGGCTGCTCATGAAGGCAACTATTATTTTGGAACCAATAACGGACTATATGTTCGAAACATAGAAGATAATGGAAACGGTGCTTATCAATTGGTTAAGAATTCAGAAGGACAAGTTTGGTGGGTTCAGAATTTAGCAGGTAAGTTATACATGTCACATCATGATGGTTTATTTGAAATTGAAGGAAAAACTGCTAAAAAAATCATTGACATTAGAGGTTGCTGGAAGCTAATTGCCTTAAAGTCGCAGCCCGGGTACTTTATTTTAGGTACCTATAATGGGATTTATGTTTTACAACAAACTCAATCTGGCTTTAAGGTTATTTCCAAGCCAGGGCCGTTTAAGGAATCATCGAGGTTTTTGGAGGAAGACAAGGATGGGCATATTTGGGTTGGCCACCCTTACAAAGGCTTATACAGAATTACCCTTACAGAAAAACTTTCAGCCATCAAAGAAACCAAAAGGTACGGCCAAAAAGAGGGATTACCTGATGAAAACAACAATTATGTATTTGCCTCAGAACGAGGACTCCTTTTTGCAACCATAGATGGCATTTATGAGTTAAAAAGAGGCGGCAATCAGCTTACAAAGGTGCAGTTTAATGGGGTTCAAAACGATTCAATTAAAAACCTTAAACGAATATTTAAGGGAAATGATGATCGAATATGGTTCATAAGCGAACAACAAGTTTTTTACATTATCCAGGACTATAATGGCGTAGAGTACAGCTATAAGAAAGTAGGATTACCTAAGCCAGACCAAAACCTGGTAGGAGGATTTGAATTTTTAGCCGAATTCAACCATGCAAACCTTTTCCTAGGTTCTGAAACAGGCTTTTTGCATATCAACCTTGGAAAAATTAACCAATACGAAGGAATTAAACCTAAGGTTATTATTACAAATGTATATGCGTTAAGTAATCCAGACTCATCTCTTTATGGCATCCTACAGTCCCAAGAAGATAAAATTCCAGTGCACGAGCGTTCCCTTGAGTTTTTCTTTTCCTCGCCAAATGGCTCATTTTATAACGACCTAAGCTTTTCGACTTACCTTGAAGGCTGGGATAAAACCTGGACACCATGGAAACCAAATGGCTCTAGGGAATTTAGCCAGCTAGGATATGGAGAATACACCCTCCATGTCAAAGCAAAATGTATGGGAAAAGTAGGAGAAGAAATTAAAATAAAGTTTAGGGTTACCGCACCTTGGTATTGGAGCACAGGAGCCAGAGTTGGTTACACCATCCTAGCAGTAATTGCTATCCTTCTAATAGGATTTTATCCGCAAATGCTAGTAAGAAAAAAGGCAAGCAGGATTATTGCCGAGAAAAATGACCACCATAAAAGACAAACAGAAAACCTAATAATCCAGCGCGAACTTCAAGAAAAAGAATTGATTGAATTAAGAAATCAGCAACTTCAAAAAGAACTAGAGCACCAGGGGCGCGAATTGGCATCATCTACCATGCATATTGTTCAGAAAAGTGAAATGTTATTAAGCATCAAAGACAAACTCAAAAGAATAAGCCAAGTAAGTAACGACCCTAAAATTAAGCCAGAAATTGCTGAACTTATTAAAAATATCGATAGCGACACACTCATAGATAAAGATTGGCAGCGCTTTGAACACTATTTTAATCAAATCCATGATAGCTACACAAAAAGTTTAAAGGAAATGTTTCCCATACTCACCGCAAACGACATTAAAATGTGCTCCTATTTACGGATGAATTTATCAACCAAAGAAATTGCAAGTATTTTAAATATATCGAGCCGTGGTGTGGAGGTTAGCCGCTATAGGTTAAGAAAAAAAATGAATTTGGAGAACGGAATAAATCTTACTGATTATCTCTCTAAATTATAAAAAACGATGGCCTTTTGAGCCATCGTTTTATCAAATCAACATATACTAATCTTATTCAATGATAAGTTTAAAAGATTTGGTGCTGCCATTAACAGCTACCTTAACAAGGTAGATACCAGGTGCAACATCAATTGTTTGGAATTCATAACTGTTCCTTCCAGCATATAATGAAACGCTTTCAGCAACTTTGGCACCTCGGCAGATATAAGTGCACCAAGCAATGGAAAATACTATGTAACTAGCAACAATATTCCTTGGGCCATTCATATTCCAGAAGCATTTGCATGGCCAAAAGAAAAAGTAGATATTTAAATGCCTACACACACTTTGAGGAGTGGGCAGAAAGTAATGGTTCTGAATACGCAGATTGGTATAAAAACCTAAGTGGATATAGAACTTCTAAAAGCATTTGTTAAACATTAAAATGATAAATATCCAAAAACTATCACAAGAGTGGTTTTGAGTATTATTTTTTACTTTAAAAAGATAATATTGTCCCTAAATAACCTTGATAAATAAACACTTCCTAACTTAATTCCCAATCGATAGAAAACATATTTAAGTCGATTTAAATCTAATTGATATGTAGGTTTCAATAAACACTATACTTGCAAATGAATTTAAATAAAAATTAGAAACTTATTCAAAACTCTACAAAGGAATTAAATGGCATTAATCGAATCCTTACAGAAAATAATATTAACAACTAAATTTTGGTGAGTATGAACTTTGACCTAATTATTGTAGATGACGATGAACTTTTCTTAATTCTTAACAAAAGAGAATTAATAAAAAGTGGCTTTCATTTAGAACCAAAATCTTTCTTGGATGCAAATTCAGCTTTAGATTATCTTAAATCCTCGGATCAAACCGGAAAAAAGGTACTTGTATTTTTAGATATTAATATGCCAGGATTAGACGGTTGGGGCTTTTTAAGACACCTAAGAGACATGAATTTAAGCAGCAATATTAAAAATATTATCGTTACTTCATCTACCGACCCAAAAGACCAAAACTTGGCCAAAGAATTTCCGGAAATCATAGGATTTCTTGAGAAACCTCTTGACAAAACTATGTTATTAAATTTACAAGAAGAAGCAAATTTTCTTTCTTTTTTATCAGATTAGGGAATCTATGATTTTCTTTCTTCTAAGGTTCCATCGGCATGTTTTGCAAATCTGCCTTTACTTTTTGGATGCACCATATCTAGCCTTGCAGCAGCTTCATTAAAAACAAAAAAGCTGTCTCAAAAGTAAATTTGAGACAGCTTTTTTTAGATCTAAACTATTAACTATCGATT
>JAIYCU010000026.1 GCA_027487835.1 Bacteroidota bacterium | reverse complement strand
TCAAAATCTGGCAAACAATGGGTGAGCATCTAAGTAAAAAGTTCGGTAATGATTATTATACAATTGGTCTTTTGACAGCTAAGGGGCGAATAGGGTTTTATAATAGAAATATTAAACAAGGAGATTCTTTGGAGATACCTTTAGACAAATGGGATTCTTACGAAAGTGCTTTTATCAAATGTGGAGCTAAGCACTTTTTTATCAATCTAAGGCAGACAAAGGAAACTTCGACATTGCAAAAATTCTTTTCTAAAAATAAAGAAATGATAACAATAGACCTTTTGTACGATCCAAAGAAAAAGGAATACAGTGTAAAAAAGAATAATTTTAAGAATAATCTAATTGACAAATTCGATAGTGTAATATTTATTGAAGCAACAACAGCAACAAGACAATGAAATGGATCAAGAATATTGAAGAATTTACAGAACACATTTTTGGCAACAAAGAACGCGCTGCTAAAAGACACCTGAATAATTCAGAGGTGGAAAAACCTCGAGAAGTATTTGACCAAGCTTGTCAATTAATTGCAGACGACCTCACAACCATTGGATTTCAATATTTCCAACGGCAACACAGATTAAAACTAAGTAGTCCTGATAAAAAGTATTCCCTGATTGTTAGTTTTTCTTCAAACAGAGATAATGTAGCAGGACAATATATTGAGTTATCTACTTTCTTTTATATTGAATCTAATGACTTGAAAAAATTCTCAAAAAACAACCCACTATTGACCTTTTGGAATGAAATCATGATTGGCAGAGATATTGAAACTTTAATTGACGGTGGAGAAAAATCCCAACAGCGTTCGTTCAGGGTATGGGGTATGGACATGAAATTGCGCTTTTAGAAAGGGAATACGGACTAAGAATTACTTTGCCTAGCAGCAGGTAAAATGCTTCGTCGAAAACTAACTCAAGTATAGACGTGATAAATATTGAATAATAAGGTAGACGAAATAACTGAGGTTATAATGGGTCCCTTATTTCTCTGCTTCTGCAAAGGCGTTCTTAAAGGCTTCCTTCCTTTTTGCTTCATTCTTTATAGGTTCAAACCTAGCGCTAAAATGCCTTAATTGCTTTGGCTGCCAGCTAATTTGATAGCCGCTTAATTGCGCTTTGTTTGCATTGATTTCTGTGAGGGCTTCAATTACATAATCGATATGGCTTTGGGTGTAAACCCTTCTTGGAATGGCAAGTCGAACCAAATCCATAGGTGCTGCTTTTTCTGTTCCATCAGCTTGTGCACCAAACATCACAGTGCCAATTTCGCAAGCACGAATGCCAGCATGCAAATACATTTCAATGGCCAAGGATTGTCCAGGGTATTTTAAGGGACCAATATGGGGCAACATGTTTCTGGCATCGATATAAATGGCATGCCCACCTGCTGGCGTAACTATTGGAATGCCAGCCTTGGTTAAATGTTCTCCCAAATATTGCGTAGAACTAATGCGGTAATGCAGGTAATCTTCTTGCACTACTTCTTCTAATCCTACGGCCATGGCTTCTAAATCTCTACCAGCCAAACCCCCATAGGTTGGAAAGCCTTCTGTTAAGATTAATAAGTTTCTGGCTGCTTCTGCCCAGGTTGAATCGTTCATGGCCAACCATCCTCCAATGTTTACCAAGGCGTCTTTTTTAGCGCTCATGGTGCAACCATCGGCATACGAAAACATTTCTTGCACAATGGTTTCTACCGGAACCTCTGCATAGCCTGGCTCGCGTTGTTTGATAAACCATGCATTCTCTGCAAATCTGCAAGCATCAATAAATAAAGGAATGCCATACTTCATGCAGATGTACTTTGTTTCTTGAATGTTCTGCATTGAAACGGGTTGTCCACCACCCGAATTATTAGTAATGGTTAGCATTACCATTGGAATGTTTTCTACGCCTTTTTCTTTGATGAAGGCCTCAAGTTTGGCAATGTCCATATTACCTTTAAAAGGATGGTAAAGCGAAGGGTTCTTTCCCTCTTCAATCACCAAATCAACCGCCGTGGCACCTGTATATTCTATGTTGGCACGTGTGGTATCAAAATGGGTATTGTTGAGGATATATTTTCCTGGGCCACCAATAATGGTAAATAAAATTTTCTCGGCCGCACGGCCTTGGTGCGTTGGAATGATGTGCGTAAAAGGCATTAAATGATTAACGGCTTTTTTAAACTTATCGTAAGAAGGGCTGCCAGCATAAGATTCGTCGCCGCGCATAATGGCTGCCCATTGGTTGGCGCTCATGCTGCTGGTTCCGCTATCTGTGAGTAAATCAATAATTACATGTTCCGAGTCTAATGCAAATAAATTGTAATGGGCATTCTCTAAGTAAACTAGTCTTTCTGCACGGTTTGTCATGCGAATGGGTTCTACAGATTTAATGCGAAAGGGTTCAATAATAGTCTTCATGCTTTGTGAGTTTTATGAATAATTAAGCGACCCAAAAAAACAAAAGCCTGCTAGGCTAAAAAATGACTTTTATCCATGTTTTGAAAATCTGACAGAGGATTTGGATGCTTATCAAATTTACCTCAATAGAGTAAACGTTCCCTTTGTATCAAATTCGAGTAACCTCTTCTTTTGATAACCTTGGTATTTAGCAGCATAGAAATAAGTATCGCTTGGGCAGGGTGCACTATTAAAGTTTCCATCCCAAGTTTCATTTAAGTTATTACTTTTAAAAACTTCCTGCCCCCAGCGGTTATATATGCGCATACTAAAGTCAATAATATCATTACCAATTGGAGAGTAGTAATCATTTAATCCATCATTATTGGGTGTAAAAGCAGTAGGAAAATAGACAGAAACATTGCAAGCTCTTTTTACTTTGGTATTGTCTTTTGCGCCGCAGCCTCTAAAATCTTTTACAACCACAAAATAATCCCCAACTTCTCCTACTATTATCCATTGGGTGGTGTC